>JBKJIN010000086.1:0-111604 GCA_046598425.1 Marmoricola sp. | reverse complement strand
GGCGTCGCCCCGGGCACCAACGAGCACACCAACCCGAACGCGATGAAGACCATCAACAAGGGCAACTCGGTCTTCACCAACGTCGCGCTCACCGAGGACGGCGACGTCTGGTGGGAGGGCCTTGAGAATGCACCGGAAGCCGCCACCTCGTGGAAGGGCGAGCCCTGGACACCGGAGAGCACCGAACTCTCTTCGCACCCGAACAGCCGCTACTGCACCCCGATCAAGCAGTGCGACATGCTCGCGCCCGAGTACGACGACCCGCGCGGTGTCCCGATCGACGCGATCCTCTTCGGCGGTCGCCGCAAGACGACCATCCCGCTGGTCTCCGAGGCCCGCGACTGGACCCACGGCACGTTCCTCGGCGCGACCCTGTCGTCGGAGACCACCGCTGCCGCGGTCGGCCAGGTCGGCGTCGTCCGGCGCGACCCGATGGCGATGATCCCGTTCATCGGCTACAACGCCGGTGACTACTTCAGCCACTGGATCAACATGGGCAAGGACAACGACGCGTCCAAGATGCCCAAGATCTTCTACGTGAACTGGTTCCGTCTGGACGAGGACGGCAAGTTCCTGTGGCCGGGCTTCGGCGAGAACAGCCGCGTCCTGAAGTGGATCATCGAGCGCATCGATGGCCAGGCCGCGGCCGTCGAGACCCCGATCGGCCACGTGCCGGCGCCGGGTTCCTTCGACATCGACGGTCTCGACATGACCCAGGAGCAGCTCGCCGAGGCCCTCAAGGTCGACGTCGAAGAGTGGAAGGCCGAGATCCCGCAGATCCAGGAGTGGTTCGAGAAGTTCGGCGACGACCTGCCGGGAGTCTTCTGGAGCGAGCTCGACGGCCTGAAGTCCCGCCTGGGTCTCTAGGTTTCGAGACGGGCGCGGCGCGCCCTCTCAGCCGACGCAGACGAGGGCGGCGCCCCCATCGGGGTGCCGCCCCCGTTCGTGCTCTCCATCGTCACTCGAGCCGGTGCGTCGCCCCCAACTGTGACCCGACCCTCCTCTTGAGCAGGGCGGTGCACGCGAGCAGGCAGAGCACCGCTCCGCAGGAGAATGACCACCACGCGACGCCGTCGACCTGGAGCACTCGGATGTACCGGGCAGCGGGCGCGTCCACGCCGTACGCCGTCGTGCCCAGCAACAGTGCAGTGACCACGAAGACGGCTGGACCGGCCCCCCTCCACAACGTCGCGCAGCACGCGAGGCCCGAGACGATCAGCACCGGCCCGAGGGCGCCATAGGAGCCCGCGGCCGCGAGCGTCTCTTGGAGCACCGCGGCCGCCACTGCTGCGGCGACCAGGAACAGTCCGACGTCCAATAGCCGCAGCCTCAGACAGGGCCGCACCTCGACTGCCTGGGTCCGCGCGGCAAAGGCGTCTGCGAGAACAGCAGCCCAGAGCAACGGCAGGATCGCGGCGAGCAGCACTGTGCTCGCCGCACTCCCGAAGAGGGCCGGCACCGCCAGCGACCTCGGACCGAGGACCACCGCTAACCCACCCAGCCCGACGAGGCCTAGAACCAGTCCACCGACCCGACGTGTCCGCACCCAGAGGATCATCGGACCGACCCGCAGCGAAGACCGGCACCGAACCAGTCCCGCACCGCTGCCGGGGAGGACCTGGCCTGGTCGAAGCGTTCGCTCGCCACGGCCACCACCGCTGCCGGGAACCTGCTCGCGAGATCGGTCCGGGTCAGACCCGCCGCCAAGGCCATCAGCGCCACTCGCTCGTCGCGTTCGGGACCGGCCGCATCGGCGCAGCCAGACATTCGGTCGACGTACCCGGCCGCGATCGAATGGTGCAGATCCTGGTTGCTCAGGTCCGAGGAGGCCGTGACGTCGACCGCGCCGGAGCCTCGACCGCCCTCGGCCAGGAGCGTCATCGGCATCAGCCCCCAGCGTCCGAGGTGCTGGTTGGCTCGGGCCGCGATCGCCGTCAGGGGATCGGTGCGGGCCACGTCCTCGGGCCAGACGCAGACCCGGACCTGCCCTGCGTCACGGCAGGCGAGTTCGGTGGTCCGTGGTGAAACCGGCACCAGTTCCAGCGGCTCGCTCGAACTCCGCGCGACGCCGACACCGCTGAGTAGCGCGAGACCCAGAAGGACTGCGAGTACCGGTGCCAGCACGATCCGTGAGCCATCGGCCCAGCGAACGGGAGCAAGGAGGAGGAGCACGCCAATGCAGACCACACCCGTCACCGCGAGTGAAGCCAGCACGGCCACGTCCGCAGGCCGGGTGTTGGCGGTGCAGCAGGCAGTGAAGGTGGAGTTGAGGTTGTGCAGCAAGGCACTGTCCGAAGCGGGAAGGTAGGCGAACCAGAGGAAGAGCCCGACTGCTGCGACCGGGACGGCGACAACAGCGGGAAGCGCCCACGAGAGAGTGAGCCCGACCAGCGCGCACGCGAGGGCCGCGACCAGGTACACGGTCAGGAGCGTCCAGCCGTCACGATCGAGCGGAACCGCCGCTGCCGAGACCAAGATCGCGCTCCCGAGTACCACCGGAGCGCCGAGCAGCAGCGGCCACCAGGCGCACAGCACCAGGCTGATCCCGGAACGGGAGGACCGGAGTGTCCGGACGAACCGAGGGAAGCCGCGGAACCGGAGAGCGACGAACGCCGCGACCATCGGCCCGGCGAGATCAAGCCCGGTGCCGGCCGACGCGATGTCACCGACCGCGTACCCAGAGCGCCAGGTGTTCTGCGCCGCCACCACGCAGGTGAGCGCAAAGAGTGCCGGGAAGAACCAGAAGCTCGCGGTCCAGCGCAGAGCGGTGACGAACCTCAATGCCCTCCCCCGCCGATCAACCCAGCGAAAGCCTCAGCCAGGCCAACCGGAGGGTGGCCGGGACGGCTCCCGATTGCACGGAGTGCGGCGACGGTCCCCGCGAATTGGATCTCCCCACCGGCGAGGACGGCGACCCGGTCGACGTCGTCCTCGAGCTCGTGGACCTGGTGGGTTGAGATGACGATCCCGCCCGGGTAGTCGAGCGAGCGGAGCAGACGCCGGAAGTTCGCTGCCTGTGCCGGGTCGAGGCCCGCGGTCGGCTCGTCCAGTAGGAGTACGGGCGAACGCCGTACGACGGCCTGAGCGAGACCGACCCGACGCAGCTGACCGCCGGAGAGCCGGTCGGTCCGGACGTCCTTCTTCTCCTCAAGGTCGACGTCGATGACGGCTTGCCGAGCCAGCGCCCGGGCGTCGCGGCGGGACTCACCACCCACCCAGGCGGCGTACTCGACCTGCTCGGAGACCGTGAGCCCGCGCGCTGGCTGGACGTCCTGCGGCATCCACCCGACGTTCGCGTACAGCGTCCGCCGTCCTGTCTTGCCATCGAAATCGACCGTGCCGGCGTCGGGAACCTCGTACCCACAAAGGAGTTTGAGGAGCGTCGACTTCCCAGCTCCGTTGGGCCCGAGAAGCATCGTTGTCGCTCCGGGCTCGACCTTCCAGTCGAGCCCGGAGAAGACGATGTTCCTCCGCCAGCGGCCGTAGGAGAACGCGAGGTGCCGTGCGACCAGCAGCGGAACGCTCACCAGTAGATGTGCAGTTCAGGAACGTCGGTCAGGTTGTAGGCGCACTGTCCCGAGGAGCACCAGGCCAGGCCCATCCCGGTGACGTCGAAGTGGTAGTCCCCGGAGGAGACATCTCCGGAGTAGACGGCGTCCGCATACGAACGGCAGTTGATCTTCTCCGACCCGACGCTCGGGTCCGGGCCGAACGACTTGTCACGGCGGATGGTTGCGGTGAACTCACGGGTGCAGCTTTTGAATGAGACCCGTCCGTTGGTGCTGTCGATGTTGTTGTCACGCCAGCTCGACGACCGGTCGCCGTCGTGCCAGTCGTTCATGTAGCTCTGGCGGTGCCCCTCCGCGAGTGCGGGAGCGGCGATCCCGAGAGCGATGAGTGCCGAGGCCGCGCCGGTGGCGAGGGCTCGGCGTGTCAGTCCGGTCATATGTCTGTCCTCCGAGTACGGATGCATGGATCTGTCTCAGAGGGAGACACCTGCCCGGGCGCGCAGTCACGCGCGCCTACTGCACAACCTTTGGCAATGTCCGGTTTTGCACATTCATGCGATCATCGGCCGGTGACGTCGGAATTCGATGCAGAGCAGCGTGAGCTCCTCCAGCACGGCGCCGGTGACCTCTACCAGCGGGTCGTCGTCGAGGGCGCTGTCAAGCAGTCCGACGAGCGGATCGCCCCCGGCGGTCCGGAGCACGCCTCATTCACGCTGCTCCTCGAGCTCGGACTGATGGCGCTGGACCCGACCACCGACACCTACCTGCCCGTGGACCCGGCGATCGTGCAGTCCCGGGTGGTCGCCCCGATGGGGCAGCGCGCCACCGAGCTGCTTGCCGAGTCGACCGCCTGGGCGACCACCTTCGCCGAGCTCGGGCTGGCGTTCCGTCGTACCGCCCCCGGGGACTCCTCGATCGTGGAGATCCGCGGGATCTCCAACATCAACCGGTTCCTCACCTCGGTGGTCGGCGACGCCGAGAGCGAGCTGCTGACCGCGCAGCCCGACGGCGCCCGGTCCGCGGCCGTCCTGGACGCGGCGCTGGAGCGGGACAAGAGCGCGCTGGCGCGCGGCGTCCGGATGCGGACGCTGTACCAGCACTCGGCGCGACGCAGCCTGGTCACCCGCGAGTACGTCGAGAAGGTCACCGAGGTGGGCGCCGAGGTCCGCACGCTCGACGAGTTCTTCAACCGCCTCATCGTCGTCGACCGGCGGCTGGCCGTCGTACCGGGAACCGACGGCACCGACGTGGCCGTCGTGATCCACGACGCCAGCCTGGTCGCCTACCTGTCCGACATCTTCGAACGGTTCTGGGAACGAGCGCACGCCTTCGGCGACCGGGAGAGCACCACGGAGCGAGAGATCGCCCACGACGTGCACAACATGACCGTCCGGATGCTCGTCGAGGGGCACAGCGACAACGCCAGCGCCAAGCGGATCGGGGTCAGCACCCGGACGTACGCCGGCTACGTCGCCGCGCTGAAGGCGGAGTACAACGTCGAGACCCGATTCCAGCTCGGCTACGCGATCGCTCGTGCGGAGATGCGTGACAAGGACCGCCAGAAGCGCGACGGGTGACCCAGCTCCGGACATGACAAGAGCGGAGAGTGGGGTCTCTCCGCTCTTGGTCACGAGACGGGCCTGGTTGGCACGACGGTGTCAGGGGGTGACCTTCGCCCGCGTCTCGAGTCTTCAGTTGTCGATCAGCCCCAGCCGGTATCGAATCGCAGGATCGATACCGGCCGGTCGAGCTCTTTGTCCGCTGCCGCGTTCGCCGGGCCCGAGCCCCCGGCGAGGATGCCTGTTGCCAGGATCACGGCTGCCGCTGTGCGGGCGACAATCTTCCTCATCGTCTGTCCTTCAGTTGTGCCAATCACTAAGGGGAGGTGACCGGATGTCCCGATTCTCTCCGAGTTCCCCGGATGCCGTGAAGTAGACCAGTTGCCTCATGAACGTGCAGTGCACCTTCCTGCAAGTTCATGCAAACGATACGAACTGGACGGCAGCCGCGCAGTCCTCAGGCCCAGGCCACTCCGCCGGTGGTGCTTCTGCCGGTGGTACGGCTGCCGGTGGCCGCTGCGAGCACAAGACAGAACGCCAGGATCAAGGTCGCCACGACGGGATCCGTCACGATCCGAAGCATCGGTGTCTCCATCACACCGAGGCCGACCTCGAGGAGTGCCACCTGCGCGACCAGCGGCACCGCCCACCACCACGACAGGTGCTGGGCGAGCAGCACCGCCGGCCCGGTGAAGCTCACGCACAGCCAGAGGAGTGCTGGCTCTCGCTGCCCGACCAACGCCACACCCGACGCCACCAGGCAGAGCGACACGGAAGCGAGGGCGCGGGTGCCCGTCAGCACCCAGGCCCGGCGGACGGTGGCGACCTGACACCCCACCCACTGGTCCTGTGCTGCCCACCCGAGCAGGATCGTCACCACCCCCGGGACGAGGTTCCGTACCAGCACCGTGCTGCGCGCGAAAGGCAGCACGACGAGGTCGTCACCGAGGACACGGAGCAGGATCCCGAGGAGGAGGGCAAGCAGAGTCAACCGATAGAACCCGTTGCGCGCTAGAAACACCGCGTCACGACCCGAGCTTGGGTAGCCGGATCTGCTCGAGGTCACAGGCCGCGAGACTCCGGTAGGTCGCCAGGACCCAGTCACTCGCCGCCGCAGACCCGAGCCAGCGGACCGTCTCGGGATCGAGTCCGCTGGCCGGGCCTCCTCTCTCGGTGAGGATCCAGTCGGCGACCAACCCCTGGGCGTCCAGGGCCTCGGTAGGCGGTGTCAGGCCGCGGAACCCAGCGCAATCAGCAGGGGTCGCCACGGAGATGGCCAGCGCGCGACGGTCAACCACGGCACCTGCCTCGCCGCCGCTGACGAACATCAACACGCCGTCGCCCGGGGGCAGCTCCCTGCCAGGGACGCTCTGCACCCAACGTCGCGGGACCGGCGCCCCGAGCTCGCGCAAGGGAGTCGTGTAGGCCCGGATCTCACCGACCAGGGCCTGCAGAGGCCGGGTCGTCTCGACCGCCATGCAGACCTCGGGGCCACTCCCCGCGCAGCGCAAGTCGACGGGAACGAAGACGTACCGCTCGGCTCCGGCAGCACCACTCACGACGGCAGCCACGGCGCCAGCCACTGCCAGGCCAGCCAACGCGGGCGCTAGTCGTTGTCGCGGCGGCCACACCACCCGGAGCACCGCCGCTCCGGCGACCGCGGCGACGGCTAGCGCCACCGAACCCTGAGCCAGGAGCGTGACAGCGTCGTACTCCTCGCCGACCAAGGTTCCGGTGACGCCGCCGGCGCGGAAGGTCTCCGGGATGAGGCCGGCGGACGACAGCGCACCGAGGCTGAAGACACCCACAGCGGCAACCGGCGCCGCCGAGGACCCGGGGAACCGGGTCCCTAGCCAGACACCGATCAACACCTGGGACGCCAGCACCGGAAGCGACACCAGCAGGATCGACAGTTGGTGCGGCGCCGGCGCCGAGCCATTGCGATCGGCAATCGTGGTCGCCACCAGACCCGTCGCCGCCAGCCCCGTGCCCACTGCAGCGAGGATGCCGGCGGCGGGCTGGAACCACGACAACGGACCTCGCCCGGCCTGCCGGACCGCGGTCGCCAGCACCGACCGCCGCAGCCGGCTGTAGTGCCAAGCGGCGAACCCAGCCGCGAGCGGCCCGACGAGCATCAGGGCCCCGCTCGTCCAGTCGAGCGCCATTTTCCACGACCCCGTCCACGGCATGCCGCCCACAGCCATCGACGAGACCGCGGCGGTCACGAGGATCCCGAACCCGACGAGCACCTCAGGGCGCGAGAGCCACAGGTGGATCCTCACACCGCCACGCTCCGCGCGTCGGCGAGCAGCCGGAGCAGTCGCTCCTCGTCGTTGGCGCCCTCGCGCTCGCGGAAGCGCGCGAGCGAGTCGTGGAATACGACGCGACCCTGCTCGATCACGATCAGGTGCTCGGCGAGCGCGACAATGTCCTCCATCAGGTGGCTGCTCACCACGGTCACCGCGCGAGCACGGTCAGCGTGGACGAGCTCCCGGACCGTCGCCCTTTGCTCCGGATCGAGGCCTGTGGTCGGCTCGTCCAGGAGCAGGACCTCTGGCCCGGTCACGACGCTCTGCGCGAACGCCACCCGGCGGAGCATGCCGCCCGACAGCGATCGCGCAGGGTCGTTACTCCGGTCCCCCAGGCCGACCTGCGCCACCGCCTCGATGGCCGCCCGCAGTGAGTCCCGTGACGAGAGCCCGCGCAGCCACCCGAGGTAGCTGACGATCTCCAGCACCGTCGCACCCGGGGGCGGGACGAAGGACTGCGGCATGTACCCGATCCGGGCAAGCGCCCGCCGGCGACCCGCACCGTAGAGCGACACCCCGTCGACCCAGGCGTCGCCGGTCCGCGGCCGGAGCGTGCCGGCCAGGACGCCCAGCAGCGTGGACTTGCCGGCACCGTTGACCCCGACGAGTCCGGTGACACCGGGCCGGAGCTCCAGGTCTAGGCGATCCAGGGCAGGCGACTCGTCGCCGTACCGGTGGCTGCACTTTGCGGTCAGCGTCATCGGGTCAGTAGTAAATGTGCTGGGTCGGCCGGACGCTGCACGGGTCTTTGCCCCAGACACCGTGGTCCTCGCAGACGTTTGTGTACATCCGCACGCTGGTGCAGCATCCGTGCAAGGGGTGTTGGTCGTACTGCGAGTACCAGGAGTAGCTGGTCGTCTTCTCGCTGGTGTCGGTGCCGACGTTGGTGCGGAACGTTCCCTCCGAGTCGTACCAGTCGTAGAAGGTCTCCTCGTACGCCGCGTCACCGCCGGGGCGGGCGTCCCGGTGCTTCGTGGTGTTCCTCGCGTAGGTCAGGTTCGAGATCGAGAACGACCCGTACATCTGGGCCTGTGCTTGACCGTCCTGCCACGCCGTGAGCGGCGAGGTGGCGCTGTAGTACGACGCCGCTGTCGCGGGCAGCGCCGCTCCGAACACGAACAGCCCTGCCGCGACGAGCCCGCCTTGCATCCTGGTGAACCGTGCCATGAACCCTCCTCATCGATGGACCCAGAATCATGGAAGAACTGGGAAGACCTAGGATGATTAGGGCATAAACTGGTGCACTGCCGCTAGAGAGGCGGCCAGGTTTGTGGATAACTAAGAAGAAAGTCCCGCCCTGTTGCCCAGAGCGGGGCTTTGAAGAAGGCGGCCCTGCGGGAGAACTAGGCGGCTGGCTTATCCGAACTTGAATCGGACGTCCACCTTTTGCGGACGTTCCTGTTGATGTGTGATGCCGTCATCGCAACCCGAGCGTTCTCATGGTCCGTGTCGCCATCTTGGCTTCACCGAGAGCGTTGGGGTGCACGATGATTGGATTGCTGCCGAACAAGGCGGGCTCGATCCAGCGCACCCCGGGGAGCTGGCAGGCGTCGTGGCCCTCGGACACCCGATCGAAATCCACGTACACGGCGCCCACCTCCTTCGCGGCGCGGCGGATCGCCTGGTTCAGCGTCGCCTGGATTCGCCGGACGTAGGGCACGTCCCCGCGGGCCACAGGCATCGTGGGGAAGCAGCCGACGGTCCGGGGCAGGATCCACGGGATGCCGAGAATGGCGACCCGTGCCCGTGGGGCTCGCGCACGCACCGCGCGGAGTGCCGTCACCAGCGACGGGTACGTGGTGGACCGGATGAGGTCGATGAACGACGAGCCGTAACGGTCCTTGCAGGGGCTCCCTCGTCCCAGGGTGGACATCCCCTCCGACCCGCAGGCCGCTTGGACCCGGAGGAACAGGAAGCTGTCGTTGAGCCCGATCGTCATGGTGACGAGGCGGGTCCGACGAGTGAGTGCCTCGAGCTGGGGCGGGACGCCGAGATACTGGGGTGTGAAGAAGTTGCCCGTCGTCGCGCCGCCGCAGGTCACGTCGGCGAGCCGGGCGTCCGTCGCGGCGGCGATGAGGCGTGGGTAGTTCCGCGTCGATCGCTCACACAGCAGCGGTGCGCTCAGGTCCAGGGGAAGGACGCCCGCCGCGGAGCTGAACGAGTCGCCCATCGCGACGTACTGCAGGGGCGTTCGCGAGGCCGACCCGACCGCCGTGGAGCCGCGTCCATCGCCCGTAACCGCCTCGCCGGGGGCGCTCTGGACGACGTTGAGGCCGACGATCAGGCCGAGGACGATCGCAAGGGCCACCAGGCGCGGTCGGTGGATCACGGGATCTCCGACCCCAGTGTCGGTGGACGAGCCGAGTCGGGTACCGCTCATGCCTTGAGCTCTTTCATGAGCAGGGGAAGGGCTCGACGCAGCTCGCGCTGCCAGTAGGGCCACGTGTGAGTACCCGGTCCGTACAGGTGCGAGGTGATGTCGGCTCCGGCAGCGCGGAGGCGATCGGCGACGAGGCGATTCATGTCGCCGATCGGTGTCTCGAGCGGGTCGACCAACGTGCCCGTCGGGTCCAGAGGACCGGGGCGTCCGTTGCCGCTGGAGAGGTATATGGGGAGGTCCCGGAGACTACTGACGAGATCGAAGGGGTTGTGTGCGGCCCACGTCCGTCGTCCCAGGAGGGGGTCACCCCAGATTGCCGTGGGGTCCGAGCCGCCGGAGAGCACCAACCCGCTGGTAAGGGCGGGCCCGCGCCAGTCCATCAGCGTGTGGACCACACCGCTGAAGCTGGCTGCTGCCACGAACATCTTGGGGTGGCGGGCCGCGTAGGACAAGGCGCCGAAGCCGCCCATCGACAGGCCTGCGACGGCGCGACGCGGCCCAGCGCGGTAGCCGCGCTCGAGGATCTGTCGCAACTCGTTGAGGTGGAAGTCCTCCCACCGTGGTGCACCCCCGGCACCGTGGTTGCGCCAGTTCGAGTAGAAGCCAGCCCAGCCGGCCGACGGCATCACCACGATGACGTCGCGCTCGGCGACCAGCTGCTCCACGTCGGTCATGCGGGTCCAGACGCTGTACCCGTCGGCGTCGCAGCATCCGTGCAGCAGGTAGAGCACCGGCCACCTGCGTTTCGAGGTGGCCGACCACCCCTCGGGAAGCAACAGCCGGACATCGGCGTCGGCCTCCAGTGCCGGCGAGTCGACGACCAGGTCTAGTTCACGGCCGGGCCGGATCCAGTGCTCGGTCGTGACCCGCGCGCCGTCGTCGGCCATTGCAACCGTCATCGCCGCCGTCGCGTAAGTCGGGGCCGAGACGGTGTCCTCCAAGGCGGCCACCGGAGTGTTTGCGGTCACCAAGAGGACCGCGGCGATGCCTGCGGCCGGCCAACAGAAACCAGCGGTCATTGTGCGGAGATTCATCGGGGTCGGACTCCTGAAGGCGGTCGTCGTGCTGCGGAGGGCCGGGCCCGAGCCCTGATCACAGAGTAGCGTACGCTCACGTACGTGACTAATGGTCGAGCCCCGTTCGATCGCGGCGCCGAGCATCGCTGGGCTCTGCTCGGATGCAACGGGCGCGGGGTAGCGTTCGGCAGATGACAGCCCCGGGCGCAGCGGTTGAGCGTCTCCCGCACGGACCCCACAGGCTCAGCCGCGAACAGGTCCTGGCCTCACAGCACGAGCGGATCCTCGCCGCAATAATGGCGGCGGTGGGCACCCACGGTTACAACCGCACCACCGTCGCTCACGTCACCGCATTTGCGCAGGTGTCGCGCAGCGCCTTCTACGAGCAGTTCGCGGACAAGCAGGATGCCTTCCTAACCGCCTACTCCGACTGGGGGTCCGGGTTCTTCGCCGATCTGCTCCGCGCGGGCGGGCAGGCGGCTTCGCTGCGCGAGGCCATCTCTGCCTGCGGTGCGGTCCTCGTGGATCGCTCTCACCGGGAGCCTGAGGCGAGCAGAGCCTTCATTCTCGAGGTGTACGCGACCGGTGAGCCGGGGCTGGAGAAGCGGGAGGAGATGTTGAGGCTCGGCGAGGCACTTTTCGACGCACTCGCCGCAGACGTGCAGGCCAAACACCCCGACCTGGGCCCGCCGTTCCCGCTGGCCGGCCTCGCCGTCATCGGCGCGTCGTTCGAGCTCTGTGCCCACTTCCTGCGACACCCCGGTGACGGCGCGCTGGAGCGGGTCCGCCGCGCGATCGAGGACATCTGGTTCGTGGCGCTGACCGGCTCGTCCGACAGATCGCGGATCCCGTCGGGAGCCGACGTGGATCTCTCGCCGGACCGCGTCTGACTCGGGCAACAGGAATTGCAGCGCAGCACGGTGTCGGTGTCGGTGTCGAGGTCGAGGACTCGCGCTGATCCTGTCCTGGTGGTCTTTGCCTTGTTGCGTGTGGTCGCATCGGCGGCCCGCCTGAAGCCCAGCCTGCTGGTGGATGAAGTTCAGATCGCCCCATGCCACCAACGTTAGAACCCTCGGCGAGTACAAACTCACCGAGGGTTCTAACGTGACCCATCTGGCGGAGGTGGAGGGATTTGAACCCTCGACAGGGATTAACCTGAACCCGCTTAGCAGGCGGGCGCCATAGGCCACTAGGCGACACCTCCAGACAGCGAGACAGGTTACCCACCCGGGTGCGGCTGCGGGAAATCGCCCTCCCCCTTGCCCTCGGAGAACCTGCGAGTTCGCCGGCTCAGGTCCGGCGGCGGCCCTGGCCGGCGTTGAGGCGCCTGCGGAGCTCGTCGACGAACTCCTCCTTGTCGCCCTCGATCAGGTCGACCGGGATCGTCGTGGACCCACCGCTGCGGAGCCGGAGCACAACGCATCTAGCGCCGTGCACCTCGTTGGTCGCCAGGTCGGCGACGTCGACCCACCTGGCCCTCACCTCGCCGGCGCCGCGGACGAAGCGCACCTGGTACCCCAGGTCGTCGAGGCGGACGACGTACCAGCGTCGGCCGAGCAGGAAACCGAGGGTGAAGATCCCGATCACTGTCAGGACGACCAACCCGGTGAGCAGGTCCGCGGGGAGGTCGAAGGAAATGACGACCAGGGTGACGACCAGCAGCACGACGCCGATGCAAGCCAGGAAGATTCCCATCAACCGCGCGCGGAGCTGGGGTGCCAGGCCGTAGTCCCGGGGTTCAGTGCTCGTCACCCCCCGATTACACCCGGTGTCGAGAGCCCGCCTTCACCCGGGGCCTGCCATGGGGCATTTCGCCCCAGAGGTCCCGAATGTCGCCAGGGGTATTGCCTCCGCCTGTGGCCTGAGTCACACTCAAGGCTCCCACTGTGCACGACCGACCTCGCGGAGGGGGTGGCTCATGACACTTGAGTCAGCAATCTCGGACCTGCGACACACTCTCAGCAGCTCTCGGACGGCTTCGAACTGGCGGCTGATGACCAGACAGCAGTTAACCGCGGTCCGCGAGGCCCTGAGCGATGAGCGGTTCTCGTCCTGGGACGGCTGGTTGGCTGCCCGGAGCGGGACCAGCGACCGCGAGCGCCAGCAGCTGCTGGGCCGAATCTCCGCCCTCGGCAGCGGTCTGATCGACCGCCTAGACACCGAACGGGTCGCCTCCGAGGTCAGACGCCTGATCAACGACGTCGAGCACTATCGGCAAAAGATGCACGACCTCGTCTACGACTCGGTCTCGATGGAGATCGGCGGCAGCGAGTAGTTCCTGGGGTCCTTCGGTCCTCGAAGAAAGCCGTCACGGCCTGTCTCGAAGGGCGTCGGCGTACGGTCGCGGATACCTCACCGCCCCTTCGACACGAGCGCTGGGGCGCCCTCGTCAGGACCCTTCGGCCTACGGTCGCTGCGCGACCTCGGCCTCAGTGCAGAGGGGGAGGGATTCGAACCCCCGGTAGGTTTCCCTACGATCGCTTTCAAGGCGATTCCGATCGGCCACTCCGGCACCCCTCCCAGCATGCGGACTCGTCCGCGCACCGGAGGCCGAGTCTAGAGGTTCGCTCCGGCGAACTCCGTACTAGCGGTGCTCCAGCACCACGAGAACGTCGCCCTCCTGGATGAGATCGCCCGCGACCACCCGGACCTCGCGAACCACGCCGGCGGCCTCGACCAGCACCGGGATCTCCATCTTCATCGACTCCAGCAGCATCACCGTGTCGCCCGGTCCGACCTGGTCGTCGACGGACACCGAGATCGAGAGCACGCTGGCCACCATCTCCGCGAGGATCTCTGAGGTCGCTGCCATGCAGCGGACCGTACCGCGTCGACGCGGTTACCCGCAGGTTCGGCCGAGGTCAGCGCAACGGCTGGGTACGACGCGGCTCCGGGCGGTGCGCCTCGGCCTCCTCGTCGCGACGTGCCCGACGACCGTGGGTGCCGCTCAGAGCCTGCTCGACCCGGATCACCAGGTAACCGAGGACCAGTCCGATCAGCAGGCTGTACAGGGCACCCAGGACCAGGCTGCTGCCATCGAGTTCGGACTCGACCAGGCGGGCTGCGACATGGGCAGTCGCCGCGACCCCGAACGCACAGACCCACCAGCCCTGCCGACGCCGGGCCCGCATGAAAACGCCCCAAAGCAGCGCCGGATAACCGAGCAGCGCGACGATCGGGTGCGGCACCGCGCCGAAGGTCGAGCGGGTCCGGTCCCGGACGTCGTCGACCATGCCCACCAGGTCACGCGAACCCCACTGCGCGATCGCCTCGCTGTAGGCGAGCGTGATCACCAGCATCAGCGCCGCGCCGCCGGCGACGACGTACCCGCGGCGGCCGAGGCCGTGCAGTCCCGCGCCGAGCCGGTAGACCAGCGCGAACGCCGCCGCCAGGGCGAGGCCGAAGACGACGTACCCGAACCGGTCGGTGTCGAGCCCGGCGAGGTCCTCGGGCGCGTAGCCGACCACCCCGAGGGCGCCCACCCACGCGACGGCGGTCGCGATCAGCACTTCGCGGATTGCGAGGGCGAACGTCGCGGCCGGCGTCGTCAGCATCACGGCGAGGGTCGCGGTCAGGACCCCGGTCCCGACCGCGGCCCCAGCCATCAGCGGCTCCCAGCCGGTCGCGACCGCGGTGGTCGCGAGCGTCACGCTCAGTCCGGCCGCCCAGACCGTCCGGCCGCCAGTGCGGATGGCGAGCCCCCAGGCGAGGGCACCGGAGACGAGGATCGCCGAGATCTGCCGCACCAGGTCCGGGAGATCGGGACCGAAGCGCCCCACCGCGACCCCGAGGGCGCCGACCAGCAGTACGGCGAGCCAGCCGTCCCGCTCGCCGAACGTCGGCGGGGTCCAGTCGCGGGCGCGCGGTGCCGGCTTCGGAGCAGGGGGGCGGGCGGCTGCCCGGGCGGGAGGCGGGGCCGTGCGCGGCGTCCGGGTGAGGGGACGCTGCGCCGGGGCCGGGGCCGGTTCGGCGACCGGGACCGCGGTCGTGCTCGCGCCCGGGTCTGTCGCCGGGTCTGTCGCCGGGTCTGTCGCCGGGCCTGTCGCCGGAGCCGGCGACGCGATGCGCCGGCCCGGGGGATGCGCGACCGGGCTGATGGTCGAGGCTGACACAGCGATCGGGTCGAAATTCTGCTCGCCGGCGGACGGGTAGGTCGGCGGCTCACCGACGCGACGGGCCGGCCGGGCCGGCGGACGGCCAGAGGCGGGCAGCACCGGAACCGCCGGGGAGGCCGGCGCCCGCGAGGCCGGCCGGGCCGAGGGTCGTGCGTGCGTCGGCGCCGGGACGGAGGCGGCCGAGCCCGTGGCGCGCGACGGCTTCTCCGGTACGGCGCGGCGCCGGCCCGGCGCCCGGCCCCCGGGGGGCTGCTCCGGAGTGCCGTCAGAAGCAGCCACGGGTGCCACCTTCATCTGGAGTGAGCGCGAGTTCGACTTCCGAGAATATCAACGCGTCACATCCTCCGGTTCGCCAACGACGGGTTGCGCCGCCGGGCTTCCCCGACGGCGTCGAGGTCGAGGTCCGCGACGAGCCACGCTTCCCCGTCCTCGGCCCGGGCGACGACCGTGCCGTCCGGCGCGATCACCATCGAGTGCCCGCAGTACCGCGGACCGGGCTGAGCGGCCGCGACCACCCAGCAGATGTTCTCGATTGCCCGGGCCCGCAGCAGCGTCTGCCAGTGGTCGACCTTCCCGGGTCCGGCGACCCAGGCGGCCGGGACCACCAGCACCTCGGCCCCCCCGGCGGAGAGCGCCCGGGCCAGCTCGGGGAAGCGCAGGTCGTAGCAGGTCATCAGGCCGACCCGGGTCCCGTCGAGCTCGGCGACGACGGGCTCCGTCTGACCCGCGCTGACCAGGTCCGACTCGCGCTGGCCGAAGGAGTCGTAGAGGTGGATCTTCCGGTACGTCGTCAAGCCACCGCCGTGAGTCAGCACCAGCGTGTTGAACGGCCGGTCCGAATCGGGTGCGACCTCGAACATGCCCGCGACCACTGCCGCTCCGGATCGCTCGGCCAGCTCGCGTACGGCCGCGACGAACGGTCCGTCCAGCGGCTCGGCGTACGGCGCGAGGGCGGATCCGGGCTCGCCGAAATCCCGGGCGAACGCCTCGGGGAGCACGACCAGATCGGCGCCGGACGGGACGACCTCCGCCGCCAGGGCGGCGCGGTTGACGCCCGCATCGAGCGCGGCGGCGTGCTGCCAGATCGCAACCCGCATCACCGCACCCATGCCGCACCCATGCCGCAAGAGTGCCAGCAGGCAGCGAGGGTAACAACGTGGACGCGCACACCACCCGTAGTGGCAGACTGCTGGCGTGGAGACCGACAGGCTCGGAGCGGTGGTCCTGACCGGGGGCAGCGCGGTCCGGCTCGACGGCGTCGACAAGGCATCGATCGAAATCGGCGGACTGACGCTCCTCGAGCACGCCCTCGGCGCGTTGATCGACGTCCCCGAGGTCGTCGTCGTCGGCGACCACGTGCCGACCACCCGGCCGGTCACCTTCACCCGCGAGGACCCGGCCGACGGCGGCCCCGCCGCCGGACTGCTCGCCGGGCTGCGCGCCTTCGCCCGCGCCCCGCACCTGGTGGTGGTGCTCGCCGTCGACATGCCCCTGGTCACCAGTACGACGATCCGGCGCCTGCTCGACGCGGTGGAGAACGACGGCGCCGCCCTGGTCGACGACACCGGGCGGCTCCAGTACCTCTGCGCCGTCTACGCCACCAACGCCCTGGACCGGACCCGGCCGTCGTACGAGCAGGAGCACGGCCTTTCGATGCGGAGCCTGGTCGGACCGCTCCGGATCGTCCAGGTGCCGGCGTACAGCGCGGAGACCCGCGACGTCGACACCTGGGCTGACCTGCTCGCGATGCGCGAGACCTTCGGGGGCTGAGGGTCCCTTCCTGCCTCCAGGCTCTTGCGCCCCGGCCCACCCTGGGTGATCGTGGAACGGTGAACCTGCACGACTGGATCGACGAACTCTGTGACGCGCTTGATGTCGAGGTGGACCTCGACGAAGCGCTCATCCTGGATCTTGCTCGAGACGCTGCCCACAACGTGGCCCGGCCCGCTGCGCCGATCACCACGTTCCTGCTCGGGTACGCCGCGGCACGTTCCAATGGGGACCCGGACAAGGTGGAGCGCCTCGCTGCCGCCGCGTCCGATCTGGCCCTGCGCTGGGACAAGCCGGCCGACGTGCTCCAGCACGAGGACGACGATCCCGAGGTCGAGGAAGAGCTCGCCGCGGCTGACACCTGAGCCTGCGTGCGCCCCTAGGCTGGGCGCATGCGTGCTGTGATCGTCCCTGCCCCCGGCGGCCCCGAAGCCCTGGTCCTCGCCAATCTGCCCGACCCGGTCGCGGGCCCCGACGAGGTCGTGCTCGACGTAATCGCAAGTGCGGTCAACCGCGCCGATCTCCTGCAGCGGATGGGCTTCTACCCCCCTCCGCCGGGTGCGAGCGACGTCCTCGGCCTCGAGTGCTCGGGCCGGGTTCGCGCCGTCGGTGAAGGCGTCACCGGGTGGTTGGTCGGGGACGAGGCGTGCGCGCTGCTCTCCGGCGGCGGGTACGCAGAGCAGGTCGCCGTACCGGCTGGACAGCTGATGCGGGTGCCGGCCGGCGTACCGCTCGCCACCGCCGCGTCGCTCCCCGAGGTCGCCGCCACGGTCTGGTCGAACGTCTTCATGGTCGCGGGTCTGCGACCGGAGGAGACCTTCCTCGTGCACGGCGGCGCCGGTGGCATCGGCACCTTCGCGATCCAGGTCGCCAAGGCCCTAGGCGCCCGGGTCTTCGCCACCGCCGGCAGCCCGGAGAAGCAGCAGCTGTGCCGCGACCTGGGCGCCGAGCGAGCGATCAACTACTCCGACGAGGACTTCACCGAGATCCTCCGGGACGTCGGCGGAGCCGACGTCATCCTCGACAACATGGGCGCGAAGTACCTCGGCCCGAACGTCCAGGCGCTGGCCGTCGAAGGTCGACTGGTGATCATCGGGATGCAGGGCGGGGTCAGGGGTGAGCTCGACATCGCCGGACTGCTCGGCAAGCGCGGCGCGGTAATCGCGACCTCCCTGCGCACCCGACCGACCGCCGAGAAGGCAGCCATCTGCCGGGCGGTCGAGGAGCACCTCTGGCCGCTGGTCGCCGACGGAACCATCCGGACCACCGTGGGCGCGGAGTTCTCCTTGGACGACGTCGCCGGGGCGCACGCCCTGATGGAGTCGGGCACGCACACCGGCAAGATCCTGCTTCGGACCTGAGCATCGGCGGGTTGGCTAGAGTTCCACGCATGTCGAGCCAGCAGCCCGAGGACAACCAGGACCCGCGGATCATGATCGTCGATCCGCAGGGCGTTCCCACCGAGAGCCCGGTCGCGGACCTGGACACCGACGCCGAGGACAGCGAGAACGTCACCGAGCTGATCGAGGAGCCCGCGAAGGTGATGCGGATCGGCAGCATGATCCGGATGCTGCTCGAGGAGGTGAAGGCCGCTCCGGTCGACGAGTCCGGCCGCACCCGGCTCGCCACGGTGCTCTCCACCGCGATCAAGGAGCTCAAGGAAGGCCTCGCCCCGGAGCTCGGAGACGAGCTCGACCGGCTGATCGAGCCGCTCAGCGGCACCACCCCCTCGGAGTCCGAACTTCGGATCGCCCAGGCCCAGCTGGTCGGGTGGCTCGAGGGCCTCTTCCACGGCATCCAGACGGCGATCTACGCCCAGCAGATGGCCGCTCGCGCCCAGCTGGAGCAGATGCGCCGGGCCCTTCCTCCGGGTGCGCTGCCACCGGAGATGGGCGAGCAGGACGCCGCCGAGCGCAGCTCTGGCGGCATGTACCTGTAGGTCCTCAGACCTTTCGGCGGAGCCAGATCAGGCCGCCGAGGACGGCCGCCAGGGTCAGCCCGGTGCCCACGACGGTGTACCAGGCCGTGCCCTCGATCTGGTCGGGGTCGACCGGCCCCGACTCGGACACGGCGAGTTCGGTCGGACCCTTAGGCGCTCCGGTGATCGCCTCGATCTCGGCAGCCCGCGCGGCGTCGTACGAGCCGGTGCCGCTGCAGAGACCCGAGCTCATCGTGCCGAGGTGCTCGCCCCTGATGAAGAACAGGTAGCGCTCGTCGGTGGCGAGCAGCCCGAGTCCACAGGCGGCGTCGCTGGCGTTGGTCAGGACCTTCTCGCGAGCCGCGGCGCTGCCCTTGAAGACCTTGTCGACCTGGAGGCTGTAGGTCCGCTCGAGTCCGTTGGTCGAGGTCCACACCAGGGTGGCGTCGACGATCGTGTCGGCGCGTCCGACGTACTGGGCGGTCGTCTGGACCGCGCAGCTGCAAGCCCAGGACGTGGTCGGGGTCAGCGCCAGCATGCCGACCGCGACGGCCAGGACCAGGAGCATCCGACTCACCGTTGGCATGCCCTCATCCTCGACCGGCCGCGCCGGGGGTGTCGAGGCCCTGCGTCAGCATCTGCTCGATGACCTTGGCCACACCATCCTCGTCGTTCGACCCGGCGACGTGGTCGGCGACCGCGAGCAGGCTCGGGTGCGCGTTCGCCATCGCGTACGACGTCCCGGCCCACTCCAGCAGGGGCAGGTCGTTAGGCATGTCCCCGAACGCGACCACCTCCTCGGCCGAAATGCCGCGCTCGGTGCAGAACGCCTCCAGCGTCGAGGCCTTCGTGACGCCGTACCCGCTGATCTCCAGCAGGGTGGTGGCGGACGACCAGGTCACCTCGACCAGGTCGCCGACGACATCCCGCGCCGCGTCCCAGAACTCCTGCGGCGCGAGCTCCTCGTGCCGGGCCAGCAGCTTGTACGCCGGCCGGTCGGCGATCTCGGCGAAGCTCCCCCGGCGCGCGCCGTCGGGGACGGGGTAGCGCTCCATGAATCCCGTCTCCAGGGCGATACCGGTCAGGGTCTCCACCGCGTAGTGCGTCCCGGGTACGGCGACCCGCAGCCGCTGGCCGACCTCGGCCAGGACGTCGACGGCGATCGCCCGCTCGGAGACCGGCGCCTCGGCCGCGACGTCCCAGAGGAGCGCCCCGTTGGAGACGATCGCCAGGCCGTGCCCGCCGACGTGGTCGAAGACGTCGAAGGCCCACCGCAACGGCCGACCGGTGACGAAGACGACCAGCAGGCCCGCCTGCTCGGCAGCGACCAGGGCGGCCGCGGTGCGCGGGGTGATGGATCCGTCCGAGTGCACCAGGGTCCCGTCGAGATCAGTGGCGATCAGCCGGAGAGCCTGCACGGGTCGAGGTTACGCGTACGAGCGGAGCCGCAAGGAGCTTGCTCCGTTGTCGGCGTAGCGAGGAGCGTTGAGGAGCGGAGCGACGATCAGCGAGTGCCCGAGCTTGCTCGTGGCCCAGTGAGCGAGAACCAGTGAGATTTCGATCGCGTTCTTATTCAACCTAATGGTTTACAACGACAATCGGGATCGCTACGGTTCCGGAGAACGACCCACGAGGAGGGACCCCGATGACCGAGACATCGCCCGCCGCCGACCACCGCGCCGTCGCCGGGACCTTCACTGCCCTGGTGGCTAGCGCCGCGCCGGACGCCTGGAACCGACCGTCCCCGGTCGCCGAGTGGAAGGCGCGCGACGTGGTCGGCCACCTGGCCAAGTGGCTGCCCGGGTTCCTCGAGTCCGGTGCCGGGATCGTCCTGCCGAACGGCCCGTCGGCCGCGGACGACCCGGTCGCCGCCTGGACCCACCACGTCGGGTGCGTCCAGGACCTCCTTGACGACCCGGCCACCGCGAGCGCCGTACTCAGCAACCCGCACCTCGGCGAGGTACCGCTGGACCAGGCGATCGCGCGGTTCTACACCAGCGACGTCTTCCTGCACACCTGGGACCTGGCCAGGGCCACCGGCCAGGCGGTCGCACTCGACGAGGACCGGTGCGCCTCGATGCTCGCCGGGATGGAGCCGATAGACCAGATGCTGAGGCAGTCCGGCCAGTACGACCCGAAGGTCGACGTACCGGCGGACGCATCGGCGCAGGACCGGCTGATGGGGTTCATCGGCCGCGACCCGGCGGCGTGGTCACCCGCCGGTTGAGCGGGGTCCGACACCTCAACCAGCGGGCGACGGCAGCGGGCGCACCATCACCAGGTTGCCGTCCTCGTCCGCGCTGCGCAGCCCCGTGAAGCCGCTCTTCGCCAGCACTCGCACCCCGGCGGTGTCGTCCGGCCGCACCCGGGCGCGCACCCGGACGCCGAGCGCGTCGGTGCAGCCCAGTAACCCGCCCAGTGCCTCGGTCGCGGCGCCGTACCCGCGGGCGTCCTGGTCGAGCCGGCCACCGACTTCGACCTCGACCACGCCGTCGTCCTCGGCCTCCGGCGATCCGTAGAACTCGACGTCGCCGACGACGAGGTCGTCGAAGGCGCGGACGATCCGTCGGCGACCCCACGGGTTGCCGGCGGGGTCGAGCAGTTCGAGGCGCAGCCGCGCGGTGGTCAGGACCGGATCGATCACCGGAACCACCGCCGCAACTCGGTCGCGGCGCCGTCGTCCTGGACCGTCCCGGTGACGTGGTCGGCGGCGAGCCGGACCACCTCCGGGCCCTGCCCCATGGCGACGCCCCGACCGGCCCAGGTGAGCATCTCGATGTCGTTGCGGCCGTCCCCGATCGCCAGCACGTCCGCGGCGTCGACGCCGAGGTCGCGGCAGACCCACTCCAAACCGCTCGCCTTGCTGACCCCCTCGGGCGCGAGGTCGAGCCAGGCGGTCCAGCCGATGAAGTAGTTGGTGCCGTGCAGGCCCAGCTGGCGGGCCAGGTTCACGAAGTCCTCCGACGTCGAGTCCGGGTCGCGGATGATGACACGGCTGACCTGGTCGCTGATCATCTCGTCGAGGTCGCAGATGATCATCTCGCCGTCCAGCTCACCCGGCGGGAAGAGCCGGTTCACCCGGTAACCGAGGCCGTGCTCCTCTACCGCGACCGCCGCACCGGGCACGTGCTCGAGCACCGTCCGCACGGCGGTGCTGGCGTCGAAGAGCACCTCGTGGACGACCTCCATCGGCGCGTGCCGGAAGACCACCGACCCGTTCGAGGCGACGACGTGGAGCCGTTGACCTACCCGTTCCTCGACCAGGCGGGTCAGCCCGAGCCGGTCGGCGACCCCGGCCATGCTGAGCGGTGCGCGACCCGAGGCCAGGACGACGTGGGCGCCTGCTCGGGCCGCCGCGAGGACTGCCTCGGTGACCGGCTCGGTCACCGTCTCGGTGCTGAAGCCGTGCTCCAGGTCCGGGATCAGCAGGGTGCCGTCGATGTCGAGCGCGACGAGCTTCGGGGTCCAGGTCATGGCTTCGAGGCTCGCTGCCCTCGCACCACAAGCACCGGGTAAAGCGGCGCTCGCACCTCAACCACCAACGGTCGACACCGGCTCCAGGACCTCGCGCCCGAGCCACTTCTGCAGTGCCTTCGGCACCCGGACCGACCCGTCCGCCTGCTGGTGCGTCTCCAGGATCGCGACGATAGTCCGGGTCATCGCGCAGAGGGTGCCGTTCAGCGTCGAGATCGGCTGCACGTCCCCGTCGAAGCGACCGCGGGTGTTGAGCCGACGGGTCTGGAACTCGGTGCAGTTCGAGGTCGAGGTGAGCTCGCGGTACTTGCCCTGGGTCGGGATCCAGGCCTCGCAGTCGAACTTCCGGATCGCCGAGAGCCCGAGGTCGCCGGCGGCCACATCGATCACCCGGTAGGCCAGCTCGAGCTTGTCGAGGAACTGCTTTTCCCAGTCCAGCAGGCGCTGGTGCTCGGCGTACGAGTCCTCGGTCGTGGTGTAGACGAACATCTCCACCTTGTCGAACCAGTGCACCCGGATGATGCCCTTGGTGTCCTTGCCGTGTGAGCCGGCCTCCTTGCGGAAGCAGGGGCTGAACGACGCGTACCGCAGCGGCAGCGCAGCGCCGTCAAGGATCTCCTCGGAGTGGTACGCCGCCATCGGGACCTCCGAGGTCCCCACCAGGTAGAGGTCCTGTCCCTCGATCCGGTAGACGTCATCGGCGGCCTGGCCGAGGAAGCCGGTGCCGGCCATCGCCTCGGGCTTGACCAGCGACGGGGCGATCACCTGGGTGAAGCCGGCCTCCCGGGCCTGCTCCATCGCCAGGTTGATCAGCGCGAACTCCAGCTCGGCGCCGACACCGGTGAGGAAGTAGAACCGCGAGCCGGAGACCTTGGCGCCGCGCTCGATGTCGATCGCGCCGAGGATCTTGCCGAGCTCGATGTGGTCGCGCGGCTCGAAGCCCTCGGCGGCGAAGTCCCGCGGGGTGCCGATCGTCTCCAGGACCACGAAGTCGTCCTCGCCGCCGGCCGGGGTTTCGTCGGCCGCCGGGTTCGGGATCGAGAGGATCGCGTCCTGCCAGGCCTGCTCGGCCTCGTTCTGGGTGGCTTCGAGGGCCTTCACCTCGGCGGCGAGGTCCTTGGTCCGCGCCAGCAGCGCCGCGCGCGCGTCCCCTTGAGCCTTCGGGATCTGCTTGCTCAGCGACTTCTGCTCCGCGCGCAACGACTCGAACGCCGTGATCGCCGTACGGCGGGCCTCGTCGGCGGCCAGGGCGGTGTCGACCACGTCCCCGGACAGTCCGCGCTTCGCCTGGGCGGCACGGATCAGGTCGGGGTTCTCACGGAGTACACGCGGATCAATCACCCGGTGAGGATATCCGGCTGCGGCTGGACAGGCTCGACAACCGACCCGGCACAATGACCGGGTGACCAAGCGCCCACCGGTGGACGACCCCGACGACTCCGGCCTCGAGGTCGGCCAGCGGAAGCGCGGCGCCGCGGGACTGGTGGCCGTGGCGAAGGCGTTGGCGATGTCGACCGAGCAGATGGGCGTGCGTCGTACCGCGCTGACGCTGGCACGGGTGAACCAGAAGGACGGCTTCGACTGCCCTGGCTGCGCCTGGCCGGACCCGGACCACCGCAGCACCGCCGAGTTCTGCGAGAACGGGGCCAAGGCCGTCGCCGAGGAGGCGACCCTGCGCCGGGTCACCCGGGAGTTCTTCGCCGAGCACCCGGTCAGCGAACTGGCCGAGCGCTCCGACTACTGGCTCGGGCAGCAGGGCCGGCTGACCGAGCCGATGCACCGGCCGCGCGACGCGACCCACTACCAGCCAATCAGCTGGGACGCCGCGTTCGCCCTGATCGCCGATCGGCTGCGGGCGCTGCCCTCCCCCGACGCCGCGTCGTTCTACACCTCCGGACGCGCCTCCAACGAGGCGGCGTTCCTCTACCAACTCATGGTCCGGTCCTTCGGCACGAACAACCTGCCCGACTGCTCGAACATGTGCCATGAGTCCAGCGGCGCCGCGCTCACCCACTCCATCGGCATCGGCAAGGGCTCGGTCAGCCTCGAGGACCTCTACGCCGCCGACCTGATTCTGGTTGTCGGGCAGAACCCCGGCACCAACCACCCGCGGATGCTCAGCGCGCTGGAGAAGGCGAAGGGAGGCAGGGACGGCGCCCCCGGTGCCTACGTGGTGACGATCAACCCGCTCGACGAGGCCGGGCTCCGCCGCTTCCGGAACCCGCAGAGCCCCACCGGCCTGATCAAGGGCACCGAGCTTACCGACGAGTTCCTGCAGATCCGGCTCGCCGGCGACCAGGCGCTCTTCGCCGCGCTCGCCCGGCTGACGATCGACGCCGGCGCGGTCGACGACGAGTTCGTCCGCACCCATTGCTCGGAGTACGACGAGTACGTCGCCCACCTGGCCGACCTGGACTGGGACGAGGTGGTCGCCACCACCGGGCTGAGCCGAGACCAGATCGAGGCGCTGGCCGAGCGCTACCGGAACTCCGAACGCGTCATCGTCTGCTGGGCGATGGGGCTCACCCAGCATCGCGACGCCGTCGCCACGATCTGCGAGATCACCAACCTGATGCTGTTGCGCGGCAACATCGGGAAGCCCGGCGCCGGTCTCTGCCCGGTCCGCGGCCATTCCAACGTCCAGGGCGACCGGACGATGGGGATCTGGGAGAAGGCGCCGGCGTGGTTCCTCGACGCTCTCGGCGCCGAGTTCGGCTTCGAGCCGCGTCGTGAGCACGGTCTGGACGCGGTCGACACAATCCAGGCGATACGCACCGGGAAGGTCCGCGCCTTCGTCGCCCTCGGCGGCAACTTCGTCGCGGCCACCCCCGACACCGCGGCGACGGCGGCCGCGATGGCAGCCCTCGACCTGACCGTCCAGGTCAGCACCAAGCTCAACAAGTCCCACGGCATCTGCGGCCAGGAGGCGTTGATCCTGCCCTGCCTCGGTCGGACCGAGCGCGACGACCAGGCGTCCGGTCCGCAGGTCGTCACCGTCGAGGACTCGATGGGGATGGTGCACCTCTCCCGCGGCCGCCTCGACCCCGCGGCGAAGGGCCTCCTCTCCGAGGTCGCGATCGTCACCCGGTTGGCCGAGGCGCTGGTCCCGGACGCCGCCGACTGGGCCGGGCTGCGCAGTGACTACGACCGGATCCGTGACCACATCGCCCGCGTGGTGCCAGGGTTCGAGGACTTCAACGCACGGGTCCACCGGCCGGGCGGATTCGCACTCCCGCACCCGCCGCGGGACCGGCGCGAGTTCCCGACCGCCACCGGGCGGGCCCGGTTCACCGTCAGCCCGCTCAACGCCCTCCGGGTCCCCCCGGGACACCTGCTGCTGCAAACGCTGCGCAGCCACGACCAGTTCAACACCACCATCTACGGGCTCGACGACCGCTACCGCGGGATCAAGGCCGGGCGCCGGGTGGTCTTCGTCAACCCGGACGACCTGACCGAGCTCGGCTTCTACGACGGTCAGCACGTCGACCTGGTCAGCATCTGGACCGACGGCGATCGCCGCGCCGAGCGGTTCCGGGTGGTCGCCTATGACACCGCGCGGGGGTGCGCTGCGGCGTACTTCCCGGAGACGAACGTCCTGGTGCCACTGGACTCGGTCGCGACCACCTCGAACACCCCGGCCTCCAAGAGCGTGCTGATCCGGCTGGAGGTCTCCCCCGCGGCGGCCGATAGCCTCGACCCGTGATCCTCGTTGCGCTCGTCAACGGGTTCTCGGCCACTCGGTCTCGAGCAAGCTCGGACACTCGATAGCCTCGACCCGTGATCGAGACTCCCAGCACAAGACGCGCGGCTCAGCTCTGGACCGTCGTCGTCGCGTTCACCTTCGTACTGCTGGCCGCCCTGGTCGCCAACGACGCCCGGGGGATCCTCGACCTGGACACCGAGCTCGGTCGCTGGCCGCACGAGTTCACCTCCGAGAACGACTGGGCACGGTCGACCTTCGTCTGGCTCGGGCGGCTGACCGGCACACTCGCGCTGACGATCCTCACCGCCCTGGTGGCTGGCGCGCTCGTCATCAAGAAGCACCGCCGAGCCGCTCTCTGGACCGTCCTGGTGATGGCGGCCACCTCGGTCGCCACTACCGGCTTCAAGCTGCTGATCGGCCGCGACCGCCCGGACTGGGACCATCCGATCGAGACCCTGAAAAGTTACTCGTTCCCGTCCGGCCACGCCAGCGGGATCGCCGCCGCGGCTGGGGTCGCGATCGTGCTGTCCATGATGCTGTTGCGTCGCCGCGGCTTGCGTCGTGCTGTCGCCGGCGCGGCCGTGACCATCTCCCTGATCGTCGGCGCCGACCGGATCTTCCTCGGGGTGCACAACTTCTCCGACGTCCTCGCCGGGTTCCTGCTCGGCGCCGCCGTGGTGCTGTTCGCGCTCCTCGTTTTCGACCCACAGCCGCGCAACAGCGCCCTGGTCCACGACCCGCTGCCGGAAGCGATCACCCCGGCGAACCGCCATGTCGCGGTAATCCTCAACCCCGTCAAGGTCGACAACCCCGACGGCTTCCGCACGATGGTGGCGAAGATGGCCGCCGAGTCGGGTTGGACCGAGGTCACCTGGTGGGAGACCACGGTGGAGGACACCGGCTACTCGATGGCCCACGAGGCAGCCGTTTCCGGCGTCGACCTGGTGATCGCGGTCGGCGGCGACGGCACCGTCCGCGCCGTCTGCGAGGAGCTCGCCGGTACCGGCATCCCGGTCGCGATCGTCCCGGCCGGCACCGGCAACCTGCTGGCCCGCAACCTCTCCATCCCGCTCTACCTGCGCGCCGCGGTCGACGTCGGTCTCAACGGTCAGGACCGAGCCATCGACATGGTCCGGGTCTCCGGCGACGCGATGGCGGACGCCACCTTCCTGGTGATGGCCGGGATGGGTTTCGACGCCGCGATCATGGAGGGCGTCAACGAGGAGTTCAAGAAGAAAGTCGGCTGGCTGGCTTACGTCTGGTCCGGGCTCAAGGCGCTGATGTTCCCGGCGATCCGGGTCGAGGTCTCCGTCGACGGGGGCGAGTTCACCAAGCACCGCGCCCGCACGGTCGTGATCGGCAACGTCGGCAGCCTCCAGGGCGGGATGCCGCTGATCCCCGACGCGAAGATCGACGACGGCCAGCTCGACGTGGTCCTGCTCTACCCGCGCCGATTCCTCTCCTGGTTCCCGATCATGGCCCGGGTGGTGACCAAGAACAAGCGCACCGACGAGACCATCACCCGGATGACCGGGCGCACGGTCGTCGTACGGACTCCGACGGCGGCGCCGCGCCAGCTCGACGGCGACCTGATCGAGCCCGGCAAGGAGCTCCGGGCCGAGTGCGACCACGGTCGGCTGCTGGTCCGGGTGCCGCGCTGACTCCTGGGCCGGTCGACTCCTAGCATGGCCCCATGGCGAATCTGCTCACCCCCGTCGCGATCATGCTCGGCGGGATCTCCTGGCTGCCGCGGTTCCTCCCGCAGATCACCGCGATGGACAAGTTCCTCAGCAGGATCACCCGCGGTCGGTGGTCGTTCGTCCGGATCGCCGGACTGACGAGCCTGATGCTCACCGTGGTCGGCCGGAAGTCCGGGGTCGTCCGCTCGACCCCCGTGCTCTGCGTCCCCTACCAGGACGGCCACCTGATCGCCGGCTCCAACTTCGGCGGGCTCAAGGAGCCGGTGTGGGTGCTGAACGTCCGGGCGGTGGCACAGGCGGGGGGCACCGTGGGCGTGGGCATCAACGGGGCCGAGCACCAGGCAGCCCCGCGCGAGGTCGACGGGCCCGAGCGGGAGGCAGCCTGGACCCACATGCTCAAGACCTGGCCGAACTACGCCAAGTACGCCGAGCGCGTCGACCGGACCATCCCGGTCTTCCTGCTGGCCCCGGCGGCCTAGTCCCGAGCCCGGGACACAGCCTCAGCCTCCTCCGATGAAAGCGGCTGCCCGCAGGACCAGTCGACGATCGACTTGGCGTAGGTCCGAGCTTCAGTACGGCCGTGGATCGAGGTGATCAGCACGCCGGCGCCGTTGTCGTCGAGGATCGCCAACGACCAGGACAGCTGTCCCCCGGTGCCCTCGAACGCGTCGTACCGAACCACCGCGAGGTTCTTGAGCGCGGTCGCCGCCTCGCCCCGCAGTGCAGCGACCTCGTGCCGCAGCCCGAGCGCGTCCTCGGGCAGGTCCGCGACGTCGGCGGGGTCGGCCGGAGCGGGACGGCGGAGCGGACGCAGCTGGAGTCCCAGCGCAGCGAGAGCGACCAGGAGCGCGAGGACCGAGAGCGCGGTGTTCATCCCACGAAGCGTAGGTCGGGCAAACCGTGCGGGCTCGGAGGCACGCTCATGGGAAACTCACCAGGTGAGCGAACCCAGCACCCGACGACGCATCGCCTACCAGGGCGAGCCCGGCGCCAACTCCCACCTAGTGTGCAAGCAGCACTACCCCGACTGGGAGCCCGTTCCGTGCGCGTCCTTCGAGGACGTCTTCGCCACGGTGGAGGTGGGCGACGCCGAGCTGGCGATGATCCCGATCGACAACTCGATCGCCGGTCGGGTCGCCGACATCCACCACTTCCTGCCGGACTCGAACCTGCACATCATCGGCGAGCACTTCCTGCGCATCCAGTTCTCGCTGATGGCCGTACCCGGGGCGAACCTGCAGACGATCAAGACGGTGCACAGCCACGTGCACGCGCTCGGCCAGTGCCGCCGAATCATCCGCGAGCACGGGCTCACCCCGGTGATCTCGGGCGACACCGCAGGGGCGGCCCGGGAGGTCTCCGAGGCTGCGGACCTGACCCAGGCCGCGATCGCCCCGCCGTTGGCCGCGGAGATCTACGGTCTGGAGATCCTGGCCTCAGACGTCGAGGACGAGGACCACAACACCACCCGGTTCGTCGTCCTCTCCCCCGAGTACGTCGAGGCGCCGCACGGCAACGGCCCGGTCGTGACCAGCTTCATCTTCAACGTGCGCAACCTCCCCGCGGCCCTCTACAAGGCGCTCGGCGGTTTCGCGACCAACGGGGTGAACATGACCAAGCTGGAGAGCTACATGGTCGGCGGGCACTTCGCCGCGACCCAGTTCCTGGCCGAGGTCGACGGTCACCCCGAGGACCCCGCGCTGAAGAATGCCCTCGAGGAGCTGGCGTTCTTCACCACCGAGGTGAAGATCCTCGGCGTCTACCTCGCGGATGCCTTCCGCAGCGACTGACCCTCGAGCGGCGAGGTCATCTAGGGTCGTCCGGTGGACCTCGCCGTCATCGCCCTCAGCTTCGCCGCGATCTTCGTCGTCGAGCTCCCGGACAAGACGTTCATCGCGACCCTGGTGCTCTCGACTCGTTACCGCGGCATCCTGGTCTGGATCGGCGTCGGCGCGGCCTTCGCCGTACAGACCCTGATCGCGGTCTCCGTCGGCCGGGTGATCACCTTCCTGCCCGAAGACGTCGTCCGGGTCGTGGCCGCAGCGATCTTCCTGGTCGGCGCGATCCTGCTGATCCGGGAGGCCCCGAAGGCCGACGCCGACGAGGCGAAGACCGAGGCGGAGTTCGAGGCGAAGGCCGCCGGCGGCAAGACCGGGCTCGCCGCCGTGGTCGCCTCGTTCGTCGTCCTCTTCGCGGCCGAGTGGGGCGACCTCTCCCAGCTGCTGACAATCAGCCTGGTCGGCAAGTACGACGACCCGGTGAGCGTCTTCATCGGCGCCTGGTGCGCTCTGCTGGCCGTCTCCGGCCTGGCCGTCATCGCTGGCCGGTTCTTGCTCCAGCACGTCCGGCTGTCGCTGGTCTTCTACGCTGGCGCAGCGATCTGCCTGGTGCTGGAGGCACTCACCCTTTACGAACTGGCCAAGTAGCCGGCTCCGGACCCCGCGGCGAAGTACTGTCGAACCATGTCCTGGGGCGTCAGCAGCGAAGTCGGCCTGCTCCGCACGGTATTGCTGCACCGCCCCGGGCCCGAGCTGAAGCGGCTGACGCCGCGGAACAACGACAAGCTCCTCTTTGACGGGATCCCCTGGGTGAGCCGCGCCCAGGACGAGCACGACGCGTTCGCGGCCGCGCTCCGCAGCCACGACGTCGAGGTCCTCTACCTGACCGACTTGCTGGTCGAGGCGCTCGACGTACCGGGGGCGCGCGAGCGCGCCATCGGCGACGTCCTGGACTCGCTACACCTCGGCGACTCGCTGCGCGACTACCTGGCCGTCGCGCTCACCGACCTGGCCCCCGACGCGCTCGCCTTGGTGCTGACCGCGGGCCTGCGCAACGACGAGGTCAGGGGCGGGTTCGGCCTGGTCACCTCGCTGCTGGCCCACGACGACTTCCTGATCGACCCGCTGCCCAACCTGCTTTTCACCCGGGACTCCAGCGTCTGGATCCGGGACCGGGTCGCGATCACCTCGCTGGCAATGCCCGCCCGGGTCCGCGAGTCCCAGCTGACCGACCTGATCTACACCACCCATCCCCGGTTCGCCGGGGTCGAGCGCATCCACGGCGCGGACCACGAGCACGTCGAGGGCGGGGACGTCCTGCTGCTGGCGCCCGGCGTGATCGCCGTCGGGGTCGGCGAACGGACCACCCCGGCCGGGGCGGAGCGACTCTCCCGGCAGGTGCTCGATGCCGGTCTGGTGCAGACAGTGCTGGTAGTACCGATCGCCCAGGAGCGCGCGACCATGCACCTCGACACCGTCTGCACGATGGTCGACGTCGACAAGATCGTGATGTACCCGAACGTCGCCGACCACCTGCGTGCGTACGCCGTGACTGTCCGTGACGGCGACCTCGCGGTCGCCCCGGCCGCGCCCTTCCTGGTCGCCGCTGCCAACGCGATGCAGATCGAAACCCTGCACCAGATCGACACCGGGCTGGACGCCGTGACCGCCGAGCGCGAGCAGTGGGACGACGGCAACAACACCCTCGCGATCGCCCCGCGGCTCGCGGTCGCCTACGAGCGGAACGTGGAGACGAACAGCCGACTGGAGGCCGCAGGCGTCGAGGTGATCGCGATATCTGGCTCCGAGCTGGGCTCCGGGCGGGGCGGCCCGAGGTGCATGAGCTGCCCGGTCGCCCGTGACGAGACCAGCCCCTAAAAGGGGTTCTGCGCCACAACGTGAGGGCCCGGCCGATGTTGACGGGGGATGCAACACCGACCGGGCAAATCAGACTCTAGAACACCTCATCGATTTGCGCCAAGGATTCCCCAGGTTCGCTGGACCAGTGTTCGTTCAGCGGATCGTGAGCTGCCGGCTGGCCAGTCCGGATCGGGCCGACCGCTCGTTCGACTCCAGCGGGCGCGGATCGGCGAGCGTGTCGGACAACTGCTCGGCGAACGCGGACACCGGGGCGGCGAGCGACTCCGCGCCGGTTCCCTGCGGCAGGTCCCAGACCGGAACCAGGACACCGTGGGCTCGGAACATCCCGATTAACCGCCCGCCGTCGACCAGGTGGTCGGCGTCCGCGGCGTGCAGTCGGGCCAGCGCGTCGAGGAGCGCGTCCTCCGGCTCGGGCCGGACCCAGCGCAGGAACTCCCGCTCGCCGAGCGCGGTCCAGTACGCCGCGCCCACCCCGTCGAGGCGGACCGTCGGCGCGACCGCCCCGTTGGCCTGCTCGAGGAGGGCGGCCATCGAACCGTCGGCGTCGTCGTCCAGCCAGAAGTCGAAGCCCTCTTGGACCGTGACGACGACGTCGCCCTCGACCAGGTCCTGGAGGGCCGGGCCTTCCCCGGGGCTCTCGGTGAGGCCGACCATCGTCCCCGGTTCAGCCTCGAGAGCGGCGGTCAGCACAGCGGCGAGGTCGCGGCTCGGGTCGCCGTACCCGTGCTGGACCTGGAGGCCCAACAGGATCGAGCCGTCCTGGCGGACCAGGGCCGGGGCGGCACCGGGCAGCAGGGTGCAGAGGGTGACCGTGCGGTCGGAACCCTTGACCGTCAACGGGGCGGTCGCGGTCGGGACGAACTCGCGCAGGGCGATCAGGTCGGTCTCGCCGCCGAGTCCGGCGAACGGCCGTGCGGAGAAGACCGCTGGCGGGCCCGAAGGATTGCCGTGGCAGGACTTGTACTTGCGTCCCGACCCGCACGGGCAGGGCTGACGGGGGCCGACCTCGCCCTCGGCAGGTGCGGCGGCTGGTGCTGCAGAACGCTTGGCGCGTGAGCTCTTACCCATGAGTCGAGGCTACGCGAACGAGCCGAGCCGCTCGGACCTTGCTCCGATACCGGCGAAGCGAGGAGCGTTGAGGAGCCGAGCGACGATCACCGAGTGCCCGGGCTTGCGCGAAGGCTAGGGCATCCGCCGACGTACGCCGTTCAGGGTCAGATGAGCGGCAGGTAGGCGTGGACCACGCGCACCCGCCGGGTGTGCCCGGTCCACCAGCGCGGGCTCAGAGCATCGACGATCGCCAGGCCGCGGCCGCGTTCGCCGTCAGGCTCGGCCGGGGCGAGCGCCGGGCCTTGCTGGCCGCCACCGTCCGAAACGCTCAGCACGATCCCGGCCCCTTCGCGCCGCCAGCGGACCAGGACGGTTCCGTTCCGCAACGGGGACGCGTGCTGGATCGCGTTTGCGACCAGCTCGGTGACGACGAGGCGCGCATCCTCGATGACGGCCTCGCTGGATCCGTGGTGGGTCAGCCAGCTCTCCAGGGCACGTCGGACCTCACCTGCACTCTGGAGCGAGAACGGGAGACTCATCGAGACAGGACCCTGCAAGGGGGCTGCGAGGGTGGTGATCAAGGGCTGCCTCCGGCGGTGCGACCATGATGGTCTCACCGTTCCCATCGGTCACTGGGCCAAAACCTGAGGGGTCTGCACCCTCAGCGGATCAGGTGCCTGAGGGTCGGGCCGGGCTTGTCCGTGATGATCGCAGCGACGCCCATCCGGACGCACAGGTCGATGTCTGCCGGCTCGTCGACCGTCCAGACGTGAATCTCGGTCCCGGAGTCGCGGATCCGCTCGATCATCTCGGGGTACTTGCGAAGCAGCTTGATCCCGGGCCCGGCGATCCAGTCCGGGTCGGCAAACGGACGCACCCGAGCCCAGTCCCCCCGACTGTCCATCAGGAAGACCAGGCGCAGGTCGGGAGCCAGGCGCTGGACCCGGCGGAGCGCGACCCAGGAGAAGCTCATCACTCGGACCGGGGAGTCGGCACCGGCCCAGCCGAACTCGTCGAGCAGGTCGACCAGGCGGCGTTCGACCAGACCGGCGTACCTGGTGGGGTGCTTGGTCTCGATCGCGAGCTCGATCCGGCGCGAGTAGCTCGCCGCCGTCTCCAGGAGCCGACGCAGGGTGAGCACCTTGCCGAGCTCGGGATCCATCTCCGGGACCTCGTCGTCGAGATCGGCCCAGGGGTGCTTCCAGCTGGCGAAGTCGAGCTGCTCCAACTCGGCGAGCTCCATCGAAGAGACCCACCGACGATTCTTCTGGACGACCCGTTTGAGACCGCGGTCGTGGACGCAGACCAGGTGCCCGTCCGCCGTCAGCCTGACATCGCACTCGAACGCCTCGGCGCCTTCGTCGAGGGCTGCGATGTACGCGCCCAGGGTGTGCTCGGCGTGCGTCGCGCTCGACCCGCGGTGTGCGACCACCTGCGGTCGTCCCTCGCCCATGACTGCATTCTGCACGCGCCCGGTGTCGCATGGGGGAACGACGTACGATTCGCCGGTGACCGCTCCTGACGATGCCGCGCCTTCCGGCGTCGACCCCGACGACCTCGCGGTCGCCGTACGGGTGCTGGAGCAGCTGCACCACCTGCCCGAGGACCACCCGGACATCACCACCGTCAAGCGGGCTGCGTCGCACATGTACAAGGCCCTGAAGAAGGAGCGCCGGCTCCGCAAACGCGAGGCTGAACTCGCCGCCGACCGCGCCGTCACCGAGGCGACTGCGACCGGGTCGCGGATGCGGATCGACGACGAGACCCAGGGCATCCCGCTCGTGTCGAGCACCCGGGGGGCGTTCGCCGGCGAGCTGATCAACCCGCGCGGCTGCTACATCTGCAAGACCGACTACACCCTGGTCGACGCGTTCTACCACTATCTCTGCCCGGACTGCGCGAGCTTCAGCCACTCCAAGCGCGACCAGCGGACCGACCTCACCGGAAAGCGCGCGCTGCTGACCGGCGGGCGCGCGAAGATCGGGATGTACATCGCACTGCGGCTGCTCCGCGACGGCGCGCACACCACCATCACCACCCGGTTCCCGAAGGACGCCGTACGCCGGTTCGCGGCGATGGACGACGCGGGCGACTGGCTGCACCGGCTCAAGGTCGTCGGCATCGACCTGCGGGACCCGACCCAGGTAATCGCGCTAACCGACGACGTCGCCGCCGACGGTCCGCTCGACATCCTGATCAACAACGCCTGCCAGACGGTACGCCGCTCCCCGGGCGCCTACTCCCAGTTGGTCGAGATGGAGAACGCCCCGCTCCCCGACCTACCGTTCCTCCCGGAGATGGTCACCTTCGACCGGATCTCCGAGGCGCACCCGGCCGCGATCTCCGGCGCGCTCAGCTCGTTTGCAGTCGCGCACCACGAGGGCGAATCGGCCGAACAGGCGATCGCGGCGCACAACGCCGCGTCGCTGACCGCGCTCGCGCTGAAGGCGGGCAACGCCTCGCTGGAGGCGCACCTAGCCGGCACCGCGGTCGATGCCGGCGGGCTGCTGCCGGACACGCAGACCAACAACTCCTGGACCCAGGTCGTCGAGGAGGTCGATCCCTTGGAGCTGCTCGAGGTGCAGTTCTGCAACTCGATCGCACCGTTCCTGCTGGTCTCCCGGCTCCGCCCGGCGATGCGGGCTGCGGTCCAAGCCGGCGCCCGCCGTGCGTACGTCGTGAACGTCTCGGCGATGGAGGGCCAGTTCTCCCGGCGCTACAAAGGGCCCGGCCACCCGCACACCAACATGGCCAAGGCCGCGCTGAACATGATGACCCGGACCAGTGCTGGCGAGATGTTCGAGACCGACAAGATCCTGATGACCGCGGTCGACACGGGGTGGATCACCGACGAGCGCCCGCATCAGGAGAAGCTCCGGATCGCCGCCGAGGGCTGGCACGCACCGCTGGACCTGGTCGACGGAGCCGCCCGGGTCTACGACCCGATCGTGCTGGGCGAGGCGGGCGAGGACCTGCACGGATGCTTCGTGAAGGACTTCAAGCCCAGCCCCTGGTAAGTCGAATCAGGCCTTTTGGTCCCCCGAAACCGGCCTGTTGGTCCTTCGAACCAGGCCGATCCGCTCAGTCCGGACCACTTGGCCGGAATGAACGAGCCAGCGGGCCGGGCTCAACCACGCTCGCGGAGGTACCGCCCGAAGTGCGGCACCGTGAACGCGATCCGGCCGCGCTCCCCGGAATAGATCAGCCCCTTCTTCAGCAGTGCGTCCCGGGCGGGCGAGAGCGACTGGGTCCTCTTGCCGAGGGCGGCAGCGACGTCCGCCGTACTGACCGACTCGATCGCGTCCAGTTCCTCACCGCCCTCGGTGATCGCCAGCGCGGCGTCAGCCATCGCACGCAGGTAGTCCCGCTCCCCCGGCGTGGCCCGCTCGTACCGGCTGCCGAAGAACCCGACCGCCAACTCGCTCTCGGCCTCGGGGGCCGCAACCGCGACGTCGCCCGCACTGATCGGCGAGGTGGGAGCGACGTCCCAAACCGCCTTCCCGTAAGCCTGGATGAAGTACGGGTAGCCACCGGTGGCGGCGTACAGGGCAGCCAGTGCGTCGTCGGAGAACACGGCGTCCTCGTCGAGAGCCGGGGCGGCGAGTGCCTTGTCCGCGGCTTCGCGAGTCAGCCTGTCGATCCGTTGGTACCGGAAGAGCCGCTCGGAGTACGACTTGCTCGCCGAGAGCACTGCGGGCAGGTGCGGCAGACCGGCACCCACCACGATGATCGGCAGTCCGGACTGGCTGATCTCGTGGCAGGCAGCGCAGAGCGCGGAGACGTCGTCGGGGCCGAGGTCTTGCATCTCGTCGATGAAGACCGCCACCCCCTTGCCGACGTCGGCCGCGAGACCGCCGACGTCGGTGAAGAGCTCCACCAGATCGATCTCGATGTCGCCGGAGTCGGCCCGCCCCTTGGCAGCCGGTACGGCGATGCCCGGGTTCCACACGTCGCGCAGCTTCGTCCCCGGTACGGCCTCGCGCTGGGCGAAGGCGCGGATCACCCCGAGGACGTGGTCGACCTGGTCCTGCTCGGGGTGGCCGAGCTCGCGAACCGCCTGGTGCAGCGCACTCGACAGCGGCCGGCGAAGGTGCTGATCGGGACGGGCCTCGAGCTTGCCGGTGCCCCAACTGCGACGTACCGCGGCCGAGCGGAGCGCGTTGAGCAGCACGGTCTTGCCGACGCCGCGGAGCCCGGTGAGCACCAGGGAGCGCTCGGGACGGCCCTTGGCGACGCGCTCCAGGACGATGTCGAAGGCGCCGAGCTGCTCGTCCCGGCCGGCGAGTTCGGGCGGTCGCTGACCGGCTCCGGGCGCGTACGGATTCCTGATCGGGTCCATGCTCAGACAGTATCCGACTGTATAGGGATTTCCTTAGATTGACTTAGCGAGTCCTATCGACAAAAGAGTGGTTGGCGTCCCCCCGATCGCGGGCACGTACGATCGTCGGGATTGGGACCGACTTGGGAGAGGGCACATGGCAATCACACTCGGCTCCGAAGCCCTCAGCGACGCTGAGGTCACCGACCGGATCGGCCGCGGCGACGTCGATGCCGCTGCCGGCCTGTGGGTCAGGTACTGGTCGACCGCGCTCGTCGCCGCGCGCCAGTACGTCGTGCCGGACGAGGTCCCCGGCCTCGCCGCGGAGGCGCTGATCGGCACCATCGCCGCGATCGCCGTCGGCGGCGGTCCGCGAGAGGACCTGAGCTCGTTCGTCACCGATGCAGTGGACGAACTCGGCGAGAACGACGTGCCGCCGACGGCCGAGGCTGCGCCGGTACCCGATGTGTTCGTCTCCCCGCTGATGACCCGCGCCTTCGCCGACCTCTCCGGCGAGGACCAGGAGATCCTCTGGTTGACCAATGCTGCGGGCGAGAGCGACCGGCTGACCGCCGAGACACTCGACCTCCCGTTGCCGATGGCAGCAGAGGCTCGCGTGGGTGCCCTGACTGCCCTCCAGCGCGACTACCTCGCCGAGCACACCGAGCAGGCCGACGGCACCGCCTGCCACCAGGCCCACGGCGCAATGGCCGCGGTCGTCACCCGGGGCGTCCCGCTCACTGGTGCTACCTGGGTGCATATGAGCGAGTGCGCCTGGTGCACCGAGGCTTTCCACGAGCTCGCCTTCAGCAACGTGGCGATCGACGCGCTCGTCGACCGGGGCGCTGTCGCACCCGCGCCGGGCGCACCCGTGCCCGTGCCAGTTCCGGTGGCTGTCCCTGCCGAGACCGTCGTAGCGGCTGCGGCAGCGGAGGACCCAGTCGAGCCCGTGCTCGAGGAGGCCCCGACGGAGCCCGACCCGGCTCAGTCCGGCTCGCGCGCGGCGTTCTCCCCGGTCAGCATGCTGCGCGGGCGCCGTACCAGGATCGCGGGCGGAGCCCTGCTCGTGGCCGCGGCCATCACCGCGGCGGTCCTGGTCGTGACCGGACCAGACGACTCCGACGGCACCCTGACCACTGCCGGGACCGAGCGGACCCAGGACGAGCCCGCCCGGCTTCCCGGTGTGTTCGACTCCGTGGTCCCACCGGTCGTGGACGAGCCCCAGAAGCCGACCCAGACCCCGATCCCGACGCCCCCATCTACCCCGAGACCGGTCAGTACGCCGACCGCTCAGCTGACACCCGGGGAGCAACCCTCGAGCACGCCGCGGCCCACCCCTGCGACGTCGGCTGAACCGACTGCGAAGCCAACCCCGGAACCGACAGCGACCCCCGAACCGACGCCGACACCGGTGACCCCGACGCCGACGCCGACCCCGGCCGGCCCGCCCTGCAACGACCTGGCGCACTTCTTCGGTTTCTGCTGACGCAGTCGGCGCTCGATGATCGTCGCTGCGCTCCTCGACGCTCCTCGCGTAACCTCGGCTCATGCCCGAGCTGCCCGAGGTTGAAGCGCTCGCCCACGACCTGGCGAGACGCCTCGAGGGCCGTGCGGTCGTTCGGGTCGACCTCGCGAACTTCAGCTGCCTGAAGACCTACGACCCACCGATCTCGGCGCTCTCCGGCGGTCTGGTCGACGGGATCAGCCGGCACGGAAAGTTCCTCGACATCGACGTCTCCGGAACCCATCTCGTCCTGCACCTGGCACTGGCTGGCTGGGTCCGCTGGAAGGGCGAGGTCCCCAAGCTCCCGGCGAAGCCGAACAGCAAGTCCCCGCTGGCCGCGCGGGTCGTGCTCGACGACGGCAGCGGCCTGGACATCACCGAGGCCGGCACCCGCAAGAGCCTGGCCCTGTACGTCGTCCGCGACCCGATGGACGTCGAGGGAATCGCCCGCCTCGGACCGGATCCCCTCGCCGAGGCTTTCACCCCCGACGTCCTGGCCGGGATCCTCTCCGAAGCCGGCCGCGCACAGATCAAGGGCGTGCTGCGGCACCAGGGGACCATCGCCGGCATCGGGAACGCCTACTCCGACGAGATCCTGCACGCGGCGAAGATGTCGCCGTTCAAGCCGGCCAACAGCCTCACCGAGTTCGAGAACACGCTGCTGTTCGACACCATCCGCACCGTCCTGGGCGAGGCGGTCACCCGCGCCGACGGACTGCCGGCCAGTGAGCTCAAGGGCGAGAAGAAGTCGAACATGACCGTGCACGGCCGAACCGGCCAGCCCTGCCCGGTCTGCGGCGACACGGTCCGCGAGGTCTCCTTCGCCGACCGGAGCCTGCAGTACTGCGCAACCTGTCAGACCGGCGGCAAGCCGCTCGCCGACCGGCGGATGTCCAAGCTACTCAAGTAGCTCCGCCGGCGCGAGCCCTGAGCCCGACGCCGCCGACGGTGGAAGACCCGGTCGCCGACCCAATGCTGCAGCGCCAGCGTCGCGGCACGGCGAGCACCTGGTCGGTCAGGTCCGCCGGTGTCGTGATCCTCAAGTGGAGCATCGGGCCAGTCTGGCGCAGGACCGGTCGGGTCGGCGTCCCCTGCCGACCGCCTACCCTGGTGACCATGAACGGCATTCCCACGGTCTCCGTCGACCAGGTCCCGGACCCGCTCCCCGAGGGCCTCGCGATCCTCGACGTCCGCGAACCGGTCGAATGGGCTTACGGGCGCATTGACGGCGCGCTGCACATCCCGCTGAGCCAACTGGTCGAGCGCACCGCCGAGGTGCCCACCGATGGTCAGGTCCTGGTGGTCTGCAAGGTCGGCGGCAGGTCGGCGCAGGCGACCGGCTACCTGGTGCAGAACGGGGTCGATGCGGTGAACCTGGACGGCGGGATGCTCGACTGGTCCGCCGCTGGCCGGCCGATGGTCGGTGACACCGGCGACCCGGTGGTGGTCTGAGACGTGCTCGGACACGTCACTGCTCCACAGGCCGCGATCTGCTCCTGGCGGGTCCCGGATAGCCTGACTAGGTTGACGCCATGACCAGCGAACCCACCTTCCCCCTGCGTCTCAGCCGCCTTGAGAACGAGACCGAGTCGATCTACGAGATCCTGTCCGACATCCACGCAACGCAGGCCGAGCACTCGTCCGTCCTCGTCCGGCACGACGCTCGGTTCGACCAGGTTGACGCTCGGTTCGACCAAGTTGACGCTCGGTTCGACCAAGTCGACGCCCGGTTGGAACGTGTCGACGCCCGGTTCGACCAAGTCGACGCCCGGTTGGAACGTGTCGACGCCTCGCTGGACGAAGTACTGCGCCGGCTCCCCGAAACCGGCTGACGGCCGTGCCGCGGCGGGTCAGCCGCCGAACGCCACCGGCAGCGGGAGCGCCAGTGCCTGCCGCAGCCGCGCGTAGTAGTCCTCTCGCAGGATCTCGGTGACGCCGAGGGTCGCCAGGTGTTCGGTCTGCCACTGCGTGTCGAGAACCCGGGTGGCGACGTGCTCGTCGCTTAGCAGGCCGACCAGGTGCACCAGCGCGACCTTCGATGCGTCCGGAGCGCGGGAGAACATCGACTCGCCGGCGAAGAGCCCGTTGATCGCGAGGCCGTACAGACCGCCCACCAGCTGGCCGTCGGCCCAGGTCTCCACCGAATGGGCCCAGCCCATCTCGTGCAGCCGCTCGTAGGCCACCGCGATCGAGTCGTTGATCCAGACCCCATTGCGGCGCGGGTCGGCGCAGGCCGTGATCACCTCGGTGAACGCCGTGTCGACGGTGACCTCGTAGCGGCGTACCGACCTGCGCAGCGACCGGGAGACCTTCAACCCGTCCAGCGGCAGGACCCCGCGGCGTACCGGCGACCACCAGCCGAGCTCGTCGTCGACCGGCATCGGGAACAGTCCGGCCCGGTAGGCGCCGATCACCGTCGCCGGTTCGAGGTCCGCGCCGAATCCGACCAGGTCGCCGGCGTCCGGGGACGGCACCGGGAGCTGCCAGCGGGTCGGACCGGGATCGAGAGGCACATCCCCATCCAACAGCCTCCGGACTGTCCCGACGACCTGGTGGATGCAGTGTCTAGGCTGGCGCCATGAGCTATGCCAAACGCGTCGGGACGGCCCTCGCCCCCCGGGTCACCAAGATCGCACCCAACCTGTCGGCGACCTTCGTACACCAAGCCTTGGCGAAGGCGATCTCCGGCGTCGGCCCGTTGCCGAGCGCTGCGGCGGCCGCCGACAAGCAGCTCACGCAGAACGACGGGCACCTCGACAAGGCGACCCACGACGTAATCGAGAACCACGTCCGGTACGCCGGCGCGCAGGGGTTCCTGACCAACCTCGGCGGTCTGGTGACGATGGCGGTGACGGTCCCGACGAACATCACCGGGCTGGCGCTGATCCAGTGCCGGATGGTGGCTGGCATTGTGCACCTGCGCGGCTACGACCTCGACGACCCGCGAACCCGGGTGGCGATCCTGACCTGCCTGCTCGGCGAGGAGAAAATCCTCAAGATGGTCGGTCAGCGCACTCTCCCCGGTACGCCGATGGAGCTGGCCAGCACTGTCGTCCACGACGGCACGCTGGATACCGAGCTCGCCAACGAGGTCGCCGCCGAGTTGATCGCCCGGGCCGCTGGCAAGCGGCTCGCGACCACGGTGGGGCGGCGGGTACCGGTCGTCGGCGGACTCGTCGGCGCGAGCACGGATGCCTACGTCACCTGGAAGATCGGCCGGTACGTCGACCGGGAGTTCCTGCCCCGGACGGCGAAAGGGAGCCGGCGGCGCGGATGAGCCGGACACATCGAACACCTAATACTGGTGCGTGAAGCGCGAAACTTCGTGTGTTCCGCCAGGGGATCACTGGTTAACCAGTGAAACTGTCGTCACGACAGCGCCGTCACCACGCGGGAAGGACTGGGGCGGCCGAGCACACCGGCCATCCACACGCTGGTCGCGACCAGCGCGTCCAGGTCGACCCCGGTCTCCACCCCCAGGCCGTTGAACATCCAGACCAGGTCCTCGGTCGCCAGGTTTCCGGTGGCGCTCTCGGCGTACGGGCAGCCGCCGAGGCCACCGGCGCTGGCGTCGAAGGTGCGGATCCCGTGCTGCCAGGCTGCGTACGCGTTGGCGAGCGCCTGGCCGTAGGTGTCGTGGAAGTGCACCGCGAGGACGTCGTCGTCGAGCCCGGCCCCGTTGAACGCGTCGAGAACGGTGCCGACCGCGCCGGCGGTGCCGACCCCGATCGTGTCGCCCAACGAGAGTTGGCTAGCACCGAGGTCGTAGAGCCGCTTGCCGACGCTGACGACCTGGTCGACCGGGACAGCGCCCTCCCAGGGGTCGCCGAAGCACATACTGATGTAGGCGCGGACGTCAAGACCGGCCGCGCGGGCACGGGTGACGGTGGGCTCGAACATGGCGAACTGCTCGTCCAGACTGCGGTTCAGGTTCTTCTGCGCGAAGGTCTCAGTGGCGCTGCCGAAGATCGCGATGTGCTCGCAGCCCAGCTCGAGGGCACGGTCCAGGCCACGCTCGTTGGGGACCAGCACCGGGTGCCTACGCCCCTCCGGAGCGAGGAGTTCGAGCAGCTCGGCGGCGTCCGCGAGCTGCGGGACCCAGCTCGGGTGCACGAAGGAGGTCGCCTCGACGACCGGCAGGCCCGCGTCAACGAGGCGGTGGATAAACTCCACCTTCGCCGCGACCGGGACCAGCGCCTTCTCGTTCTGCAGGCCGTCGCGCGGACCGACCTCGTAGATCGTGACGTCACGGGTTTCGAAAGACTCAACCACCGGGATTCGCCTCCACCGTGAAGAGCTCCTGCTTGAGCGCCACCTGGCCGCCCACTGCGGCGCCGACCAGGGTGACCGTTCCGGCGAACGGAGCCTTCAGCGCGAGCTCCATCTTCATTGCCTCGATGACGCCCAGCCGCTGACCCTCCTCGACCTGGTCGCCGGCCGAGACGTCGACGGCCAGCACCGTGCCGGGCATCGGCGCGAGCACTGCGCCGTCGACGACACCCGACCTCGCCCCCGGCGCGAACGGATCTGGCCGGCCGAAGGCGAAGGTGTTCCCGGCGAAGACCACGTCGACGCCGTGCCGGTCGACCCGAACCGCGGCCTCGCGGATGTGACCGTCGACCTCGATCCGCAGGAGCCCCGGTTCCCGGGAGATCAGCCGGGTCGACGCCTCGCCGTACGGGCCGACGATCCGGCGCCAGGAGACCGACCAGCGGGTCTCCTCGCCGTCGACGAGCAGGGAGACCGTCGCGGGCGCGGCCGGCCCGGAGACCCGCCAGCCGTCGGCGGTGCCGAACGGGTCGCCGGGCTGCTGGCCGATCTCGTGGTCGGCGATCGCCCAGGCGGCGAAGACCGCAGCCACCTCGGCGCCGTACGGGGTGATCGCGTCCGGGTTCCGGTCGAGCCAGGCGGTGTCGATCGCGCAGTCCCGGAAGGCGTCGCTGGCAGCCAGGCCGCGGACGAAGCCGACGTTGGTGGTAAGGCCGAGGATCGCAGTGCCGTCCAGGGCGCTGATCAGCAGCCGCCGGGCGGACTCCCGGTCGGGACCGTGCACGATCACCTTGCCCAGCATCGGGTCGTAGGAACTGCCGACCGCCTGGCCGCTCTCCAGCGCCACGTCGTTGCGCGCCCTGGCGGACCAGCGGACCAACTCAGCCGTGCCGGCCTGGGGCAGGAACCCGCCGAACGCGTCCTCGGCGTAGACCCGGGCCTCGATCGCGTGGCCGTGGAGCACCACGTCGTCCTGGGTGAACCCGAGAGCCTCGCCCATCGCGACCCGGAGCTGGAGCTCGACCAGGTCGAGGCTCCGCCCCTGGACCTGTACGACGGCCTCCGTGACCGGGTGCTCGACCTGCAGGCGGGTGTTCATCTCTAGGAAGTACGCCGCCTCGGAACCGGGGCCCCCAACGGATGGTCCAGCGTCGACGAGGAACTCCACCGTTCCGGCGTTCACGTACCCGACCTGCCGGGCAAGCGCGACCGACCACGCGGTCAACTGGCGGCGCTGATCGTCGCTGATCGTCGGTGCCGGGGCTTCCTCGAGTACCTTCTGGTGACGGCGCTGCGTGGAGCAGTCCCGCTCGAAGAGGTGCACCACGGTGCCGTGATCGTCGCCGAGCACCTGGACCTCGACGTGCCGACCCCGTTCGACGTACTTCTCGATCAGCAGGGTGTCGTCGCCGAAGGCGCTCGCCGCCTCGCGCTTCGCGGCCGCGATCGCCGCGTCCAGGTCGTCGGCAGTGCGCACGATCCGCATGCCTTTGCCGCCACCGCCGGCCGCGGCCTTCACCAGGACCGGGAAGTCGACGATGGTCTCGACAGGCTCGACCAGCGAATGGGACGGCACCACCGGGACCCCGGCCGCGACCGCGATCTCCCGAGCGTGGTCCTTGCGGCCCATCCGGTCCATCACCTCGGCGGCCGGCCCGACGAAGACCAACCCGGCCTCGACCACCGCCCGGGCGAACTCGGCGCGCTCGGAGAGGAACCCGTAGCCGGGGTGGATCGCCTCTGCGCCGGTCTCGGCGGCCGCCTTGAGGATCGCCGGGATCGACAGGTAGGACTCCAGGGCCGGGGTCGGTCCGATCAGCACCGCGGTGTCGGCGTACCGGACGTGCGGGGCCTGCCGGTCGCCCTCGGAGTAGACCGCGACGGTGCGCAGGCCCATCGCGCGGGCGGTGCGCATGATCCGGATGGCGATCTCGCCGCGGTTCGCGACCAGGAGGGTGCCGAAGGGTCGGCCCGCAGGTGGGTTCATCACGGCGCTCACATCCGGAAGATGCCGTAGGAGGGCGGTGGGACCGGGACGTTCGCCGCGACCGCGAGCCCCATGCCGAGGACCCGCCTGGTGTCGACCGGGTCGATCACGCCGTCGTCCCAGAGCCGGGCGGTGGAGTAGTACGGCGACCCTTGATGCTCGTACTGGTCACGGATCGGGGCCTTGAACGCCTCCTCGTCCTCGGCGCTCCACTCACCGCCGCTGCCCTCGATGCCGTCGCGCTTGACGGTCGCGAGGACGCCGGCTGCCTGCTCCCCGCCCATCACCGAGATCCGGGCGTTGGGCCACATCCAGAAGAAGCGCGGGTCGTAGGCGCGCCCGCACATGCCGTAGTTGCCGGCACCGAAGGAGCCGCCGATCACGACGGTGAACTTCGGCACGACCGAGCAGGCCACCGCGGTGACCAGCTTGGCGCCGTCCCGGGCGATGCCGCGGTTCTCGTACTCCCGGCCGACCATGAACCCGTTGATGTTCTGCAGGAAGACCAGCGGGATGCCGCGCTGGTTGCAGAGCTCGACGAAGTGCGCGCCCTTCAGGGCCGACTCCGAGAAAAGGATGCCGTTGTTGGCCACGATGCCGACCCGATGACCCCAGATGCTCGCGAACCCGCAGACCAGCGTCTCGCCGTAGAGCGCCTTGAACTCGTGGAACCGGGAGCCGTCGACGATCCGGCTGATCACCTCGCGGACGTCGTACGGGGTCCGGGTGTCGGTGGGGACCACGTCGTACAGGCTGGCGGGCTCGAGGGCCGGCTCGTCGAACGGCGCGACCCTGGGTGCCTCGGGCTCGGGCAGCGTGTCGACGATCGAGCGGATGATCGCGAGCGCGTGCGCGTCGTCCTCGGCCAGGTGGTCGACCACTCCGCTCTGGCGGGCGTGCACCTCGCCGCCGCCCAGGTCCTCGGCGGTGACCACCTCCCCGGTCGCCGCCTTCACCAGCGGGGGGCCACCCAGGAAGATCGTCCCCTGGTTGCGGACGATCACGGTCTCGTCCGCCATCGCCGGCACGTAGGCACCGCCGGCAGTGCAGGAACCCATCACCGCGGCGATCTGCGGGATGCCTTCGCCGGACATGTTCGCCTGGTTGAAGAAGATCCGACCGAAGTGTTCCTTGTCGGGGAAGACGTCGTCCTGCATCGGCAGGAACGCGCCGCCGGAGTCGACCAGGTAGATGCACGGGAGCTTGTTGGCCCGGGCGACCTCCTGAGCGCGCAGGTGCTTCTTCACCGTGATCGGGTAGTAGGTCCCGCCCTTCACGGTCGCGTCGTTCGCGACGACCACACAAGCCCGACCGGAGACCCGGCCGATGCCGGTGACGATGCTGGCGCTCGGGACCGCGTTGTCGTCGCCGTCCGCGCCGTACATGCCGTACGCCGCCAGGGGGCTGAGCTCGAGGAACGGCGAACCAGGGTCGAGCAGGACGTCGATCCGGTCGCGGGCGAGGAGTTTGCCGCGGTCGGTGTGCTTGCGGCGGGCACCTTCGGAACCGCCCCGGCGTACGACGGCGAGGCGCTCGCGCAGCTCCTCGACGAGGCCTTTCATGTCCGTTGCCACCGGTTCCACCTCAGGGAAGTTAATGATCGTTAACCTTCATCGTAGGGTGCCACGCCAGGAGGCGTCCAGACAACCCGAGATCGACGGCGGAGTCCAGCGGTCCGGGCCCGAGAGCCCGGACCGCGAGAAGGCCGGTCGGTTCAGCTCACGGCACGGGCCGTGACGACCAGGTTGTTGGCGTAGAAATAGCTGCCTTCAGCCCGTTGGACTCGGTCGGTGCAGGTGACCAGCCGCAGCACGTGCGGACCGTCATTGCGGAAGACGGCTCGCGGTAGCGCCTGGCCCCGTGGGAGCTTCCGCACGTCCGCCACCACGAACCGGTGGGCGGCGCCCTTCTCGTCGGTCCACACCACGGTCATGCCGGTCCGTACCCGGACCAGGCTGTGCAATGCCCCGGGGCGGCCCGAGGCGCTGGTGACATGCCCGGCGACCACGCTCGACCCGATCACGTCGGCTGCCTGCGCGGTGCTCCGCAGCCAGCCGAGGATCCCCGGATCCTTAGGGATCGCCATCACCGCATCGACGACCCCGACCTTGGTCACCGGAGCGTCGAGGCCCAGCCCACCGATCCGGACCCGGCCGGCGTACGTCGCGGTGCGCGCCAGGCCGTCACTCGCGACCCGGTACGGGCCGGTCGGCACCACCGGAACCGACGGAATCGGCGGACGGGTGATGATCACGGTCTCGATGGCGATCCCCGGCGGGCTGCTCGCCGCGTTGGTGGTGGCGGTCGCGGCGATCGACCCGCTGAAGGTGTAGCACCCGGGCCGGGTCACCGTGAACGGAGTCGTCCGGTAGGTGCCCGCCTTCCCCGCCACGAACGAACCATGCGCCCGGACCGGTGCCGAGCGCCAGGTCGAAGCCTGGATGCTGTCGCACCCAGCGGCACCGACCTCGGTTGGGGCGACCGGTCCGTGAGCGGTCCAGGTGACGCGGACCCGATCGGGCCCGCTGATGCACCCGACGTAGACCCGGTCGTGGAGCTCGCTGCCGACCAGGCCCTGCTGCAGCGAGGCAACCGTGCGCAGGCACGGGTTGCTCTTCAGCCGGGTCACCAGGACGGTCTCCTCCGCCACTCCTCGCGGCGAGGTCACCTGCTGGGTCGTGGCCGTGCCGGCCAGCTGCTCGCCGTACGTGAGGCAGCCGACGTCCTGGGTCCGCACGACGTACGTCGGGGTGCGGTAGGTGCCGTCGCCACGGACGGCCACGGTGCCGGCAACGATCGTCTTCGCCGTTCGCCAGCTCGCGGACCCAGGTCCGGGGCATCCACCCGACGAGGTCCGCGGGACCGGGCCGACCAGCGCCCACCGGAACGACGTCGTCGCACCTCGGGTGCCGAAGACCTTCACGGTGTCGTAGATCGTGGCTCCGGGCTTGACCTGCTGCGCCGAAGCCACCGTCCGGACCACCGGGGTCACCTTGATGATCGTGGCTTTCGCGCTCGCACGCGCTGTCACCCTGCTCTGCCGACCCATTAGACCGCGCTGCGTGATCGGCGACGCGCTCCCCGGTTGCCGGTTGACCGTCCAGTCGGTCGGGAACACCACAACCGGATGGGGGGACGGGGCCAAGGTGATGGCCGCCGTGACCGAGCCGACCGTCGGCTGAGCCGGTGCGGTCAGAGCAACTCGCGCCAAGCCGTCCGAGCCGAGCCGGACCGAGGCCGGGCCGGCGAACGCGGTGTACCCGAGCCGGACAGTGGCATCCTGCGGAGCACCGGAGGCCGTCTGAGCCTGGACCCGGGCGACAACGCGCTCGCCGAGCGTCACCCGACCGTCCGTACCCTTCTCCAGCGTCACCGAAAGGGACCACGGACCCCGGTGGTCGCGGGCCTCGATCCAGAGAGCACCAGCCCGATCGACCACCTCGTCCGGGACGAAGCCCACGTCGCGCACCGCGCTGGCCACCGTTAGGCCGGACGGGATCACCTGGGTCGTGCCACGGCGTACGTCGCCCATCACCTGGCGGATGATCAGGCCGATCGCGGCCGCCGTGGTGTCGTCAGCCTCCTCGGCCGGGTAGCGGGTTACCAGGTAGGTCAGCGCGGCGACCGTGCTCGCCCCGACCTTGCTGCCCAAGCTGGAGGTCAGGCCCTGGGTGACCAGCACCCGGCGGTGCTGCACGCCCCACCGCGTGGAGTACTGGTAGTCGAGGCAGTAGAGCTCGACCCCGTCGTACCCGTGCTGGGTGCCGAGCCAGTAGGTCGTGCCCCGAGCGTCGGCCACGCAGAGACCGGAGCCGAGGTTCGTGGTGCCGCAACGCGCATCGGGCACGGTCTTCGCCTGCGCGGGAGTCATCGCGGCGACGATGCCCAACCCGGACGCGACCAGCGCGACCAGGAGCAGTACGAGGGTCCACCGGCGAGCGCGCACGGAACCGGGTGGACGACGGACAGGGACAGGAGGATCAAGGGATTTCGTCATGGGTCGGTTCTAAGTGCGCTCACCCCCGCGGATCCCCGGCGCCAGAACCGCCTGTGGACAGGCACGGAGTCCCAGTGCCTGTTGGTTCCTCGCACGCGGGCGAGCCCACGCCGCAGCGCCGACTAGAATCCCCCGGTGACCACGCGCCGCGAACAGATCCTCGACATCGCGGCAACGCTTTTCGCCCAGCACGGCTACCACGGTGTCTCGATCGCCGATCTCGGCGCAGCCTGCGGCTTCTCAGGTCCCGCCCTCTACAAGCACTTCCGCGGCAAGCAGGCGATCCTTTCGGAGATGCTGGTCTCGATCAGCGAGGAGCTGCTCCGTGAGGGGCGTGCCCGGGTCCGGGCGGCCGAGAACGACAAGGCTGCGCTCGACTCCCTGATCGCTTGGCACGTCGACTTCGCCCTGAGCCACAAGCCCTTGATCGTCGTACAGGACCGGGACTGGTCCGCGCTCCCGCTCGAGGCTCGGGAGAAGGTCCGCGAGACCCAGCGCAAGTACGTCGACGTCTGGGTCAAGGTGCTGCGCGCGCTGCGCCCCGAGCTCACCCTCGCCCAGGCCCGCGCCCGGGTGCACGCCGGCTTCGGTCTGATCAACTCCACCCCGCACAGCGCGCTCGTGTCGGACGACGACATGCGGGCGATCCTGACCGGGATGACCAGGGCCGCGTTCGTCGGTTGAGGGTTGTCATGCCGGGCATGGCTACGATCGTTCCGTCCTGACGCCACTCTTTGGGAGCATCGCTATGCGTACTGATCTCGGCACCTACCAGGAGACCTCCTCGACGGACGCCTTCGCACTCCAGAACCCCTACCTGCTGAAGGTCAGGCTGGATCAGGGCTCGATCCAAGCGAAGTCAGGCTCGATGGTCGCCTATCAGGGCGACGTGAGGTTCGAGCACATCGGCGGCGGCATGGGGAAGTTCCTGAAGAAGGCGGTCACCGGCGAAGGACAGTCCTTGATGAGCGTGAGCGGCAGCGGCGAGGTCTTCCTGGCGGACCAGAAGAGGAACGTGCACCTGCTCTACCTGGAGGACGAGGCGGTGACCGTCAACGGCCGGTCGCTGTTGGCGCTGGACGCCGACCTGTCCTGGGACGTCGAACGGGTGAAGGGCGGAGCCGCCGGAATGATCGCCGGCGGCCTGTTCAACACGACGATCAAGGGGACCGGCTACGTGGCCCTGCTCACCGACGGCCCCCCTGTGCTCCTCGATGTCGCCTCGGCCCCGACGTTCGCGGACGCACAGGCCGCGGTCGCCTGGTCCGGCGGGGTGACAACGACCCTCAAGACCGACATCAAGGCGTTCAAGTCGATCACCGGCCGCAGCTCAGGGGAGTCCTTCCAGCTGGCCTTCGGCGGCACCGGCTGGGTGATCGTCCAGCCATCCGAAGGGCCGACGGCGCCTACGGCCTGACTCTCGACCGGACGCACAAGGGCCCCGACCGCAGCAGCGGTCGGGGCCCTTGTCGGGAAATCAGGAGACGCGGACGTTCTCGGCCTGCGGGCCCTTGGGGCCGGCGGTCACGTCGAACTCGACCTTCTGGTTCTCGTCGAGGGACTTGTAGCCGCTGGACTGGATCGCGGAGAAGTGAACGAACACGTCCTCGCCGCCGCCGTCCTGCGCGATGAAGCCGAAGCCCTTGTCAGCGTTGAACCACTTGACGGTGCCCTGAGCCATGATCTTTTCCTTTGTTCGGTGCCAGGGGCAAGGTGCCCCGAGCCGCTGAAGACATCCACCTGTGCTGATGTCCAGCGAACCGAAAACCAGGAGTACGAGATACAAGCCGCGCATCGTGTGCGGCCAGGACGGAGTGAAACCGTCCCTTCAACAAGACCTACCGTACGCCATCAGACCGGTTTCGCGCGCCTCGACCCTGTTAAAGCAGCCGGCTGACCTCGTCGTCGTACGCCGCCACCGCGGTGTCCGCGAGCCCGTGCCCCGTCGGGGCGTCCTCGGCCAGAGCCAGGATCGTCGCGGCGCGGGCCGCGGCCTCGCCGGCCTCCCCGGTCAAGAAAGCACCCGGGTCCTGGATCCGTTCCCGGGTTCGGCCGCGCAGTAGCAGCAGCACGTACGGGTCCTCGTCGATGTGCCACGCCAGCTGGTACAGCAGGGCCAACACGTGCAGGCACGGCTGCGCCCACGAGTCGCACTCGCACGCGGTGTCCAGGTCACCGGGCCCCGGCACCACCTCGACGCCGGCCTCGTCGGCGTGCTCGATCAGGTCGGTCGGAAGCTCTCCGGACTCCAGAGCGGCCAGGTGGCCGGCCTCCCGAGCCATCTCGGCTGCGAACACGGCCCACTCGGCGTCGGTGAGGCGGCGGACCCGGACCTGCGCGATCACCGCCGTCGGGCTGCCGGGGTCCATCACCGCGGACGCCATCCCGGAGATCACCATCACCGCCCCGAGCCGCCCCGAGCGCGCCAGCGCCCGAGCGGTGACCAGGTCGCCTGCCTCCAGGACGGTCTCCTCGAAGCTACGCACCCATGCCTTGCCCCACCAGGTGCTGCTCCGCGCCGACGGGCCACGGACCCGGCCGCGGCGGCCGAAGACCATCGGGTCGCCGCTCTGCCTGGCGCTGTGCCTATCCATGCGGCGTCCGTCGTACGCCGGGGCGCAGCGCCACCAGGTCGCGCAACTCTTCGTCGCTGAGCTCGGTGAGCGCGACCTCGCCGGACCCAAGGACCGCGTCAGCCAGCCCGCGTTTGCGGGTCAGCAGATCGGCGATCTTCTGCTCGATGGTGCCCTCTGTGACCAGCCGATGCACCTGGACCGGGCGGGTCTGGCCGATCCGGTAGGCCCGGTCGGTGGCCTGGTCCTCGACAGCCGGGTTCCACCAGCGGTCGACGTGGATGACGTGGTCGGCGCGGGTCAGGTTGAGCCCGGTGCCACCGGCCTTCAAGGAGAGCAGGAAGACCGGCACCTCGCCGCCCTGGAACTCCTCGACCATCCGCTCGCGCTGCCGAACCGGGGTCCCCCCGTGCAGGAACAGCGTCGGTACGCCGGCCGCCGCCAGGTGTCGCTCCAGCAGCTTGGCCATCGCGACGTACTGCGTGAAGAGCAGCACGGAGCCGCCCTCAGCGAGGATCGTGCCGAGCAGCTCGTCGAGCAGGTCGATCTTCTCCGAACGTCCCTTGATCCGACCGTTGGGCTGGCGGAGATAGTGCGCCGGGTGGTTGCAGATCTGCTTCAGGCCGGTGAGTAGGGCCAGCACCAGGCCACGTCGAGCCTCCTCGTCGGCCGACTCGATCCGCTCCATCGACTCCCGGACGAGGGCCTCGTAGAGGACCACCTGCTCCTGGGTAAGTCCGATCACCTGGTCGGTCTCGGTCTTCGGCGGAAGCTCGGGGGCGATGCCCGGGTCGGACTTGCGGCGACGGAGCAGGAACGGCTCGACCAGTTGAGCGAACTGCCGGGCGATCGCGGGGTCGACGCCGCTCTCGATCGGAGCCGCCCAGACCTTCCGGAACGCGTTCCGCGAGCCGAGCAGCCCCGGTGTCGTCCAGTCCAGGATCGCCCAGAGCTCGGTGAGGTTGTTCTCCACCGGCGTACCGGTCAGGGCGACCCGGCACTGCGAGCCGATCAGCCGCAGGTTGCGCGCGGTCGAGGAGGTGGCGTTCTTGATGTGCTGCGCCTCGTCGGCGACGACCAGGTCCCACGGCACCGTGCCGAGCAGCGCGTGGTCGACCCGCATCGTCCCGTACGTGGTGAGGACGAAGCCGTCCTGGAGGTCCGCCAGGTCACGCTCGGTGCCGTGGAAACGGCGTACGTCGACGCCGGGGGCGAACCGTTGGATCTCGCGTTCCCAGTTGCCGAGCAGCGACGCCGGGCAGACCACTAAGGTCGGTCCGTTCGCGAGGCCGCGAGCCCGCCGGTGCAGGTGCAGGGCGATCACCTGGATCGTCTTGCCCAGCCCCATGTCGTCGGCCAGGCAGGCGCCGAGGCCGATGCCGGTGAGCTCGGCCAGCCAGGTGAATCCCTGCCGCTGGTAGTCGCGCAGGGTGGCGTCCAGGCCGTCGGGGGTGTCCAAGGGACTGACGCTCGAGGCGTCCACGATCCGCTCCCGGACCTTCTCCAGCGTTGCCCCCGGGTGCACCTCGACGGTCCTTCCGTCGACCTCGATCGAACCGGTCAGTGCTGCCCGCAGCGCCACCGCCGGGGTCACCGGCCTGCCGTCGCGGTGTTTGGACAGCGCGACCTTCGCCTTGCGCGCCAGGGCCGGATCGATCACCAGCCAGTTGTTCCGCAGTTTGATCACCGGGGTGGTCGCCGCCGCCAGCTCGGTCATCTCCTGGTCGGTGAGCGGGTCGTTGCCCAGCGCCAGCTTCCAGTCGAAGGAGAAGAGCGCGTCGGGCCCGAAGAGCCCGGTCATCAGCGCGTCATCACGGACCGTCCCCGAGCTGGACCGCGCCTCGACCCGCGCCTGCGGGACCAGCTCCTGGCGGAGCCCACGCGGCCAGTACACCTCGACCCCGATGCCCGCCAGTGCCTCCAGCCCCTGCTCTAACAGGTCGGCCAACTCGTCCGCGCTGAGCACCAGGCGGTCCGGGACCTGGCGGCGGAGCAGGCGGTCCAGGACCGGCCAGGCGGCTGCGGCCTTGCGGAGCGCGACACTCGCACTGACCCTCGCCTTCCGTGAGAAGCCGTGGCCGCCTTCTCCGGTCTGTTCGGCGAGCCAGAGGTCAGCGGCATCGACGACGTGGGTGGCGACGTCGAGCTCGTGCACCTGCGGGACGACGCTCAACGTGCCGGCCAGCAGCAGCTCTTCCGGAGCCTCGATCCGCAGGCTTAGGTAGACCTCGGCCGGCAGGGCCTCCTCGCCCGCCCGGTCCGCAAGCCGGTCAGCCAGCGAGGGTTTCGTGAGGGTCGGCGAGGTCGAGGGGGCCGACCCGGGAGCCACCGCCCGCGCCGGCTGCCGCGTCATCGTGTCGGCGACGGCGTCGAGCAGGCATCGAATGATCTCCTCGGCCTCGTCGGCGTCGACGTCGTCGTGCGCCCGCGCGGTCGCCAACGACCGCACCCGGTCGTCGTCATCGAACGGGAGCGGGCCGACCCGCCAGGCACTGCCGTCGTCCGAGCGGTGCAGCCTGCCGGCGGCGACCAGTTTCATCGCGAGCATCGTGGCCGCGCTCAGCAACGTGACCGAGGCGTGCGCGTCGTCGGCTCGCAGAGCGCGGGTCAGCACGGGGATCGCCCCGCGCATCGGGAGCCTTACGGCGCGCTGAGGCCCGGTGAACTCGATCTCGCTATCCCGCGGAGGGTCGGCGCGCAGCAACGTGGCTGGACCTTGCAACGGGACGAAGCTCACGCAGCAGCCTCCAGGTGCCTCGCAGGGAACACGAATCTAACGCCGGGCGGGGACATTGCGTTCCACGCGCGTGCGTACCGCTGGCCGACCCGCCATGATGACCACTGTGAGTGGACCCGGCGAAGAACCCCCGAACGGGAATGAGGTCCTCGGCGACCCTGTTCATCGCGCCGTCCAGGCGTACGCCGAGCTCTACCCGCACCTCGAGTCCGTCACCGAGCACTACCTCGCCCTGGTCACCGGCCTGCTCGACGACGCCGGCATCAACTACCTCAGCGTCACCGGGCGTACCAAGAGTGTCGCCTCGTTCGCCGCGAAGGCGAACAGGGCGACCGGCGGGACCCTGGCGCACGCGGACCCGTTGTTCGGAATCACCGACCAGGTCGGCGTCCGGGTAATCACCTACCTGCTCAGCGAGGTGGCCGCCGTGGCGGACCTGCTCGCGGACCAGCTGACCATGCTCGACGACCGCGACATGGGTCGGGAGACCGCCAGCGAGGGCCGGTTCGGGTACGCCAGCCGGCACCTCCTCGTCACCGACGGCCGGACCGGCCCCGACGGCGAACCCGAGCGGCCGGCCTCGGTCCAGGTGCGCACCGTGCTCCAGCACGCCTGGGCGGAGTTCGAGCACGACATCCGCTACAAGGGAACCGTGCCGGAGGAGTACGCACCGGACCTGGACCGCCGCTTCACCCTGGCGGCAGGTCTGCTCGAGCTCGCCGACCGGGAGTTCTCCGAGATCCGCGCCAGCCTGAAGGCCGCCGTACCGGCGTCGGGTGACGACGACCCGAACGACCCCCGGATCGGCTCGCAGGATCTGGCGACCTTCCTCACCAGCCAGTACGCCGACGCCGGTTGGTCCCGCAACGACCACTACTCCTGGATCTCCGGGCTGCTGCTGGAGCTCGGGATCACCTCACTCGACGAGCTCGCCGGCCTGCTCGTCTCCGTCGACAGTGCGGTCATCAACGCCCGGCTCGGCTACAAGTACCCGCCCGGCGCCGTACGACGCCTCGACGACGCGCTGCTCGCCGTCTTCGGAACCCAGTACGTCGAGCTGCACGGGAACGCGCACCGGGTCGACCTGCTCGCAACCCGGCTGGAGAAGCTGCGCGCGGAGCTGGAGTAAGCCCGGAACGCCGACCTGGCGGGTTGGCACACGCACTTTCACGACGGGTCGGTAGCGGACACGCGCACTTTCAGGACGGGTCGGCGTCAGGTCTCGGAGCCCAACGCCAGCGGCAGCACGGCCTCGGCGCCGGCACCGCGCAACCAGTGCGCAGCCAGCGTCATCGACCAGCCGGTGGCGATCAGGTCGTCGACGAGAAGGATCCGCTTGCCGGCGACGTCCTCGGCGCGGAGCTCGTAGCGGCGCGAGACCGCGGCGATCCGCTGGGCGGAGTTGGTGGAGCCTTGCCCGGGCGCGACCGAGTCGTCCCGGATCGCGACGCGCCCCAGCACCGGGATCCGGCCGACCCGGGAGAGCCCTTCGACCAGGCTGTCGACCAGGAGCGGGTGGGTCCGGGACTCCAGGCCGACGATCCCATCGGGACGGGGCTGCCAGTCCTTCAGCGCGGCGAGCACCCCCTCCACCAGGGACGTCGGCACCTCCTGGTCGGGTGCGCCGGGGCGGAACAGCTCGCGGAGCGCCTGGCCCAGACCGAGGTCGGTCAGACGGGCCACCACCCGACCCTCCTCGGCGCCCGCGGAGATCTTGCCCTTCAGGTCGATGCCGAGGTTGCCGAGCGCGGTCGGCCACATCTTTCGCGGCTGGACGGCAACCCCGGGGCGTGTAAGCCGGTCGCCGGCGTTCGCCACCGCGGCGTCGGAGATCGAGGTCGGCAGCGCCAGACCGGCGCAGTTGTCGCAGCGGCCGCAGTCTTTCGCGCCCGGGTCGTCGAGGGCCTCGCGCAGGAAGCGCATCCGGCAGCGGTCGGTGGCGACGTACTCGAGCATCAGGGCCTGCTCGTCGCGCCGGGCAGCGGCAACCCGGTCGTAACGCTCCTGCTCGTAGGTCCACGGCTGCCCGGTGGCGGTCCAGCCGCCCTGAACCCGGCGGACCGCGCCGTCGACGTCGAGCACCTTGAGCATCATCTCCAACCGGCCGCGGCTCAGATCGACGTACGTCTCCAGGGTCGCGGTCGACATGGTGCCGTTCGACTCGAGCGCGGAGAGCGCAGTCCGAACGTGCTGTTCGGGCGGGAAGGCGAGCGAGGCGAAGTACTTCCAGATGTCGCGGTCCTCGTACGCCGGCAACAACAGCACCGTGGCCTGACCCTTGCCCTCCATGCCGCGACCGGCACGACCGACCTGCTGGTAATAGGCCACCGGCGAGGCCGGCGCGCCGACGTTGATAACGAACCCGAGAGTGGCGTCGAACCCCATCCCGAGGGCGCTGGTGGCGACCAGGGCCTTGAGCCGGCCGGCAAGCAGGTCCTGCTCCAGGGCCTGGCGCTCGGTCGGCTCGGTCTGCCCCGAGTATGCAGCCACGTTATAGCCGCGGTCGCGGAGGAAGCCCGCGATCTCCTGGGAGGCAGCCACGGTCAGCGTATAGATGATGCCGGAGCCAGGGAGCTCACCGAGGTGGTCGGCGAGCCAGCCGAGGCGCTCCTCGGGGCGTTTGAGGTTGAGCACGGCGAGGCTCAGCGACTCGCGGTCGAGCTCGCCGCGGAGGACCAGGACCTCCTCCTGGGTGGCCAACTGCTCGGCGACGTCCTGGGTGACCCGAGCGTTGGCGGTCGCGGTGGTAGCGAGCACCGGGATGCCCGGGGGGAGGTCGGTGAGCATCTGCCGGATCCGCCGATAGTCGGGACGGAAATCGTGGCCCCAGTCGGAGATGCAGTGCGCCTCGTCGATGACGAGCAGGCCTGCTGTCTCGGTCAGTCGCGGCAGTACGTCGTCGCGGAAGCCGGGATTGTTGAGCCGCTCGGGACTGACCAGCAGGACGTCGACCTCACCGGCCACGATCTGTGCGTTCACCTGCTGCCACTGCTCGATGTTCGTCGAGTTGATCGTGACGGCCTTGATCCCGGCCCGGTCTGCGGCCTCGATCTGGTTGCGCATCAGCGCGAGCAGCGGCGAGATGATCACCGTCGGCCCGGAGCCGCGGGCCCGCAGCAGCGCGGTGGCGACGAAGTACACCGCGGACTTTCCCCACCCGGTGCGCTGGACGACCAACGCCCGTCGGCGGTCGACGGCCAGCGCTTCGATCGCGGCCCACTGGTCGTCGTACAGGGTGGCGTCGGCGGAGCCGACGAGCGCCCGGAGGTGCTGCTCTGCCTCGGCGCGCACCTCAGGTCGGTTCATGAGGACTGTCTACCGCAGATGTCCGACACCAGCCGGGATCGCTGGCGGCGCAACCTGCGACGCCCTCGGCGGCACAGCCGTCCTTGAGCACGGCTGCGCTCTCGTGACCCGCGACCACCGTGCCGTCGGGACCTACCGGGACCTCGGTGCAGAGATCCTGCTACTCCCCTACGAGTCTGCCTCCCGGCGCGCGAGCACGCCGCCCGTGTTGGTGACCACGCCGATCAGGTCTGGGGTCACCAGCACCTGATAAGGCCAGTACGTCGTACTGACGCCGTCGCTCGGCAGCGACTGGCTGGTCGCCGTACCGGTCGCGAGGTCGAGGATCCCCAACGACGTAGTCGTCGGGAGCAGGAGGTGGTCGTCGTCCAGCGACGGCATCTGGGCCAGGGTCAGGCCGTAGGGGAAGTAAGTGCGGTCGGTCGGCGTCGCGAAGCGCCAGCGCACGTCACCGGTCCGAGCGTCGTGCCCGACCAGGCCCTCCGGCGACTTGGTCAGCACCACCCCACCGCGCAAGCTCGCCTCGAAAGCACCGCCCTTGGTGCGCACCTGCCAGAGCACGCTGCCGTCCTCGTCGTCCAGGGCGAGCATCTCCACCCCGGCCACCGACCGGACCACCACGACCAACCGACCGTCGGCGACACCGACCACGTGCGCGGTCGCTCCCGGCCCGGGGCCCCAGGACCAGACCGTCTCACCGTCCTCGGTCGAGAACGCGGTGACCACGTCGCCGTCGGAGTCCGGGTCCGGCGGGTCGGCGAGCCGGAACTCCTCGACCCCGCCAGCGAGCGCCACGTTGCCGGACAGCACACCCAGGTAGTCGGCGCGGCCCACCCCGGTCATCCGGGTGCGCCAGACCTCGCTGCCGTCCGCGCCCGCAAGCCGGGTCATCGTGATGCCCTCGTCCGCGGGCAGGGCGACCAGAACGTCGTCACCGTCAACGAACGTCGTCGAGACCGGGTCCCCCGCCTCGTGCCCGGTAGACCCCGACTGCTCCAGCTGCGTGCACCACACCCGGCCGCCGTCGTCCATCGCGTACGACGCCACCGCCGTCGGCCGGGACTCGTCGAGGTCGAGCAGCAGAAAACGCTCGGCGGAGGCGTCCCACGCGGTCCGCTTGCCCGCCGGACGCAGCGACCACCGCGGTTCCAGGGTGGTGGCGTCGAGCAGGGTCACCGGGGCGCTGTTCTTGGTCCAGGTCAGCACGCCGTCCTCGACGCCGTACGCGTGCAACCACTGGTCGTAGTCGTATCCGACCCCCGCGAGCACCGGGCCGAACGGCGGTCCCATCTCCGCCACGGCCGCGACCAGGGCGTCCAGCCGCTCATCGGGCTGCTCGGCCATCCCGGCGACGTCGAGCAGCGGCGAGTTCGCCTCGACCCGGGTTTCGGGGCAGCCGGGGTCGTCGTCGCCGCCGACGACCGAGACGACCACGACCGCACCGACCGCGCCGACGACGGCCGCCAGCAACGCGGCCGTCCAGCGGGACGGCAGGGTCAACGACGGAGACGCCATCAAGGGCCCCCTCACCAGATCCGGACGCGGTCCTCGGGGTCGAGCCAGAGCCCGTCACCGGTCTTCGTGTCGAAGGCCGCGTGGAACTCGTCGAGGTTGCGGGCGATGTTCGCCCGGAACTCCGGCGGGCTGTGCGGGTCCGTGGTCAGGTACTGCTGCTCGAGCTCCTTGCGGCGCTTGGTCCGCCACACGTAGCTCCAGTTCAGGAACAGCCGCTGGAACCCGGTCAGCCCGTCGCGCTCGGGCACGGCGGCGCCGTTCAGCGAGATCTCGTAGGCCTTGTGCGCGATCGTCAGACCGCCGAGGTCGCCGATGTTCTCGCCCACCGTCAGCGACCCGTTGACGTGCTCGCCGGGGAGGTTGCGCGGCTCGAAGGCGTCGTACTGGGCGATCAGAGCCTTCGACTTGACCTCGAACGCGTCCTTGTCGGCCGGGGTCCACCAGTCGTTGAGGTTGCCGTGGCCGTCGTACTGGGCGCCCTGGTCATCGAAGCCGTGGCCGACCTCATGGCCGATCACGGCGCCGATACCACCGTAGTTCTCGGCCGGGTCGGCGTCCGGGTCGAAGAACGGCTTCTGCAGGATGCCGGCGGGGAAGCAGATCTCGTTGGTGCCCGGGTTGTAGTACGCGTTCACCGTCTGCGGCAGCATGAACCACTCGTCGCGGTCGACCGGCGCCCCGATCTTGGCCAACTGGCGGTCGGTCTCAAAGGCGGCGATCGCGGTGACGTTGCCGACCAGGTCACCAGCATCGATCGGGAGGTCGGAGTAGTCGCGGAACTTCACCGGATAGCCGATCTTGGGTCGGAAGGTGTCCAGCTTCTCGAACGCCCGCTGCTTGGTTTCCTCGCTCATCCAGTCGAGCGTGGTGATGCTGCGCCGGTAGGCCTCGAGGAGGTTGTCGACCAGGGCGTCCATCAGCTCCTTGGAGCGCGGCGGGAAGTGCCGGGCGACGTACTCGCGGCCGACCGCCTCGCCGAGGCCGCCCTCGACCAGGCCGACGCCGCGCTTCCAGCGGGCGCGCAGCTCGGGGGTCCCTGACAGGGTGCGGCCGTAGAAATCGAAGTTCGCCTGGACGAAAGCGTCCGGCAGGTACGCCGCGGCCGAGCGGATCGCCCGGACGGTCAGGAACGCGCGCCAGGACTCGACCGGGGTCTCGGCCAGCACCGTCTCCAGGTGGGTCAGGAACGACGGCTGCCGGACCACGGTCTCGGCGAAGGTCCCTCTGTGGTCCGACACAGGGTCGCCGCCGATGTTGCGGACGTAGACCTCGAAGTCGAAGGACGGCAGCGCCTTGCGCAGGTCCGCGTACGACGTGAGGTTGTAGGTCTTGATCACGTCGCGGGTCTCCGCGCGCTCCCAGTGACCCTCGGCGATCCGCTTCTCCAGGGCGAAGACGGTCTCGGCGGTCGCGCGGGCGTCGGGGCGCTCGGCGAGCTCGAGGATGGTGGTGAGGTAGTCGACGTACTTGCCGCGGATCTCCTCGAACTTCTCCTCGCGGTAGTACGACTCGTCGGGCAGACCGATCCCGCCCTGGGTGATGTTGACCAGGTACCGGTCGGAGTCACGGTCGTCGGTGTCGACGAAGGAGCCGAAGACCCCGCCCCCACCGGTGCGCTCGAACTCGCCGAGGAACGCCGCCAGGTCGAGCAGGCTGTCCAGGTTCTCGATCGCCCTCAGGGTGGGCAGGATCGGGGCGATGCCGAGCTCGTCGACACGGGCCTCGTCCATGAAGCTGGCGAACAGGTCGCCGATCTTCTTGGCATCCTCCCCAGGGACGACCCCCTTGGCGCAGTCCTCGATGATCACTCGGACCTGTTCCTCGGCCGCGTCCGCGAGCATCACGAACGGGCCCCAGGAAGAGCGGTCGCTCGGGATCTCGGACTCGGTGAGCCAGGTCCCGTTCACGTGGCCGAAGAGATCGTCCTGGGGTCGGATACTGAGGTCCATGCCCTCGCGGGCGTCATCGAGAATCGTCACGCTGGAAAGACTAACCGCGGACGGGTTGGCGGAAGGCCTGATCAGGTTCCGCTCAAAGCGAACCGGCTCGGCGTCGCCTGCTGCCTAGGACAGGAACTCGACTCGAACTCCCGGGGGTCGGTGACCCGGCTGCAGCTTCTCGGCGGCCGGCCGGATCACCGTTCCTGACGAAGGTCAGTTGTCGCTGCCGCAGTTCTTGAGACCGAGGTCCTTGGCCTTCTTGGTGGCGTCCTCGAGCGGGTTCTCGCCGCTCTTGATCAGCTCCAGGCCGTCCTCGCGGATCTTGTCCGCGCCCGCACGGACGCTGTCGAGCATGGCGTCGACGTCCTCGGTGATCGAGTCCGGGGCCTCGAGCGCACCGATCTGGTCCGACTGGTCGTCGAGCAGGTCGGCGACCTTCTTGAAGGCCTCGACCAAGTCCGCCTCGCTCGAGGTGGCGCTGATCCCGGCGAACAGGTCGTTGCTCTTGTCCTCGAAGTCAGCACAGATCTTGTCGGCCTGCGTCCGGAACTCCTCGGTAGTGAGCCCGGAGTCACCGCCGCAGCCCGCCATCACGAACGTCAACGCCAACGCGGCGCCGCCGGCGGCAAGGGATCGAACTCGGGACATGTCTCCTCCTGGAGTACGGCGGTCGGTGCTGATCAACGTACGCGCAAGACAGTCTTGCCTAGAGTCTTGCGCTCGTCCATCTCCACCAAGGCGCGTCCGAAATCTTCGAGCCCGTACGTCGTCCCGACGATCGGCGCGACGGTGCCGGCGGCCATCATCGGCTCGAGTTCGCGCCATTGGTCCCGCATGAAGCCGGGACGCCGCATCGCGTACTCCCCCCACCCCACGCCGCGGACGTCGGTGTTGTTCAGCAGCAACCTGTTGACCTTGACCTCGGGGATGCTGCCGTCGACGAACCCGACCACCAGCAGCCGGCCCTGCGGGGCGAGCGAGCGGAGCGAGTCGGTGAAGAGGCGGCCGCCGACGACGTCCATCACGATGTCGACGCCGACGCCGCCGGTGAGTTCCTTCGCCGCGACCAGGAACCCCTCGACCGCGATCACGTCGTCGGCGCCGGCGGCCTTCGCGATCGCTGCCTTCTCGTCGGTGGAGACCACCGCGATCACCCGGGCGCCGTACCCCTTGGCGACCTGGATGGTCGCGGTCCCGACCCCGCCGGCAGCGCCGTGCACGAGCACGGTCTCGCCAGGTCGGATCCCGGCACGCTCCTTCAGGGCGAACTGGGCGGTCAGGTAGTTCATCGGCAGCGCGGCGCCCTGCTCGAAGGTGAGGTTGTCCGGCAGCGGGAAGGTGCTGTCCGGCCCGGTCGCCGCGACCTCGCCGGCACCGCCGTACGCGCCGACGCAGGCGACCCGGTCGCCCGGGGCGAACCCGGTGCCGTCGGGGGCGCTGCGGACCACGCCGGCGAAGTCGACGCCGAGGGTGAACGGGAGGTCGGGCTTGAGCTGGTACTCGCCCTTGCTGAGCAGCAGGTCCGGGAACGAGGCCCCGACCGCGTGCACGTCGATGAGGATCTGCGGACCGAACGGCCCGATCTCACCCGGTTCGTCGATGTCGTTGATCTCGATGGCGAGGGGTCCGTCGAGGCGGGTGACCTGTGCTGCGCGCATGGGCGGGATGTTACCCGCCCGGCGCACCGCATCCCCTACCGTTGCCGCGTGAGCATCGACCCGGGCTGGCCGGTCGCCGTCGCGCTGGCGGTGCTGCTGCTGATCGCCCTGGGGGCGCACCTGGTCGCCGGTTACGGATTGACGTCGCGGTCCCTCGTCGCGGCGATGCGGGCGGTCGTGCAACTGAGCGTCGCGGCCCTGCTGATCAAGGCGGTCATCGACGACCTGGCGCTCTCGCTCGTGCTGGTCGTGGGCATGTTCGCGATGGCGGTGCTGACCACGTCGCGGCGTACCGGCGCGACCAGGGCCTGGCCCTGGGCTGCGCTGGCGGTCGCCGCCGGCGTCGTCCCGGTGCTGGCGACGGTGCTGCTCAGCGGGGCGATCCCGTTCGAGGGGATCGCCGTCATCCCGGTGGCCGGCATCGTGATCGGCAACGCGATGACCGCGAACACCCTGGTCGGTCGCCGCGCCTTCGCCGCCCTGGAGGAGGAACACTCCCAGTACGAAGCCTGTCTGTCCCTGGGGATGACCCCAGCCCAATCGATCGGCGTGATCATCCACCGAAGGTCACCCGAGGCTCTGCTGCCGGGGCTGGACCAGATCAGTACGACGGGAGTGGTCACCCTGCCCGGCGCCTTCATCGGGGTCATGCTCGGCGGCGGTACGCCGGTCCAGGCCGCGACCGCTCAGGTGCTGGTGCTCTTCGGGATCATGGCCGCGCAGACCGTGACGGTGCTGGTGGCGGAGCGGCTGATCGCGCGGCGATTGTTGGTGACGGAGGGGTTGCGCGGGGCGTTGGTGGATTGAGGGGAGGTGTGTCGCTTCGCCGCAAGCGACTCACTGTCCGCGACGAGCGGTGATCAGCCAGGCGGCCGACCCCAGCAGAACGCCCTCGGGTGTCTCGTGGGCGGCGAAAAGCGCATGGAGGTTCGCGATGGCTTCGGCACGCTGGGCGTCGTCGAGACCGACGAGGAGCCAGGCAGACTGGCCCAGCTGCCAGCTGGTGCCCCGGTCGGCATCGGGGCCCAGCCAGACTGCGCGGTCGACGCGCTCGAAATCTAGGTCGGACCACCCTGCGGCGATGAGCATCGGCTCCACCGCGTCCGGGTCGCTCTGGGCGAACGGTCCCGGCGCGCCAGGCGGTGGCATGGGGAGGTCGCGGCCGACGCGTAGTGCGCCGACGATCTCGCGGAGCCATTCGTTCTCGGCCAGGTCACGCCAGACCAAGATGGCAAGCTGTCCGTCAGGTCGAGTGGCAGTTGCCAGGTTCTCGAAGGCTGCGGCGGCATCTCCGAAGAACATCGTCCCGGTACGACTCACGACCCGGTCGTAGGTCGCAGTACCGAAGTCGTGCACCTGGGCGTCCGCCTGCAGGAAGTCGACAGCAAGTCCGTCGCCGCGGCGGCGGGCGATGTCGAGCTGTGCGGCCGAGAGGTCCACACCGAGGGCCCGCGCACCTGGTACCGCTCGGACGAGGTCGATCGCGACCTGACCGGATCCGCAGCCGACATCCAAGATCTGGTCGTCCGGTTGCACGTTCGCCGCCGCCAGGAGGGTCGGGTGGTAACCCGCAACTGCGCGGTCGTAGAAGTCGGCGTACTCGGCCCAGTACTGACCGTGCTCGCCGTCCCAGTCGCCGAGCTGGCGGGTGTTGCTCGGGTCGACATCGATTGCTATCGCCTCGCTCATCCGGATTCTCCTCGACTCATATACTCCCAAAGAGAGTATGATTAGTATGTACTCCCAAAGGGAGGGTCATGTCAAGAGCACTCACCACCACCACGTACGGCGTGCTGGGGCTGATCGCCGTTCGCCCCTATTCGACCTACGAGCTGGCCAAGGCGATGGGGTTGAGCGTCGGGAGGGTGTGGCCGCGCGCCGAGAGCAAGTTGTTCGAGGAACCGAAGAAGCTCGTTGAGCACGGCTATGCGAAGGCCCGCGAAGAGACGATCGGGCGGCGCCCGCGGACCGTCTACTCGATCACGGGATCGGGCCGGCGTGCTCTGGCCGCGTGGCTCGCCGAGCCCGGCGACGGGCCGGCGCTTGAGTTCGAGGGCTTGGTGAAACTCATCTTCGCCGAGCACGGCACCAGGCAGGACGCGCTGGCAACCATCTCCCGGGCTCGAGCCTGGGCAGTCGAGATGAACAACTCCAGCATCGCTGCTGGCGGGCGCTTCGCCGACGGCGAAGGCCGCTACGAGGAGCGTCGCGCCATCACCCTGCTGATGGGCGCGTTCCTCACCGACTTCTACGGCCTGGTCGCGCAGTGGGCCGACTGGGCGGCGGCCGAAGTGGAGACCTGGCCCGAAGACATCGCCAGCCACCGCATTCCGCCCGACGTCACCCGAGCAGTGTTGGAGCGTGCCATGTGGTCGCAGTCCGACAACGAGGCCTGAGGACGCGGCACCACGTACGCCGGGGCGAGTTTTCGTTCAATAGACTGCAAGCCCAGGTACTGCCCAACGCTTTTCGTACCTGATACGCAGTGCGACGCTCCGCGTCAGAAGAGCCTCCCGACCCAGGTAACCTCACCCACGTCGTCGCATCGGGCCGCCGGCAACGGCCAGGAGGTCACACGTGCAGATAGACGGAGCCGACTGGGTTCCTCGCACCGACGACCCCGACGCCGTCTACTCCGCGCTCACCACCTGGGCCACCGGGCAGGGGCTGAGTCTCTACCCGCACCAGGACGAGGCGATCATCGAGCTGCTCGGCGGGAACAACGTCGTCCTGGCGACCCCGACCGGTTCGGGCAAGTCACTGGTGGCGGTGGCAGCCCACGCCGCTGCTCTCGCGGGTGATCGGGTCAGCTTCTACACCGCCCCGATCAAGGCTCTGGTGAGTGAGAAGTTCTTCGCGCTCTGCGAGACGTTCGGCGCGACCAACGTCGGCATGCTGACCGGCGACGCCTCGGTGAACCCGGACGCACCGATCATCTGCTGCACCGCCGAAGTACTCGCCAACATCGCGCTGCGCGAAGGGCCCGGCGCCGACGTCGGGCTGGTCGTGATGGACGAGTTCCACTTCTACGCCGAGCCCGACCGCGGCTGGGCCTGGCAGGTCCCGCTGCTCGAACTCACCGGCGCCCAGTTCCTGCTGATGTCCGCGACGCTCGGCGACATCAGCGAGATCGCCGAGGACCTGACCCGGCGCAACGGCCGGGAGACCGCGATCGTCGATGACGCCGTACGGCCGGTGCCGTTGACCTTCTCCTGGGCGATGACGCACCTCGGCGAGACCCTCGACGAGCTCGTCAGCACTCACCAAGCACCCGTGTACGTCGTGCACTTCACCCAGGCTGCGGCAGTCGAGCACGCCACCGGGCTGATCGCCTCGAAAGCGATCGCGCCCACCCGCGAGGCTCGCGACGCGATCGCCGAACGACTGGTGGGATTCCGGTTCGGCGCCGGCTTCGGCAAGACCTTGGCGAAGCTCGTACGCCGCGGCATCGGCGTCCACCACGCCGGGATGCTGCCGCGCTACCGCCGCCTGGTCGAACAACTCGCGCAGTCCGGCCTGCTGGTGGTCATCTGCGGCACCGACACCCTCGGTGTCGGTATCAACGTGCCGATCCGGACGGTGCTGTTCACCGGGCTTGCGAAGTTCGACGGGACCCGCCAGCGGATCCTGCGGGCCCGCGAGTTCGGGCAGATCGCGGGCCGTGCAGGTCGCGCCGGCTTCGACACCGCCGGATATGTCGTCGTCCAAGCGCCCGAGCACGTGATCGACAACGCCAAGGCGCTCGCGAAGTTCGCCGACAACCCGCAGAAGCAGAAGTCCGTACGCCGCAAGAAACCGCCCGACGGCGAGGTCGTCTGGTCCGAGGAGACTTTCGACAAGCTGGTCGCGCGAGCGCCCGAGCAGCTGGTCTCGCGGATGAAGGTCGACAACGCGATGCTGATCAACGTCGTTGCCCGCGAGGAGGATGCCTTCCCGGTGCTGCGCCGGTTGCTGATGGACAACCACGAGTCGCTCAGCAACCGGCAGCGACTGGCCCGCCGAGCACTGCGCCTGGCGCGGAGTCTGGTGCACTCCGGCGTACTCACCCGGCTCGACGAAGTCGACGAGTTCGGGCGACGCTACCTGCTGACCGTCGACCTCCCGGCCGACTTCGCCCTCAACCAGCCACTGGCGCACTACGCGCTCGCCGCGTTCGACGTCCTAGACGCCGAGTCCGAGGACTACACCCTCGACCTGGTCTCGGTCGTCGAGTCCGTGCTCGAAGGACCGCGCCAGATCCTCGCGCAACAGCAGTACATCGCACGTGGGTTGGCGGTCGCGGAGATGAAGGCCGACGGCATCGAGTACGACGAACGGATCGCCCTGCTCGACGAGATCACCTGGCCGATGCCGCAGCGCGAACTACTGGAGGCGACGTACGCGATCTACCGCGAGAGCCACCCGTGGCTGCCCGAGGACGCGCTCGCGCCGAAATCGATCGTCCGGGAGATGTACGAGCAAGGGATGAGTTTCACCGACTTCGTGGCCCGCTACCAGCTGGCGCGCTCGGAAGGCCTGGTGCTGCGTTACCTGTCCGATGCGTACCGCACCCTGCGGCAGACCGTCCCCGATCAGCACCGGACTCCCGAACTCGACGAGCTCATCGAATGGCTCGGTGAGACCGTGCGGCAGACCGACTCCTCGCTGCTCGACGAGTGGGAGTCGCTAACCGATCCTGAGGCGATCCACCGGCACGCTCTGGAGGCGCACCAGCTGCCGACCAACCCGCGCCCCATCTCGAAGCAGGAGCGCGCATTCACGGTGATGATTCGCAACGCGATGTTCCGCCGAGTCCAGCTCGTCTCCCGGGACGACCTCGACGGGCTGATGGCGCTCGAGCGCGCGGCTGCGGACCGCACCGATCCGCCGGGCGAGGTGGTGATGACCCGGTCAACGTGGGATGAAGCGATCGAGAACTACTTCGCCGAGCACGACGACGTACTGCTCGACGGCGACGCCCGCGGTCCGGCGCTGCTGCGCATCGAGAAGACCGGGCGAGCCTGGCGCGTGACTCAGACCGTGGCTGACCCAGCCGGCCACCACGACTGGATCATCGAGGCGCTGGTCGACGTCGACGCGAGCGACGAGCTGGGTGAACTGGTGCTGACGACGCAGGCGTTCCGCAGGCTCGGCGGCTGAGCCGTCGGGCCCCGTCGCCCTCACCCCTCGAGGGGCTTCCCGAGCCGGCCGTACGGGCTGTCGAAGGCCTCGGGCCAGGCCAGGACGGCAGGTTCGTGGCGGCGCATGATCTCGGCCAGCAGATCGGCCGGGTCCGCGAAATCACCCGGCTCGATCGGCTCGTGCACCTGCAGCGACGGGCTGCCGTCGGGGCGCCGGTGCGAGGTCACCAGGACCACCGGCGAATTCGTCTGGGCCGCGAGCCGGGCGGCCCCGAAGGACGCCAGCAGCTCCCGTCCCAGGAACCGCACCGGTGTCCGACCGGCCACGTCGGACGCGATACAGAGGATCGCGCCCTGCTCGAGCAGGGCGGCCAACCCGGCCGCGCCGACCGTGGTGGGCACCAGGGTGGTGGTGGGCATCATCGCCACCACCTTGAAGTGCTGGCGGAGCTGGACCGGCGACGCCGGGTCGAAAGCCTCGGGAGCGACGACGGCGTGCACGTCGACGCCCCGCCGGGCCAGGGACGGGAACAAGCCCTCATACTGCGCGTGGTGCAGGAAGCTGAGGACCACGCCGCGTGCGGGGTCGCGCTTGGTGGTGAGCCACTCGATCCCGGTGACCGGCTGGCGCGACAGGTGGCCCGGGTGCCAGCGCCGGTAGCCGCGCAGGAGGGCGAACTCGGCGTACCGGCGGCCGATCTCGGGGATCTCCCCGGCGCGCTCGGTGTGCTCCAGCAGGAACCGCATCTCGGCTTCCTGCGAGGTCCGGAACGCCTCGTCCCGCCACAGCGTGTCGAGCCGGCGGCGGGCGATCCACGGGAGGGCGCGGAGCGGAATCAGGCTCCGCACGAGCTGGACCTGGTCGCCGAGGAATCCCATGACGGGAAGGCTACCGAGCAGCCTGGTCAGGACTGCCTCAGGGTGGTCTCAGCGCGCTCCTTCGAGTACGGCGAGCTCGTCCTGGTGACGCAGTCGTTTCGACGCCCCGACGCCTGAGGTCCGCCTGTCAGATGGAGTCGAAGAACCGGATCGTCCGGTCCATCGCGATGTCGAACGCGGGGCCGAAGGCGTGCCCGTCGTCGTACAACTGAAGCCGGGACCGGACGCCAGCCTTACTCAGCGCGGCGCTTGTGTCCCTGGCCCAGCGGACCGGACAGGTTTCGTCGTTGCGCCCGTGCACGACCAGCACCGGCGCCACGATCCGGTCGAAGTAGGGGCGCGCCGAGTTCACCCGCCACAGCTCAGGGTTGACGTCGGGGCCGCTGTTGCTCCGCGCGAGATCGCTGTCCGGGTTCCGGCTCACGAACCGGTGGTAGTTCTCGGCTTCGATCGAGGAGACCCCCGCCCAGATCGCCGCGCCCGCGACCAACCCGGGCTCGGCGATCAACGACTTCAGAGTGACCCCGCCGCCCATCGAGCGGCCGAAGAGGTAGATCTGCTCGTCGGCGACCGGGAGGGTGGCGGCGGCCCGAAGAGCGCGGACGGCGTTGTTCACGTCAGCGCTGTAGCCCAGTCGCATCCGGCGCTCGTAGTAGGGGTCGGCGTCGGACTCGGCGTGGTTGCGGTAGTCCACGTGCAGGGCGATGTAACCGCGAGTCGCCAGGTAGCCCCGCTCGCGGGTCATCCCCTGGCCGCGGACGTAGACGTCCGGGTCGATGTAGCCGTGCGCCAGCACCACCGCAGGGAACGGTCCCTTTCCAGTCGGCACGTTGAGCACCCCGGAAATCGTGTACGACTCCTCACCGCGCGCGGTGGTGGAGCGGCTGCGGTAGGTGACGTCGTACGAGATATAGGCGGCCGTCCGCTCCCGAACCGCGCCCCGGCGGAGCCGGTCCCCACGGTGCGTCTGCGCGGCCAGACCCAGCACGGAGACCGGGCTTGACGGGCTCGTCGTCTGACCCGGTTCCGCACCGGCCGTCGGCTCCGACGTGACGGCGGGCGACTGGCCGCCGGCGGCGTCTCGCGGTGGATCCGCAGTGCTGCACCCGGCCAGCAGGACGACTGTCGCCAGGGCGATCGCGACCCGGGGCCGGAGCAGTCCCCGCATCCAGCACCTCCCCGGCGTGGCCGACGTGGCCCAGCGTAGTTCGGTGGCGGTGACCGGCACGCCGTCCGGGACCCTGCTAGCGACCCTTCACGATCCGGGCCAGCTCGAAGTGCATCGGGTCGGTGTAGCGCCAGGTGCCGCCCCAGCCGAAGCCCCACTTGATGAAGATGTTCACGACCTCGCGGTCGATCTCACCGACGGTGCCGCGCTGGTTGCCCGGAACGTTGAGGTCGATCGCGGTGCCCCAGGTGTGGAAGGAGAGGCCTTGGCTCGGGTCGCTCGCGATGAACCGTGGCACGTAGCAGCCGCCGTACTGGGCGCGGTTGATCTTGCTACCCAGGCCGCGCTCGACCACCTCGGTCAGCGCGGCGCGCAGTTGCGGGAGCATCGCCTTGTTGCAGGTGACCCGGCCCAGGATGGGCACGGTCTCAGTCCGGATGTACTGCGAGACCCAGCGGCGGTCCGGGTTGACGCTGCCGTTGCTGTTGATCGTGTAGGTGAACGAGCCGACCGCCCGAGCCACCGAGCCACCGGTGAGCACCGCGGCCTGGACGTCGCCGCCGAGACCGAGAGCCAGCCGCTGCACCGAGATGCTCTTGCCGACCCTTTTTCGCACGGCCCTCACCACGTCGTCCGGGTTCCTGCTGCCGGTGGAGATGAGCATCGCGTTACCGGCCGGCATCCCCAGCTTGGCTGCCCAGCGCGTGTTGACCAGCGCGCCGATCTGCGAGCGCAGCACCAGCTCGGCGTACGAGCCAACGTGGGCGCGCAGGGCGCCCTGGTCGTTGCCGATGGTGACGTAGTCGTCCTTCAGCGGCAGCGTCTTGCGCAGCTGAGGGGTCAGCGCGATCTCACCGTCGGCGATCCGGTCCCAGATCTCCTGGAAGGTGGCCGTCGGTCCGGGGGTGAATCGCCGGAATGTCCGCGGGTTCACCGCGGCGTACACGACCGGCTGCTCCTCGGCGTAGAAGTTCGCCAGCGAGAACTGCTCAGTGGCCACCACCGTGCGCAGCGCCTTGACCGACGCGATCACCTTCGGGGTCAGCGTCTTCGAGCCGAAGACCAGGATGTCTGCCGAGCGGATCGGGGGCTTGAACGCGCCGGGCCGGTTGATCGCGACGGCGCGCAACTCCGCCGGGAGGTCGGTCCGTACGGCGACCGGCGCGGGCTGGGAGGTCGGGTCGGCCGTGATAGCCGAGCCACCGCAGCCGGCCAGGACGAGGCAGGTGGCGAGGCTGAGACCGAGCAGGCCCCAGCGCCGCGCTTTGTTCCCCATGCCCACCCTCGACTTCTCGGGCCGTCCCCGTTGTCCGACCCTCCATGGTATCCAGAGAAGGACAAAGCGGACGACGATCCCTCGTAGTGAACCCTCGCCGCGGCCGTGGTGTCACCGAGTCGGCGTCGTCCACAAGCCCGGCCCGTGCGGACTTGTCCACAGATCTCAATCGACTCTGGTCTCGAACATATGTTCGAACCAGGATGGACCGCATGACCCCCGCTCTCGTCTCCTCGACTCCCACCGGGTCCACCCCGCTGGCGCGGATCCACGCGGGTCTCGACGAGCTCGGCCGCTGGGATCTCGCCAGAGTCAGCGCCGCTGGCTTCAGCGAGCTGCTCACGGAGATCACCCGGGCCGAGGCGCGGTTGGAGTCGGCCAAGCTCGCCGTTCTAGCTGCGGCCCACCGTGCGCAGGCGGCGGCCGCGTCGGGTGCTGCCTCAACCGGCCAGTGGGCTGCCAGGATCGCGAACACCGACCAAGCGGTCGCGCACCGGCAGGTCGGGATCGCCACAGATCTGGCCGACCGGGTGCTGACCCGGGACGCTCTGGCCGACGGGGCGATCAGCGTCGAGCACGCCGCGATCATCGTCCGCGCCAACCGCGACCTCCCCGCGCGGGTCACTCAGCAGGAGCGGACCACGATCGAGGCCGCCCTCGTCTCCCAGGCCCAGGTCCTGGCACCCGGGGCGCTCCGCAAGGCCGCCCGCCGGGCGTTGGCCGCGATCGAACCCGACCGTGTTGTCGTCGACGCCCACGAGGACGCCTTGGTCACCTCCGAGGAGGACCGTGCGCGGGCGAAGACCCGCCTCAGCCTGCACGAGAACTCCGACGGGACGGTGACCGGTCACTTCACGGTCCCGGCCCTGCACGGGCAGCTGCTCACCAAGATCATCGAGACCATCACCGCCCCCACTCGCGGGCGCCTCGGCGCGGCCGCAGCCCAGGTCGGCGACCGCGAGGAGCGCACCGACTGGGACCGCGCCCGCGGCCTCGCGCTGTGCGAACTCATCGAGCACCTCCCCACCGACCACCTGCACCCCAAGACGGCCGCGACCCTACTGGTGAAGGTCGATCAGGCCACCCTGGCGGGCGCCCTGAAGGTTGCTGGCCTCGACACCGGCGGCGATCTCTCCGCCCGCGAAGCCCGCCGGCTGGCCTGCGGTGCCGGTCTCATCCCCACGGTTCTCAACGGCGCGTCGCAGGTCCTCGACCTCGGGCGCTCAGCGCGACTCTTCTCCGAACCGCAACGCGTTGCGCTCGGCCTGACCCACCAGCACTGCGCCGCCGACGGCTGCGAACGCCCGTTCTCCTGGTGCGAGCTCCATCACCGAAAAACCTGGGCTTCCGGCGGTACGACCAATCTCGCCGACGCGGTCCCGCTCTGCCCGTTCCACCACCAGCGCATCCACGACCCGGCGTACCACCACATCGAGAAGCCCGACGGGGGCATCACCTTCCACCGGAAGGCGGGATGAGGACGAGCACGCCCATGCGCTCAGTGGATGTTCAGGACTCGTTGTGCGATGTAGGCGATGTCGTCGGCGGTCTTCTCCGGCGTGGCGGCCGGAGCTGTCACGTGGCTGAGCAGCAGCCGGATCACCATGTCGACCAGGGCGTCGGTGCGTTCCTCGTCCAGCGGGACGTCGTAGGCGCTCAGGTGGCCGCTGATCAGCACGCCCGCGGCCGCGATGATCGGTTCGACCTGCGTGGTCAGCAGCGGCAGCAGCTCGCTCTCGGCGCCGTGGCTCGCGGACAGCACCGCGTGCAGCAACGGGTTGCTGCGCGCCTCGCGCAGCACCTCGGTCGCGGCCTCCCGGATCGCCACGACCAGGTCGTCCGGGTTCGACGCGAAGGCGTGGTCCACGCCGCGCAGGAAGATCTCCAGCTCGCGCATGATCATCGCCTCGGCGAGCTGCTGCTTGGAACCGATCTCGTTGTAGACCGTCTGCCGGCTGACGCCGACGCGGTCGGCGAGCTTGGCCATCGTGATCGTGTGCCAACCACCGGACCGGGTCAGGTCGGCCGCCTCGACGATCAGTCGCTCCCGCCAGGTGCTGCTCCCGGGGTGGGCAGTGCCGCCGACGCTCTGCCCACTAGCGAAGCCGGGCAGCAGCGCGACCAGTCCTGCGCGGGGTGTCACCGCTCCTGATGTCGCTGCGCTCGTCATCGCTGCCTCCCGGAATTCCTGGTGCTCAGTCTTGCAGGCTCAGGGCCAGTGACGGGCAGGACTGCACGGCGGCGTGCACCTTCGCGCGGTCCTCCTCGGGCGGGCTCTCGTTGAGGATGGTCAGCTGCTCGTCGTCGTCGAGCTCGAAGTAGTCGTGCGCCATCGCCTCGCACATCCCGTGCCCGTCGCAGAGGTCGCGGTCCAGAACGATCTTCACGGCGCTCACACCTTTGCCGGGTCGACCGGGACGAAGTCGATCTTCTCGCGGACGCCGCAGTCGGGGCAGCACCAGTCGACGGGGATGTCCGCCCACGCCGTACCGGCGGCGAAGCCCTCGTGCTCGTTGCCGGTTGCGACCTCATAGGTATAGCCGCACCCGGGGCATCGGGCCGCGAGGACCTCGGCGGCCTGCTGGGCAGCGGCTGCAGCGGTCTCGGCCGCGACGATGTCCGCCTTCCGCTCGGCCTCCTTCGCGGTCAGGCCGTACTTCGCGAGGATCTTGTCGCGCTTGCTCGGCTGGATGTTCGCCAGCGTGAGGTCACCGTTGTAGTGGGCGACGACGCGGGGGTCCATCACGCGGCGCCAGAGCGGCGGCACCATCGCGAGCACGATCATGCCGGCGTACCCGGTCGGCAGCACCGGGGACTCCTCGAAGTCGCGCAGGGTCTGGTAGCGACGGGTCGGGTTCGCGTGATGGTCGCTGTGCCGCTGCAGGTGGTAGAGCAGCACGTTGGTGGCGATGTTGTTCGAGTTCCAACTGTGGCTCGGGTCGACCCGCTCGTAGCGTTGCTTGTCACCAGAACCAACCTTCTGGCGCAGCATCCCGTAGTGCTCCAGGTAGTTAACCACCTCGAGGAGCAGGAAGCCGGTCGCCTGGATGACCAGGTACGGCGCGACGCCCCACCCGAAGATCGCGATCACGACGGCGAAGAGCACGACCGACATCGCCCAAGCGTTCAGTACGTCGTTGCCGATGCGGAACGGGTGCTGGCCCTTGCGGGCGTAGCGCTTCTTCTCCAGGTGCCAGGCGCTCTTCAGCGAGCCGTAGACGCTGCGCGGCAGGAAGGCGTACAGGCTCTCACCGAAGCGGCTAGAAGCCGGGTCCTCGGGGGTGGCAACGCGGACGTGGTGGCCGCGGTTGTGCTCGATGTAGAAGTGGCCGTAGAACGTCGGGGCGAGGGCGATCTTGGAGAGCCAGCGCTCGTTCTCCTCGCGCTTGTGGCCGAGCTCGTGGGCGGTGTTGATACCGATGCCGCCGATGGCACCGATGGAGACCGCCAGGCCGATCTTGTCGACCAGGCTCAGGCCGAGGTCCTCGGCGAAGAGCCGGTTCGCGAACGAGAGGTCGGCGAACGCGTCGTGCAGGCCGAGGGAGTTGATCAACCAACCGGCCGGGTTCTCGCCGGCGATCACTGCGAAGGCGCCGAAGAAGCCGAGGAACTGGATCGGCAGGAAGAAGTAGGTGACCCAGCGGTAGTACTTGTCGTTCTCGAGCGCCTCGATGGCATCGTCCGGCGGGTTGGCCTTGTCAAGACCGACGACCAGGTCGAAGGCTGGGATCACGCCGAGGATGACGATGGGACCGATCCAGAAGAAGGCGCCCCAGCCGGTGGCGATGTATGCCGACGAAGCCACGAAGGCGAGGCTGGGAACAACCAGACCGATCAGCCACAGGTAGCGCTTGTTGTCCTTCCACGCCTCAGTCGATCCGTCCGGGACCGTCGAGTTCGGGATGCTGTCGCTGATCGCCATCGATCTCTCCTTCTGCCGTGGACCGCACCGGGTGAGCGCGCGATCACTTGACACTAAGGTAGGAAATGTAAAGCCGTTTGACAAGACCCTAGGCAATGTAAAGTTTCGTGGCCTGGGTCACAGTATGGACGAGAGACTCCTCGGGAGCGCCCGGATACTCGCTCACGGACTGTCGGTAGGTTTGCCGGCATGAGCAATGCCGAGGTCACCAACAACACCGAGCTGAGCCGCTACGAGGCGCATATCGACGGCGAGCTCGCCGGGTTCGCCGAGTACCACCTGCGGTCCTCGTCCATCGTCTTCACCCACACCGAGGTCCTCGTCCCGGGCCAGCGGGTCGGCGGGGCGATCGTGCGCCAGTCGTTGGACCAGATCCGCGCCGCCGGCGTCTACGACGTGATCCCGGAGTGCCCGTTCTACAAGGCGTGGCTGGAGAAGCACCCCGACTACGCCGAGCTGGTGCACGTGCGTCCCGAGAACTCCCCCGAGATCGAGGCGACCGACTCGTGAGCTTCAACCCAGCCGACCTGCCCGACCTGACCGGCACCACCGCCGTCGTCACCGGCGCGAACTCCGGGATCGGTTTCCACACCGCGCGCGAGCTCGCCGGCCACGGGGCCACCGTGGTGCTCGCCTGCCGCGACACCGCCTCCGCTGATCGGGCCGCGGCCAAGATCCCCGGCCCGACCCGGGTCGAGGAGCTCGACCTGGCGTCCCAGGCGTCGGTGACCGCGTTCGCCGACCGCTGGGTCGGCCCGCTCGACCTGCTGGTCAACAACGCCGGGGTGATGCGCCCGCCGGCGTACCGGGAGACCGAAGACGGCCACGAACTGATGTTCGGGACCAACCACCTCGGGCACTTCGCGCTCACCGGACGGCTGCTGCCCGCCCTCCTGGCAGCCGCGGCGCCCCGGGTCGTCACGGTCGCCTCGATCGCGCACCTGGGCGGCAACCCGAAGGTGGTCCAGGGGAACCCGGCCGAGCACTACGACCCGAACCGGGACTATGCCCAGAGCAAGCTGGCGAACGTGCTCTTCATGCTGGAGCTGCACCGGCGCGCGACCGCTGCCGGCAGCAAGCTCGTCTCCACCGGAGCGCACCCCGGCGTCTCGGCGACCGGCCTGATCGGCGACCCGAACGGGATGGGCGCGAACCCGGTGATCCGGGCGATCAGCCCGTTCGTGCTGCCGGTGATCTTCCAGTCCGCCGCCGCCGGTGCGAACCCGTCGCTGTACGCCGCGACGCTCGCCGGGGCGGGCTCCTACACCGGGCCGCAGCGGCTCGGCGAGAGCCGCGGCCCGATCGGTCCGGCCAAGCTCAACAAGCACGCGCAGAACCCCGAGCTCGCCGCCGAGCTGTGGAAGGTCAGCGAGGAGCGGACCGGGGTCACGTTCAGCCTCTGACCCAATAATCACTCGCATCTTGTCCCCGCCCGCGGCGATATTGGCGCCGAGGGAGGGACCCGTGAGTGACCCCGTCATCGGCGACGTGGCCGACACCGTCTGCGACCAGCGCCAGGGCCGGTCGCTGCCGGGTGCGCCGACCCCGTTCCGGCACCCGTCGTACCGAAAGCTCGCCCTCGCGCTGGTGCTGAGCACCTTCGCCAGCGGCGTCTGAATCGTCGGCCTGGTCTGGGAGGTGATCCGGATCGGCGGCGGCCCCGGCCTCGGACGCGATCGGCCTGGAGACGACGTTCCTGATCGCCGGCGTCGCCCCCAGGGCTTTCGCGATCGTCGCGAACCTGGTGTGGCGGCTGCCCGAGGACGAGCTGGCCAACCCCCTGGACTAGGGGATTCGAGGCTGGGTTTCGAGGCTGGGTTTCGAGGCTTCAACCAGTGATGCTGACGACCGCCTTGCCCCGGACCCGGCCGCCTTCCAGGTCGGCAACCGCATCGACGGCTTCCTCGAACCGGTAGACCCGGGAGATCGCCGGGCGCACGACCCCGTCGTCGACGTACCGCGCCATCGTGGCCATGTCCTCACCGCGTTCACCGGCGACCACCGCGGAGAGCCGCTGGCGGACGAAGGGATTCACGATCAGTACGGCGAGGTTGCGCTCCATCCCGCCGAGCACCGGTCCGGCCTGGTCGCCGCCGACGATGACGACGGCGCCGGTCCGGGTGACCATCCGGCGCAGCACCCGCAGCCGGGCGTTGCCGGCGATGTCGATGATCGCGTCGTACGGCGCGCCTTGGGCTAGGTCGTCGACCGCGTAGTCCAGCACCTGCTTCGCACCGAGCCCGCGAACCAGGTCAGCCTTACCGGCGCTGCACACCCCGGTCACCTCGGCACCGGCGGCGAAGGCCAGTTGGACGACGTACGAGCCGACGCCCCCGGAGGCTCCCGTGACCAGCACCCGGTGGCCCGGCTCGAGTCCCGCCGCGGCGATCGCCTTCAAGGCGGTCAGCCCCGAGACCGGGAGGGCGGCGGCGGTCGGGAGGTCGACCGAGGTCGGCGCCGCGGCGAGCCGCTTGACCGGTACGACGGCGTACTCGGCCAGCGAGCCAGCGGCGGTCCCGATCACCTCGTCCCCGACCCGGAATCCGTCACCGGCGACCTCCGGACCGAGCTCCTCGATCACCCCGGCCAGGTCGCGGCCCGGCACCTGGAAGCGCGGGGTACGCAGGCCGGAGTACGGACGGACCATCCGCGGCGAGCCGTGCAGCAAGTGCAGGGTGCCGCTGTCGATCGCGGCTGCGACGACGCGGACCAGCACCTCGCCCTTCCCGGGGGTCGGCTTCAGACGCTCCTCGAAGCCGAGCTGCTCGGCTCCGCCGTACTGGTGGTGGGCAACGACGCGCATGGTCTACCTTACGTTGTAAGTCGGGAGTTCCCGACGGTAGCCTTACGTCGTAAGTTCGTCAACCCCGGAGGTTCGATGCCCCGACCGTCCCGTGCTCCGCTGACCCGCGAGGGCATCCTCGCCGCCGCGATGGGCATCGCCGACACCGACGGTCTCACCGCGCTATCGATGCGGGCGGTGGCGCGGGTCCTCGGCGTCGAGGCGATGTCGCTCTACCACCACGTCGCTAGCAAGGACGCGATGCTGGACGGGATGGTCGACGCCGTCTTCACCGAGTTCCACGCCCCCGTGATCGGAGGTCCCTGGCGGGCCGAGATGCGGACCAGGTCGCAGTCGGCCCGCCAGGTCCTCTCCCGGCACCCGTGGGCCGTCGGGCTGATGGACTCGCGTCGCGGCGCCGGCTTCGCGACGATCCAGCACCATGACGCCGTCCTCGGCTGTCTGCGCGAGGCCCGCTTCTCCTGGAAGCTGGCCGGCAGCGCGTTCGCGCTCCTCGACGCGCACCTCTACGGGTTCCTGCTCCAGGAGCTAGCGCTGCCGTTCGAGGGCGAGGCCGACCTTGCCGACCTGGCCTCCTCGATCACCGAGGCGCTCCCCGAGGGGACGCTGCCGTACTTCCGCGGCTTCGTGGTCGAGCGCGCGCTCCAGCCGGGCTACTCGTTCGCGCCGGAGTTCGAGATCGGTCTCGACCTGATCCTGGACGGGCTCGAGCAGCGGCTCGCGGCCGAGGCCGGTTGACCTCCCCGCGGTGAGGCCCGATGCCCCTCAGTTGTCGCGCGTCACCCGGGACAGCGCCCGCCGGGCAACCGCGCCGCCGACAACCACAGAGCCTCCCGCAGGGCCCTCAGGACCTCTCGTGCCGGCCGGGGCCGCGAGGACTCAGGCGTTCGAGACCGGTGCTGTCGCCGCGCCCTCCTCGCGCTCCTCGTGCAGCACCGACGGCTCCACCCACAGGACCCTGGCAACCCAGTCCGGTAGGTACCAGTTCCACCGGCCGAACAACGAGACCAGCGACGGCACCAGCAACGACCGGACGATGGTCGCGTCGAGCAGGATGCCGAAGCCGAGGGCGGTGGCCAGGATCTTGAGGTCGGTTCCGGGTCCGGACGCCAGCGCCGCGAAGGCGAGGAAGAGGATCAACGCGGCACTGGTGACCAGCCGACCGGTTCGCCCGATGCCCTCGACGACGGCCTCGTTGGTCGAGTAGCCCTTGTCGTACTCCTCCCGGATCCGGGCGAGGATGAAGACCTCGTAGTCCATCGAGAGCCCGAACAAGAACGCGAAGACCATCAACGGCACCCAGAAGGTGATCGCGCCGGTCTCCTGGATCCCGAAGAGCGCCTCGGACCCGAGACCGTCCTGCCAGAAGAGCTTCATCGCGCCGTACACCGCGGCCAGCGAGACCAGGTTCAGGACGACCGCCTTGAGCGGCAGCAGCAGCGACCGGAAGGCACGCACGAGCAGGACGTAGGTCAGCAGCGCGATGATCGTCAGCATCAGTGGGAAGTTGCCGTAGACGCCGTTCAGGAAGTCGACCTGCGCCGTCCCGAGCCCGGCGACGCCGTCGACGCCGTCGAGGTCCTCGGCCAGCACCTTGACGGCCTTGACCGGTGCGACGGTCTGGTTGTTGACGGTCTCGGTCTCGGGAATCACGAGGATGACGGTCTTGCCGTTGGCGTTGCTGCTCGTGCCCGTCGAGACCAGGGCGCGGTCGATCCCGTCGACCGTGGCCAGCTTCTCCGCGACCGCCGGCGCTTGGTCGGCATCGGTGAGGACCTCGATCGGAGTCAGCGTGCCGGTGTTGATCCCGCCTTCCTCGAGCGTGTGCAGGGCCTCGTACGCCGCCCCGTTCTTGGCCAGCGACTCCGAGGCCGCGGCGCCGATCTTGATCCCGGTGAAGGCGACGAACAAGGCGCCGAGCATCAGGAAGGCGGCGCCGGCGGCGATCCAACGGTGCCGTACGACCAGCCGCGCCCACCGGCTCCACCCGGCACTGGCGGTGTTCTCGTGCCGGACCTTCGGCCAGTCGATCTTCGGGCCGATGCTGCCGAGGATCGCGGGCGTCAACGAGAGCGTCACCGCGACGCTGGCGATCGGGATCAGGGCACCGCCCATGCCGATGCTGCGCATGAACGGGACCGGCAGGACGATCAGCGCGAGCAGGCCGATCGCGACGGTGATGCCGCTGAAGAGCACCGCGTGGCCGGCGGTCTTGACTGCCTCGACGACGGCCTCGTGGTTCTCCTTGCCGTGATCGCGCTCCTCGCGCCAGCGTGTCACCAGGATGAGTGAGTAGTCGATCGCGACACCGAGGCCGATCAGCGCCACCAGGAACTGGACGATGAAGGAGACGTCGGTCGCGTAGGTGAGCGGGAGGAGCAGCAGGAAGGTCGTCATGATCGACACCCCGGCGATCACCAACGGCAGGAACGCGAGCATCGAGGCGAACACGAACGCCAGGACGGCGAGGGCGCCGAGCGCCCCGGCCAGGGTCTCGACCAGGACGCTGGCAGCGGCGTCCTCGTCACCGATCGAGAGCGCGTCGATGCCGGTGACCCCCGCGCTGCCTCCCGCCAGCGACTCCTCGACGGAGGCGTCCAAGGACTCCTGCAGCTGGTCGGTCGGTGCGAGCTCCGCCTGCGAGGTCGGGAACGGGTAGAAAACGTAGGCGAAGGCGGTCCGTCCGTCGGCGGTCTGGAACGCCGGGTCGCCCTGCGGGTTCTGCGCGTCGGCGGTGCTGAGTTGGTCCACGACCCGGGTGCGCGGCACGTCGGTGGCGAGCTTCTCGAACGCCGCGTGGACCGCGGCAGCGTTCTCGTCGACGGTGCTGCCCGGCTTCACCGTGATCGTCACCAGCGCCGGACTGGTGTGCCCACCGTTGCCGAAGTTCGCGACGATCTTGTCCGCCGCCTTCGTGCCCGGTTCCCCGGGCAGCTTGAAGTCGATGGTGAGGCGGTCGTTCACCGTGCCGGAGACAGCGCCACCGCCGATCATCGCGGCGAGCCAGAACAGCGCGACCCAGAGACGGTGTCGGAGGACGAACTCGGCCCAGCGCTCCACGACAATCCTCCTAGACCCGGCGACGACCTAAACGGGCTCAGTCTTGCGGGTCCACGGCGCGTATGGCCATCTAAAGGCCGACGGGACGGCGAGCGGTCCAGTCAGGCGTTACGGCCCGGCACCTCGCCGCGGAGACGGGGCACGCCGGGGCCCTCGAGGTCGTCGCAAGCCGAGACCCGGCCGGTCATCGCCATCAGCAACGAGAGCATCGGACCGGCGACCTCCTTGCCCTCGCCGTGGGACCAGGTCGTGTCCGTCGCGCTCAGGGCGAGTCCGGCGATCCTGCTCTTGGTCCCGATCAGGGTGTTCGACCCCTTGTAGAAGTCAGCGACCTGACGGACCGCCTCGGTGTCGTAGACGTGCGGGATGCCGAGCGAACGGCGAATGTCCTCGGCGTGCACGATCGCCTCGCCGAGCCAGGAGTCCTTGGGCCCCGGGGGCGCGCTGGTCGAGCCCTGGATCGCGCGGAAATTTGCCAGCGTTTCGCCGTGGTCCGCCCCTAGGTGTCGGGCGATCTCGCCGTTCGCGAACTTGTCGAAGCTGAACCCGGCCCTGGCGAAGCGGCCGACGAACGTCAGCGGGGTCAGCGACGCCGTCCCGGTCATGTGCGCCACCGTCTGCGCCACCGTCCAGTGCAGGCACAGCGACCGGTGCTGCCACTGCTCGTCGCTGAGGCCGGCAAGGTCGTCGGCCAAGGCCGCACGTTCGTCGGCGACAGTGGTCCAGAGATCGATCACGCGGCACCTCAGGCATCGGTGGAAGGGGTCGTCACAGCGAGCCTACGTCCCGCCCTCCGGCGCCTCCCCGAACGCCCGTGTCCGAAACGACTCGACTGTGCGCCGGGTCACCTGGTTCGGTCGTAAAGCCGTAGGGACCGACCTCGTTGAGCAATACAACACACCGAGGTCGCGCCATTCTCTCCCTCCCGGCGCACTCGGAGAGCCCGCCCGGCACCCTCCCTCGCCGCGGCGGGTGCCCAGGCCGGCGGACCTGAGGCGACGATGCCCTTCAGAGCCGGGAGGTGCCGTCCCAGCTCCCGCTCGGCGCATGGAGGCCGAAGAATTTCCCGAGCGTCGGGGTCACGTCGACGGTCGTGGCGAGCGCCGAGGAGACCGTCGCCGCCCGCACTGAGGCGTGGCCGCCAGAGATGAAGAACGGGATCGGCCGCGTCGAGGGGTGCCCGTGGTTACCCGGGATCGGGTTCGACGTCGGGGACGGGTCCGTGAACCGCCAGCCCGACTTGCAGTAGACGATCACGTCGCCCGCGTTCGGGCCAAGCCGGAGCCCCGGCGTCGCGGCCCGATCGTACGCCGCCAGCACCCCGGTCGTGCCCCGCGCGATGGCCGTCATCCGCGCGACCGCGGCGGCCTTCTCGGAGGCGGCGCCGCGCCAGTACAGCAGCTCGGCGCCACCGTTCTGGGCGATCTGGACCTTGCCTGCCAGCAGCGGGTCGGCCTCTAGGGCGCCCGAGAGCGAGATGAACCTGTTCGGCAGCGACCAGTCCATCGAGTGGTCGGCAAGCACGATCAGCATCGAGTTCGCCCACTTCCCAGTCGACTTCAAGTGGTCCACGAACCGCTTGACCTGCTGGTCGGTGTCGGCAAGCGCGAGCTGGCGCGCCGCCTGCACCGTGGTCCCGGTCAGGTCGGAGTGACCCATCCGGTCGATGTCGCCGAGGTTGATGAAGACCAGGCTCGGGTCGAACGTCTGCACCATGGTGATCGCTGCCTGGATCGTGAAGACATCCGGGGCGTGGTCGCTCACCGGGATCAGCGGCGTGGGCTCCCAGCGGTGGGTGGCCCGGGTGCCGAAGACGCCGTACAGGTAGTCCTTCGAGAGCACCGTGCCGGTGGTTCGGCCGGTCGCGTTGAGCTGCTCGATGATCGTCGGGTAGGTGATGTCCGTGGGCCGGTCCATATCGCGGATCGAGGTGCCGTCGAAGATCGAGTTGGCCGGGACGCCGTTCCGGTCCGGCCGGACGCCGGTCATCATCATGACGTGGTTCGGGATCGTCTCCATGATGGGCTGCGACAGCGCCCGTGGGTACCGGGTGCCGCCGTCGCGCAGCGCCTTCAGCGTCGGGGTCAGGCCGGAGTCGAGCTCCTCGGGACGGCAGCCGTCGATGACGAGCACGTAGGCACGCTTCGTCGCGGCGGCAGCCGCAGACGGACCCGCGATCCCGAGGGCGGTCGAGAACAGCAGCCCGGAGCCGGCGACCTTGAGCAAGGTCCGCCGCTCGGTGCGCGCCTGGGCCAGGCCGGTCGCGAAGACTGCCTCGTCGTGGGAGTGCTCACACATCTCAGGCCCCTACCGGCTTGTTCGCGGCGGCGACCTTGCCGGTGCCGCTCCTGGTCTCGTACGACGCCACCCACAGCGCGGTGGCGAGCGGGTTGCTCCGCTCGCTGATGACGAAGTAGTCCATCTGGGCGCGGGTCGGGGTCACGTCGAGCACCGAGTAGCCGTGGTCGTCGAAGTTGAGGTACTTCACGTGCCGGTTGACGGTCTTGATCGCTGTCTCGACCGCCACGCTGGTGGTCCGGCGCGGCGTCCCGGTGATGTCCTTGAGGTTGTTCGAGGTCACCGAGGTGCAGACGAACTCGACCCCGACCGAGGTATCGACCAACGGGTACGACGCCGGGTCGGTCGGCAAGTCGCTGGCCCAGGCCGAGTGAATGTCGCCGGTGAGGAAGACCGTGTCCCGGACGCCTTGGTCAAGGATGTGCGTGAGCACCTCCTTGCGGTCGTGGGTGTACCCGTCCCACTGGTCGGGGTTGACGATCGCCGCCTCCGGGACGGATGCACCGGTGACCTCGGAGATGGCTTCCTGGACCGTGGTCGGGAGGGAGGAGTAGGCGAGCGGTGCGATCATCACCGGGTTGCCGACCAGCTTCCACTGGGCGCGCTCGTTGTCCAGCGACTGTTTGAGATAGGCCAGCTGTTCAGCGCCGGCGATGGTGCGGTCGGGGTCGGCCAGGTCCGGGCTCAGCGTGGGGCCGACCGGGGACGGGACGGTCGCAGCGACCTGCTCGTCGCGGTAGGACCGCAGGTCCAGGAGGGTGAGCTCGGCGAGCTGGCCGAACTTCAGCCGCCGGTAGATCCGGGTGCCATCGCCGAGCGCTGCCGTGCCGGAGAGGCGGATCGGCATCCACTCGTCGTACGCCCGCTGGGCGGCTGCCCGCCGGGCGGCGTACGCGCCCTCGCCGTCGTTGTGGTTCTCCGCCCCGGCCTTCCACGAGTCGTTGGTGACCTCGTGGTCGTCCCAGGTGGCGATGAAGGCGTACCGGGCGTGCAACTTCTGCAGGTCGGCGTCCTGCTTGTACTGGGCGTGCCGCCGCCGGTAGTCGGCCAGGCTCACCATCTCGTGCTTCGGCGAGTGCTCGCGGATGTCGAGGTTCGCCTGGCCGTAGCCGTACTCCCCGACGCCGTACTCGTAGAGGTAGTCGCCCAGGTGCAGGATCGCGTCCAGGTCGTTGCGCCCCGCGAGGTGCCGGTACGCCGAGAACCAGCCAGCCTGCAGGTTCGCGCAGCTGACGATGCCGAGCCGGAGCCGCTCGGGAAGCGCAGTCGCGGCCGGGGCGGTCTTGAGCCGGCCGATCCGGCTGGCGCTCCCCCGGTAGACGAAGCGGTAGTAGTAGGTCTTCGCCGGATGGAGCCCGGTCACGTCGACCTTGACGGTGTGGTCGCGGCTCGGGTCGGTGGAGAAGGTCCCCTTCCTGACCGGGGCCACGAACGAGGTCGAGGTCGAGACCTGCCAGGTGACGGTGGCGCTGGGGCCAACCCCGGAACCCGGCGTCGCGGCCGAGGTCGGGGTAACCCGGGTCCAGATGATCGCGCCCCCCGGGAGCGGGTCGCCGCTGGCGACGCCGTGCCGGAAGTACGGCGACGCAGCGGTGGCATCCTCGGTGGCCACGGCGACGGCACCCGTCGCGGCGGCGGCCACGGCGACGCCCTTCAGCACGGATTGGCTCAGCGCGGATCGGCGGTCGAAGCTCTGCTCGTTCACAGGGCATACAACGACGCGGGCGGCCATAGGTGACTGTCTGTACCGATCTGGGAGGGTCTGTTCCCCGACTGTTCACGTCGCGGTCACCCCGAACCGCGGTGCTGTACCGGCTACGGGCCGCTCGACCCCACGTCCGCCACCAGCGGCACCCCCGGCCGGTAGGCCAGGTGCAGGTACGACGGTGCGTCCAGCACTGCGTAGTGCGCCCGGGCCCCGACCGAGAGTCGGCCGACGTCGGCCAGGCCGAGCGCCCGGGCACCGCCCGCGGTCGCCGACCAAAACGCCTCGGCCGGGGTCAGCCCCATCTCCCGGACGGCGACCGCGAGGCAGAACGGCATCGAGGAGGTGTACGACGAGCCCGGGTTGCAGTCGGTGGCCAGGGCGACGGTCACACCGGCGTCCCGCAGCCGGCGCGCGTTCGGGTACGGCGACCGGGTGCTGAACTCGGCGCCCGGGAGCAGCGTCGCGACTGTGCCCGAGTCGGCGAGCGCCGTGATGTCCGCGTCGCTCAGGTGGGTGCAGTGGTCCACCGCGACCAGGCCGAGCTCGCACGCGAGCCGGACCCCGGGGCCGGGGCCGAGCTGGTTGGCATGCAGCCTCCCCGCCAGGCCCGCCGCCTTCCCCGCGGCCAGGATCTCCCGCGCCTGGTCGGCGTCGAAGGCGCCCTGCTCGCAGAAGACGTCGATCCAGCGGGCGTGCGGCGCTGCGGCAGCGAGCATCGCCCCGGTGACCAGGGCGACGTACCCGGCGACGTCGTCGGCGTACTCGGGCGGCACCACGTGGGCGCCGAGGAAGGTGGTCTCTTCGGTGAAGGCGCGGGCGATGGCGAGTGAGCGAGCCTCGTCCAGGACGGTCAGCCCGTAGCCGCTCTTGATCTCGACCGTCGTGGTCCCCTGACGGCGCATTTCGGCGACCAGCCGGGCGACGTTGGCGCTGAGCAGCTCGTCAGCGGCGGCCCGGGTGGCGGCGACGGTGGTCCGGATGCCGCCGGCGGCGTACGTCTCCCCGGCCATCCGGCCGGCGAACTCTGCCGCCCGGTCGCCGGCGAAGACAAGGTGGCTGTGGCTGTCGACGAACCCGGGAATCACGGCACGACCACCGATGTCGCGGATCGCGTCGGCAGCGGGCGCGTCCTGCTGCCGCCCGACCCACACGACCCGGCCGCCCTCGACGACCACCGCGGCGCCGCTGATCAACCCGAGCGGCGAACCGTCCCCGAGCAGCGGGTCGTTGGTGACAAGCTCGGCGATGCCGGTCAGGAGCAGCGAGGTCATCGCACTGGTCCCGACAGTGGGAAGGGCTGCACGTCGGCGCCGGTCGCGGCGAACACGATCGACTCAGGCGTCGCGCCCGTCCCACGCAGCCGCCACGAGTCCAGATCCAGGACCCGCAGGTCCGCGCGCTGACCGACCGCGATCCGGCCGGCGTCGGGGAAGCCGAGCGAGGCGTGCCCGGTGCCGGTCGCCGCTTCGAGCAGCTCGACCGCGCTCCAGTGCCCGCGCTGCTGGCTGCGCAGCCGCTCGTGCATCTCGACACCTCGCATCTCCTCGAACAGGTCGATCACTGCGTGACTGTCCGATCCGAGCGTGAGCCGTGCCCCGGCATCGTGCAAGGCCCGCGACGGACCGATGCCGTCGGCGAGGTCCCGCTCGGTCGTCGGGCAGAAGCAGACGAAGGCGTGGGCCTGGCCGATGAGCGCGATGTCGGCGGCGGTCAGGTGGGTGGCGTGCACCAGCGTGGTGTTCTCGCCGAGCACCCCTTCCTCGGCCAGCAGCTGAGTCGGCGTCATCCCGTACGCCGCCAGGCAGGCCTCGTTCTCGGCCACCTGCTCGGAGAGGTGCACGTGCAGCGGGCGTCCCTGTGCCGCCGCGGCCACGATCCGGAGCGCCTCACGCGGGACGGCGCGGACCGAGTGGATCGCCATCCCCACCCGGTCGTCGTCGAAGGCCGCCACCCGCTCGACCCACCGGCCCGCGTCCCCGTCGCTGAACCGGCGCTGCACGCCTGCTGGCGCCTCGCCGCCGGCCCGTGGGTGCAGCCCGGCGGCGAGGTAGCAGGTGTCGAGGAGGCGGATCCGCAGACCGACCTCGTCGGCCGCCGCCAGCAGCGCCTTGCCCATCGCGTTCGGGTCGTCGTACGGCGTCCCGTCGGGCTGGTGGTGCACGTAGTGGAACTCGCCGACGGCCCCGATCCCGCTGGCCACCATTTCGGCGTACACGTCGCGGGCAAGGGCGAAGTACGAGTCCGGGGTCAGGGCCTCGGCTGCCGCGTACATCTGCTCGCGCCAGGTCCAGAACGTCCCGCGCTCGGTCTGGGTGCGGCCACGCAGGACCCGGTGGAAGGCGTGCGAGTGGCAGTTGGCGAGAGCGGGGAGGGTGAGGCCGGGAACACGCAAGGCTGACGGGTCCGGGGCGGTGGCCACACTTGTGACCACCCCGTCGACCACCTCCACACCGACCTCGTCGCGGATCTCGCCGTCAACCAGCGCGTACTCGAGCAGGTATCTCATCGCGCCAGCTCCGCCAGCGCCTCGGCGAGCGCCTCGACCCCGGCCAGGCAGTCGGCGCGCTCGGCGTGCTCGGCCGGCGAGTGCGAGACACCGGTCGGGTTTCGGACGAAGAGCATCGCCGCTGGGATACCGGCGGTGGCGAGCACGCCGGCGTCGTGGCCGGCGGCGGTCGGGATCGCGGCACGGTCCCCTTGGCGCGCCAGCCGGGTCGTCAGCCGGGTCGTCAGCTCGAGGTCGAAGTGCACCGCCGGGCTGACCGACTCGGCCGTGACGACCAGACGGGTGCCGTCCCGGTCGGCCCGCTCCTGCCCCTGCTTCTCGATCGCCGCGACCAGGGCGGCCAAGGTCTCGTCGGACTCCGCGCGCGCGTCCAGCCAGCCGGTGACGCGACTCGGCACCGCGTTGGTCGCGTTCGGGCTGACGTCGAGCCGGCCAAAGGTCGCCCGCCCGGTGTCACCGGTCGCACCAGTGGTGAGCCGGGCTTGCTTGTTCGCCGCCAGCGCGGTCATCGCGTAGGTCAGCATCGGGTCGCGGCGGTCCGCCAGCGCCGTCGCGCCGGCGTGGTTCGCCTCGCCAGTGAAGTCGAACCGGTACCGCCCGTGCGGCCAGATCATCGAAGCCACCGCGACCGGGACCTCGCGGTGGACGAGGTCGCGGCCCTGCTCGACGTGCAGCTCCAGGTAGCAGCCGACGGTGTCGAGCCAGGCGCTCCGGCCGAGCTCCGGGTCGAGGCCGGCCGCGGCCATCGCGTCGATGAGGTGGACGCCGTCGCGGTCGGTCAGCTCCCGCGCCTTCTCGGCGGTGACCGCCCCCACGGCGAGCTGCGACCCGAGGCAGGCGATCGAGAACCTCGACCCCTCCTCCTCGGCGAAGGCGGCGACACCGATCGTCCGGGTCGCGACGAAACCGCGGTCGACCAGCAGGTCGAGGGCGGCGAACGCGGAGACGATGCCGAGTGGGCCGTCGTACGCGCCGCCGTCGAGGACCGAGTCCAGGTGCGAGCCGGTCAGCACGGCCGGCAGACCGCTGTCGACGGCGGGCCGCCACCAGCCGACGGTGTTGCCGTTCCCGTCCTGCTCGACGACCAGACCGCGGGCTCGGCACTGCTCGAGGAACCAGGCGTGGCACTCGCGCTCCGCGCTCCCGAACGGCTGCCGGAAGTAGCCCGTCGTCGACGGGGAGCGTCCGATCGGCGCCAGGGCCGACCACATCTGATCGAACGTCTCAGGCATGTTCGGACGCTACTGCTCAGAGATGGGGATGCGTACGCCGCGCTCCGCAGCGACCTCGATCGCCCGTTCGTAGCCGGCGTCGACGTGCCTGATCACGCCCATCCCCGGGTCGTTGGTCAGCACCCGCTCGAGCTTCTCGGCCGCCAGGGCGGTGCCGTCGGCGACGCAGACCTGGCCGGCGTGGATCGAGCGGCCGATCCCGACGCCGCCGCCGTGGTGGATGCTCACCCAGGTCGCGCCGCTCGCGGTGTTCACCAGTGCGTTGAGCAGCGCCCAGTCGGCGATCGCGTCGGACCCGTCGAGCATCGCCTCGGTCTCCCGGTACGGCGACGCGACCGACCCGCAGTCGAGGTGGTCCCGGCCGATCACGACCGGCGCCTTCAGCTCACCCGAGGCGACCATCTCGTTGAACTTCAGGCCGGCCAGGTGTCGCTCGCCGTACCCGAGCCAGCAGATCCGCGCCGGCAGGCCCTGGAAGGCGACCCGCTCACCGGCCATGGTGATCCACTTGTGGAGCCGCTCGTTGTCGGGGAAGAGCTCGAGGATCGCGCGGTCCGTGGCCGCGATGTCGGCCGGGTCGCCGGAGAGCGCCGCCCAGCGGAACGGGCCCTTGCCCTCGCAGAAAAGCGGCCGGATGTACGCCGGGACGAAGCCGGGGAACTCGAAGGCCCGGTCGTAGCCGCCCTTGCGGGCCTCGTCGCGGATCGAGTTGCCGTAGTCGAACACCTCGGCGCCGGCGTCCTGGAACTCCACCATCGCCCGGACGTGGGTGGCCATCGACTCCTGCGCGCGCTTGGTGAACCCGACCGGGTCCTCGGTCCGCTCGCGCTCCCAGTCCTCGAACGCGGTCCCGGCGGGCAGGTAGAAGAGCGGGTCGTGGGCCGAGGTCTGGTCGGTGACCACGTCGATCGGGGCGTCCATCTCGAGCAGCAGCGGCAGCATCGCCGCGGCGTTGCCGAGGACGCCGATCGACAGCGGGCGACGTTCGTCGCGGGCGGCGACGGCCATCGCGACCGCTTCCTCCAGCGAGTCGGCCTGCACGTCGAGGTAGCGGTGGGCGATCCGGCGCTGGATCCGGGCCGGGTCGCACTCGATGCAGATCACGACGCCGTCGTTCATGGTGACGGCGAGGGGCTGGGCTCCCCCCATGCCGCCGAGGCCGGCGGTGACGGTGATCGTGCCGGCCAGGGTGCCCCCGAACCTCTTGTCCGCGACGGCGGCGAACGTTTCGAACGTCCCCTGCAGGATCCCCTGCGTGCCGATGTAGATCCACGAGCCCGCGGTCATCTGGCCGTACATCGTCAGCCCGAGGTCTTCGAGCCGCCGGAACTCCTCCCAGTTGGCCCAGTCGCCGACCAGGTTGGAGTTGGCGATCAGGACCCGCGGCGCCCACGTGTGTGTGCGCATGACGCCGACCGGCTTGCCCGACTGGACGAGCATCGTCTCGTCGTCCTCGAGGTCGCGCAGGGTGCGGACGAGGGCGTCGTACGCCTCCCAGTTCCGCGCCGCCTTGCCGGTGCCGCCGTAGACGACGAGGTCCTCGGGGCGTTCGGCGTTCTCGGGGTCGAGGTTGTTCATCAGCATCCGCAGCGGCGCCTCGGTCTGCCACGACTTCGCGGTCAGCTCGGTGCCGGTGGCGGCGTGGATGGGCAGCCTTGCGTTGGTTGAGGAAGGCGCGCTGGCGCCTGTCGCGAAACCATTCATGCGAGTTCTCCGATCACAGCTTCGACGGACGACAGGACGGCGCCCGACCGGACCAGCTCGACGGCGGCCTCGATCTCGGGCGAGAGGTGACGGTCGGGGCCGGGCCCCTGGATGCCGGACTCCCGGAACAGCCGGACGACGGCCGCGGTGGCCGGGGACGGCGTCAGCGGCGCCCGCAGGTCGAGCGCCCGGGCGGCGGTCAGCACCTCGATCGCGACCACGCGGGTGAGCCCGTCGACGGAGCGGCGGAGCTTGCGGGCCGCCGACCAGCCCATGGACACGTGATCCTCCTGCATGGCGCTGGAGGGGATCGAGTCCACCGAGGCCGGGTTCGCGAGCCGCTTCATCTCGGAGACGATCGCGGCCTGCGTGTACTGGGCGATCATGTGGCCGCTGTCGACACCGGGGTCGTGGGCCAGGAACGGCGGGAGCCCGTGATTGCGGGCCTTGTCGAGGAACCGGTCGGTACGACGCTCGCTGATCGAGGCAACGTCGGCCGCCACGATCGCGAGGAAGTCCAGCACGTAGGCGACCGGGGCTCCGTGGAAGTTGCCGTTGGACTCCACACGCCCGGGGGCTCCGCCCCCGGGTACCCCCGCCGGGGGCTCCGCCCCCAGACCCCCGACCTTTCCGCCCAGCCCCGCTGGGGGCTCCGCCCCCAGGCCCCCGTCCTCGGCGAACACCACGACGGGGTTGTCGACGGCGGAGGCGAGCTCACGACCGGCCACCTGGGCGGCGTACTCGACCGTGTCGCGGGCGGCACCGTGCACCTGCGGGGAGCAGCGCAGGGAGTAGGCGTCCTGGACCCGGTTGCAGTCGGGTCCGCGGTGCGAGGCGACGACCCCGGACTCGGCCAGCACCGAGGTGAGGTTGGCGGCGGACAGCGCCTGGCCGGGGTGCGGCCGGATCGCCTGGAGCTCGGGGGCGAAGACCCGGTCCGTCCCGAGCTGGCCCTCGACGGACATCGCCGCCGCGACGTCAGCGGTGCGCAGCAGCATCCGCAGGTCGTGGATCGCCATCACCAGCATGCCGAGCATGCCGTCGGTCCCGTTGATCAGGGCCAGGCCCTCCTTGGCGGCGAGCTCGACCGGCTCGAGCCCGACGGCGGCCAGGGCATCGGCCGCCGGGACCAGGGCACCGCTCGCGTCGCGGACCTCGCCCTCACCCATCAGGGCCAGGGCGCAGTGTGACAAGGGCGCGAGGTCGCCCGAGCAGCCCAGCGAGCCGTACTCGCGGACCACGGGCGTGATGCCGTGGCTGATCATCCCCGCCAGCAGCTGGGCCGTCTCGGGGCGGACACCGGTGTGGCCGGTGGTCAGGGTCGAGAGCCGCAGCAGCATCAGCGCCCGCACGACCTCGCGCTCGACCTCGGGACCGGAGCCGGCGGCGTGCGACCGGACGAGGGAACGCTGGAGCTGGGCCCGCATCTCGGTCGGGATGTGTCGGGTCGCGAGGGCACCGAACCCGGTCGAGATGCCGTACGCCGGAGTCGGTGCAGCGGCGAGCTCCTCCACCACGGTTCGAGCCTGGGCGAGGGCGGTCAGGGCGTCGTCGCCGAGCACGACCGGGGCACCGTCGCGGGCAACGGCGAGGACCTCCCCGAACGTGAGCGGGCCGACCCCCAGGGCGACTGGGGGAAGGGTGGTGGTGACCAAGGGATCCATGTCTTCATCCAAACCGCGGGGCAGTTCGCCCGCCAGTGCCCGGGCCGCCGATGTGTCTCGGATCCCAGACGTCTGCAGCGCGCGAGGGTTCCAGGCACCCACCCACCGACTCGGGCAAAACCGCCTACCGGATCATCGGCTGCACCAACCGCGCGCCGGTCGAGCGATCGAACCACCAGGCCGAGGCCACCGTGCCCGGCCTGGGAGTGGTCTCCGACGTCAGGACCGACGTGTGGACGAGCAGCGAGGCCGGCGTCGTCGCCTCCAACGCACGCCACGGCGTCCAGCGGATCACGATCGGTGGCGGGGTCAAGAGCGCCCTCTTCCGCGGCAGGTCCAACGCGACGCGCCGACGGCAAGGTGATGTCCAACGACCTCTCGGTGATCGACCTCGGCGGGCAGGCGACCGCCACCGAGGCGAAGCCCCGACAGATGGGCGAGCAGAGCGCCCGCAAGGCCTCCGGCTTCGAGCGGGCCGCGATCAAGGAGGCGACCTTCGGCGGCGGGGCGGTCGTGGTCCGCGGGATCGTCGCCAGCGCCAACGTCTGGCGTGAAGGCTCGAAGGTCCGCCGCAACACCGACGGCACCGCCATCGGGTCCATCACGGCCAACGGTGAGGAGCAGGACATCCCGGACCCGGGCGAGACACTCGAGATCCCCGGCGTGGCGACGTTCCAGACCGTCATCACCGACAGGACGAGGAACGGCATCAGTGTCACGGCCCTGCGCGTGACGCTCCTCGACGGAACGGGCGCGGTCATCGACCTGGGACAGGCCGAGCTGAAGATCGTCGGCAGCGGCCGCTGACCGCCTCGACCGCGCCGGTGGTGTAGCCGGCGCGGTCGTGGGTACGACCCACGTTCGGTCCGCGGCACACCGCGGATCCCGACGTGGGAGGAAACATCGTGACGTTGCTGTCGATTGTCGTGATCGTCGTCGTGATCGTGGCCGTGCTGGCCGTGGTCGCACTGGTCATGAAGGCGACCAAGCGCAAGCAGGAGCAGCGGCGCCTGCAGGCACAGGAGCTGCGCGCCGAGGCCCACACGCACACCGGGGCGGTGACCGAGTCCCGGCGCGAGGCGGAGCTGCGGGTCGTCGAGGCCGAGCGGGCCAAGATCGCGGCCGCGCGCGCCGAGGAGCAGGCGGCGGCCGCCCGCCAGCAGGCCCAGGTCGACGAGGCCCGCGTCGAGGACCGGCTCCGCGAGGCGGACCGGCTCGACCCCGACGTGGACACCCGTTCCAGCGACTACACCCCGCGGCCGCCCACCGTCGGCTCCGAGGAGGACGGGGCCACCCAGCCCGGCACGCACCGGGCCTGATCGTCCCGCGGGCGGCTCCAATCAGGGGTGAGCCGCCCGCGGGCGCCCGGCACGACGACCGTGCGGCGTCAGCCCTAGGCTCACGTCATGCACGAGATCAGACCGGCCGTGCTCGAGGACGCCGGAGCCTGGGCCGACGTGGTGCTGGCGGCCTCTCCTCACATGGTGCTCGACGAGCGGTCCGAGCAGCACGAGATGCGCCACGACCCCGCGGACGCGCGCCGGTTCGTCGCCAAGGTCGGCGGCAGCGTGGTCGGCGTCGCCCGTGCCCGGGCGTACCACGACGAGGACCACGTCTCCCTGATGGTCATGGTGCGGCCGGCGCACCGTCGCGATGGCACCGGCCGCGCGCTCCTCGACGCCGTCATGGCGGAGGCCCGGACATCCGGCAAGCCACGCGCCGTGGCCATCGTCGAGGATGACGACGACAGCCGGATCGCCTGCGGGCGCTGGGGATTCACGGTCACCCGCAGCTTCCGGAAGGCGATGGTCGACCCCCGCAGCGTCCCCGCACCCGGACCGGTGCCGGAGCGCGTCACCGTGGTACCGCTCGACGAGGTCGGTCCGGAGCAGGTCTGGCAGGCGCACCAGCAGGTGGCCCGCGACGACCCGTCGGGGCTGACCCTCCCGATGCCGTGGGAGGACTGGCTCTCCGACTGGTCGGACCCGCGCGCCCGGCCCGACCTCGGCCGCGCGGTGCTCGTCGACGGCGACCTCGCGGCGTACTCCATGCTCGGCGCGGCGGGCGACCGCGCGTGGTCCGACATGACCGGAACCCTCCGCCGGCATCGCGGCCGTGGGCTGGCGTTCCTGGCCAAGCAGCACACCCTGCACGCCGCGGCCGGTGCCGGCATCACCCGTTCCATGACCGGGAACGACGGAGAGAACCGGCCGATGCTGGCGGTCAACGAGCGGCTCGGCTATGTCCCCGTCGCCCGGCCGTCCCTCGCCGAACGGCAGCTCCGGTGAGCCAGGTCCCTGCCGCCACCAGGGCACTGCGAGTGCTGCGCTTCCTGGCCAGCCAGCCGGAGCCCGTGCCGCTCGACCGGATCATGCGGGCCTGCGACCTGCCGCGGAGCACGGCGTACCACCTGCTCAACGCGATGGTCGACGAAGGCTTCGTCGTGCACCTCGCCGAGGAGAAGCGCTACGGGCTCGGGGTCGCCGCGTTCGAGGTCGGCAGCGGGTACTCCCGGCAGGAGCCCCTGCAGCGCATCGCCCGCCGCTTGCTGGCAGGAGTGGTCGACGCGACCCACCAGAGTGCCCATCTCGCCGTCCTCCACGGGCGCGACGTCCTCTACGTGGTGGAGGAGCGGGCACCCGGCCGTCCTCCGCTCGTCACCGACGTCGGGGTCCGGTTGCCGGCGCACCTGACGGCCAGCGGACGGGCCATCCTGGCCAGCCTGCCGCCGGCCCAGGTGCTGGCGCTCTACCCCGATCGGGACGCGTTCGTCGACCGGCACGGCACCGGCCCCCGCACCCTCACCGCCCTGCGGACGGTCCTGCTCGAGACCCGGCAGCGCGGTTACGCCATCGAGGACGGCGAGGTGACGCCCGGCTTCGCCAGCATCGCCGCACCGGTGCTCGACCACAACGGACACCCGGTCGCGGGCCTCGCCGTGACCTACCCGTCCGAGGACGGGGCGGACGTCGCGCCGATCCGGCTCGCGGTCCGCCGGGGTGCCGAGGCGCTGACCGCCCGGCTCGGCGGTCAGCCGCTCGCGCGGTAGCCCGCCCACAGCCGGCCGCCGCTGCCCGCCAGGATCTCGTCGACCACCTCGACGAGCAGGGTGGTGTCGCCGTGGATGGCCGTGACCAGACCGCCGTGGAGGCGCGGGCCGTAGCGCGTGCCGCGGGCGGCGTCGTACGCCCCGAGCTCCCGCACCAGCCACTTGGCGGTGCCGCCCCAGCAGCCGCCGGCCGCCAGCAGGAGGTCGGCCGCCTGCTGCCACACCGTCACCGCGACCGCGGTCCGGATCGCCGGGTCGGTGGCGTCGGCGAGGTCGTCGAGCAGGTCCGTGAGGCCGTACCGCATGGCGTCGCGGTCCTTGTCCGCGAGCGGGTCCGGCCCGGCCGCGAGGAAGGCGCGGCACTGCTCGCTCACGGCGGCACCCGCTCCGTCGACGTCGAGCAGCGGCACGGCCGTCCCGACCAGGCGTCCGAGCGTGGGTCGGCGCCGCTGCCGGTCCTTCGCCAGCCAGTGCCCGACGGTGTCGACCGTGTGCACGAAGAGCTCCACCGGCCAGCCGGCGTACGTCACCGACTCCCGGAACGGCGCCGGCGGCCCGGCCAGCAGCACGGTGACGTCCAGGTCGGACGTGGCCGTGGCGGTTCCGGTGACCACGCTGCCGCCCAGCCAGGCCGCCCGGGCGTCCGGGAAACGCTCCGCGACCAGTGCCCGCGCGGCGACCTCCGCGTCCTCCCGTGCCATGCCCCCAGTCTGCCGTCTCGACGCCCCCTGGCCGGTCTCATCCGAAAGGGGCTCGTCACGGCGCCGTGCCGGTGCGACGATCCCGGGGTGACCTCGCCGTCGCTCGCTCGTTGAGTCGACGTCTACGTTCTGGGAGGAACCGTCGTGCGTCCACACCCCACCCCTGTCCGCCGTCTGCTCGTGGGCGGCGCTGCCGCTGTTGCGCTGGTGGCGACCGCGGTCTCCATCCCGTCCTACGGCGACCGCGACGGCAGCCTGGTCCGGCACCGCGACGCCACCGGGGTCGCAGCCGCCCAGGCTCGGTCCGGCGGCGACCAGCCCGCCGACGGGCACGGGCACAGCCACGACGACGCCGCCACCAAGAACGCCATCTCGCGGGCCGGCGAGACGTCCGAGGAAACCCAGGACCCGACGACCGCGGCCGAGCGCATCGCGAACGCGGCCCACGTCGCCGCGCAACGCCGGAGCCCCGAGCCGGCGCTCGCCCGGGCCAGCTTCGGCCCGCCGCGCCCGAAGCACCCGCAGACCCGGTTCGCGATGGCCAACGGCTGCTACTCCCTGGCAGCGGGTGGCGCCTGGGTCGAGCGGGCCGACGGCGGCCTCGCGGCCACCGCCACGAAGGGCGACGCGGACGCCTTCTACTTCAAGCCGACCGACCTCGGCACCTACCTGCTCTACGGCAAGGTCCGTGACTTCGTGAGCGGCGACGGCTCGGTGACGATGGCGGCCGAGCCGAACCGGGACACCGAGTGGACGATCACGACGGCCGGAGAAGGCTTCGTCCTGCGCGTCGGCAAGGACCGCTTCCTCGCCGTCGGTGGGGGCGACGACCTCGTCGTCGCCGACCAGGGCACCCGCTTCGAGATCGAACGTCACTCCGGCTGCACCCGCTACCCCGAGGCCCAGATCGACATCGACGGAGACCCGTTCACCGGGGCCACCGACTTCCAGGAGGTCCGCGGGTACGTCGACGCGCACACCCACGGAATGGCCTTCGAGTTCCTCGGTGGCGCGCACTGCGGCAAGCCGTGGGACAAGTACGGCGCGCCGTACGCCCTCGTCGACTGCCCCGACCACGAGACCGGGGTCAACCCGCTCGAGTCGTTCCTGTCCGGCAACCCCAACCACGACCCGGTCGGCTGGCCGACGTTCAAGGACTGGCCGGCCCCGGAGTCGTTGACCCACGAAGGCACCTACTACCGCTGGATGGAGCGCGCCTGGCGCGGTGGCCAGCGACTGTTCGTGAACCTGCTCGTCGAGAACAACCAGCTGTGCCGCCTGTACCCCTACAAGCGCGACGGCCTGTCCGACGCCACCTGCGACGAGATGGAGTCGGTGGAGCGGCAGGCCAAGGACATGTACGAGTTCCAGGACTACATCGACGCGCAGTTCGGCGGCCCCGGCCGCGGCTTCTACCGGATCGTGAAGTCCCCCTGGCAGGCCCGCGAGGTCATCAACTCCGGCCGGATGGCCGTGATCATGGGCATCGAGACGAGCGTTCCGTTCGGCTGCACCTTCAAGGTCGTCGCGGGCGAGGACGTTCCCGCGTGCAGCAAGGAGTCGATCGACGAGCAGCTCGCCATGGTCCACAAGTGGGGCGTGCGCCAGATGGAGCTGGTCAACAAGTTCGACAACGCCCTGTCCGGCATCACCGGTGACGGTGGTGAGACCGGCGCGGTCGTCAACAACGCCAACTTCGCGGAGACCGGCACCTACTGGGACATGGAGCACTGCGAGCCGGAGCACCCGGATGCCCACGACAAGAACCAGTACGCCGCTCCCGAGATCGACGCGGAGCAGCAGGACGCCCTCTTCGGCGCGATCGGCTCGGCGTTCGGACAGCAGCAGATCGGTCCGATCTACCCGCCGCCGGACCACTGCAACAGCCGGGGCCTCACCGACCTCGGCGAGCACCTCGTGGACCGGTTGGCCGAACGCGGCATGTTGATCGACCCCGACCACATGAGCGTCGCTGCCCGCAACACCCTGCTCGACCAGGTCGAGGCGCGTGGCTACTCGGGCATCATGTCCAGCCACTCGTGGTCGACCGAGGACGCCTACCCGCGGATCTACGAGATGGGCGGCTACATCGCGCCGTACGCAGGGGATTCGACGGGCTTCGTGGAGAAGTGGCGCAAGCACCTCGAGTGGGCCGACGACCGCTACTACTTCGGCTTCGGCTACGGCGCCGACATGAACGGGCTGGGCGCCCAGGGCGACCCCCGTGGCTCGGACGTGCCCAACCCCGTCACCTACCCCTTCCAGGGGCTGGGCGGCGTGACCGTGAAGAAGCAGCGGGCAGGCAAGCGCCTCTACGACATCAATGTCGACGGCGTGGCCCAGTACGGCCTCTACCCCGACTGGATCGAGGACGTACGCCACATCGCCCAGACCCAGCAGGGTGACGGAGACGCGATCGTCGAGGACATGGCTCGCGGAGCCGAGGCGTACCTGCAGACCTGGGAGCGCGCGATGGGGATCGCGCCCGACTCGTGCCGCAACCCGGGGCTCCGCCAGAGCGTGGGCACGGTGCAGGAACTCGTGCGCGACGGCATGAGCACGCGCCAGGTGATGACGGCGGTCGGCCAGCCGTTCCGGCGTCTCGGCAACCGCTACACCATCTGCGCCACCGCGGACGGCGACCCGGAGGTCACGGTGGTCATCAGCTTCTCCGACCGGGGTCTGGTGACCGGCGTGACCCGGCAGGGCTGAGCTCGGTTACCTGTCGGTAATCTTTCCCACACGAACGGGGACCGACCGGCCGGCTGATTGCCCCTATCCTCAGGGGGCGGCCGGCGGCCCGCCCGGCGATCCTGCCGAGGCGAGCCTGCCTGAGACAAGGGAGTGACTGTGGACCTGGTGTTGATTCTGGGACTCGGGATGACGGCGGTCACGCTCGTCTTCGCTGGACGGCGGGTGTTGTTCCTCGGTCGTCTCATCACCAGCGGGCAGCCCGCTCCCGACCGGCTGGAGAACGTCACCCACCACGTCGGCCAGGCGGTCAAGACGCAGGTCGTCGAGGTGTTCGGCCAGAAGAAGCTGCTCAAGTGGTCGGTCCCCGGCGCGGCTCACTTCTTCGTGTTCTGGGCGTTCCTGATCCTCGCCACCGTCTACCTCGAGGCGTACGGCGCCCTGTTCGACCCGAAGTTCGCCATCCCGCTCGTCGGCCACTGGGCGATCCTCGGCTTCGCCCAGGACCTGATCGCCGTGCTCGCCGTGGTGAGCCTCGTCGTGTTCGCCCAGATCCGGCTCAAGAACTCCCCCGAGCGGCTGGGCCGCCAGTCCCGGTTCAAGGGCTCGCACCTCGGCGGCGCCTGGCTCGTCCTCTTCATGATCTTCAACGTCATCTGGACGATGTTCCTGTTCCGCGGTGCCGCCTCCGCGGCCGGCAACCTGCCCTACGACAACGGCGCGTTCGTCTCCATCGGCATCGGCAACGTGCTCGACGGTCTCAGCCACGACGCCATCGAGACCCTGGAGCACGTCGGGCTGCTCATGCACATCGGCATCATGCTGGTGTTCCTGATCCTGGTGCTGAACTCCAAGCACCTCCACATCTTCCTGGCGCCGCTCAACGTCCTCTTCGGACGGCGCCCTGTCGCCCTGGGCGCCGTGAAGCCCCTGATGTCCGACGGCAAGGCAATCAGCCTCGACGACGTCGACGACCTCGACGAGGACTCGAAGCTGGGGGTCGGCGCGGTCGAGGACTTCTCGTGGAAGGGACTCCTCGACTTCTCCACCTGCACCGAGTGCGGTCGCTGCCAGTCCCAATGCCCGGCCTGGAACACCGAGAAACCGCTCTCCCCCAAGCTGCTGATCATGGCGCTGCGGGACGCGTCGTACGCCAAGGCGCCGTACACCCTGGCCCCGGAGGGCAAGCGTGAGGCGCTGCTCGAGGGCAACGACACCCTGACCCGGGAGGCCGAGCGGCCGCTCGTCGGCGACACGGGTGATGACTGGTTCTACATGCCGGAGGACGGCTCCGGGGTGATCGACCCGGACGTGCTCTGGTCCTGCGTGACCTGTGGCGCCTGCGTGGAGCAGTGCCCGGTCGACATCGAGCACGTCGACCACATCGTCGACATGCGCCGGTACCAGGTGCTCGTCGAGTCCAACTTCCCGGCCGAGCTCAACCAGCTGTTCAAGGGCATGGAGAACAAGGGCAACCCCTGGAACATGTCGGCCACGGCCCGCATGGACTGGGCCAAGGACCTGGACTTCGACGTCAAGGTCGTCGGTGACGACATCGAGTCGCTGGACGAGGTCGAGTGGCTGTTCTGGGTCGGCTGCGCCGGTGCCTACGAGGACCGCGCCAAGAAGACCACCCGTGCCGTCGCCGAGCTGCTCGACATCGCCGGCGTGAGCTTCGGCGTCCTCGGCAACGGCGAGACCTGCTCCGGCGACCAGGCGCGGCGTGCCGGCAACGAGTTCCTCTTCCAGGGGCTCGCCCAGCAGAACGCGGAGACCTTCAAGGAGTACAAGGTCAAGAAGGTCGTCTCGACCTGCGCCCATTGCTTCAACACACTCAAGAACGAGTACAAGGAGTTCGGTGTCGAGCTCGAGGTCGTGCACCACACGCAGCTGCTGAACCGGCTGGTGCGCGAGGGCAAGCTGACCCCGGTCAAGGAAGGTGCCGGCGCCGCGAAGCGCTCGATCACCTACCACGACCCCTGCTACATCGGTCGCCACAACGGGGTCTACACCCCTCCCCGCGAGCTGCTCGAGATCCTGCCGGGTGCCGACTTCGTCGAGATGCCCCGCAACTCCGAGAAGTCCTTCTGCTGTGGCGCCGGTGGCGCCCGCATGTGGATGGAGGAGAACATCGGTGAGCGGATCAACGTCAACCGCACGATCGAGGCGGTCGAGACCGGCGCCGACCAGATCGCCGTCGGCTGCCCGTTCTGCCGCGTGATGCTCTCCGACGGACTCACCGCCCAGCAGGCCAAGGGCGAGGCCCGCGAGGAGGTCGAGGTCCTCGACGTCGCCCAGATGCTGCTGGCGTCCGTGAAGGGCGAGGTCGCCACCCGCACCCCCAAGCCCGCAGGCAAGGCAGCTCCGGCCAAGAAGGCCGCGGCGACCGAGGGCGAGGCTGTGGACAAGGACGAGGCCACCCAGGCCGAGCCCGAGTCCGGCGACGTCACCCAGACCGAGGACACCGTCACCGACACCGAGGACGTCGGCCCCGCGGCCAAGGCCAGCGGCGGCTCGTCCCTGTTCGACCTCGGCGGCGACGACGAGCCGGAGGCGAAGGCCGACCCGAAGCCTGACGAGGCGTCGGACGAGCCTGCCCAGACCCCCGAGGCCGACGAGAAGCCCGCAGCCACGTCTGGCGGGTCACTCTTCGACCTCGAGGCCCCGGCCGAACCGGAGTCGAAGGAGAAGCCCGAGCCCGAGCCCGAGCCCGAGCCCGAGCCCGAGCCCGAGCCCGAAGCCAAGGACGAGCCGGAGCCGGAGGACGACAAGCCCGCGGCCACGGAGCCCGCACCGGCAGCCGCACCGAGCTCGGAGATCCCCGAAGGCGGGTCGCTCTTCGACATCGAGGCCGACGAGCCCGCCGCCCCGGCTGCGAAGGACGACGATCCGGAGCCCGAGCCCGAGCCCGAGGCGAAGGACGGCGAGGCCGAGCCGGAGCCGGAGGAGCCGTCCGCCGAGGAGGCCACACCGGCAGCCGCACCGAGCTCGGAGATCCCCGAGGGCGGGTCCCTGTTCGACATCGAGGCCCCCGAGCCCGCCGCCCCGGCAGCGAAGGCGCCCGAAGCCAAGGACGAGCCCGAGCCCGAAGCCAAGGACGAGCCCGAGCCCGAGGACGACTCGAAGCCAGCCTCAGCTCTGTCCGACGGTGCCGCGCTGAGCCGGGCCGCCACCTTCGCTGCCAGCGCCGACGAGGCCCCCGACACCCCGTCGGAGGATTCGGAGCCGGAGACGAACGAGGACGCGGAACCCGAGCCGGATCCTGAGGCCACCGACGAGGCCGCGCCGGAGCCTGAGGCCACGGAAGAGCCCGAACCCGAGGCGAACACCGAGGACGACGAGGAGCCCGAGGAGAAGCCGAAGCCGGCGAGCAGCGGCGAGGCGCACCAGCCGAAGACCGACGTCGACATCGACGAGTCCGGGTCCCTGTTCGACCTCTGACGTCCCCCGTCATCGCACAGCATGGGGTGTCGGGGTCCTCGCCGTCGCCCTGGCACGGGCTGCCGTCATGATCGTCACACTCGCCGACGACGACCCACCACCTGCTCCGGGAAGCACCACCGGCGGGTTCACCTCCGGCATCCATCTCGACCCGGATCAGATCCCGTCGGTCTTCGGGTACGACGCCGACGGCGCCCGCGAGCTCCTGGAGGCCGGGGACTCAAGGCGATGGAGGAGCCGGCCCCCGACTGCGGCGAGAAGGCGCCGCTGCCCTCGACACTGGGCGACCGGAGGTCTCAGCTGCCGTTCATCCACCTCCCCACGATGGGCCTGCTGGGCACCTGCGAACTCGTCAACGTCTACCGCACCGGCGACGGCGCCGTGGACGCCGTCGCGATGCGGTTCCGCGGCCTGGCCGCCTGACAGCCGCTCCGTTTCCGAGCGTGTGGCCGTCGCCACACGGTAGACGTCCGCCAACGGTCCCGTCTGCCCCTGATTTCATGCTGACACCACGGGTGATGTCGAATGGTGCTTGACGTGACGTCATAGTGATGTCACTCTGATGCACATGGACATCACGCCGTACGTCGACAGCCTCCACCGCGACCTGGTCGCGGCCGCCGAGGCCGGAGGCGATGACATCAAGCGGGCCGCCGAGCGGCTGGCCCTGGCCCTCGACCCCTCGGCCCGGCTCGCCCTCATGGAGGCCATCTCGCAGGCGGCCGCCGAGATCACCACCGAGATGCCGTCCGGAGGGGTCGACGTCCGGCTCAGCGGCCGGGAGCTCGACTTCGTGGTCCAGGGCGCCACCATGACCCCGCCGGCAGCGCCCGTTCCCCCGGCCCCGCCCACACCGGAGGAGATGGAGGAGGAGGGCGGCCTGGCCCGGATCAGCCTCCGCATCCCTGAGTCGGTCAAGGGCAGGGCCGAGGAGATGGCCGCCCGCTCGGGCCACTCGCTCAACACCTGGCTGGTCAACGTGGTCCGCGCGGCCACCCGCGACAACGCCGTCAACGTCGACATCGACCTCTCGAGCATCCCCTTCTTCGGCGGCAACGACCCGTTCGGCGGGAAGGGCCGCGGCGGTCAGCGCCGCATGACCGGCTGGGTCTGACCCGGCAACCATCATCAAGCACCCACCCGGGTCCAGCGACAGGCTGGTCCCGCGGACGAACACACCCTGGAGGCACCCCATGACCGCAGTTCGCAGGTACGACTTCGAGACCCACACCCCCGTCCAGCTCTACGTCGAGCTCGGCAAGGGCAGACTCCACATCACGGCCACCGACACCACCGAGTCCCACGTCGAGATCGTCGGCAAGGACGCCGAGGAGGTCGAGGTCCGCCTGGACGGCCGCCGGATCAGCGTGGTCGCCCCCCGTCAGCGCGGCGGCGGCTTCTTCGGCGGGGACAACGGGCTCGACATCGCGATCACCGTCCCGCTCACCAGTGAGCTGGCCGTGAAGACCGGGAGTGCCGACGTCACCGTCGACGGCACCGTCGGCTCGACCGAGATCAAGAGCGGCTCGGGCGACGTACGCCTCGCCGACCTGACCGGAGACAGCCTCGTCGAGACGGGCTCGGGTGACGTCACGATCGACGTCGCGAACGCCGAGCTGCGGATCAAGAGCGGCTCCGGCGAGATCCAGGTGGAGCACACCGAAGGGGCCGTCGCGGTCTCGACCGGCTCGGGCGACGTCCGGATCGGCACCGCCAACGGTCCGGCCGCCGTGAAGACCGGGTCCGGCGACCTGAAGGTCGACGAGGCCAACGCCGACGTCTCCATGACCACCGGCAGCGGCGACCTCCTGGTCGGCACCGCCCGCCGCGGCAGGCTGACGGTCAAGGGAGCCTCCGGCGACATCCGGGTCGGCGTCCCGGCCGGCGTCCCCGTGTGGACCGACATCTCCACCATCTCCGGAGCCATCCGCTCCGGTCTCCGGGGCGCGGGCGAACCCGCCGACGGCGCGGACCACCTCGAGCTGCGGGCCAAGACGGTCAGCGGCGACATCGTCCTCGACCAGGTCTGACCGACCACCGTGACCACCAACGACAGGAGCACCGCCATGTACGACACCCTCGAGTCCACCGCCCGCCACCAGATCCGCGAGCGGGTCAGCCGGGCCAGCGGCCCGCGCGTTCCCGCCGTCCCGACCCGGCACCGGATGGCCGCCCGGCTGCGCCGGATCGCCGACCGGATCGACAACTGAACCGGGATGGTCCATGACCCGCAATCTGGCGGCGGGCCCGGACCGGCAGGTCAGATGACGGTGCGGTGGAAGTTCTGGAACGATCGGGACGGCGTCGGTCCGCGCTGCCCTTGGTAGCGGGAGCCGTACTTCTCCGAGCCGTACGGGTGCTCCGACGGCGACGAGAGCCGGAAGAAGCAGAACTGCCCGATCTTCATGCCCGGGTAGAGCTTGATCGGCAGGGTCGCGACGTTCGCCAGCTCGAGGGTGACGTGACCGGAGAAGCCGGGGTCGACGAAGCCGGCGGTCGCGTGGGTGAGCAGGCCGAGGCGACCGAGGGACGACTTCCCCTCCACGCGCGCGGCGATGTCGTCGGGCAACGAGATCACTTCGTACGTCGAGCCGAGCACGAACTCGCCGGGGTGGAGGATGAACGCCTCCTCACCCTCCGGCTCGACCATCCTGGTGAGGTCGGACTGGTCGGCCGCCGGGTCGATGTGGGGGTAGCGGTGGTTCTCGAAGACCCGGAAGAACCGGTCCAGCCGGACGTCGATCGAGGACGGCTGCAGCATGGCCGGATCCCAGGGCTCCATGGCGATCCGGCCGGTGTCGATCTCGGCCAGGATGTCGCGGTCACTCATCAGCACGGGTCGTAACCTACCCCGCCTGCCGCTGGGGTAGCATCGCCTCCGCCGTGCTGGACCGGCGGCGCCGGCGGATGTAGCTCAGTTGGTAGAGCGCGACCTTCCCAAGGTCGATGTCGCGAGTTCGAATCTCGTCATCCGCTCCAACTCCTCCCCCCACGAAGTGGCAGGTTCTCCCCCACGAAGTGGCAGGTTCTCCGCCTCGAGGTGGCAACTTCTCCGCGCGCTCCTGGCCGTCCGGTCGCCATCCTGTGGCGATTGTGAAACTTGACCGCTGGTGTGACTTGTGGGGACAGTGGGACAAAGGCTTGTCCTCTCACCAGCTAGGTCGGCGCATGTCTCGGGTCCGCAAGATCGCCATCGGCGCGTTCGTCCTCCTCCTCGCCGGCGCCCTCCTGGTGCCGCGCGGAGACCACGACGACGCCGCCCTCACCCCCTCCGGGGAGGGCCAGTACGACGCCCTCGCGACCAGCCGGACCGCCGGCGCCGGGGCGGTGACGCCGGCCATGCGCAGCGAGATCGACCGCGTCGTGGCGGCCGGGCTCGAGCAGGGTCGTCTGACCGGTCGGGTCGACCCGGGCACCCTCGCCGCAGCCCTGGTCCGGTGCGCCGACCTCGAGGGCCAGCGCTACTGCCTCAACGTCGGCTGGACCGACCGGAGCCCGATGGAGGTCCGCGCCCGCGTCGCCGGCGCGGCCCGGATCGCCGCCCGCTCCGACGACGTCACCGAGACGACCGGCGACCTCGACGCCCTGGCGACGCTCCGCCGTGCGGCGACCCTGGACCCGTCCGAGAGAGCCGCCCTCGAACGCCGCGAGCTGACCGTGGCCGCCCGTTCGGTGGCGAAGGTGTGGCTGCTCCGGCACGAGATCAACGGCACGCCCCTGCCCGCTGGCTTCCTCGACGACCACCCGGAGGCGCGGGCACCCGAGCCCAGGGCGGCGGCGACCGACGCCCAGGAGAAGCAGAAGACCCGCGGCGACTACCCGCGACGGGGTGTCGTCCTCACCGGCAAGAAGGTCGCCGATCAGAAGCGGACCTACTGGTGTGGCCCCGCGACGATGCAGATGATCGCGTGGGCCTGGCAGGGCGAGCGCAAGAAGCAGGGCCACTGGGCCGACAAGCTCGGCACCACGACGGACGGCAGCGCGATCTCAGACATGGTCCGGGTCGTCAACAACAGCACCGGCTTCGACCGCAAGGACCGCGCCGGCCCGTACGTCGTCCTCGACATCTCGAGCTGGAGCTACGACAAGTGGCTGCTGCTGAACATGCGCCACCTCGTCGACTACCGCGCCCCGCTGGTGCTCCACCCGGTGCTCCTGAAGAAGTACTACCCCTACCTGGACGACGACGCCTCCGGCCACTTCCAGGTCGGGCGTGGCTACGACAAGCGCGGCAAGCAGCCCACCCAGATCGGCTACTTCGAGCCCTGGAACCAGCAGCGCTTCGACCCGTCCGAGCCGTACATCTCCCGGGTCCAGTGGCGCAGCGCCTACAAGAGCTACCGCGCCAACCAGGACCACTTCCAGCAGAACATCGGCGTCTGATGCGTCGCGCCCGGCACGCCCTGCTCTCCCTGCTCGTCACCGCGAGCCTGGCCGCGTGCGCGGACGACGAGCCGCGCGCGGATCCCGACCCGGAGCCCACGCGATCCAGCAGTACGACGCCCGCTCCATCCAGCACCAGCCCGACCGCGGAGCCGAGCGACGACCAGCCCCAGGGGTCCCCCGGTTCCCCCGCCGTGCTCGACGCCGAGCGCACGCTGCTCGACTGGCAGGACGTGACGTGGCCGACCGGCACGACCGTGACGGTCAGCGGCAACTGGTCCCTCACCCAGCGCGCCACCGAGGCGGTGTTGGACGGTCCGCGGTCCGCGACCGTCCGGGCACCCGGCCGCCACCGGGTGACGGAGACCCTCCTCGACGGGGAGTACGCCGTCGTCGTCACCGAGGACGAGCGCGCCGAGCAGGCGAACACCGCCACCGTCATCGACCTCGGCACCGGCGACCGCACGGTCATCGACGGCAGGTCCGACGTGCCCACCACCACCGGCGGGACCTGGGCCCTGGGCGAGGGCAGGCTCGTCCACGCGACCATCGGACGCGGCCGCGCCTACTGCCTCGCGACGGTCGACCTGGCCACGATGAGCAGCGAGACCACCTGGTGCGCACCCCGACGGTCCGGCTTCAACGGCGCCCGGATCACGCCGGCCGGCACGGCGGTCCTGTCGTTCGACGACCAGCGCCCGTCCTGCCGCACGGTCGGCGCGGTCGACACCGGCGAGCTGGTCGCCTTCGACGGCGTGCCCGACTGCACGGGGTGGGACGGCGCGCTCCTTGACGACGGCGCCGTGTGGTCCGTCGTACCCGACGAGAAACGGATCGAGGAGGCCCACTTCTACGCGCGCTCCGACAAGGGCTGGTTCGACCTGGGCCCCGGCACCTCTGGCAGCCTCACCTGGTGCGGCGGCACGGCGTACTTCGTCCGGGACCCGCAGCGCTCCGGCGACCCGGCTCTGCTCCTCGGCTGGACGCCAGGCGACGGTCTGCGGATCGCCTACGAGACGGAGGCCCGCGGGCAGGCCTTCCTGACCGAACCGCGCTGTGGCGGCACCGACCTCACCCTGACCGCACTCACCGGCTCGGGCGACCGCCAGGTCACCGCAAGCGTCCGTTGACCGGACGTCTCACGCCCGAGATGTCGCGATTTCTGACCACCCCACCGTCATGACCCCCTGACGCGTTCGTCTCATCTGTGTCGGGCAGCCCCGACCGCGCGCGCGGGGTGGTGGCGGCGCAGCGGCACGCCACCACCTCGTCCGGGAGCCACCCACGGCGAGGGTCGAGGCTCCTCGCTCTTGAGACCACTCCTACCCTGAGTCCGTGAGCGAGTTCGCCGGATTCCCCGTCAGCGCCCTGGACTTCTACGACGACCTCGAGGTCGACAACACCAAGTCGTACTGGGAGAAGCACAAGGCGACGTACGCCGAGAGCGTGAAGGCGCCGATGACCGCGCTCTGCGCCGCGCTGGCCCCCGAGTTCGGGGACGCGAAGGTGTTCCGGCCCTACCGCGACGTGCGGTTCGCGAAGGACAAGACGCCGTACAAGACCCACCAGGGCGCGTTCGTCGCGGCCGGCCCGGCGACCGGCTGGTACGTCGAGATCTCCGCGCGCGGCCTGCGCGTGGGCGCCGGTTTCTACGAGGCCTCGGGTGCGCGGCTGGCCTCGATCCGGGGCGCGATGGCCCACGACATCACCGGACCGCAGCTGGAGCGGCTGGTCGCGGAGTACGAACGCGACGGCTGGGAGATCGGCGGGGAGCAGCTCAAGACCTCGCCCCGCGGGTACGACGCCGACCACCCGCGGATCGACCTCCTGCGCCGCAAGCAGCTCTTCGTCGGCCGGCCCCACGGCTTCGACAACCTGGACGAGCCGGCGGTCCTCGACCGGGTGCGCGACGACTGGCGCGCGCTGCGACCCCTCGTGGAGTGGATCGCGGCCCACGCCGGTGAGTGAGCTACCCCTTCCGGTAGGTCCCCATCGCGCGCTCGGGCTCCCAGTACGCCTTCATCGAGGCGACCCGCCCGTCGTCGTGGACCGTGTAGACCATGACCAGGTCGGTGTCGACGACCCCACCGTCCTTGAACGTGGTGGTGATCGTGCCGATGTTGGCGCAGGTCCGGCCGTTGGCGTGCGAGTCGTGGATCAGGAAGTGGAACGACTCGATGGGCGCGATCGCGAGGTCCCAGAAGGCCCGGATCCCCTCGTGGCCGTGGTGTCCCTTGCCCTCGGGATCGAACATCGACGGCCCGACCGGGTCCTCGATGACGGCGTCCTCGGCGTAGACCCCGAGCCACTCCTCGAGGTCACCGCGGGAGACTGCGGAGTACGAACGCTGGGACGCGGCCCGCGCGGGGTGGTCGGCGTTCGGCGCGTTCCAGGTGATGGCGTCAGAGCTGATCATGCGCTGATCGTACGGCGACACTGGAACACGTTCTAGTGGGGCTGCCAGGCGTCCTCGTCGGCCGTCCGCGTGGTGACGGCCTTGGGCAGCTTGCGCTCGGCGAGCTGCTCGATCGAGACCTGCTCGAACACGTCGCGCAGTGAACGACGCGCAGCGATCCACACGTGCTGGAGCACGTCGGCGGTCTCGTTGTAGGTGACCGCCTCCGGACGCAGGCCGTAGACCGAGACGAGCGGGCCGTCGACGGCACGGATCACGTCGGCGACGGAGACCTCGGACGGCTTGCGACCCATCCGCCAGCCACCGGACTGGCCGCGCTGGGAGATGACGATGCCCGACCGGCGCAGGTCGGCGAGGATCGCCTGGAGGAATCCGTGCGGGATCTCCTGGCTGCGACCCAGCTCCTCGGCGCTCACGGCCGGGCCGTCACCCCGCGACGTCATCTCGATCAATGCGCGAAGCGCGTAGTCGGACTTCGCGGAAACTCGCATGGATCCAGTGTGTCAGATGAGTCGATGCAGTCACTCGACCTTCGTTGGGCCCGGCACCGTCCGGTCAGGCGGGGACCAGCTCGTGCTCCTCGCCACGGGCGAGCTCGCGAGATCGACGCTCCTGCTTGACCGCCCAGACGATGCCCGTGATCCACAGGACCGCCAGGGTCCCGGCGACGACGGCCACCGCGACGCCGGAGGCACCGAGCGCCTCGGCAATGGTCCTGGAGTTGGTGACCACGATCAGGCCACCCGCCGCGACGCCGAGGACGCGGGCCGCGAGCTTCTTGACCAGCCATGCGGCGATCGGTGCAGCGATCACACCGCCGGCCAGGAGCGCGAGGGCATAGGACCACGGAATGCCGGACGAGCCCAGGGCGATGATGAACCCGAGCGAGCCACCGACCGCGACGACGAACTCCGAGGTGTCGATCGAGCCGATCACCTTGCGGGGCTCGAGCCGTCCGGACGACAGCAGCGTGGTGGTGCCGACCGGACCCCAGCCGCCGCCACCGATGGAGTCGAGGGCGCCACCGACGAGGCCCATCGGAGCCAGCATCGCCACGGGCGGCTTCGACTTGAACGTGGGGCGGCGACCGCCGAGGACCAGGAACCGCCAGATGACGTAGAGACCCAGGGCCAGCAGGATGCCCGCGACCCACGGCTTGGCGGTGTCACCGTCGAGGCTCGCGAGGAAGGTGGCGCCCGCGAAGGCGCCGACGAAGCCGGGCAGGGCGAGGATCGAGACCGTTCGCCAGTCGACGTTGCCGAGGGCGTGGTGGGAGATGCCGGACACCAGCGAGGTGCCGATCTCGGAGAAGTGGACCGCGGCGGAGGCGGCGGCCGGGGCGACCCCGACGGCCAGCAGCAGCGTCGACGACGTGACGCCGTACGCCATGCCGAGTGAGCCGTCGATGAGCTGGGCGAGGAGCCCGACGAAGCCGAGCACGAGAAGCTTGCGCATTGGGAAGAACCCCTTTGGTCGCTCGGTGGTTGCTCCACCACCGAGTGGTCATGAGGACAATCAAAGTCCATCAAGTTGGTAACTTGATGAATTCAGTAGAGTTGATAGTTTCGATACATGTCAACTCGACACTCTGCTGCCTGGCCCGTCACACAGGGCGACGTGCGACCCAGATCACACTCCGAACTCAGGCGGTCAGGCGGCAGAAAGCGCTTGCCTGCAAGGAGATCCGGCTCACCGTGTCTTGCGATCGCCATGCCACGCTCCTACACTTTGTTACCGACGAGTAGCACTCTGTCGCTCGATCGATCCCCGAGACGAAAAGGTGGAGCTGTGAGCCACTACAAGAGCAACCTCCGCGACCTGGAGTTCAACCTGTTCGAGGTCTTCAACACCCAGGAGATCCTCGGCACGGGTCCCTTCGCGGAGGTCGACGCGGACACCGCCCGCGAGGTGCTGGCCGAGGTGGCCCGTCTGGCGCAGGACGAGCTCGCCGCCTCCTACGAGGACAGCGACCGCAACCCGCCGGTCTTCGACCCCGAGACCCACACCGCGCCGCTCCCCGAGTCCTTCAAGAAGAGCTACCAGGCCTGGATGGACGCCGAGTTCTGGCGCCTGCAGATCCGCGAGGAGCTGGGCGGCACGCCAGCCCCGTCCAGCCTCAACTGGGCCATCGGCGAGATGGTGCTCGGCTCCAACGCCCCCATCCACATGTACGCCGCGGGCGCACCGTTCGCCGGCGTCGTCTACGACAACGGCAACGAGCGCGACAAGCGCATCGCCCAGCTCATGGTCGAGCGCCAGTGGGGCTGCACCATGGTCCTCACCGAGCCCGATGCCGGCTCCGACGTGGGCGCCGGCCGCGCCAAGGCCACGTTGAACGACGACGGCTCGTGGAACATCACGGGCGTCAAGCGCTTCATCACCTCGGCCGAGCACGACATGAGCGAGAACATCATGCACCTCGTCCTCGCCCGCCCCGTGGGCGTCGAGGGCGTCGGTGGCCCCGGCACGAAGGGCCTGTCGCTGTTCTGGATGCCGACCCACCACTTCGACCACGAGACCGGTGAGCTCACCGGCGAGCGCAACGGCGTCTACGTGACCAACGTCGAGCACAAGATGGGCATCAAGGTGTCCAACACCTGCGAGGTCACCTTCGGCGACCCGCAGGTCGGCGGCGGCGAGCCCGCCCGCGGCTGGTTGCTCGGCGAGGTGCACGAGGGCATCGCCCAGATGTTCCAGGTCATCGAGAACGCCCGGATGATGGTCGGCACCAAGGCCATCGCCACGCTCTCCACCGGTTACCTCAACGCCCTCGAGTACGCCAAGGAGCGTGTCCAGGGCGCCGACCTCACCCAGTCGGCCGACAAGACCGCGCCGCGCGTCACGATCACCCACCACCCCGACGTACGCCGGTCGCTGATGACCCAGAAATCGTTCGCCGAGGCGATGCGCGCGCTGGTCGTCTACACCGCGACCTGGCAGGACAAGGTCATGGTCGCCGAGCACAAGGGCGAGCGCGACGAGCTGGCCGAGAAGGTCAACGACCTGCTGCTCCCGATCGTCAAGGGCTACGGCTCCGAGCGCTCGTGGGTGCTGCTCGGCACCGAGTCACTGCAGACCTTCGGCGGCTCGGGCTTCCTCCAGGACTACCCGATCGAGCAGTACGTCCGAGACGCCAAGATCGACACCCTCTACGAGGGCACGACCGCCATCCAGGGCCAGGACTTCTTCTTCCGCAAGATCGTCAAGGACCAGGGCCGGGCCCTGGGCCACCTGGCGAAGGAGATCGAGGGCTTCATCGCCTCCGAGGCGGGCAACGGCCGCCTCAAGAACGAGCGCGCCCTGCTCGCCACCGCACTCGAGGACGCCAACGCGATCGTCGGTCACATGATCAACGACCTGATGTCGTCGCAGGACGACGTCCGCAACATCTACAAGGTGGGCCTCAACACCTCCCGGGTGCTGATGGTGCTCGGCGACGTCGTCTGCGGGTGGCTGCTGCTGCGCCAGGCGGAGGTCGCGCTGGGCAAGCTGGCCGGCGAGGTGTCGGCCAAGGACCAGGCGTTCTACGCCGGCAAGGTCGCCGCGGCCCAGTTCTTCGCCCAGACCAACCTGCCGAAGATCAGCGCCGAGCGCGCCATCGCCGAGGGCATCGACCT
>JBKJIN010000065.1:0-67297 GCA_046598425.1 Marmoricola sp. | reverse complement strand
CGTTGCCAGGACCGCACGCCTGGCTGCCCTGCCGCTGGGGTACGCCGGCCGCAGCGCCCTCGGGCTGGGCAAACGGATCGGCGGAGCGCTCGCCGAGGGTCCGGAAGAGCTGCTCGGCGGTCCGCTGCTGGACCTCGCTCATCACCACCTCGGCGGGCGCTCCGCCGATCCGTTTGCCCAGCCCGAGGGCGCTGCGGCCGGCGTACCCCAGCGGCAGGGCAGCCAGGCGTGCGGTCCTGGCAACGGCTCTGCGGGGGAGTTCGGTCATGGACCCATTCTGGCGGATCGGGAAAGCTGGGTGGCCGATTCGGCGAGAGCGGACCAGGAGCAGCCGCAGGCGGGGTGCCGGAACCAGCGGACCGGCGCGATGCCCGACCGCCCAGGCGTGAACGCCACGGTCGCGGACCAGGTCGCCGGCCGGTCGCCTTCGACGTACCGGACCAGGTCCGCGGTGGCCCAGGACAGCGCCATGGTCACCATCGCGGCGCTCCGTGGCACGGCCACGCCGTCGTGGCGGGGGACCTCCGGGACCGCACCGACGAGCACCGGGTGCAGCGGGTCCTCGGAGGAGCGGTGCGCGTCGAGGCAGCGCAGGCAGGCGGTCCGCCCGGGGACGACGAACGGGCCGACCACGACGTCGGACTCGACGACCTCCACGACCAGGTGCGGTACGTCGTCGCGAACCAGCCGGTCACTGATTCCTCGGTCCAGCGGTCCGCTGGAGAGCGCGAGCACCGCCTCCGGACGGTCGGTCGGAGCCACCGTGACCAGTCCGGAACGGGCCAGGAACGATCCGGCGTCGTAGCCTTCCTCGTCGCCGAGGCTGCCGACGACCGCGATCCGGCTGGCGGCGCGGGCCCGCAGCCGGGCCGGACCGGACCGGGGGTGCAGCAGGCTCACCGCCGCCGCCTCGGACGCCGGGATGCCGGGCAGGAGGAGGGTGTCGCCGTCGCGCAGGGCGGGGGTGAGCATCCGGAGCGCGTGCCGGGTCTCCAGGTCCTGGCGCGGGGCCTCACCGCGACCGAGGGCCGCCAGCGTCCGCCGTACGGCGGGGGTGTCGGCGACACGGAGTCGATGCCGGTCGGTGAGCCCGATCTGGAGCTCGTCGGAGGTGCGCTGCCGGACCGTCAGTCCGGGGGCGAGGACGGGGCGTCGTGTCATGAAGCGGGAGCGTAGGAGCGCGTACGTCGCGCCGCGACCGGTTCTCCACAGACGTCCCGTTGTCGGGTCGAGGGAAAAGCAAAACGGCGGGCGCCCACCCGGAGGTGGAGCTCCCGCCGCCTTTGCTCAGGCTGTGCTGCTTGAGCTCGGTGGAACCTGAGGCGAGCCTCAGGCGCGACCGAGGATGCGGTTCAGCTTGGTGCCGCAGACGGGGCAGGTGGCCTTGGCCATCTTGGTGCCCTTGTCGTTGACCTCGATGTGGCCATCGGCCTCACGCTTTTCCTTGCACTTCACGCAGTAAAACTCGCCGCTCCAGCTCTCCGCCATGACGGCCTCCTTGATCCATGTAGCTCTGGTCGTCGCGGCGAGAATCTTTAGGGAAGACCCGCCGGGGTCCGTTCAGGACCAATTCGACCCTAAACCACGTTCACGCTCAATCCGTGCACCGGGTGCGCTTGAATCGAGCGTGTCCTGGGCGTGTCCTGGGCGTGTGAGATGGGTCCCGTGAGCCGCTTTGGATGCGGTAGCGGCGGTAATCTCCGCCCCATGCCCGATCTCACCGAGCCCCTGATCGACCTCCGCCTGGAACGGCCCGCCCCCGGTGTGGCCCGTCTCGTCCTGGACAACCCCACCCAGCGCAACGCGATGTCCGACGGGATGACGGAGTCCTGGGGTCGTGCGATCGAGCACCTGAAGGCCGACCCCGAGGTCCGCGTCGTGGTCGTCACCGGTGCTGGCAGCGCGTTCTGCTCGGGCGGGAACCCGGCCTGGATCGCGGGCGAGCCCGACGCCGACGTCGACTACCTGCGTACCCGGATGATCGCGTTCTACCGCGCCTGGCTGGCGATCAGGAGCCTGGAGGTCCCGACGATTGCCGCGCTCAACGGCCACGCCGTCGGCGCCGGCCTCTGCCTCGCCCTGGCCTGCGACCTCCGGTACGCCGCGGCGGGGGCGAAGCTGAGCGTCCCGTTCGTGAAGCTCGGGATGAACCCGGGGATGGCTGGGACGTACCTGCTGCCGGACGTGGTCGGCCCGGCGGCCGCTCGCGAACTGCTGCTCACCGGCCGCGCCGTGGAGGGCGAGGAAGCGCTGCGCCTCGGCCTGGTCAGCCGGGTGTTCGCGGCGGACGACTTCGACGCTGAGGTGCAGGCGATCGCCGAAGGGATCGCCGGGACGGCTCCGATCCCGAGCCGCTACACGAAGGTGGCGCTGCGCGACCGCGGTCACGCCGACTTCGAGTCCGCGATCCAGTGGGAGTCGCTGGCGCAGCCGATCACGCTCGCGACGGCCGATCTCCAGGAAGGCGTCCGCGCGGCCCGGGAGAAGCGGAAGCCCGACTTCAAGGGCGTCTGAGACGCGTCAGCGACTCAAGAAGAGGCCCCCGACTGCCGCCGCTGGGTGCTTGCCTTCCCCTTGCGAGCACGGTCGCGGCGATGGTCGAGGGCCTCTTCCGGGCGTCACGCTAGGGGAGGGGCTGCGCCGGGTCAATGCAGGAATCGGACGGCTTCTCCACTGCCTGTGGATAACCCTGTGGATATCGTGTGGACATCTGGGGAAGTGCTGTGGATCACGTTCTTGTTGCGAGAATGGGGTCATGTCGCGCACCTCTCGAAGCCCCGCCGACGACGCGTACGACGCGGGACCGGTCGCGGCGCTGCGGCGAATCGCGTTCCTGCTCGAGCGGAGCCGGGCCGAGACCTACAAGGTGAAGGCGTTTCGCGCCGCAGCCGCGACGATCCTGCCGCTCGATCCCGACGAGGTCGCCGTAAGGGCGTCAGACGGAACTCTCCGCGAGCTGGCCGGGATCGGCTCGTCGACGGCCGAGGTGATCGCCGAGGCCGCCTCCGGCCGGATGCCGGCTCGGCTGGCACGGTTGGAGGCCGAGGAGGGCGGTCCGCTGGTCGACGGCGGGGCCGTGATCCGGTCGGCGCTCCGCGGCGACCTGCACAGCCACAGCGACTGGTCCGACGGTGGGTCGCCGATCGAGGAGATGGCGTTCACCGCCATCGAGCTCGGCCACGAGTACCTGGTGCTCACCGACCACTCGCCCCGGTTGAAGATCGCCAACGGGCTCTCGGCAGCCCGGCTGACCCGGCAGCTCGAGACCGTCGAGGCGATCAACGAGCACCTGGTCTCGACAGGCTCGACTGACGGGCCCGGCTTCCGGCTGCTCAAGGGGATCGAGGTCGACATCCTCGACGACGGCTCGCTCGACCAGACCGAGGAGATGCTGGACCGGCTCGACGTACGGGTGGCCTCGGTGCACTCCAAGCTCGCCATGGACCGGCGACTGATGACCAAGCGGATGGTGGCGGCCGTCGAGAACCCGTTCACCAACGTGCTCGGGCACTGCACCGGCCGCCTGGTGACCGGGAGTCGCGGGAAGCGCGGTCAGTCCGAGTTCGATGCGCGGGAGGTCTTCGCGGCCTGCGTCGAGAACGGCGTCGCGGTCGAGATCAACGCCCGACCGGAGCGCCGGGACCCACCGACCAGGCTGCTGCGGCTTGCGATCGAGGCCGGCTGCCTCTTCTCGATTGACTCCGACGCGCACGCGCCAGGTCAGCTCGACTTTCAGGTCTACGGGTGCGCCCGGGCGGAGGAGTTGGGCCTTGAACTCGACCGGATCGTTAACACCTGGACCGCCGATCGACTGCTGAGCTGGGCTCAAAGCCGAATTTCGGGGGTCGGCGGCGGTACCGTCTCGCCATGAAGCCTGAGGTCGAGGTCCGGCGGTCCGCGCGTCGCACCCGGACGGTCTCCGCGTACCGCAAGGACGGCAAGGTGATCGTGATGATCCCTGCGCGGTTCACCCGCGCCGAGGAGTCGGAGTGGGTGGACACGATGCTGCTCAAGCTCGAGGGCAACGCCGCCAAGGGGCGGCGCACCGACGAGCAGCTGATGAAGCGCGCCCGTGAGCTGAGCCAGGATTACCTGCTCGGCAAGGCCAAGCCCAGCTCGGTGCGGTGGGTCGGCAACATGACCACCCGCTGGGGCTCCTGCACCACCGGAGAGGGCACCATCCGGCTCTCCGACCGGCTTCAGTCGATGCCGGTCTGGGTCGTCGACTACGTGCTGCTCCACGAGCTGGCGCACCTGCTCGAGCCCGGCCACAACCAGCGGTTCTGGCGCTGGGTCGACACGTTCCCGAAGGCCGAGCGCGCCAAGGGTTACCTCGAGGGCGTCGCATCCGCGGCGAGTCTCGGGTTCGACGTCTGCGAGTAGGTTTCGAGGCGACGTTTCGAGGCGACCGCTAGCGCGGCCGCACCTCAACCAGGGCCGAGCAGCCGCTCCCGGGCCAGACGGATCAGGTCGACCATGTCCGGCTCGTCGGTCGGCAGGTCATGGACGCCGAACCAGCGGATCTCGAGCGACTCGTCGCTGACCACCGGTTCGGAGGAGGAGCCCAGGTGCGCCAGGAACCGTACGTCGAGGTGCCGGACCGTCCCGCGCGGGTTGCAGAAGTCGACCGGGTGCAGGGACAGGTGCACCGGGACCGGATCGATCACCAGGTCCGGCAGGCCGGACTCCTCGGTGGCCTCCCGCAACGCCGCTCCGGCGAGGGTGGTGTCCTCCGGCTCCAGGTGCCCACCGAAGGCGAACCAGCGCTGCGCCTTGCGGTGCAGGTTGAGCAGCACCTGGGATCCGTCCGCGCTCAGGACCAGGGCGCCGGCGGTCAGGTGGTCGGGGAAGCAGGCTTTGGCCATCCCGTCCGCGCGGGCGCGGAGGTGGGCGACGTACTCGGTGCGCCAGGCCTCCTGGCCGGGGCCGGCACCGAGCCAGGTCTCGAGGGTGGCCAGGGCGTTCGCGTGGAGCGCGCTCGCAGCCCCGGCGGGCGGCTCACTCAGCGGGCTTCTCCGGACCCTCGGGCGCGCCGTCGTCGCCCGCTTCGCCTTCGAGGAGGTCGGCCAGCGCTCGGTCGAAGTCGTCCTCGCTGAGCGTCTCGACCGTGCCGAGGTCCTCGCGGAAGCCCAGCGGGTCGTCGAGGTCTGCCGCGGTCGGCAGCAGGTCTGGGTGCGCCCAGACGGCGTCCCGGGCCTCGTGACCCTGCCGCGACCGCAGCGAGCCCCAGAGTGCCGAGGCGTCTCGCAGGCGGCGGGGCCGGAGCTCGAGCCCGACCAGGGCGGCGAAGGTAGCCTCGGCCGGACCGCCGGCCGCGCGCCGGCGGCGGATCGCCTCCTGGAGCTTCGCGGCGGACGGCATCCGCTCTCCGGCGGCCAGGCCGACGACCTCGTCGACCCAGCCCTCGACAAGCGCCAGGGTGGTCTCCAGGCGGGCCAGGGCAGCGGTCTGCGACGGCTGCTGCTTGGGCTCGAAGAGGCCCGAGTTGATCGCCTCGCTGATCGCCTCCGGGTTCGAGGGGTCAAGGCCGCTCAGGGATTCCTCGATCCCGCTGATGTCGATCGTGACGCCGCGGCCGAAGTCCTCCACGGCGGCGAGTAGGTGCTGGCGTAGCCACGGGACGTGCGCGAAGAGCCGCTGGTGCGCCGCCTCGCGCAGTGCGAGGTAGAGCAGGACGTCGTCCTCGGAGATGTCGAGGCCACGGGCGAACGCGGCCACGTTGTGCGGGAGCAGGGCGGCCTTGCCGGCCGGGCCGAGGGGCAGGCCGATGTCGGAGGCGGTCAGCACGTCGGCCGAGAGGCCACCGAGTGCCTGGCCGACCTGCGAGCCGAACATGGCGCCGCCGGCCTTGCCGATGATCCCGATCAGCGGACCGGCCATGGCGCGCGCTTCCTCGGGCAGGGCGTCGCTCATCGCGCCGACTACGTGCTCGGCGACCGGCTCGACCAGGACCCGCCAGACGCCGGTGGTCTCCTCGATCCAGTCAGCCCGGCTCCAGGCGGCTGTGGTGGTGATCCCGGACGGCAGCGAGGTGGTCTCGTCGAGCCAGTGGTCGGCGAGACGGAGCGCGTCCGCGACCCGGGTCTGGGCGCCGCGGTCCTGGCTCGGGTCCGGCTCCGCCGCGGCCGTACGGCGGGCGATGTCGGTTGCGAGTTGCCAGTTCACCGGGCCGTCGTACGGCTGCATCAGCGACTGCATCTGGCCCATCAGGGCGCCGAGATCGAGGTTGCCCAGATCGGGGAGACCGCCGGCGCCGAACATGCTCTCGAACGGCGTGCCCTTGAACGGGTTCTGCTCACCTGCGTCGTCGGGTCCTCCGGGGATCCCGCCGGGGCCGTTGCCGGCGTCGTTGCTCATGCTTCCAAGTTACCGCCCGGACTCCAGCGGCCCTAGGCTTCCCGGTGTGACCTCTACATCGGCCCGTTCCGGGAACGTCGTCCGCCTGCTCGACGTTCGCGACGAGCCGCTCGACGTCGCCGAGGTGATTGCCGCGGTCGCCGATCCTGGTGCCGGGGGTCTGAACGTCTTCGTCGGGGCCGTCCGCGACCACGACGGCGGTCAGGGTGTGATGCGGCTGGACTACAGCGCGCACCCGACGGCCCTGGATCGCCTGGCCGAGGTCGCTGCTGAGGTGGCCGCCGAGTTCGAGGTGATCGCCATCGCCGCGGTGCACCGGACCGGGACGCTCGCGATCGGCGACCTGGCGGTCGTCTCCGCCGTCTCGGCCGCGCACCGGGGGCAGGCGTTCGAGGCCTCCCGCGCGCTGATCGACCGGCTCAAGGAGCGGGTGCCGATCTGGAAACACCAGGTGTTCGAGGACGGCACCGAGGAGTGGGTGGGGACCCCGTAGGCAGGCCCAGCCTGCAGGTTTCACAACTTAAGCTGTGAAACTGGCACCGACATACAAGGATTTTGTGGAGGTGGCGCAAGTTTCACAACCTAGGTTGTGAAACATCACGCCTCGAGATCGAAGTAGATGGGCTCCGAGGGCGCCCGGCTGGTGATGTCGATGACGCGGCCGGCGTACGAGACCTGCTTCTGCGCCTGCTCGAGGGAGGCCGCCAGGGTCAGCGCGGCCTTGCGCTGACGGGCCAGGAGCTCCTGGGCGCGGGCCGCCAGGTCGACCGGCATCGAGCCGAGCGAGGCGGGCGGGGTCCACGGCCGCAGCGGCGCGCCCTCGAGGCCCCGGATCAGGCGCTCAACCGAGATCACTTCGAGCTCGAGGTGTTCGAGCTCGCTCTCCCAGACGGCGCGTTCGCGTTCGCGTTCCACGACTCAGGCGCTCTTCGCCGGCACCGACACCGACTCGAGGGCGGCTTGGCGCCACGTCTCGCACAGGTCGGTGACGATCGTGAGGCACTCGCTGGTCAGGCCGGCGTCCTTGCGGATGTTCGCCATCACCAGCTGGCGGTGCAGGAACCCGTAGAGCGCGGAGAGGTCGTAGCCGCCCTTGAACTGATCGGCGCGGAGGCTGTTCTGCAGCTCCATGATGATGTCCTGCGCGTGGGTCAGCTGACGGTTGGTCTCCTGGAAGTCCTGACGCTGCTGGGCCTCGAGGCCGCGCTGTACGTCGAGCACCAGGCGCTCGTAGAGCATCACCAGCAGACGGGCGGGGCTCGCAGTCGCGATCGACGCATCCATGTAGGCCGCGCGTGCATTGGTCATCATGTGGGTGCCTTCCTTAGCTTCCCGATGAGAGTGAACCGAGTTGGCTGCTCAGCCAGTTGGACTGGCTGTTCATCTGCTGAAGTGCTGTCTCCATGGCGGTGAACTGTCGATTCAGGGCTTCCCGGCGCAGCGTGAGCCGGGCGTCCCAGTCCTCGATGCTGTCCTGCATCCTGCGGATGGACGAGTTGCGTCCGTTGACGGAGGTGGTGAGGGTGCCGTCCACCGAGTCGCTGGCGCCCTTGGCGACCGCCTGGACCCGGGCGGCGAAGCCGTTGACGGCCCCGGTGGTGAACTGGGCCGCGACGGCTGCGGGGTCCGCGGCGTACGCGGCCTTGAACTTGTCGGCGTCGAAGACGAGCTTGCCGTACCGGTCGAGCTGGATGCCCTCGTCGGCCAGTGAGGTGCCGTCGCCCGGGTAGATGCTGGTCAGCAGGCTGTTGCGCAGCGCCCGGACCGATGCGTCACCGGCGAGCGGGCCGGAGGTCTTGGTTGTGCTGTTGTACGACGTGAGGCTGTCGATCTTGGCCAGCGCGGCGTTGATCGAGTCGACGATGCCCTTGACCGACGCGGTCATCGCCGCGGTGTCCTGGGCGACGTCGAGGTCGACCGTCGTGCCGGGGGCGATGGTGGGGGAGATCGTGATACTCAGGCCGTTGGCGATGTCGGTGAAGGTGTTCGAGGCGGAGTGCACGACGTCGGCGCCGATCGTGATCTCGGCGTCCCGGCCGAGCCGGGTCGTCGGGCCGCCGAGGAGCGGTGACCCGTCGGTGTTGGTGAGCGTGAAGTCGCTCTCCTCGCCGGTGGCGACCGAGGTGACCGAGATGCGGTAGGTGCCGTCGTCCAGGCGGACGGTGCTGGCTTTGACCCCTGTGCCCGACGCGTTCAGGCCGTTGACCAGGCCGGCGAGGGTTCCGTCGCCGGTGTCGATGTCCTGGGTGGTGCCGTCGAGGTGGTCAATCCGGACCAGTGTGGAGCCGGTGGTCACGACGTCGGTCAAGGCGGCGGGCGTGGCGAAGGAGAGCTGATGGGTCAGCGCGGTGTGCCCGACCGTGAAGGAGAGGGGGCTGGTGACCGCGTTCGTACCGGCGGTCGCCGTGACCAGGTTGGTGGAGGCGCCGGCGATGCTGCTGGTGACCGAGACCGGATTCCAGGCTGTGACCTTGGCCAGGGCGGCGGCGCTGGTGGCCAGAGCAGCGAAGGCGGCGTTCAGCTCCTGGAGCGACTTGACGTTCGACTGCTCGGCGCTGAGCTTCGACTTGATGCTGGTCTGGGTCGCGGCCTCGACCTGCATCAGCTGGGAGACGAGGGAGCTGGTGTCCAGCCCGCTCACGAGGCCGCTGATGCTGGCGATCGATGGCATCCTCTACTCCCTTCTGAGTGAAAAGACGAGGTCCGGGCGAGGAGCGAGTCGGGGACTCACCCCTCGCCCGGACCGTCTGTGGGGTCTTGCGTGTGGTGCCTAGGTTCAGCGGAGCAGCTGGAGAACGCTCTGCGGAGCCTGGTTCGCCTGAGCGAGCATCGCGGTGCCGGCCTGGCTCAGGATGTTCGCGCGGGTGAAGTTCACCATCTCGGACGCCATGTCGGTGTCACGGATCCGGCTCTCTGAGGCGGACAGGTTCTCGACCGCGACGTTGAGGTTGTTGATGGTGTGCTCGAACCGGTTCTGCACCGCACCGAGCTCGCCACGCAGCGTCGACGTCGCCGTAATGGCGTCGGTGACCGTGGAGTTGTCGGTGATGAGCAGTGCGGCAGTGCTGACCGAGCCCGACAGGTCGACCGAGAGGACGTCCGTCGGGGCGGTGCCGACCTGGAAGTCGACCGAGGCGTTGTTGAACAGGTTGACCCCGTTGAACTGCGTCGAGGTCTGGATCCGGTCGATCTCAGCGGTCAGCGCGGTGAACTCGGACTGCAGGGCGGCCTGCGAGTCGACGTTCTGGGTGCCGTTGTTGTACTGCACCGCAAGGTCGTTCATGCGCTGCAGCATCGAGTGAACCTCGGTCAGGGCGCCTTCAGCAGTCTGCGCGACGCTGATGCCGTCCTGAGCGTTCCGAACGGCGACCTTGAGTCCGCCGACTTGCGAACGCAGGCCCTCGGAGATGGCGAGACCAGCGGCGTCGTCAGCGGCGCGGTTGATCCGGAAGCCGCTGGACAGCTTCTCCAAAGACTTGGAGAGCTGGCCCTGGGTGACCGACAGGTTGCGGTAGGAGTTGAACGCGTCGGTGTTCTGGTTGATACGGAGACTCATGATGGTTTCCTTCCTGGATGATTGAGTCGTGCTGCTGGGGCCCGTCCTTGGGCCCGTGCCGTACTCATCGGCGGCGCCGGTGAGTGGCTGAGGGGTTCTCGCGACTTTTTGGAACCGTTTTTCGCGGCTCCGGGGCGAGAAGGGATCAGGCGGTCTCGTCGAGAGCGCTGATACCGATCGGCCGGCGGACCGTGGCCGCGTGCCGGCTGGCGACGGCCGCGAAGTAGGTCTCGCGGCGGCGCGCTGCAGACCCGGTCGGCCGCTCGTGCGGCTGCAGCAGGGTCGGGTCGAGCTCGTGGTTCATCGCGTCCCGCAAGAGGACCAGAGCTTCCGCACGCATCTGGGATACACGTGATTCTGTGACACCCAGCTCAGCGGCAATCTCCGCCATCGGGCGCTCCTCAAGGAAGTAGTCGGAGACGACGATGCGCAGCCGCTCGGGCAGCTCGGCGACCGCCTCGACCAGGTAGGCCAGCCGCTCGCGGTGCTCGATGAGCTGTTCGGGCGTCGGGCCGGCCGAGGGGAGGACGTCGTCCAGCGACGCGTCCTGGGCTCCTTGGAGGGAGAGCACCTGGGCGCGAGCGATGTCCTCGTCGTTCCGGGCGATCTCGGTGAGGGTCATGCCGACGGCCTCGGCGACCTCGTTCTGGCTCGGGGCCCGGCCGAGGATGCTAGCCAGCTGGGAGCGGGTGGCGTCCAGGTCGCGGGCCCGGCGCCGTACGGAACGGGAAGCCCAGTCGATGCCGCGGAGCTCGTCCAGCACCGCGCCGCGGACCCGGGTCGCCGCGTAGCGGGCGAACGGGACGCCGCGGGAGGCGTCGAAGGACTTGCTGGACTGCACAAGCGCCGCCAGGCCGGCGGAGGTGAGATCGTCGCGGCTGACGTGGCTCGGAACCCGGCCCATGGTCTCGCGGACGATGTGGGTGACGACAGGGATGCTGCTGATGATCAGCGCGTCCCGCTCTTCGTTCTCGGCGTTCTCCCTCATGACGGACACCTTTGTCGGTAATTGTCCGATTTGATAGGGGTACGTCCGGTTTTTGGCCTATTAGTCTGGTAAGTCGGGACTTAGGGCCCGGTAGTCAATGATCCGTTGGTGTCAGATGCGCAGCAATTCTGTTCCAGAAAGCCTTAACTACCGATTCCCCCCCGCCGATGGGAGACCTATCAAGGACTCCACTCGGGAGCTTGAGCCGTCGAAACAGTGCAATCGGGCACACGAAGGGCCGTCATGGAAAAGTTGTCGCAGATCCTCATGCGTGAGCGCGAGCTGCTGGACACCTTGCTGTTCAGGTTGGAGACCGAGCAGATGGTGCTCGCCAGCGGGCGCACGCGCTGGCTGATGCGCGCCGCGCGCGAGGTCGAGCAGGTGCTCGCCACGATCCGGGAGACCGAGATCCTCCGTGCCGTCGCCGCGGACGCCGTGGCCGCCTCGATCGGCCTGGCCCACAACCCCAGCCTGCGGGTCCTCGCCGAATCCGCCGACGAGCCCTGGCGCACGATCCTCGGCGAGCACCACACCGCGTTCGTGACCGTGACCCAGGAGATCGGCGCGCTGGCGGAAGCCAACCGCGACCTGATCACCGCCGGCTACCGCTCGGCGCGCGAGACCCTGATGAGCCTGGACGGCGGCCCGGAGGGCTACGGCAGCGACGGTTCAGCCGTCACCGTCTCCGACCACCGGCAGCGACTCCTGGACTGGAGCATCTGAAGTGTCCACCTTCTCCGGGCTGAACACCGCCCTGAGCGCGCTCCGCTACAACCGGGTCGCGATGGACGTTGCCAGCAGCAACATAGCCAACGTGGGCACCGAGGGGTACACCCGGCGCCGGATCAACGGCGAGGCGGTCGGGGCTCCGGCCCAGCCGGCGATGTGGTCGCGGTACGTCGGTTCCGGCGACGGTGTCCGGGTCTCGAGCATCGACCGGATGGCCGACGCGCTGCTCGACGTACGAGCCCGGCGCGAGCACGGCAGCCAGTCCTACCTCGACATCCGCCAGGCCGTCCTGACGCGGCTGGAGAGCGGCATCGGTGAGCCGGGGGACGCCGGCGTTGCCGCGGCGATCGCCGACTTCCGCTCGGCGTGGCACGACCTGGCCAACAACCCGGGCAGCGACGCCGCTCGCTCCGCCGTCCTCGGCCGGGCAGCCACCCTCGCCGACGCGATCCGGATCCAGGCGCGCAACGTCGAGGCCGAGTCGGGCGACCAGCGCTTCCGGATCCAGGCCGATGTGGGCGAAGTGAACACCCTGGCGAGCGATCTCGCCGCGACCAACAAGAGCATCGCCGTCGCGACTCTGAACGGCACCGACGCGGGCGTCCTGCTGGACAAGCGCGACCAGCTCGCGATGCGGCTCTCCGAGCTCACTGGGGCCACCGCCACCGGCCGCGCCGACGGCGGTTTCGACGTCTCGGTCAACGGGGTCCCGCTGGTGGTCGGCAACACCGCCGGGACCCTCGAGATCACCTCCGGCATCACGCCGACCGGGGCCAGCGACGGGAACCCGATCGCATACGCGATCGCCGATGGCAGCGGCACGACGGCCGTCCCGGCCGGGATGACCGGCGAGCTCGGCGGCGTCACCGACCTTCTGAACACGACGCTGCCGGCGTACATCGCCGGGCTCGACGCGATCGCCCAGCAGCTGGCTGACGAGATCAACGCCCAGCACCAAGCCGGCTTTGACGCGGCCGGCAACCCCGGGCAGCCGCTGTTCAGCTACACCCCGGGCAGCGCTGGGTCCTCGATCGCGGTCGCGTTGACCGCGCCGGGCGACCTCGCGGCCTCGGGGATCCCCGGTGGTGGGCTGGACGCGACCAACGCCACCGCCCTCGCTACCGCGACCGGTGTCGAGGCGTCGTACCAGCGACTGATCAACAGCTTCGGCGCCGAGGTCGCCTCGGTCTCCCGGCTGGCCGCGAACCAGCAGGTCCTCACCAGCCAGGTCGACGGCTCCCGTGAGCAGCTCTCCGGGGTCAACCTCGACGAGGAGACGGTCTCGATCCTCGCGGCCCAGCGTGCCTACGAGGCGGCTGCCCGGGTGATGACCACGCTCGACTCCGTCTTCGACACGCTCATCAACCGGACAGGACTGACGCGCTGATGGCTATCCAGAGGGTCACCCAGAACATGCTCAGCGACCGCTCCGTCGGTGCGCTGCAGACCGGGCTGTCCCGGCTCGCGAAGCTCCAGGAGCAGCTCTCCACCGGCCGGATCCTCAACCGGCCCTCGGACTCGCCCACCGACACCACCTCGGCGATGCGGATCCGGTCCTCGATCATCGACACCAAGCAGTTCGGTCGCAACGCGAACGACGGCAACGGCTGGCTGAGCCAGATCGACTCGGCGTTGACGAGCGGGAACGCGCAGGTGCTCCGGGCCCGCGACCTCGCGCTCCAGGGCGCCAACGAGGGCGGGATGGGGCCGACCGCCCGGGAGGCACTGGCGGCGGAGGTCGATCAGATCCGCGAGGGACTGATCGACACCGCCAACACCAACTACCTCGGTAGACCGGTCTTCGGGGGGGTAACCGCCGGACCCAAGGCGTACGACGCCGCCGGCGTCTACATCGGTACGCCGGGCGCCGTGAACCGGACGATCTCCGAAGGGTCGAGTATCCGGGTCGACGTAGACGGTCAAGCCGCGTTCGGCGCCACCGGCTCGTCGGTCTTCGACCACCTCGACGCGCTGGCCACCGCGTTGCGCGCCGGCGACCAGGCGGGGATCAGTGCCAGCATCACCGCACTCGACGCCGACCGCGACCGAATCACCACCACCCAGACCGAGGTCGGCAGCAGGCAGATCCGGGTCGAGGGCGCGATCCAGGCGGCCCAGGACAACGAGCTGCGGCTGAGCACGTCCCTTTCGAACGTCGAGAACGCGGACCTGCCCAAGGTGATCGTCGACCTGAGGATGCAGGAGACGGCGTACCAGGCCTCGCTGGCCGCGACTGCCCGCGTGATGCAGCCCAGCCTGCTGGACTTCCTGCGATGACGCGGACAGTAATGACCCGGCCGACGATGAGCGCGCCTTCTGCGACGGAGCCTGCGATGATGCGGACCATGCCTGAGATCCCGGTGATCGACCTCGTGCACCCGTTCCCGGGATTCCCCGACCAGCGCAGCTTCGCGCTCGTTCAGCTCGACGAGGACGGAGTTCTCTGTCAGCTCCGCTCGCTGGAGGACCCGAACCTGCGCTTCCTGGTGGTCCCGCCGGTGACCTTCTTCCCCGACTACGCGCCCGAGGTGAGCGACGACGTGGTCGCCGACCTCCAGATCGAGTCGGTGGACGACGTGATCGTGCTGCTGGTCCTCAATGCGGGGGAGTCGCTGAGCACCACCACCGCCAACCTGATGGCCCCGGTCGTGGTCAACACCGCCACCCGCCGTGCGAGCCAGGTGATCCTGGACGACCCCAACCTGTCCATCGCAGCACCGTTGGTGTTGTGATCGTCGCTACGCTCCTCAACGCTCCTCGCTACGCAAACACGCGAGCAAGCTCGCGCTTTGCTCCGCTCGTTCGCGTAACCTTTGCCGCATGCTGGTCCTGAGCCGCCGCGTCGGCGAGAGCATCGTCATCGGTGAAGACGTGACGGTCACGGTCCTCGAGGTCCGCGGCGACATCGTCCGGGTCGGCATCGACGCCCCGCGCTCGGTCGCTGTGCACCGCGCCGAGCTGCTCGCCCAGCTCGAGTCCAGCAACCGTGAGGCCGCCTCGCCCAGCGATGACGCTGTCGCGAACCTGAGCAAGGCCCTGCGCGGCGCCCAGAAAGGGTGATCCGCCGTCCGGGGCGTGACCTGAGGACACATTCGGGAGTTGTCACCGGCATCTCCTTGAAAGGGTCCTTGCCGTGAAGCAACGCCGTCTCGCCGTCCCCCTGCTCGCCCTCGCCGGACTCGCGCTGCCGCTCGGCATGGTCCCCGCCGACGCCGCCACCGGTCGTTACGTCGAGTACGTCGCTCTCGGCGACTCCTGGTCCGCCGACGTGGTGATCGCTGACCTCCACGGGCTCCCCGACGCGACCTACGCACCCGCGGGGTGCGCCCAGTCCCACGTCAACTACCCGAAGCTTCTCGCGAAGCGGCTGGCCGTGAAGCGGTTCCGGGACGCGACCTGCGGATCGGCGACGACCACGCACTTTTTCAAGCCCCAGGCCGGGCTGCCGACCGGGGAGACCAACCCACCGCAGTTCGACCGGCTCACCTCCCGGACCGACCTGGTCACCGTCGGCATCGGCGGGAACGACGCGGGGTTCGCGGCCGCAGCGGTCAGCTGCATCAACCTGCTGCCGACCAACACCGACGCCTTTGGCGCGCTGCTGCTGCCGGTCTCGATCCCATTCCTCGGCTCCCGAGTTCCGGTCGGAGGATGCAAGCAGCGGTTCGTGGTCGACGGCCGGGACCTGCTCGCCGAGCGGATCGCTGCGTCGGAGTGGAAACTGGTCAACGCGTTGCGGGAGATCCACCGGCGCTCCCCGAAGGCCCGGATCCTGATGCTCGACTACCTCGACGGCATCCCCGCGCAGGGCTGCTACCCGCTTGTGCCGATCACCGACACCGATATGGCCTACCTGCACGCCACCTTCAAGCGCCTCAACGCGATGGTGAAGCGGGCCGCGGTCCGCGGCGGCGCGGAGTTCGTGAACACCTACGACGACTCCCACGGCCACGACGTCTGCCAGCTGCCGACGGTGCGGTACGTCGAGGGCCTCGGTGGGGTCTCGCTGAACGGCCCGGCGGTCGCCGTACCGGCGCACCCGAACTCCGCCGGGGCGGCGAGCCAGTACCGCTCGGTCCTCAAGCAGGTTGCCAGGAACCCGTTGGTGCGTTAGGCCGCCGCTCGCGACCGGACCAGTCCGCTCGGAGAGAGCGGGGCGGGTTTCGACGCCGTCTCTCAGGTCCTTCGTGCCGGTGCCGATGAGCACCGGTGTCAGAAGGAGGCAGTGTGGACGACGATGCCGAGATCATCGCCGAGTTCCTCGTGGAAAGTCACGAGAACCTGGATCAGCTCGACCGGGACCTGGTCGAACTCGAGCGCGAGCCCGGATCCCGGGAGCTGCTCTCGAGCATCTTCCGCACCATCCACACCATCAAGGGCACCAGCGGCTTCCTGGCGTTCAACCGCCTCGAGGCGCTGACCCACGTCGGGGAGAACCTGCTCTCGCGGCTCCGTGACGGCAAGATGGAGATGACCGGTCCGGTCACCGAGTCGCTGCTGTCGATGGTCGACACCGTGCGCGCCCTGCTGGACTCCGTCGAGGCGTCCGGCAAGGACACTGCGGCCGGCGTCGACGTGGACACGGTCGTGAGCACACTTCGCGAGGTCCTCGAGGGAGACGCCGCGCCGGCCCAGGAATCGACCCCGGAACCTGCTGAGCCGGCGGAGCCCGTCACCGTCGGGGCGTCCCCGGAACCTGTCTCGGAACCCGTTGTGGAACCCGCCGTGGAGGCCCTCGTGGAACCTGCCCCAGAAACCGCTGCACAACCCGCCGCTGAGGCGACCGAGGAGGCGACCGGCCCCGTGGGGCTCGAGGCCGGTGAGCCCGAGGCCGTGCCCCGCAAGCTCGGCGAGATCCTGGTCGAGCACGGCATCGTCAGCAGCGCCGACATCGAGGAAGCGCTCGCCGAGCAGTCCGCCGTCGTCGAGGGCGACGAGACCGCCCGTCGCGGTGTCGTGGACTCCTCGGTCCGGGTCGACGTCGACCTGCTCGACAGCCTGGTCCAGCTCGTCGGTGAGCTGGTGCTCACCCGCAACCAGGTCCTCCAGCGCACCGAGAGCCAGGACGACATCGAACTCGTCCGTGCCGCCCAGCGCCTGGACCTCGTCGCCAGCGAGCTGCAGGAAGGGATCATGAAGACCCGGATGCAGCCGATCGGCCAGGTCTGGTCGAAGATGCCCCGGATCGTCCGTGACCTCGCCGTCCAGCTCGGCCGCGACGTCGACCTCCAGATGGAGGGCCACGACACCGAGCTCGACCGATCGCTCCTCGAGGCGCTCAAGGGCCCGTTGACCCACCTGGTCCGCAACGCCCTCGACCACGGCATCGAGACTCCTGCCGAGCGGATCGCCGCCGGCAAGTCCGGGCAGGGCCGACTGCTGCTGCGGTCGTTCCACGAGAGCGGCCAGGTCGTCGTGGAGATCAGCGACGACGGCAAGGGCATCGACCCGGACACGATCGCCCGGGTCGCGATCGAGCGCGGCGTTATCACCCGGGACCAGGCATCCCGGATGGAGACCCGCGAGATCGTGAACCTGATCTTCCGGCCCGGTTTCTCGACCGCGACCGAGGTCACCAACGTCTCCGGGCGTGGTGTCGGAATGGATGTGGTCCGGACCAACATCGAGCGGATCGGCGGCACCGTCGACATGCAGAGCCAGGTCGGCGCGGGCACCACCTGCCGGGTCCGGATCCCGCTCACCCTGGCGATCATCCCCGCCCTCGTCATCGGCGAGGGTGAGGAGACCTACGCGATCCCGCAGGCCAACCTGGTCGAGCTGGTCCGGCTAGAGGCCGACGACCTGAGCCGCAGCGTCGAGGAGGTCGCCGGTGCGCCGGTGCTCCGACTGCGTGGACACCTGCTGCCGCTGGTCTCGATGGCCGAGGTCCTCGGCCGTCCGCGCCCCGAGGCTGACGCACTGACCGTGGTCGTGGTGCAGGCCGACGACATGCGCTTCGGGATCTGCGTCGACACGGTCCACGACACCCAGGAAATTGTGGTCAAGCCGATCGGCCGCCAGCTCAAGCTGCTGCCGACGTACGCCGGCGCGACGATCATGGGTGACGGACGGGTCGCACTGATCCTCGACGTACCGGGCATCGCCCACGCCCACGCGATCGCCCAGCAGGCGGCCGCGACCAAGCGTCCCGCTGAGTCGGTCGTCGTCACTGACCAGGCCAGCACGGCGCTGCTGGTCCTCGAGGTCGGCGGTCAGCGCGCAGCGCTGCCGCTGCGCGAGGTGTCCCGGCTCGAGGAGTTCGCGTTGGACCGGATCGAGCGGTCCGGCAACGCCGAGGCGGTCCAGTACCGCGACGGGATCCTGCCGCTGGTGCGGCTCGCCGGTGCGATCGGGCTCGTCGAGAGTGCCCGCGACGACGACCAGGTCTCGGTCGTGGTTCACGAGTCCGGCGCCAACCGGATCGGGATCGTGATCGACCGTGTCCTGGACGTGGTCGACGCAGCAGTCGTCCGCAGCGACGTCGGTCGCCGGGCCGGGGTGCTCGGCTCCGCGGTCATAGGCGACCGGGTGACCGATCTCGTCGACCTCGACGCCGTGGTCGCACTGTCAGGAGTAGGGGCGTGATGACCGGACAGACGCAGTACTGCACCTTCTGGGTGGACGGACTGTTCTTCGGGGTGGAGGTCTCCGGTGTGCAGGAGGTCTTGCGCTACCAGCCGCTGACCGTCGTACCGTCGGCACCGGAAGCCATCCAGGGCCTGATCAACCTGCGCGGGCAGATCGTCACCGCGCTGGATCTGCGTTGCCGGCTCGGGCTACCACCCCGTCCGGACGACGCCCTTCCCATGAACGTGATCGTGCGGAGCCGCGGCGAGGTGGTCAGCCTCCTCGTCGACGACATCGGCGACGTGATCACGGTCGACACCTCACCGGGCGGCCTCGAACTCGAGCCGACCCCCGCAAACGTGCCGTCGACCGTGCAGGACGTGGTCTCCGGGGTGCTCGCGCTTCCCGACGCCATCCTGCTCGTCCTCGACGCCGATCGTGCAGCCGACGTCTCGGTTGTACCCCAACCCACCGGAGGAACCACATGACAGAGCTCGACACCGCCCCGGTCAACGGGACGGGTACGCGGTCCCGCAAGGCGACCACGAAGACTGGCACCGACCTGACCAAGCTGACCGCGGTCCTCGACGGACTGCCGACCCGGGTCATGCTGGCGGACCGGGACTTCGTGATCACCTACGCCAACCCGGCGACCGTCGAGGGCTTGCGCCCGATCGCAGACTGGATCCCGGTCAAGCCCGACGAACTAGTCGGGGCGAGCCTGGACATCTTCCACAAGGACCCGTCGTACCAGCGGAACCTGCTCGCAGACGCCTCGAACTTCCCGCGCCGCGCGCTGATCAGCGTCGGCCCGGAGACCCTCGACCTCACGGTGGCCGCGCTGCTCGATGACGACGGTGAGTACGTCGGCGCGATGGCGACCTGGGAAAACGTGACCGCGAAACTGGAGCTGGAGAAGCAGGTCGCCCGGGTCACCTCGATGATGGAGAACTCCCCGACGAACATGATGTTCGCGGACCGGGACCTCGTGATCACCTACATGAACCCGGCCTCGCTCGAGACGCTCGGGGGCCTCGAGGAGCACCTGCCGGTCAAGGCGGCCGAAGTCGTCGGGTCCAGCCTGGACATCTTCCACAAGTCGCCGGCGTACCAGCGCGGCATCCTCGCGGTGGCCGACAATCTGCCGCGGCGCGCCAACATCAGCGTCGGCCCGGAGACCCTGGACCTGTTGGTCTCGGCGATCGCCGACGAGAAGGGCGAGTACATCGGGGCGATGGCCACGTGGGAGGTCATCACCGACCGCCTCGAGGCCGAGCGCAGGATCACGGAGGCGTCTGCGGACACCGCAGCGGTCAATAACGTTCTGGCCAACCTGGCCGCGGCCACCTCGGTCGAGGAGGCTGTGCAGTCGGCCCTCGAGACCGTGCGCAACGACTTCGGCTGGGCCTACGGCTCGTACTGGACGATCGACGAGGCGGACAACAAGCTGAAGTTCGTCCAGGAGTCCGGCGACGCCGGGCCGGAGTTCCGCAAGGTGACCCTGGAGGCATCCTTCGCAGAGGGTGTCGGGCTCTCCGGCCGGGCCTGGAAGACCCGCGACTTGTTCTTCACCCAGGACATCGGCGAGATGACCGACTGCGTCCGGGCGCCGGTCGCCCAGAAGGTCGGCGTCAAGTCGGGTGTCTGCTTCCCGATCATCGTGAACGGCGACGTCGTCGGGACGATGGACTTCTTCGCCACCGAGACCCTGCACCCCTCCGAGCAGCGGCTCGACTCGCTGCGCAACGTCGGTCGGCTGGTCTCCCAGGCGATCACCCGCCTCGACAAGGAGACGGCCGACCGCAACGCCGCCGCTGACCTGGCGCGCAAGGTCGACCTGGTCCTCGAGGTGGTCCGGTCGGCCGCCGATGGCGACCTGACCCAGGAGATCCCGATCGCCGGGGACGACGCCATCGGTCAGCTCGCTGCCGGCCTCGGATCGCTCCTCGGCACGCTGCGCGGCAGCATGACGAACATCGGTACGACAGCGGACACCCTCGCTGTTGCCTCCGAGCAGCTGACGATCCTCTCCCAGGGCATGGGCGACGGAGCCACCTCGACCTCGGACCGGGCGGCCAGTGCCTCCGGTGCCTCAGTCCAGGTGTCGGCGAGCATCCAGACGGTCGCGACCGCAGCCGAGGAGATGACCGCGAGCATCCGGGAGATCGCCAAGAACGCCACCGAGGCGGCCACGGTCGCCACCGGTGCGGTCACGGTGGCGAGTTCCGCCCAGGGCACTGTTGCCAGCTTGGGCGAGTCCAGTGCCGAGATCGGTCAGGTCATCAAGGTGATCACCTCGATCGCCCAGCAGACCAACCTCTTGGCGCTCAACGCGACCATCGAGGCTGCCCGGGCCGGTGACGCGGGCAAGGGCTTCGCCGTCGTGGCGAACGAGGTCAAGGAACTGGCCAAGGAGACCGCTCGGGCGACCGAGGACATCGGTCAGAAGATTGAGGCGATCCAGTCCGACACTCAGGGCGCGGTCGCTGCGATCGCGGAGATCTCCGAGGTCATCGGTCGGATCAACGACATCCAGACCACGATCGCCTCGGCGGTCGAGGAGCAGACCGCGACCACCAACGAGATCGCCCGCAGCGTCACCGAGGCTGCGGCTGGTGCGAACGGCATCGCCGAGGACGTGACCCAGGTCGCCAGTGCGGCCGAGGACACCCGACAGGGCGCGCAGAACACGCTCCAGTCGGCCACCGACCTGGCTGGCATGGCAGCCGAGCTCAAGGGCCTGGTCGGACGGTTCACCGTCTGACGACGGGGGACGGCAGGCACCGGATCGATCGCTGGGGGCGGTCGGTCCGGTGCCTTGCTGCGCGCCGGGCAGGCAGCAGAGCTCGGCGCTCAGACCTTCTTGACCACGCTCGACTTCAGCTGCATCGGTCCGACCCCGTCGACCTTGCAGTCGATGTCGTGGTCGCCGACGCCGTCGACCAAGCGGATGTTCTTGACGCGGGTCCCGACCTTCACGACCGTCGAGGAGCCCTTGACCTTGAGGTCCTTGATCACGGTGACGGTGTCGCCGTCGGAGAGCACGTTCCCGACCGCGTCCTTGATGGCGGCGTTCTCGGTGTCCCCCACCTGTTCGCCGTCCTCCGGGGACCACTCGTGGGCGCACTCGGGACACACCAACAACGGGTCCATCGCGTAGGTGTACTCGCTGCTGCAGGCAGGGCACGGGGGCAGGGTGTCGGCCATCACGATGTCTTTCCGGTGGGGACGAGTTCGGGAGGAGTCAGCGCCAGAAGCACAGCCACGCCCCGACGGTTGCCGGGAGGAGCGCCAGGGTCAACCAGGGCGAGAGCAGCGTCTTCTGGTGGATCAGTCGGAACGCGACGAGCCCGCCGGTGGCCAGCACGGTAGCCACGACGAGCAGCCCGATCCGGTTCCCCGGTTCGGACCGGTCGGTGAAGACGGCTGCGATCACAATCCCTGCTGCGAGGTGCTCGACGGTCACCAGGGCAAGCGAGGACATGATCCAGCGCTGGACGGTAGTGATCGACATGGACCCTGTCACGGTGGGGCGTGGTTGGCCGGGCACCATCAGGTGCCGCGCCAGGCGTTGTTCGGTGGGACGGTTCACGAGGTTCCCTGGCTGAGGGCAGCGGTGAGCCGATCGGTGACGAGCCCGACCTGGCCGTCACCGTCGATGACGTGCAGGAGCCCGCGCTCGGCGTACCGGGCGGTCAGCGGAGCGGTCTGCTGGTCGAAGAGCTCCTGACGGCGTCGGATGACGTCCGCGGTGTCGTCGGTGCGGCCCAGGTCCCTGGCGCGGAGGAGTAGACGGTCGATCAGTACCTCCTGGTTGACGACGAGCTCGACGACGGCGTCGAGGCCCGTGCCGGCGGCCTCCAGGATCGCGTCGAGCTCGTCGACCTGGTGGAGGGTCCGGGGGTAGCCGTCGAGCAGGAAACCCTGACGGCAATCAGCCAGACCGAGGCGGTCGCGGACCATCTCGTTGGTGACCTGGTCCGGGACGTACTCGCCGGCATCCAGGTACTCGCGGGCGATGCGGCCGAGCGGGGTGCCCTGCGCGACGTTGGTCCGGAAGATGTCGCCGGTGGAGATGGCTGGGATGGCGAAACGGGCGGCGAGGTGGACGGCTTGGGTCCCTTTCCCTGATCCGGGAGGACCCATGATGAGGAGACGCATGGTTGTTGCCTTTCGTGGGCGTCGTTCGTGGACAGTGAGGGCGCCGTTGCCCCGGTGATGGTTCACGTTGGTGTCGAGTGGGTGGTGCGGGCGGCGTGGAGCCGGGCGTGCGCGATGGCTTCGGGGGTGGTGGCGAAGGCGTGCCGTTCGTGCGCGAGCCGGTCGTAGGCGCCTAGCCGGCGCAAAGGCTGGACGTGTTCGGGGCGGACACCCGAGAGCAGGACGGTGATCCTGCGACCCTCCAGGCGTTTGATCGTATCGGCGAGAACCGAGGCGCCGGTGGCGTCAAGGGTGGTCACCCGGGACATCCGGAGGATCACGACGCGTACCTCGCCCACGTCTGCGAGGCGGAGCAGGAAGTCGTGGGCAGCGGCGAAGAACAGCGGACCGTCGATCCGGTAGGCGACGATGTGTTCGTCGAGCAGGCGGTGCTCCGCGTCTGCGTGCTCGCTCTGCTCGCCCTCCACCAGCGGCACTTCGTCGATCCGGCTGGTCAGTGCGGTCTGGCGTACGGCGACGAAGCCCGCCAGAACCAGGCCGATCACCACCGCGGTGACCAGGTCGAAGGTGATCGTCGCTGCTGCAGTCGCCAGCAGCACCATCGCGTCGCCCCGGGTCGCACGGAGCAGAGCAAGCACGCTGGAGACCCGGACCATCTGGATGGCAGTGGCGACCAGGACGGCAGCCAGGGCCGCCAGCGGGATCTCTGAGACCCACTGGGCTGCTACCAGGACGACACCGAGCAGAACGCCGGCGTGCACCAGGGCTGCCAGCCGGGAGCCCGCTCCGCTGCGTACGTTGACCGCCGTGCGCGCGATCGCCGCGGTCGCCGGGATCCCGCCGAACAGCGGTACTGCGAGATTCGCCAGTCCCTGTCCGAACAGCTCGCGATCCGGATCGTGGTGCTCGCCGATGGACATGGCGTCGGCGACGGTCGCCGAGAGCAGGCTCTCCAGCGCGGCGAGCGCGGCGACAGCGACCGCCGGGAGCAGCAGAGCGTCGAGCTGGCTCCACGCTTCGGTCGGGAACGACGGGGCTGGCAACCCGGCCGGGATGTGGCCCAGGGGCTCGAGCCCGAGCCCGAGAACCTGGTTGCCGGCGGCGATCAGGGCCACCACAAGGAGCGCCCCAGGCAGTCCCGGCCGGAGCCTGGCCACGAGCAGGATGGCGGCAGTCCCCAGAACCGTCGCCAGGACGGGGCCTGAGGTGGGGTGCCGGGCCCATGTGCGGACCGCCTCGTACCCGAGCACGACAGCCTTGTCGGCGTGGGCGTTCACCCCGAGCGCGGACGGAACCTGTTGCAGAGCGATGATCGCGGCGATGCCGAGCGTGAAGCCTTCGACCACCGGGACGGGGACGTAGTGGATGAAGCGACCGGCTCGAGCGATCGCCAGGCCGACCAGGATGGTCCCGGCGAGCAGGCCAACGACCAGGACGCCGTCGGCGCCGAACTGAGCTGCGATCGGGACCAGCACCACGGCCATCGCGCCGGTCGGGCCGCTCACCTGGACCCGGCTTCCGCCGAACAACGCGGCTACCGCCCCGGCGACGATGGCGGTGATCAGGCCGGCTCGAGCACCGAGCCCGGAGCTGACCCCGAAGCCCAGGGCTAGCGGGAGTGCGACCAGGGCGACCATCACACCGGCGGTCAGGTCGCGACGGCGTACGTCCGACCAGTCGCTGCGGCGCGGCAGCAAGGTCCGGAGTCGGGCTGCTGCCGGACCCGGCCACGATGACGCGGCGGGAGCGGTGGGGGACACGGCGTCAGAACCGGATGTCGAGGAGGTCGAGGGCGTCGGCCAGCACTTCCGAACGGCTTCGACCGGCATCGATCACGATCAGGCGTCCCGTGGGTTCGAGGTGCTTGCGCAGCGTCTCGAGCTCGACAGCGTGCAGGATCCGGCGTCGGGCTCCGGCGGGGTCGCCGCCGGACACGATCGTCCGGGCGACGCGCTGGACCCTTTGCTCGTAGTTGGCTTTGAGGTAGAGGAAACGCTCGATCTCAGCGCCGTCAGGAGCCCTGGGGTCGACCTTCTCGAGCTCTTCCAGCGTCGCCGGGATGCCGTCGAGGACCAGCGAGGTGCCGTCCTGGACGACGAGCGACGGATCGTCCAACGACGCGATCGGTCGTACGCCGAGCAGCCCGGCCAGCGCATTGGCCAGGGTGGTCTTGCCGGAACCGGAGTAGCCGATGATCACAATGCGCATAGTCAGCGCCTGGCGCTCGGCGGGGTCAGTTCCGGTGTCAGGTCAGCCTGGCTGGCGGCGATGCCGGACAGGATCGTCCGCGCCGCGGCGAGCAGGTCGCGGACTTCGCCGACGCTGACCGAGTACCTGACCTCGGCGCCGTTGCGGTAGGAGACGACCATCGAGGTCCTGCGGAGCACGGCCAACTGCTGGGAGAGGTTGCTGGGAGCGATCGTGATCTTCTCGAGGAGCTCGTGGACGGCGTGGTCGCGCTCGGTGAGCAGCTCCAGGATGCGGATGCGAGCGGGGTGCCCGAGGGTTTTGAAGAACTCTGCCTTGGCTTGGTAGAGCGGCACGCTCATCGGGCTCTCCTCGTCGCAGACATGTCCGTCTCACTGAAGAATACGTGACTTGCGAAGATTATCAAGTCATGTATTGTCGGGCCGCACCTTGCACCCCGAACGAAAGACGCAATGATGTCGCCCATGGATGACGTTCTTGATGCCGCTGGCCTGACCAACCCCCGTGTCCGCGAGTACGTGAAGTACTGGGCCGAGCTCACCGGTGCGGAACGCATCGAAGTCGTCAGCGCGGCCGACGACGCCCGCCTGATCCAGGAGTGCCTGGACGCCGGCGAACTCGAGCCGGCAGGCGAGGGGCGCTACTACTCGCGCAGCTACTACAAGGACACGGCTCGCTCCGAGGAGCGCACCATCGTCGCGACCAGCGACGAGAAGGACCGCGGTGTCTACAACAACTGGCGGCCGGCCAGCGAGATGACGCCGCTGCTGGAGAGCCGGATGCGCGGCGCCTCCGCAGGCAAGACGATGTACGTGATCCCCTACCTGATGGCTCCCGTGGGCAACGCCCTCGCGCCGTGGGCGACCGGGGTGGAGTTGACCGACGCCCGCACCGTGGTGTTGCACATGATCCGGATGGCCCGCGTCGGCGCGAAGTACGTCAACGACCTCGCTGACCCGAATCAGTTCGTCCGCGCCGTGCACGTCACCGGTGACCTGGAGAACCTCGGCCAGGGCACCCCGGAGGACCAGCGCTACTTCGTCACCGTGGCCGACGAGCGCACCATCCTGCACTTCGGCTCGTCGTACGGCGGCAACGCGCTGCTCGGCAAGATCGCGCACGGTCTTCGCCAGGCGGCGTACGACGGCTGGGACTCGGGGATCTTCCTGGCCGAGCAGTACATGCTCATCGGGATCCACGACAAGGAAACCGGCAAGGACTACCACATCTGCGGTGGCTTCCCGAGTGCCTCGGGCAAGACCAACCTGGCGATGATGCTGGCCCCGGACGCTCTCGGCGAGCGGTACCACGTCTCCTTCTACGGCGACGACATCGCGTGGCTCTGGGTCGACGAGGCCAGCGGTCGCCTCTACGGCATGAACCCCGAGTACGGCGTCTTTGGCGTCGCCAAGGACACCAACGAGAACACCAACCCGACCGCGCTGGCCTCGGTCCGCCCGGGCACCGGTGCGATCTTCACCAACATCGCCTACAACCCGACCACCGAGGAGGTCTGGTGGGAGGGCCGCACGCCCGAGCGGCCGACCGACCCGACCGGCTGGCTGGACTGGAAGGGCAACTCGATCTCAGAACGCTCGGCCGACCAGGCCGATGAGCCGTGGGCGCACCCGAACAGCCGATTCACCACCACCCTGGACAACGTCCCGAACATCGCGACCGACTACGACGCCCCCGCCGGCGTCCCGATCGACGCGATCATCTTCGGTGGCCGTACCCGTGACCGCGAGCCGCTGGTCCGGGCTATCCACGACCTGGCCGAAGGTGTCTACGACGGCTTGACCCTGGGCGCCGAGGCGACTGCTGCGGCGGAGGGCAAGGAAGGCGTGCTGCGCTACGACCCGATGTCGAACCGGCCGTTCATGGCCTACGGCGAAGGCGACTACGCGGCGCACTACCTCAAGGTGGTCGGTGCAGCCTCGGACCAGCCGATCTTCGCGCACGTGAACTGGTTCCAGCGTGGCGAGGACGGCCGTTTCCTGTGGCCCGGCTACCGCGACAACCTGCGCCCGCTGCTCTGGCTGCTCCAGCTCCGCAACGGTGAGGTCAAGGGTCGGCAGACGCCGGTCGGCATCATCCCGACCGCCGAGGAGCTCAACCTCGAGGGCGTCGACATCACCCCGGAGGACCTGGAGACGATCCTGTCGATCAACGTCCCCCGCTGGCAGCAGGAGATGGCGAACCGCGAGGAGCACCTCAAGCAGTTCCCGAACCTGCCCGAGGAGATCTGGACGGCTCACCGCCGGGTCGCAGCAGCGCTGGACGCCTCCGAGGACTAAGCACCACGTCGACGCACCCGTCGTACTGGCGAGAACCCCGGTCAGGTCTCCTGGCCGGGGTTCTGCGCGTCCGTCTGTGGATTCCCGGGCGCAGCTGTGAAGGCGCCGGGGCCGCTCGGCCTCATGGCACCTGCGTCCCAGATTGGTACCAAGACTCAGGAGGCCGATCTCGTGCGCGCCTTGGTCGCTGCGTTCGATCCTCCGGTCGAGGACCTTGGCTGATAGACGTCCCGAGTCCTTAAGGTGGCTCGGAAGGTGCCGATGAGATGCCCATGGTCAACCTGAAAACCGTCCGCCGCGTCCTCGCCCTCGACCTCGGTCTCGACTCCGAGGCGATCGACCGTTGCCTGGGCCGCGCAGCCGTGGTCGACCCGGCCGCGCCGGAGTCGACAGAGATTCCGCTCGCCGACGCGCTGAGGGTCGTGGCGCTCGCCGAGTACCTCGAGGCCCCGGTAGTCGGCTGATCCGCCCTTATCGCGGCAGCAGCCGCGAGGCGAGGAGAGCCGCTTGGGTACGGCGCTGGACCCCGAGGGTCGCCAGGATCCGGGTGACGTGGTTCTTGACCGTCTTCTCGGCCAGGTAGAGGCGCAGGCCGATCTCCCGGTTAGTACAACCCTCGGCGAGGAGTTCCAAGATCCGCAACTGCTGGTCGGTCAGTCCCGCGAGCTCCTCGGGGCCTTGGCTGGAATGCTCGATCCAGTGGATGACCCGGCGGGCCATCGCAGGGTCGATCAGTGACTGGCCGTTGCCGACGGTCCGGACCGAACTGAGCAGCGAGTCGCCCTGGACCTCCTTGAGGACGTAACCCGCAGCGCCGGAGCGGATCGCCGAGACGATCGCCTCCTCGTCGTCGTAGCTGGTCAGGATGAGTGAACGTACCGTCGGCGCCGTGGTGCGCAGTTCGGCGCACAGTTCTATGCCAGAGCCGTCGGGGAGCCGCGCGTCCAGGACGGCGACGTCGGGGAGCAGCTCCGGGATGAGTCGGCTGGCGTCGGCAATGCAGTTGGCCTCGCCTACCACTTGGACGTCGCCTTCGGACTCCAGCAACGCGCTGACGCCGCGGCGGACGATGTCGTGATCGTCGAGGAGGAACACTCGCAGGGGCGCGCTCATCCTGCTGTTTTACCGTGTTCGGACGGGCGAGGCACCAGGGTGGTCCTGAACTCTGCCGAAAACGGTCAAACGGTATAGACCGGTTCGGGCAAAAAGGTTGAAAAAGGGCGTAACCGACGTCTTGCCCGTGCGTTGTGCAGGACAGAAGCGCATCATGGGTATCTGGGAGGGCGTCATGGAGCTGATCGAAATCGAATTGTCGGAGTTCACCCGACGGAGTCGTTCGCTGGCCATCCAGCATGGCGAGACCGGGCTCAGCCGCGGGCTGGAGTACGGCGAGCGGATCCTGATCCGGTCGGACGGCGTCTACCGCACCGGCGTGGTCGTCGACATCGAGTTCACCGCCGACGAGACCCACTACCGGCTGGTGCTGGGCGGCCGGGTGCCGACCGACCTGGCCGAGACCGGTCTGCTCGGAGAGATCAACCTCGACACCAGCGCCTCTGCGGCGCGCGTCTCCGTCGGCGACGTCGCCGACATGCTGGCCCGCTCCGGAGCCGCCCACCGGATCCCGATGCAGCGGCAGGTTGCGCGGCGACTGCTCGACCGGTGACACAATGGCCGCGTGAGCGACCTCATCGACACCACCGAGATGTACCTGCGCACGATCTTCGAGCTCGTCGAGGAGGATATCGTTCCCCTGCGTGCGCGGATCGCTGAGCGCCTGCACCAGAGCGGCCCGACGGTCTCTCAGACGGTGGCCCGGATGGAGCGCGACGGCCTGCTCACCGTCGAGGGTGACCGGCACCTCGAGCTCACCGAAGCCGGCCTCCGCGCCGCCACCCGGGTGATGCGAAAGCACCGCCTGGCCGAGCGGCTCCTCGTCGACGTGATCGGTCTGGACTGGGAGCTCGTCCACGCGGAGGCCTGCCGCTGGGAGCACGTGATCAGCGAGAGCGTCGAGCGGCGCTTGCTCGAGCTGCTCGACCACCCGACCGAGTCGCCGTACGGGAACCCGATCCCGGGACTGGCCGAGCTCGGCCAGGACGCGGCCGAGGACTTCCTGGCCGGGGTCAGCCCGCTGAGCGAGGTAGCCGGGCCGGAATCCGCGCGGGTCCAGGTCAGGCGCATCTCCGAGGAGATGCAGAAGGACGAGGCGTTGATGTCGGTGCTGCGTCGGATCGGCGCTCAGCCGGGCGAGTCGGTGGCCGTCGTGGCCACCGCCGGAGGCGTGCTGGTCGGTAGCGGCGGCGAGACCGCGGAGATTATCGACGAGGCGGCGCAGCACATCTTCGTCACCGTCGGTTAGCCGTACCGGAGCTCAGCCCGCGCCCGCGCCTTGGCTGCCTCGACCTCGCGGTCCTTGGGCGACGCGGACGTGGTCAGGTGCTCCAGCAGGTGCCGGGTCGCCGCTGCGACCTCGAGAACGGCCTCGTCGAACGCCGCCTGGTTGGCGGCAGACGGTTTCGCCGACCCGCTGATCTTCCGGACGTACTGCAGCGCCGCGGCGTGAACCTCGTCGTGCGTGGCCGGCGGTTCGAAGTTGTGGAGGGTTCGGATGTTGCGGCACATGCCCTCACCGTACGACGCCGCGACGCGGTCTTCGAGGGGCTCCGGTCAGTCGATCGTGATCAGCCTGACCCGGTCGAGGTCGAGGACCGCGATCCGGCCGCCGGGGAGCTCCAGCGTCCGGGACTGCCAGTCCCGGTTGAGCTCGGTCACGGTGCGGGCGCGCAGCTGCCCGCTGGCGCTGACCTCCAGCGCCTTCAGGACCGACTCCCCGGTCCGCCAGTCGGCGAGCGGGGTGACGCCGGTGCGGGAGTCCGCCAGCCAGGTGAAGCCGCGGGGGTCGTCGATCGCGGTAAGGGCGGTCTCCGGGCCGAAGCCTGCCTTCGAGATCCGGACCGGTTTGCGCAGGTCGCTGATGTCGAAGACCGCCGCCTGGGCGCCCAGCGACCTCCCGGACGCGGTCGCGTCCACGCCCAGACCCAGCAGCAGGTGGTCACCGACCGGGTGCAGGTAGCCGGAGAAGCCGGGGATCTTCAGCGCCCCGAGCTCCTTCGGGTGGTCCTGGTCGGTGAGGTCGATCGTGTAAAGCGGATCGATCTGGCGGAAGGTCACCATGATCGCCAGGTCATCGAACCAGCGGACCGACTGGATGTTCTCGTTCTTGCCCAGGCCGGTGACGGTCCCGGTCGGGACAAGGCGGCCGTTGCGCTCGGCCAGGACGGTGATGCCGTTCTCGGTCCGGCCCCGTCGGTCGGAGGTCGTCCAGGCGACCCGCAGGCGCCCGTCGTACTCGTCGAGCGACCAGCGGTCGCGCAGGCTGCCGTCGACGTGCCCGGAACCGACGTACGACGTGCCGGTGCCCTCGAGGGCGAAGGAGTGCAGGTTCGTGGTCACCTCGGGAGGTCCGACGGCGACCCGGGCCTCGGGTCCGGCGCCCCGGGTCAGCGGCCGGACGTCGCCGAAGTCCATCTCGGTGGAGGCGACGTAGAGGCGGTCGCCGGAGGAGTAGACGACCTGGCCGGTAGCTGTGACGCCGACGGCGCTGCGCTGACCCGGGTCGGCCACCGCGTACGTCGTGACCGCAACGGTCTCGGCGCCCGACCACGCTCGCGGGTGGAAGACGTCGTCGCAGTCCAGCAGCGGGGCGCTGGCACCGGTGCCGCGGACCGACGGCAGCCAATCCTCGATCGTGGTCGCCCGGACCAGTGCCTTGTTGCGCGCGGTGGCCTCCTTCTCGGTGACCTTGTCGGTGGGCATCACCCAGTCCAGCTGAGGTCGGCCGGTGGTGGTGACCAGCCGGATCGTGTCGCCGTACTGGCGGGCGGAGGTGAGGGTGCCGCTGTAGACGTCCTTGCGGACCAGGGTGGGGGAGGTCGGGTCGGAGATGTCCAGGTCGAGGACGCGGACCGAGCTCGATCCGCCGCCGGGGAAGGGCATGATCGAGTCCTCGACAGCCCCGCCGAACCCCCGGCCGCGCTCGAAGTAGCGCGGGCCGTCGGCGACTTGCTGCGTGACCACGACGCGGTCGCCGACCAGCAGCAGCTCGGCGCCGTACCCGTCCTCAGGGAGGCGGTACTTGCCGACCGTCCGAGGTTCGGCGCCGGTGACGTCGACCAGCGTGACGGTCCGGTCGTCGTTGGCGACTCGCACCACCAGGGTGCCGTTGGTCTTGGCGACGTCCGGTTCGTCGACGTCCTGCTCCTGCGTGTTGGTCCCGGTGGCGCTGCCGGTCGCGTCGCCCTCGGGGGCCTGCGGGACCGAGCCGCCCGCCAGGTCCCGGGTCGCGATGCCGTCGGTGAGGTAGCCCCAGCCTCCCCAGCCTTCCCAGCCGTAGGGCCCGACGTCCTTCAACCCGTGGGAGACGTACCAGTCGAGGAGCTCCGAGCACCCCTCGAACGACGTCAGGGCGTCCTCGGCCCGGGCGGGCGGAGCAAGCGGGTCGGCCACGACCAGGGTCGCCGTGGTCGCGAAGACGCCAGCGGCCACCAACCATCCGGTGACCGCCGCCGATGCCATTCCGCCGCCGAGGGCGACCTTCCCACGTGTCCGCATACCGATCGGACGCGAGTAGGCTTCCTTCGGTTCCCGCCCGTCCTCGGAACCCCCTCTCCAGCCCCAGGAGCAGACCGTGGCAGCAGCACGTGATTTCGACATCGTGGTCTTCGGAGCCACCGGCTTCACCGGTGAGCTGACCGCGGCGTACCTGGCCGAGCACGCGCCGATCGAGTGCCGATGGGCGTTGGCCGGGCGCAGTACCGCCAAGTTGGAGGCTGTCCGGGACCGCCTGGCGAAGATCAACCCGGCCTGCGCCGACTTAGCCCTGCTGCACGCCGACGTTTCCGAGCCGGCCTCGCTGGCCGCGGTCGCCGCGAGCGCCAAGGTCGTCATCACCACCGTCGGCCCTTACCTCGAGTACGGCGAGCCACTGGTCGCCGCGTGCGCCGCAGCCGGCACCGACTACGTCGACCTGACCGGCGAGCCTGAGTTCGTCGACCTGATGTACGTCGCGCACCACGAGACCGCGCTCGCCTCGGGCGCCCGGATCGTGCACGCCTGCGGCTTCGACTCGATCCCGCACGACCTCGGCGCCTTCTTCACCGTCAACCAGCTGCCGAAGGGTCAGCCGGTGTCCCTGCGCGGAGTTGTCCGCAGCGGCGCCCAGTTCTCTGGTGGCACCTTCCACTCCGCGATGGGCGCGATGTCGCGGCAGAGCCAGGCCAAGAAGGCGCTGGCTGCCCGCCGCAAGCTCGAGGGTCGCCCCCAAGGCCGCAAGGTCCGCTGGGTGCAGGGGACGCCGGGTCGCGACTCGGTTCTCGGCTTCTGGTTGTTGCCGATGCCGACCATCGACCCGCTCGTGGTGACCCGCTCGGCCGCGGCGCTGGACGCCTACGGCCCAGATTTCAGCTACTCCCATTTCGCCGGTCTGAAGACTTTGCGCTACGCGCTCGGCGGCTCGCTCGCGGTCGGCTCTTTGGTCCTCGCTGCCAACGTCGCTCCGCTGCGGAACGCGCTGAAGAAGCGGATCAAGCAGGGGGAGGGCCCATCGGACGCTCGGCGGGCGAAGTCCTGGTTCACCGTCGACTTCGTCGGCGAGGCCGGCGGCACGACCGTGCACACCCGGGTCTCCGGTGGCGATCCCGGCTACACCGAGACCTCGAAGATGCTCGCCGAGTCGGCGCTGTCGTTGGCCTTCGACGACAACCCGCCGATCGCCGGCCAGGTCACTACGGCCGTTGCCATGGGCGACAACCTGCTGACTCGGCTGCAGAAGGCCGGGATGGGCTTCGAGGTCGTCTGACCTTGCGGCAGCTGGGCCGACCCTGCCTCGTCGTCGAGTCCGCGGCGCGGATCGGCGACCAGTGGCGCCACTAGTGGGATTCCGTGCACCGCTACACCGCCGCCCGTTACGACGGGCTGCCCGGTCTGCGGTTCCCGAAGGGCGCCTGGTCGAGACCCATCGTCTTCAGCCGCCGTCGGGGACGAACTGGCACCGTCGTCGGAGTCGCTGGTGCAGGTGATCGTGCTCGCCTAGGTGACGTCCGGGCCGCGAAGTTCCACCCGCTCACGACCGAGGACACCCTGGTCCAGGAGGGCCGGCTGGCGCTCGGGCTGCCGGCGGACGCGTTCTGAGGCTGCCGGGGCTCGGTCGGACTCAGCCGGCCGGGGCCCGGAGCAGCGCCTCGAGTTCCTCGACGATGTCGCCCAGCATCTGTCGGGGCTCCGGCACGATCCCGGTGTCGACGCAGAGACCGATCGTCGCCGTCCCGGCGTAGCTGAACAGAGCAACGCCGAGGGCCAGGTCGCCCGACGTCGGGCCCCACCCGATGGTTCCAGCCAGGGCGCGACCGGCAAGGGTGACCGGTTCCCGGGGACCCGGCACGTTCGTCATCACGCCGGTCCCCTTGGAGGCGAAGACGTCGATGGCCAGGTCCTTGACCGCCCCCGGTGCCCGGCCGACGGCCTCGAGCACGGCGTAGGAGACCACCGCCTCCGCGGAGTGCTTGACCGCCGTCGTACGACGGGCCATTTCCCGGAGGCGGTCCTCGCGCTTGGCGATGGTCAGCGGCAGCGGCAGGTAGACCAGGCCGAACATGTTGCCCAGCTCGGCGGGCAACGGCAAGGCGGGGGAACGCAGGTTGAGCGGCACGATCGCACGGATGTCGTGGACCTCGCTGCGGTGGCGGACCAGGTGGGTCCGCAGCGCACCGGCCACCGAGGTGAGCAAGATGTCGTTCACGGTGGACCCGGCCTCGTGGCCGGACGTCCGGATCGGTGCCAGCGGGATCGGGGCTGACCAGACGACCTGCTTGGCGGTCCCGAGCTCGCCACGCAGCGCGGTCGGGGGGTCGGCCGGCAGCAGCGCCAGCTTGGCCAGGGCAGCCGTGTCGGCGACGACCGTGTGTGCAAGGTCGACCAGGTGGCCGGGGTCGACGTAGTGCGCGAGCCGGCCGGGGTGCTGGATGAGGTCGAGTCCGGCCCGGAGTTCGGCCCGGAGTTCGGCCCGGAGTTCGGCCCGGAGACCGACGGGCGCCGACGGGGATGGCTCCGCAGCCGGTGCGACCTCGACCACCTCGGCCCCCGGGGTCTCGGTCAGGGAGAGCAGCAGGCGGGCCAGAGCGACTCCGTCGGCGATCGCGTGGTGCATCCGGAATACCAGCGCGCAACCATCGCCGTACCGGTCGACCAGGTAGAGGTCCCACAGCGGCCGGTCGTGCGGGAGCGGGACGCTGATCAGCGAGCTGGTGAAGGTCTCGAGCGTTTCCTGGTCGCCCGGTGCGGGCAGCCGGACCGGGTGCAGGTGATCGGTGAGGTCGAAGTCGTCGACGTCCTCCCAGAAGAGCCCGTGGTCCTCGACGACCCGCTGGGAGAACCGCGGGAACCGGGCGATCACCCGGTCCGCGATCAGGTCCCGGACGGCGTCCCAGTCGAGCGGCTCGTTGAACCACATCACCGAGGTCACGACCATGAGGTTGGTGGGTCGGTCCATCCGGAGCCAGGCGGCGTCGGCTGCTGCCATCCGGGTCCGGCTCATCGTTGCGTCTCCCTGTGTTTCTGCGCTCGAGCCAGGTTGAGCAGCTCGTCGAGTCCGGCATCCAGCGCTGCGACGAAGACGGCGACGTCCGGGGTCGAGTCCCGGTCGCAGGTGATCCCGAAGAGCAGCTTCCCGTCGTACGTCGTCACAGCGACCCCGATCCGCAGCCGGTCGGCGATCGGCACGTACGGGTACGCCGCGAGCATCGGTCGTCCGGCGAGGAAGAGGCGCGTGGTCGGTCCCGGGACGTTCGTGGTCACCGTGGTCAGGTTGCGGTGGGGCGTCCGGAACGCGAGGTGCAGGAAGCCCGCGACGGCGGCCGGGGGCAGGGCGTCGGCCAACCGGGTGACCCGTTCGCCGGCGACGGCTTCTTGGGTCGCCTTCAGCGCCCGCATCCGGACGGCGACCTCGTTGAGCCGGTCCCGGGGGTCGGCGAGCTCGACAGGGAGCATCGCCAGCAGGGCGGAGACCTGGTTGTCGAGCACACCACGACCCTGTTCGGCGCGGACCGAGACCGGGACCAGGCAGCGGACGGCATGCGGTGCTGCTTCCTCGCCGCGGGTCAGCAGCAGCTCACGGAAGGCGCCGGTGACGGCCGCGAGGACCAAGTCGTTGATGGTCCCGCCGAGACGCTGGTGGGCGAGGAGGACCTCGCCGAGGTCTGCCTCGGTCCAGCGGTAGGTCCGGTCCCGGCCCAGCGGTCCGACCAGGGACGAGGGGGAGACCGGTACCGCGGCCTGGGCGAACCCCAGCAGCCCGCGCCCGGTCTGGTACGCCGTCGCGGCCAGAGCGCGGGGGTGCAGCACCTGGCCGAGAGCGCGGGGGACGGACCGGAGCTCGTCGGTCCGGAGCCGAGCCTGGTCGCGCACGGCGTCGGCGACGAGCCGCCGCAGTCCGGGTCGTGGCGGCGGTGACCACGGGTCGGCCGTCGGTGCCGGCTGCTGCTGCGCGGTGTCCTCCAGCATCGTGGAGAGCAGGTCGGTCCCGGCGATCCCGTCGACCATCGTGTGGTGAACCTTGGTCACCATCGCCCACCGGTCGCCGGCGAGGCCCTCGATGACGACGTCCTCCCAGAGCGGGAACTCGTGGTCGAGATGTTCGCTGAGGACGGCGTCGACCGCCTCGTGGAGCTGTTCGTCAACGCCCGGGCCGGGTAGGGCCAGGCGTCGGACGTGCTGGTGCAGGTCGAAGTCGGGGTCGTCGGCCCAGACCGGCCGACCGAGCGCGAACGGGACCGACATCAGGCGCTGGCGGAGGCGCGGCACCAACGCCAACCGCCGCTCGAGAGCCGCGAGGATCTCGCTCTGGTGCGGGGCCGGACCGGCGAAGACCGCCACGCTCGCGATGTGCAGCCCCGAGTGCGCGTCCTCGACCTGGAGGAAGGCGGAATCCAAGGCGCTCGCGCGGTCCATGGGTTCATGGTCACCTGGACGGGGCGTGAGGACGCGGGCCGAAAGTCACCAAACTGGACACCTTGGTCCTGGGTTCGGTCGGGGTCTGTTGCGGATCCGGGATCGTCGTTCTGCGCACTGCGGCCAGCCGACCCTGGTGGACGCGCCAGACCCACCCGCAAACCCCCAAGAATGACCACTGCCAGACCTGCAGTTGCAGGTCCGGCAGTTTCCGATGTCCTGAGACATCACAATGGTGCCCCAGGCAGGAGTCGAACCTGCGACCTTTCGCTTAGGAGGGCGACGGCCCGATCTGCGTTGCCGCAGGTCAGCGGCTCGTCCCCGTTGGGGCCGTTGATTCGGAGTGAGGGTGGAACCGTCGCTGACATCGACCTGCCGGTGCCTACAGGTAGTCGAACCGTGGGTTCATCCAGGTGCCGGGTTCCCGCGGCGTGGTCGCTGCGGTACCGACATCGAGTGGATGGCTCCTGATCGTCTTGTCCTTCAAGCCGCCGGTCTGCAGATCGACTTCGTCCTCGGAATCGTTGGATTCAAAGCACGGGACGCCGGCGCGCCCATCGGCACCCACGAGCGCCGCCCGACCCGAGACTGACGGAGCGCGGCGGCCAACGCTTCGGTCGTGATGGAGTCGCCGGATGCGGCCGATCGCGTGAGATCAGTGCTGGGTGAGGGCTCAGGGCCGTGGATGGCGTCGAAGGTGGGTGGCGGCGCCGGCGACGACAAGAAGCGCCCCCAGCAGGCCGACGGCGTCCCCCACGGCCCGACCTGATTCGCCGGAGCTCGCATCGTCAGCCAGCCAGGCCGCGAGGACTGCGCCGACCAGCACGCCCAGGACCAGGCTGACGACAGGGACTACCGTCCCTTCGGTCAGCCAGAACCCGAAGCACATCGCTACGGCGACGCCGACCAGGATGGCTGTCAAACCCAGGGCTTCAGAACCATTGGTGGTAAGGATGACTCCACCGAAGGCAGCGATTCCGGCCCATCCGGTGTAGAAGAGTGTTCCAGCATTGAAGGTGCCTACTTTTCGTATTGGTCGTGTCATGCCGCCGACTCTGCACTCTGGTCCGTGGCCCCATCGTCACCCTCGAATGCGACTGCCGTGATCCTCGAGGACCATCTCCAGCGTCATCCTCCAGGGTGACCGCCGGGGACGATGCTGCGCGTATCGTTTTGCTCATGGCTGTGCGAGTGGTGATCCAGCGGTACCGCGATCAGTTGCTCGCGTTTGTCCTCGCCCTCGCGATGACGGTGGAAGTCGTCCTGTGGCAGCCTTCCGACCTATTTCCCGCCGTGCCCGCCGCTCTCTTGGCAACGGCGCCACTCGCGGTACGACGCACGGCCCCGCTGGCTGGGTACCTGCTGGTAGCGACCGGGATGTCGGCCTTGTTGCTGTCCGCGCGTAACTTCGACACCTCCTCGATCACCATCACGGCAGTCTCGATCGTGGCGCCCTACTCCCTGGGTCGTCACACCACCGGCTCGCAGAGGTGGCTCGGGGGACTCGCAGTCCTCTCCTGTGTCGTCATGTTCGACTTGTACGACAACTCCGTCCTGGAACTTTCCGGCATCGCCTTCGGACTCTTCTTCTTCGCGGGCCCGTGGGCTGCGGGTAGCGCCATCAGGCTGCGCCACCACCGCGAGGTGACGTTGACCGCGAGAACTCAGGAGCTCGAGCGCGACCAGGCCGAGCACGCCCGCCAGGCGGTGGCTACCGAGCGTGCCCGGATCGCTCGCGAGTTGCACGACGTGGTGGCGCACGCGATCTCGGTCACGGTGCTGCAAGCCCGCGGCGCGCGGCGACAGATGGAGACATCGCCCTCGGAGGTTCGGCGCGCCCTGGACGCGATCGAGCAGACCAACACCGCCGCGCTCAGCGACATGCGTCGACTGCTCGCCATCCTGCGCGACACCGAGGGTGCAGGCGACGACCGCTCGCCCCAACCTGGTCTCAGCCGCCTTGACAGCTTGATCGAACACGTCCGCGGGTCAGGGGTCCCGGTGACCGTGGAGGTCCTAGGCCATCGGTCCGCGGTGCCTCCCGGGGTCGATCTGTCGGCGTACCGCATTGTCCAGGAGGCCCTGACCAACGTGATCAAGCACGCCGGCGAGGCGGCCTCGGCGACGGTCACCCTGGCGTACCAACCAACCGCTCTCTCGATTCAGGTCCGAGACAGCGGAGTGGGGGCCATCCAGACGAACGGCAAGGGCCACGGCCTGATCGGCATCCGCGAGCGGGTTGCCGTCGTTGGCGGCGAGGTGACCAGCGGGGCCAGCCCGGACGGTGGTTTCGAGGTCTGTGTCCGCCTTCCCTACGCGCTGGAGACCGCGTGATCCGGGTCCTGATCGCCGACGACCAACCCCTTGTCCGAACTGGTCTACGGATGATCCTCTCGGCCGAACCCGACATCGAGATCGTGGCCGAGGCCAGCAACGGTCGCGAGGCGATCGCCGCCGCAACCGAACACAATCCCGACGTCGTGCTGATGGACGTACGCATGCCCGACGTGGACGGCATCGAAGCCACCCGAGCGATCACGTCAGTTGACGAGCCCCCGTCGGTACTGGTGCTCACCACCTTCGACCTCGATGAGATCGTTTACGACGCACTACGTGCGGGCGCCAGCGGCTTCCTACTCAAGGACGCCCCCGAAGACCGACTCACCAGCGCCATCAGAGTCATCGCCGAGGGCGGCTCGCTCTTCGCCCCGTCAGTTACGCGGCGACTCATCGAGGAGTTCGCGAAGCGTCCGGAGCAGCCCACTCATGATCTTGAGGTGCTGACCGAGCGTGAGAATGAGGTACTGCGCGTCATCGCGCGCGGCCTGTCCAACGCCGAGATCGCCACCGAACTCTTCCTCTCCGAGAACACCGTCAAGACCCACGTCGCCCGGATCCTCCTCAAACTCGGGCTACGCGACCGCGTCCAAGCCGTCGTGGTCGCCTACGAGTCCGGCTTGGTGCGCGCTGGCGCCTGACATCACCCCGTAGGACGACGCCGGAGGTCATCCTCCAGGCCACCCAAATCGTCATCACTGGGGACGCGGCCGGCAACACGTCCCGCTTGGAATGGGGACGTCCGTTCGACAACGTCCAAGGAGCTCGCCATGAATCGTCTCGCCCCCGTCCTCGTCAGCACCGCCCTTGCCCTCGTCGCGCTAGCTCCGGCTGCAGCATCGGCTGCTGCCACGCACGACTACTTTCCCGACGTCTTCGACGCCACCGAGCACTTCGACGCCGGCGAAGGGCCGTGCGTCGACTGGGCCGGCAACTTCCGCGAGGTGCGCAACGGCGGGTACCGGCTCCTCACCCCGTCCGGGGGACAGGTTGACGGCGAGATCCACGTTAACGGCGTAGTCGACGGACAGATCTACCTGGTCCCGGACGACGCGAGCCTGCCGTCGTACAGCGGCCGCTACCGGGAGAAGGTGACTGGAGTTGCCACCTACTTCGACGAAGAAAACGGTGAGAACGACCGCCTTCGTGTCATCAACTACCGGCTGCGGGTCCCAATGACCGGCACCGACGGGTCGTCGTTCGTGATCCTGATCTCCGGCCACACGACCGTCAACGGCAAGGGCGTCACCGTCGTGGACCGCAACGATTTCGAGTGCCGCTGACCAACCTGGGCGCTGTGCACGACGGGGCCGACGCGACATGTCACCGATTCGTGCAGCAGACCCCTGACCTTGCACCCCACATCGACTGCCAGCCGACCGGAGCACCCAAAGAACCCACCCGGAAACCCCGAAACTGACCACCGCCGGACCTGCAGTTGCAGGTCCGGCGGTTTTCGATGTCCTGAGACATCACAACGTGCCCCAGGCAGGAGTCGAACCTGCGACCTTTCGCTTAGGAGGCGGCTGCTCTATCCACTGAGCTACTGGGGCGGGACATGCGCAAATACCTGCGTAAAACCTCTGCATGACCGTCGCTGAGTGTAGTTGGGGCCAGATGGTGATTTGTGCCAGGCCCGCTGCCGCCGCCCACTGCGCTCAGAATGACGCGGGCGCATGTGATCAGCCGAGAATGTGCGGGTGACAGCCCGTCCCTACGTGTGGCGCGATTCACTTGGCCGATGGTTCGAGAAGGTGTCAGCCGAGTTTTCGCAGGGTGTCGGGGATGGCGGCCTCGTCGTTGACCGGGATCCGCTGCCAGGAAGCGCCCCGGTCGAGACTCACGTGGAGGTAGAGCCGCCCATCACTGTTCTCGATCGCGGCCATTCGTCCCGGCCGGAGCCATCCGGCGGGAAACATGTTCTCGCGCAAGTAGGTGAAGTCATCTTCGCCGAACGCCCCGTCGAAGCCTTCGCTGCAATCAAGCTCGTGCTCCCTGTACGAGCCTCCGTCACCGTAGAACTCTCCAGTCCCCCAGTGGACGGTGCAGTCGTGGTAGACGAACCACAGGAACTCGTCGGGGTTCGGACCCCAGCTGAGGCCGGACTCCGGCCACCACGCTCCGAGATCGCGCAGCACGCTGTCGCGGTCCTTGGCGCTCCGTGCGAGTGCCATCCGCCGCAGCGTGCCTGCATCTTCGTCGAGGACGAACGGGTGCGTACGGCCTCCAAAGGGATCGAAGTTGACGGTGATCGCGCCGGGTCCGGGGACCGCAGGGACCGGGTCGTCAATCAGCGCGCGCAGCCGATCCTCGGTGCCGTCGGCGCGCAGCAGACGATAACTGCCAGCACTGAGGTCCGCGCCCGCTGGCGGTTCCTGGACGATGAGAACCGCGTCTTCCCCGATCGCCGTGACCGTGTTGCCGACGTCGAAGGTGTTGTCCATCGAGAAGAGCGCCGACCGTCCGTCCTGGGCGACCTCGAGAGCGAAGTGGGAATGTCCCCTTCGGATCGGGCCGTCGACGTTGGGCGCGCAGACGGACTTCACTGACTCGGGCACGTCTGGGCCGCGCAGCGCCTCGTCGCACCTGCCGTACAGCCGGACGGTGATCCCGGACGCCGTCACGTCCTCAGCCTCCACGACCCCCTCGGCGCGGATGCGCTCGAGCGGCCACTCGGCGTGTTCCGTAAGGGGGGGAGCCTGGTCGATGCGACGCCCGGCCAGCTGACCACCGGTCGTGACGGCGACGATTCCCAGCACCGCCACAACGGCAGCAGCGGCTCCCCCGGCAACTGTCCAGCGCCGATGAAGCATTCGCTTTCCTCGCAGCGCGTCTGCGCCGGACGCCGTGATGGGCGCCTCGATCTGGTCGTGGAACTCCACGAGCCGCGTGATGACGTCGTCGCCCCTCATCGGCCTTCTCCTTGCAGCGAGGCCGTGCCGAAGTCGGCCGCGAGAGCGCGCCGGAGGGAGGCGAGGGCGTCCCGGGTCTGGCTCTTCACGGTACCGGTGCTGATGCCCAGGTCGGCAGCGGTCTCCTCGACCGACCGGTCCCAGATGTGTCGCAGGACCACGACCCTGCGCTGCCCGCACGGCAGGCTCCGGATCGCCGCCCAGATCGCGTCGGCGTCCTCGGGATCCATTCCGGTCTTGAGCGGAAGGTCCATCGGGGTCGTGGAGGTCGACTCACGGCGCCAGGGGCGCCGGCGGTCGCTGTAGTGGCTGTTCACCAGCATCCGGCGGACATAGCCCTCGACGTTGTCGGCCCGGCTCACCCGGGGCCAGTTGGCGTAGAGCCTGGCGAGGGTGTCCTGGACGATGTCCTCAGCCCGATGCGGGTCGCCGCACAACAGGCACGCGGTACGGAAGAGCTTTGGCCGTCGGGCTTCCACGTAAGCGCTGAATGCTGGTTCGCGGTCCATTCAGGCCCCCTTTCGCCCACCTGACGCACCCACAAGTCTGCCGGGTTGGGTCCCGCCACCAGATTTAGCGATTCATCCCTGGAAGTGTCGCACTGCCCAAGCGCGAGTGTGGCTACTCGGGCGACGGCGTTCCGATCGCTCACGCCACGAATCCGGGGGCGATCCTCACAGTCATTCCGCCGCCACCGCGACGCTTCATGCGGCGCGAAGTTCTGAGGTCCGGGCGTCGCACCCTGGCGCCCAGATAGTTCTGAAGGTCGGTCATACTAAAACGTGTCAGGCTCGACAGAGGCTGGCTTTGCGGACGTGGTGTAGTTGCAGCACGCTTCCCTTCCAGGGAAGGGGTCGAGGTTCAAATCCTCGCGTCCGCTCCACATTTCGAAGGCAGATCACAGCGGTCGCCCGTGATCTCCGCGGGCAGAATGGGCGGTGTGGGCTCGCGTCCCCACGACCGCGCCTGGCCGCGTCATTCCGGCTCCGTTCAGGAGTCAAGGCTGAGCGAGCGAATGACCCACCGAAACCTCCCGCGACTGCACCTGGCCGCGAGCCTGGCCGATCCGCAGTGGCCCACGCCGCCGGGTCCTGCGCCGATGATTTGGGGTCTGTGCTCCGGACCAGCCAGAATGGGAGGTCACGAAACCGAACACGGGCACGCCCCGTGGAGTCAGTGGGGTCTCACGTGTCGGAGGTCGAAGCGCGTCACCGCGGCAGGACGCCGCGTTCGCGGGTGATCGCGCGTCGCATGGCCATCGGTGTTGGCGTCTTCCTGATGGTCGTCTCGCTGGCAGCCGTGGTCGCCTACAAGCACCTCGAAGGCAACATCAGGGGCATTGAGATCCCAGAGGACTCCAACCGTCCCGCGGTGAAGGCGCCCTCGGCGGTCAATGTCCTGGTGATGGGGTCCGACACCCGCGCCGGCGCCAACGGCGCCGCGGCCGGCGGGTCGACCCCAGGCCTCTCGGACACCACCCTGATCCTGCACCTCTCCGCGACTCGCAAGTACGCGTACGGAGTCAGCCTCCCGCGCGACGCCATGGTCGAGCGCCCGGCGTGCTCGAAGAAGGACGGCAGCGGGGTCAGTCCCGGCGGCCTGGTCCAGTTCAACTCGGCGTACGCCGTCGGCGGCCCGCTCTGCACGGTGAAGACGGTCGAGGCGCTGACCGGGATCCGGATGAACCACTTCGTGGTCATCGATTTCGTCGGGTTCAAGGCGATGGTCGATGCCATCGACGGCGTGAAGATCTGCGTGCCCGAGGAGGTCAACGACACCGTCGGCAACATCAACCTCCCCGCCGGCACCTACACGGTCTCCGGCCAGCAGGCCCTGGACTACGTCCGGGTTCGGCACGGGATAGGCGCGCCGACCGGGGACATCGGTCGGATGAAGCGGCAGCAGACGTTCATCGCCGCGATGATCGCCAAGGTGGTCTCGGCTGGGACCCTGTCCAACCCGGTGCGCCTCTTCAACTTCCTCAACGCCGCGACCGAGTCGCTGACCACGGACAAGGAGTTCGCGAACCTCAAGCAGATGGCATCGCTGGGCCGGTCGTTGAAGAACATTGGCCTCGACAAGGTCAAGTTCGTCACGGTGCCGTTCCAGGCCTACGCGCCGGACCCGAACCGGTTGGAGTGGACGCCCGAGGCGGACGGACTCTGGTCGCTGGTCAGGAACGACAAGCCGCTCACGGCACGGTACGCCGGCGCAGCGGTGACGGTGGGTCCGAGCGCCAAGCCGACCCCGACCACGAGCGCAAAGCCGTCCGGGTCGGCGACTCCGGGTGCGACGCCGAAGCCGACGCCAACGCCGACGCCCACGAAGTCACAGGAGCAGAAGGACGCCGAGGCGCGCGCCGCCGGTTTGTGCACCTGAAACCCATAAGCGTGTTCTGTTGTGCGTTACCGGTCCGTTATGCACTATGGATCGAGTGAGGGTATTTGTTTCCGGAGGGACAGGTGTGATCGGCCGCGCTGCTGTGCGTGCGCTGGTCGACGCCGGCCACGAGGTCGACGTCCTAGCGCGCTCCCCAGAGAACCTGACCGTCATCGCGGCGCTCGAGGCGCGCCCGCGGTCCGCTGACCTCTTCGACGTCGATTCGCTGACCCAGGCCTTTGAAGGTGCCGATGCGGTGATCAACCTCGCCTCGGCGATGCCGATCGGGTACGCCGCGATGTGGCCGAACGCTTGGCGGCTCCACGACGACCTGCGCACCCGCGCGGTCCGGACCGTCGTGCAGGCGGCCCGCGCCGCCGGCGTACGGCGGGTGATCCAGGAGAGTGCCAGTTTCGTGTACGCCGACGCCGCTGACGCCTGGATCACCGAGGAGGACCCGATCGACATCACCCCGGCGACCGAGCCGGTGGCGGTGGGGGAGTCGTACGTGCAGGACTACGCCGGCGCGAGTCGGGTCGGGGTTCTGCTCCGCTTCGGCACCATCGTCGGCGACGACCGGTTGACCCAGTTCTGGCTCCGGGCGGCCGGGAACGGTCGCCCCGTCGGCATCGGTCGCCCCGACCAGTGGTCGCACCTGATTCACTCCGACGATCTCGGCTCCGCGGTCCTGGCCGCTCTGATCGCGCCCAGCGGTGTCTACAACGTCGGTGCCGCGCCGGTGCTGCGCGGCGAGGTGGTCGAGGCCTACGCCAAGGCCGCGGGTGCCGCGGAGGGCGCGTTCTTCGGGCCGGTGCTCCGTCGCCTAGCCGGCGCCCGGGTCGAGCCGCTGGCGCGCTCGCTGCGCGTCAGTTCGACCCACTTCATCGCGCAGACCGGCTGGCTGCCGCGGCGCCCGACGTTCGATGCGGCCTGGCTCGACGCGGCGCTGGCCGTCGCGGGGGCGCCGTGACCGAGGAGCTCACCGCCCAGCAGAAGGCCGAGCGTCGTCGCCGGCTCGCGAAGGTGTTCGGGGACGTCCTGCCTGAACAGACCAAGGACGACAGCTCCCCGGAGGACATCGATGTTGCGGCCTCCGAGGAGTGGCTTAGGCGACAGGTCCCGCCCCACCACGGCTGAGCGATCAGGACTTCTGGGCGGCCATGAGGTCGCGGATCTCTTCCAGAAGCGCGATGTCGGCCGGCTTGCCGGCGGCTTCAGCGGGGAAGAACTTCTCCCGGGCCTTCGTGTACGGGAGCACGACGGCGAAGTAGACGATCGCAGCCAGGATGAGGAACGCGACGGCGGCGTTGAGGAAGGCGCCGAAGGAGTTCTTGTCGTTGACGAAGACGTCCGAGGCGGCGTCCGGCATCTGCGCCGTGAGCCACTGCGTGAACGTGGTGACGACGGCCGCGAAAGACGCACCGATGATAACCGCGACCGCGAGGTCGACGAGGTTGCCCTTCAGCACGAAGGCCTTGAAACCGCTCATGTCTTTCTCCTTCTCCAGAACCCGAGACGTCCGGTACGGATCAGAGGCTAGCGGGTCCAGATCAGCGTCAGGTAGAGCGTGGAAGCCGCTTCCGCGACCCGGATCGCTGCGGCTTCGGGGACTCCCACGAGCACCAGCCGCCCGGAGAGGCCGGGCCCGAACGAGGTCTCCGAGGCGGCCGGCACGGCGAGGACCGGAGCCTCGGTGAGGAGCCGCTCCGCCGGCCGTCGGCCCTGGGGATCGCTCGCCACCACGTCGACCCGGTCGCCGACCCGCAGCATCCCGACTACCTCCGGATCCGGGATCCGCAGCGGGATCGCAGCCTGCCCCGGATGACCCGAAAGCACGTCGTTGCCGACCAGTCGGGTGGCCGTCGCGGCCTCGCCCGCGGCGAGCGGCGTGGCCAGGGTGCGGCCGACCAGGTCGCCCAGGTCCCGGGTGGCCGCTGCCGGGACGCTGCCCGGGGCGAACGCCGTACGACGCAGATCGTCGGTGGTCAGGACCGTGCCGCTGGGCAGGTCGCCGGCGGCGGTCCAGAGCAGCGTGGCCGCAGGGTCCGGCGGGCGGAGGGCCGCGATCATCAGCAGTACGGCGGCCGCGACGCAGAGGGCGGCCAGTGGCCTGCGGTGGATCAGGAGGCGGCGGTGGACGCGGTCGAGGAGACGGAGGACGAGATGCATCCGCGCAGGCTAGGAAGTCTGGGCCGACGCTCGGCGCGGTCCTCCACAGGCGAGCCTCAGGCGGAAGCCGCGGCGGAGGCTGTGGACGTGCCCGTCGGCGTCGAGGCGGTCTCGCTGCTTGTGCTGGCGGAGGCCGCCGGCGAGGTCGAGGACGTCGAACCGCGGCTGTCGTTGCGGTAGAAGCCCGAACCCTTGAAGACGACGCCGACAGCGTTGAACACCTTGCGCAGCGTGCCCTGGCACTCGGGGCAGATGGTGAGCGAGTCGTCGCTGAAGCTCTGGACCGCTTCGAAGAAGTGGCCGCAGTCGGTGCAGGAGTACTGGTACGTGGGCACGAGGGGTCCTTTGACGCTTCCTGGATCGGCTGGCACTCCGGGGTGCCGACTGCCAATCGTACGGCACGGACCGAGGAGTTCCGTAGGAAGCACGTCACACCCGTCAGAAGCGGAGTAGCCGCTCCTCGGTGACCGCGGCCGTGACCCGGCGATCATGCGACTCGGCCGGTACGACGTCGAGCACCTCGTCGTCGTTGAGCACCACGCAAGTGAACGTCCCGACCGGAACCCGGCCCAGCACCCGGTCGTAGGAACCGCCGCCGCGCCCGAGCCGTAGGCCGGAGGGGTCCACGGCGAGGCCCGGCACCACCACGACGTCCGCGGTCGCCACCGCGTCGAGGCCCAGCGCGGGTGTGACTGGCTCCAGCAGGCCCCGGCGGGCGGAGATCAGGGACTCGGCACCGGCGTACGTCGCCCAGTCGAGGTCGTTGTCCGGCTGTAGCAGCGGGAGGATCACGCGCTTGCCAGCCTCGCGCAGAGCGTCGAGCAGGACTCCGGTTCCGGGTTCGCGCCCCACCGAGACGTACGCCGCCACCGTGGCGGCGCGGCGCACCTCGTCGGCGGCAAGCAGACGCTCGGCCACCGTGTGCGCGCGCTCGGCCAGCAGCGCGACCGGGAGGCGTCCGCGGGCGGTCAGCAACTGGTCCCGCAGAGCCAGCTTTCGGGCATCGGTGTGGTCCATGACGAGAACAACCCTACGATCGAGGTATGACTCTTGCTGGAAGCGGACCGGGCCTGGCGCTCGCGCGTCAGAAGATGACGGCGGCAGACGTCGAACCTCTCGCGATCGACGTGTTCGCGCACTACTTCCGACTCCTCGAGCGCGGCGAGACCGGAATGATCCCCGAAGCGACCATCGAGCCGCTCGAGATGCCCTCCATCGACGACATGGACGTCAGCACCCAAGCGGGCATCGAGGCACTGCGCTCGACCGCGGTGATCAAGCTCAACGGCGGCCTCGGCACCTCGATGGGGATGGAGCGAGCCAAGTCGCTTCTCTGCGTCCGCCGCGGGCTGTCCTTCCTCGACATCATCGCCCGCCAGGTCCTGCACCTGCGCAGCGAGCACGATGCCCCGCTGCCCCTGATCTTCATGAACAGCTTCCGAACCAGCGCCGACACCTTGGCAGCCCTGGCCCGGTACGACGATCTCCCCGTCGACGGGCTGCCGTTGGAGTTCCTGCAGAACAAGGAGCCGAAGCTTCTCGAGAAGGGGCTGACCCCGGCCACCTGGACCAAGGACCCGTCCCTGGAGTGGTGTCCGCCCGGCCACGGCGACATCTACACGGCGATGACCGCGACCGGATTGATCGAGAAGTTGGTCGCGGCCGGCTACCGGCAGATCTTCATCTCCAACTCCGACAACCTTGGCGCCGTACCGGACCCGAAGCTGGCCGGCTGGTTCGCCGGATCGGGATCCCCGTTCGCGATCGAGGCAGTCCGCCGCACGCCGTCGCACCGCAAGGGCGGGCACTTCGCCGTCCGCAAGAGCGACGGCCGGATCGTGCTGCGTGAGTTCGCGCAGACCCTGGAGGCGGACAAGGACGCACTCGGCGACCTGGACCGGCACAAGTTCATGTCGACCAACAACATCTGGATCAACCTGGCTGCCCTCCAGACCGAGTTGGACAGTCGGCACGGGATCCTCGGCCTGCCACTGATCCGCAACCTCAAGACCCTCGACCCGGCCGACGCCTCGAGCCCGTCGGTGGTGCAGATCGAGTCCGCCATGGGAGCGGCGATCGAGATATTCAAGGGCGCCCAGACCATCGAGGTGGGCGACAGCCGCTACGTCCCGGTGAAGACCACCAACGACCTTCTGGTGCTGCGCTCCGACGTCTACGACATCGGAGCCGACTTCGTCCTCGACCAGGCTGCGGCCGTCGTACCGTTCGTCGATCTCGACGGCGTCTACAAGCTGGTCGGAGATTTCGACAAGCGCTTCAAGTCCGGGGCGCCCTCGCTGCGAGAGGCTCAGTCGCTGGTGGTGGACGGCGACTGGACCTTCGGCGAGAACGTCAAGGTCGTCGGGTCCGTGAAGCTGACCGGTGAGCACGGCCGGGTGGAGTCGGGCTCGGTCTTGACGGACTGAGAGGTTTCGCGGCTCGCTGCGCTCGCACCTCAACCAGTGGGGTGGGTTCGCGGCATAGGGTTGGCCCATGTCTGACCCTGCCGCACCTCTCAGCGTCGATGAGCACCTCGCGCTGATCCTCGACCGGATCACCGAGCTGCCGGCGTACGACCAACCGCTGCTGGAGACCGTCGGCCTGCCGATCGTCGAGGACCTGGTCTCGCCGATGTCGCTGCCCAGCTTCGACAACTCCGCGATGGACGGGTACGCCGTCGTCTACAAGGACGTCGTCGAGGCGGCGCCCGAGCGGCCCGTGCACCTCCCGGTCGTCGGGGAGATTGCGGCCGGGAAGACGACCATCTACGCGATGTCGCCGGGGACCGCCGTGCGGATCATGACCGGGGCTCCGATCCCGGCCGGCTGCGACGCCGTCGTACCGGTCGAGCACACCGACAACGGCGTCGCCAAGGTCCAGGTCAACCAGGCGCCGACCAAGGGCCAGCACATCCGGCGGGCGGGCGAGGACGTCGCGAAGGGTGACGTCGTGCTCCGAGTCGGCGACCGGATCGACGCGCGCCGGGTCGGGCTGCTCGCCTCGCTCGGGATCGGCCGGGTGTCGACCCGGCCCCGCCCCCGGGTGGTGATCATGTCCACCGGCTCCGAGCTCGTCGAGCCGGGCGAGACGCTCGGGCGCGACAGCATCTACGACTCCAACTCCTACCTACTGGCTGCGGCCGCCCGGAACGCCGGCGCGATCGCGTACCGGGTCACTGCGGCGCCGGACGACCCGGAGACCTTCCTCGAGGCGCTCAGCGACCAGCTCGTCCGAGCTGACGTCGTCGTCACCAGCGGCGGGGTCAGCAAGGGCACCCACGACGTGGTGAAGGAAGCCCTGATTCAGACCGGCACGGTGCGCTTCGGCGAGGTCGCGATGCAGCCGGGCAAACCGCAGGGGTTCGGCGTGGTGGGCGAGGACTCCACTCCGATCTTCACGCTGCCGGGCAACCCGGTTTCGGCGTACATCTCCTTCGAGGTGTTCGTGGTGCCGGCGCTGCGCAAGATGATGGGCCGGACCCCCCTGACCCGAACGCTGGTCAGGGCCCAGCTGACCGCACCGGTGACCTCGATCAAGGGCAAGCGCCAGTTCTTGCGGGGTTTCTTCGAACCCCGAGTCGGCGGCTCCACGGTGACCCCGGTCGGCGGCGCCGGCTCGCACTTGCTCGGTGGGCTCTCGCAGTCCAACGCGTTGATCGTGCTGGGTGAGGACGTCGCGTCGGCTCCGGCGGGCGCGGACGTGCCGGTGCTGTTGCTGGACCGGGACTACTGATGAGCGACGCTGTGGAGCCGCGGCTCACCCACCTCGACGACGCCGGCGCTGCCCGGATGGTCGACGTGACCGCCAAGGAGGTGACGGCGCGCGTTGCCGTCGCCAGCGGCCGGGTGCTGGTCTCGGAGACGGTGGTGGCGCTGCTGCGCGGGGAGGGCGTGCCCAAGGGCGATGCGCTCGGGGTCGCCCGGATCGCCGGCATCATGGCGACCAAGAAGACCCCTGACCTGATCCCGCTCTGCCATCCGTTGGCGATCTCCGGGGTCGAGGTCGACCTCGAGGTCCTCGACGACGCGGTGGCGATCACTGCGACGGTCCGCACCGCCGACCGCACCGGGGTCGAGATGGAGGCGCTGACAGCGGTCTCGGTGGCAGCGCTGACCCTGATCGACATGGTCAAGGCCGTCGATAAAGGTGCCGTTATCACCGACGTACGGGTGGAGTCGAAGACTGGCGGGAAGAGCGGGCCGTGGCGGAGAAGCTGAGGGCCGCCGTCGTGGTCGCGTCGAACCGCGCCGCGACCGGGGTCTACGAGGACGAGACCGGTCCGCTGATTGTCGCCGCCCTTGAGGTCGACGGCTGGGAGGTCGGTCCAGCTGCGGTGGTGCGCGACGGCGAGCCGGTCGCCGGCGCGATCCGGACGGCTCTTGCCGCCGGTGCCCGGGCGGTGCTCACCACCGGGGGCACCGGCCTGACCCCGACAGATCGGACCCCGGAGGCGACCCGGCCGCTGCTGGACCGCGAGGTCCCGGGTATCGCCGAGGCGATCCGCGCGCACGGCGTCGCGAACGGCGTCCCGACCGCGGCGCTCTCGCGCGGGCTGGCCGGCGTCTCCGGGAGCGCACTGGTCGTTAACCTCCCCGGGTCGCGCGGGGGAGTGAAGGACGGGCTCGCGGTGCTGCTGCCGATCCTGCGGCACGCGGTGGAGCAGATCACCGGGAGCGACCACTGAGCGCCGCCCGTGGTTGGCCGGCAATCCTCGAGCACGGGTCGCTGCACTTGCGACCGCTTTCGTTGCGCGACAAGCGCAGTTGGCGCGAGGTCCGCGAGCGGAACAAGCTCTGGCTGCTGCGCTGGGACGCGACTACGCCGCCGGGGTCGAACACACGTCCGCGGACGTTCGCAGCGATGGTCCGGGCGATGCAGGCCGAGGCACGGGCCGGGCGGCAGATGCCTTTTGCGATCGAGTACGACGGCGAGTTCGTCGGCCAGTTGACGGTCAACAACATCACAAGGGGCTCGGGTCAGTTCGCCTCGATGGGCTACTGGATCGACGAACGGTACGCCGGCCGCGGGCTGACCACCCGGGCGGTCGCGATGGCGGTCGACCACTGCTTCTTCGTCCTCAAGCTGCACCGGATCGAGGTGGCGATCCGGCCGGAGAACGTGGCGTCGCTCCGGGTCGTCGAGAAGCTCGGCATCAAGGAGTTCGGCTACGCGCCGCGGTTCCTGCACATCGACGGGGACTGGCGTGACCACCGGCTCTTCGCGATCACCCGCGAGGAGTGCCCGAAGGGGTTGGAAGCGCGGCTCGACGGTCTCTGAGAGCCTCGATCCCAACAGTCACACTAGTGATCTCGCGACACACCGAACTGCCTCCGTCGTCACGCGCGGTCGCGCTTCTAGGCTCAGCCCGTGGACCTCTCCGGAATCATCTTCGTGGTGCTCGCCATCGGGTGGGCTGCCTACCTCCTCCCGATGGCGCTGAAGCACCACGACGAGGTGGACCAGAGCCGTCCGGTCGAGGAATTCTCCGGGTCGCTGCGGGTGCTGGGCCACGCCGTGAAGCGGACCGTCGCGGTGGCCTCCCCGTCGGTTGAGCCTGCCGAACCCACCGCTGTCGAAACCCCCGTCCGGAGGATCACCCGCGAGACGGCCCGGAACGCCGCCGCCCGTCGTCGCCGCGTCCTCGCCCTGCTGCTGACGACCCTGGTCGCGGTGAGCATCACCAGCTATCTCTCCTACACGCCCTGGTTGATGACTGCGATCCCGGGTGGCCTGGTCGTCGCCTTCCTCGTGGTCGCCCGGCTCACAGTCCGGGCGCAGCAGGTACGCCGCGTTGCGCCCGTCCAGCACGCGGTCTCCCCGCTCGACGACGACCCGCTCTTCGAGCCTGTCGAGACGCACCTGGATCTCGGGATCGAGGACACCGAAGGCCTCTCGCGGGCCGATCTCGACGAGGTCCTCGCGGCGCCGGAGATGGACGACGGCGGCCTCTGGGACCCGCTGCCGGTGACCCTGCCGACGTACGTCACCAAGGCGCGGGCGCGTCGTACGGTGCGCACCGTCGAGCTGACCGGTGCGATGACCTCCTCGGGTCACGACGCCGCCGACAGCGCGCTCGCCCGCGAGGCCGCCGCGGTCGAGGCGGCGGCGGCTCCCGAGGTCGAGTCCGACGAGCGCCGGGCCGCCGGAGCCTGAGCCCCACGGTCGTCGAGCTTGTCGAGACGCCCCGATTCGATGTACGCCGAGCGCGGTGGTAACTTTTCCTCTGCACAAGGGGCTGTGGCGCAGTTGGTAGCGCGTCTCGTTCGCAATGAGAAGGTCAGGGGTTCGAATCCCCTCAGCTCCACCATGTGATGAGTCGGGACATAGGTCTCACCTGAGCCGCGACATAGGTCACTGAGAAAGACCCCCCGGGCCATCGGCTCGGGGGTCTTTGCGGGTTGCGCCAGTAGGTCTTGTTCGGGTCGATGTGGTGGGTGGAGCGGACCTCGGCGGTGTCGAGCGCGATGACGGTGACGTCGGTGTCGTCTTCGATGGCGAGGACGCGTCTTGGCGCCAGGGCGAGGTTCCGACCATCGCCGTGGTCCGGATTCGGGCGCGGTGTAACCGATGCCGAGGTGGTGCGGGCGGCCGGCTCGGCGGAAGCGCGTCTTGCCTTGGGTGTCGAAGCGGTCGCGGAGGTGCGGCGCCGGCATGAACCGCGCCGGAGGGCGTGAGGACAAGTCGGGCAACGCCACCGACGCTGGCGTTCCCCAGGACCGCGACCACGTCGATCATCGGCCACTCAGCCCCGAGAACGTGCCGAGGTCGATTCCCGCGACAGCGGATCTGCCTCGCGGCGTCTCAAGCGCGTAACAGCCGACGGATGGCCTCCGAGGCTTCCTTGAGCTTCTCGGCGCCCTCGGTGCCGCCTTCGGCTGCCGCGTCGACGACACAGTGCGCGATGTGGTCATCGAGGAGGATCAACGCGACGTTCTGCAACGCTTTGGTAGAGGCTGAGACCTGGGTCAGGATGTCGATGCAGTACTGCTCCTCATCAACCATCCTCGCGATGCCCCTGACTTGACCTTCGACGCGGCGCAGCCGTTTGAGCAGGTCGTCCTTGTTCTCGATGTAGCCGTGCGCGTGCGCGGGCTGGGTCTGGGTCGTCGCTGTCGTCGGTGTCATGGTCTTGTCCTTCGCGAGGCGGGCAGTGCGCTTGGGTTCACAGTTTGACGGTTCGCAGGCGCAGCGCGTTGCTGATGACGCTGACGGAAGACAAGGCCATCGCGGCTGCCGCGATGACAGGTGAGAGCAGCCACCCGAACACCGGGTACAGGACCCCGGCTGCGAGAGGAATGCCGGCGACGTTGTACACGAATGCGAAGAACAGGTTCTGGCGGATGTTGCTCATCGTGGCTGCCGAGAGCTGTCGGGCCTTGAGGATGCCAAGCAGGTCTCCCTTGAGCAGGGTGACGCCGGCCGACTCCATCGCCACGTCGGTTCCCGACCCCATGGCCAGCCCCACATCAGCAGCCGCCAAGGCTGGTGAGTCGTTGACGCCGTCGCCGGCCATCGCAACCACTTTGCCTTCGGCGCGCAACGCGTTCACGATGTCGGCCTTGTGGTCAGGCAACACGTCCGCCTCGACCCTGTCGATGCCCAGGCGTTTCCCGACAGCTTGTGCGGTGACCTCGTTGTCGCCGGTGACCATGACGACCTCAATACCTTCTTCGCGCAGACGGCGTAGGGCCTCCGGGGTCGTCTCCTTCACCGCATCAGCGATCGCGAGCAACGCAGCAACATGGCCGTCGATGCCGGCGAACAGCACCGTGGCACCGTCTCCACGGAGCCGATCGGCCTCAGCTGTGTGTGCGCTGGTGTCGAGGTTCATCGAGTTGAGGAACTTCGCCGAGCCAAGGACCACCCGGTGTCCGTCAACGGTTCCTTGTACGCCCTTGCCGGAGGGAGCGTCGAAGTCGGTGACCTCAGCCAGGTTCTGACCGGCGCCTTCGGCGGCAGCCACGATGGCTCGAGCCAACGGGTGCTCGGAGGCTCGTTCAACACTGGCCGCGACCCGGAGGACGGTGTCGCGGTCCCACGATGCGGTCGTGACAACCTCGGTCAGCGACGGTTTGCCTTCGGTCAACGTCCCCGTCTTGTCGACGACCAGGGTGTCGACCTTTTCCATGACTTCGAGCGCTTCAGCGTTCTTGATGAGCACGCCCATGCTCGCCCCGCGGCCCACTCCGACCATGATGGAGACCGGGGTCGCCAACCCGAGCGCGCACGGGCAGGCGATGATGACGACCGCGACCGCGACGACCAGCGCGTGCGCGAACCGGGGGTCGGGCCCGACGCCGGCCCAGACGACGAACGCGACCGCGGCGACTCCGAGCACGACCGGCACGAACCATCCCGCGACCTGGTCGGCCATCCGCTGGATGGGAGCACGCGAACGCTGGGCGTCGGCGACCATCTGCACGATGCGCGCCAACATGGTGTCGCGACCCACCTTCCTCGCGACCATGACCAGCGCACCGGTCTGGTTGATGGTGCCGCCGATGACGGACTCGCCTTCACTCTTGGTCACCGGCATCGACTCCCCGGTGACCAGGGACTCATCGACGCTGGAGCGCCCCGACTCCACCAGACCATCGACAGGCACCTTCTCGCCGGGACGCACCCGCAGGCGGTCCCCGACCAGGACCTCCTCGAGCCCGATCTCGGCCTCGGACCCGTCGTCCTGTAGACGGTGCGCTGTCTTGGGTGTCAGGTCCAGGAGAGCCTTGATGGCACCCGAGGTGCGTTCACGCGCGCGCAGCTCGAGGACCTGGCCGAGCAGGACCAGTGTCGTGATGACCGCAGCAGCCTCGAAGTACACGTCGACGGTTCCCATGTCGCGGAACGACTCCGGGAACGCCTTGGGAACCAGCGTGGCGACGACGCTGAACAGCCACGCGACTCCGGTGCCGAGGGCGATGAGCGTGAACATGTTGAGCTTCATCGTCCTGACCGAGACCCAGCCGCGAGCGAAGAACGGCCACCCGGCCCACAGCACCACCGGGGTGGCGAGAGCGAGCTGGGCCCAGGTCGAGCCTCTCGGGGAGATCAGGTCGTGCAGGGACGGGAACAGGTGTGTCCCCATCTCCAGCACGACGACCGGAATCGAGAGAGCCACCGCGATCCAGAACCGGCGCGTCATGTCGAGGAGTTCCGCGCTCGGACCGGAATCAGCTGTGACGAGGACAGGTTCGAGCGCCATTCCGCAGATCGGGCACGCACCCGGCCCGACCTGCCGGATCTCGGGGTGCATCGGGCAGGTGTACTCCTGGGTGGCCGACCCAGAGCCACCACGTTCCGACGCCGGCTCGTGCCCGCCCGCAGAGTGCCCCAAGTGACCGTGGTCGGCGGGATGTGTGTAGGTGTCAGGGTGTGCCTCGAACTTGGCCTGACAGCCAGCGGAGCAGAAGACGTGTTCGACGCCGGCGTGGGTGTGCCGGTGCATCGCGGTAAGCGGGTCGACGTCCATGCCACAGACCGGGTCTAGCGTCATCTGAGCCGCTCTCGTCGAGGAAGCGTGTTCGTGTGTCATGTCGTCCACGATACCCCCCTGGGGTATTAAGTCAAGGGCCAGGCGGCCCCTGATTGGCTGCTCGGTCACATTGGCCTTATTACCCCTAGGGGGTATCTGTGCGAGCCGCGAAGGTCCTCAATACCGAAGGACCTTTGGACCTGCTTCCGCGTGCCAACGGCCCCTGCCACCCCGCATCCCTCCCGGCGAGGATGTGAGGGGAGAATGTGGAAGGAAGCGGTCATGTGGTGGGACCACGACATCGGGTGGGCCGGTTGGCTCATTATGATCTTTGGGATGGGCGGCTTCTGGATCCTCGTTGCGCTGCTCGCCGTCGCGCTGGTGCGAAGGGGCAGGCCGATCGGCCCCGAAAGCACTGACCCGCGGGAGATCCTTGAGCGCAGACTGGCCCGCGGGGAGATCGAAGTCGAGCAATACCAACAGCGCCTCGACGCACTGAGCAAGGCGCATCCATGACGCTGCGCCGGGTCGGCCGGCGTTCGGTTTTGCTGGGCTCGGTGGGCGCGCTGACGGCAGGAGCGCTCACGTCGTGTGCCACCGATGGCAAGTCATCACTGGCGACCCGGCTGATCGGCCCGCACTCCGACGAGGTCCGCACCGCCGAGCAGCTGCGGCGCTCACCGGGTCAGCGGGTCGTCACACGACGAATCGCCGCCCAGCCCGCCACCATCGACCTCGGCTCCCGGACCGTCGAGACCTGGGCCTACGGCGAGTCGGTGCCCGGACCGGTGCTGCGCACCACGGCCGGCGATCTCCTCCGGGTCGAGGTGACCAACCAACTCCCGGCCGAGACCAGCATCCACTTCCACGGCGTCGCGTTGAGCAACGACATGGACGGCGTGCCCGGGATCACCCAGGACCCGATCAGGCCCGGCGAGTCCTTTACCTATGAGTTCACCACCCCGGACCCCGGGACCTACTTCTTCCACCCGCACAGCGGCGTGCAGCTCGACCGGGGCCTGTACGGCGTGCTGGTGGTCGAGGACACCGAGGAGCCGGGCGACTACGACCAGGAGTGGATCCTGGTCCTCGACGACTGGGTCGACGGCACTGGCCAGACGCCCGACGACGTCCTTGCTGGTCTGGTGTCGATGTCGGGCATGGGCCACGGCGGCATGATGGGGGAGTCGATGCACTCGTCGCTGTTGGGCATGGCTGGCGACGTCGAGTACCCGGCGTACCTCATCAATGGCCGCACGCCTGAGGCGCCGGCCGTCCTGACCGGCAAGCCCGGCCAGCGGGCCCGGCTCCGGATCGTCAACGCCGGCTCGGACACCGCCTTTCGCGTCGCGCTGGCCGGCCACCGGCTTACCGTCACGCACAGCGACGGGTTCCCGGTCGAGCCGGTGACGACTGACGCACTGCTGATCGGCATGGGCGAGCGGTACGACGTGACCGTCGAGCTCGCCGACGGAGTATTCCCACTCGTCGCCTCGGCCGAGGGCAAGGCCGGCGCCGCGCTGGCGGTGGTCCGCACCGGTGGCGGCACTCTGCCGGGTGGCAGCACCGCGATCCCGGAGCTCAGCCGCCGGGTGATCCTAGGCAGCGACCTGAGCGCCGCTGCGGCCGTGCGCCTGGATGATCGCGCGGTCGATCGTCGCCTGGACGTGGTGACCGCCGGCAGCATGATGCCCTACCGGTGGACCATCAACGGGGCGACATTCCCCAATCACACCCCCCTGGACGTCGCCCCCGGAGAACGGGTCCGGCTGCTGCTGCGGAACAGATCGATGATGTTCCATCCCATGCACCTGCACGGGCACACGTTCGGTCTCGTCGAAGGAGGGACACGCAAGGACACTGTGATCGTGCGGCCCATGCAGTCCGTCGAGGTTGACTTCGAGGCCGACAATCCCGGCCAATGGGCCCTGCACTGCCACAACATCTACCACGCCGAGGCCGGCATGATGACCGTGCTCTCCTACCGGAGATGACCCCGTGATGAGCTTGCACACCCACGACGAGAACGGCCTCGATCACCAGCGGACGGTCCCAGGCTCCACACGTGAGGGTCGCAGCACCTGGCTGGCGGTCCGCGACGGCATCGGGGCGGTCGTCGGTGTGGTGCTCGGCGTCGCGCCCCACGTGCTCCACCACATCGGCCTGCTGGCCGGCGCCGCGGTGATCACCGGCGCCTCGGGCAACGCCCTGTTCTACGCGATCGGCCTGGTGCTGTCGATCCCGATGCTGCTACGCCTCCACCGACACTTCCGAACCCTCTGGGCGCCGGCGATTGCGGTCGCAGTGTTCACCGGTCTCTTCTCGCTCTCGGCCTTCGTGATCGGGCCGGCCATCTCCAGCACCGGCGACGACCCGCAGCCCCCGGCGCCGACCAGTCCGACGCAGAGTCCCACGGTCGACGAGCACGGCCACTGAGGAGGGACAGCGTCGTGGACCAGTGGCAGGCATCCCGATGAGCACCGCCGCGGCGGGCCTCTGTGTCTGCGACCAACAGCACGAGCCTCGCCGGGTGGTGCTCACCGGCGGCCCTGGCGCGGGCAAGACCGCGGTTCTGGAGCTGGTCCGCGCCACGGCCTGCCGCCACGTCCGGGTGTTGCCGGAGGCGGCCAGCGTGATCTTCGGTGGAGGCTTCCCCCGCCGCGACGGGTTCGGCGAGCGGCGCGCGGCCCAGCGCGCCATCTTCCACGTGCAACGCGAGCTCGAGGCCCTGGGCGAGGCGGAGGAGGCTGCCATCCTGCTGTGCGACCGCGGCACCATCGACGGATTGGCGTACTGGCCCGGTGAGCCCGACGACCTGTGGGACGCGGTCCACAGCGACCTCGATGCCGAACTACAGCGGTACGCCGCGGTGATCCACCTGCGAACCCCGACAACAGGCGCGGGCTACAACCACGCCAACCCGGTCCGCACCGAGTCCGCCGAGCTCGCGGCGGAGATCGACGCCCGGATCGGGGCCGTGTGGTCCACCCATCCCCATCTGACCAGCATCCCCGCGTCCGTTGAGTTCCTGGTCAAGGCCAACGCCGCACTGGCGGTCATCCAGTCGCTGCTGCCCGACTGCTGCCGACAGCATGCGGCGCCCATCGATTCCCCGGCACCGCGCTCGTCCGCCGCCACATGAGACCCGCCGCCACAGCGAGCCCGACCAGCCACATGCACGCGTAGAGCAGTGGCCGGGTCTCGTCGAAGGACGACGTGAGGGCGCCGTCGAGCATGACCCGGGTGCCGCCGTACGCCGGCAGCCAACGCGCCCACTCGTCGGGCTGGGTGCTCAGCATCGGGCTCTGCGAGATGCCGACGTCGAGGAACGGGATCAGGAAGGCCAGGAACACCCCGCTGACCCTGCCGAAGATCGGGCCGACCAAGACGCCGACCAGTGCGTAGGTGGCGGCGACCAGCAGGTTCCCAACCGCGTACACCGGCAAGTTCTCGGGCGTGAACACCGTGGCGGTCACCAGGAGTGAGACCACGACCGCGACGAGCACCGCGGAGCAGATCGTGGTCAACCGGACCGCGAACAGGGTGCCCGTGCGCAGCCCGGCCAGGCACAGCCGCCGATCGGTGTCGCGGGTCGCGAGGATCGTGAACAGTCCGACCAGCATCGCGAGGGAGGCCACCGCGATCGGCGCCATGGTGCCGGCGTGGATCTTGGCGGGATCGAACATCCGAACGGCGAGCACGCCGTCCTCGCGGACCGCGATGCTGGTGTGGCCGTGCGGGGTGATCACGTCGGAGAGCACGATGAACACCGCCGGCACCAGCGCCAGCATCGCCCACAGCGCCCGGTTACGGCCCAGCTCCCGCAGCCCGAGACCTAGGCTCCGCCGGTATTGATCGGCGCGTGAGCCGGCCGGATGCATGCGCCGCTTCGCGTGCCCGACGGCCGAGGTGCGCGCGATCAGCCACGCCGACAGCGCCAGCGATGCAGTCACCCAGGCCACGCTGATGCCGAGCTCGCCCAGCCAGCCTGCGTGGCCGGAGGGGGTATCGGAGAGCCACAGGGACACGAAGTGGGTGGGCAGGACGCGCGTGATCGGACTGGTGCTGGAGGAGAGCGTGGGCCCGAAGAACACGTCGAGGATCCAGACGAACAACACCACGACCGTTCCGTTCACCGGGTCGCGGGCGACACTGCCCACCGCGGCGCCGATCCCCAGGTAGACCATCGCGAATATGCCAGTGCCCACCACCACTCGGACCGGGTGATCGAGCGGTTCGCGCACCGCCAGCACGACCAGCGCGGCCGCGGTGGCCGCGACGGCGAGCAAAGCACCGGTGAGCAGCCGGGCCGAGACCAGCGTGGCGGGTTTGGCCCCGCACAGCAGCAGCCTGCGGTCGGTGTCACGGGCAGCGGAGACCTGGAAGTACATCGCGACCGCGGCCAGGAACCCGGCCGCCCAGCCTGCGGTGGCCTGCTCCAGCGCGGTGCCGTCCCCGCCGAGCAGTCGTGCTGCGTCGGCCAGCGAGTCGGCGGCGACCAAGACGAACACGACCGGCACCAGAACCAGAACCACCAGGTTGGTCGGGTTGCGTGCGTAGTCGCGCAGGAAGCCGCGGCTCAGGATCCAGAGCGTCACCGGGGTCCGGCCTTCCCATCCCGGATCTGCACGATCCGGTCGAAGCGCTCCTCGTCGACCACGAAGTGACTCACGATCAGGGCGCTGCGTCCAGCGGCCCGCCGCTCGGCGACCAGGTCCCAGAACTTCAGGTAGGTGTCGAAGTCGAAGCCGGCGTACGGCTCGTCGAGCAACAGCACCTCCGGGTCGGCCAGCAGCGCCAGCGTGAGGTTCAGCTTGGCCAGCGTCCCGCCCGACAGCTCATCGGCCCGGGTGTCGGCGAACCGACCGAAGCCGAGCGCGTCGTACAGCGCCTGGGCCGACGCACGGGCTTGGGTAGGGGGGAGGCCGTAGGCGGCGCCGAACAGCTCGACGTGGTCATCGCAGGTCAGTCGCGCGTACACCTGGGGAATCTGGGGGCAGTAGCCGATCCGCCCGATCCGGGTCACCGTCCCGTCGTCGGCGGCCAGCGCGCCGACCAGGATCTTCATCAGCGTCGACTTTCCCGACCCGTTTTCACCGACCAGGCCGACGACCTCGCCCTCGCCCAGGTCGAGGTCGGCGCCGCGCAACACCGGCAGATGCCGACGCCGGGGCCACCAGCCACGGGGGAAGGACTTCTCGATGCCACGGGCCTCCAACAGCCGGCGCGGCTGGTTTGGCAGCTGTGCGACGGTCGGCGCGGGCTCGAGCGTGGTCATGGCATGCCTGCCGGGGTGCGTGGACCGGGGTGCTGAGTCCGTGGGCGGCGCGAGGGGATGAACCCCGGGGTTTGGGCCGCGTAGGCGATCCAGTTCTGGCCGAAAGTGGCGGCGACCTCACGCTCTTCGGCCCGGGCGAGGCGCACGTACACCACGACCAACACGGGGAACATCAGCAAGGTCGGGATCGTCGGCCACTGCAGCAGGAACCCGGTCATCACCAAGAGGAAACCGTCGTACTGCGGGTGACGCACCCAGCGATAGGGACCCTCGGTGGCCAGGGTTCCCGTCCGTGCGGCGTCGTGAAGGCGCTGCCAGGCGGCGGCGATCAGCCAGAACCCGCCGCCGATGAATACATAGCTCGCCAGATGGAACGGGGAGACGTGCGGGTCGCCGCTCCAGCCGATCAGGTCGTTCCACAGGTGGCCGCCGGCGTGAGTGTCATCCAGCAGCGGAAACCGCGAACCCAGCCAAGACCCCAGCACGTACACAGTCAGGGGGATCCCGTACATCTCGGTGAACAACGCCACCAGAAACGCCGAGTACCCGCCCATCACCCGCCAGTCCCGCTTGCTGCGTGGCTGGAAGAAGCTGAACGCGAAGACCACAAAGAGCGCGGTATTGAGGAACACCAGCGGCCACAGGCCGTAGGCGGCGTCGGACATGACGGATCTCGATCAGTGACGCAGGTGCTGGTCGCGCGGCTCGTCCGCGTCGCGATCCTTGCTGTCACTGCCGCCGCCGTGCATGCCCTTCATCATGAAGATCATCATCAGCGGGCAGGCCAGGAAGATTAGCGCCGGCGCCAGGCCGGCCAGCGGGACACCAGCCCACAGGGCGCCGACGAACGCGATCGCGGCCGCGATGGCAAACAGGCCCAGGTTCGAGGACTTCATGGTCAGACTCCTCTCTCAACTCGGGCGATTAAGCGGATCGCCTAGGTCCACCTTCGTCCTCGGTGGCTCGAGGGGGCAGGGCAATTGGGGGTGCCCGCCGAGGGCCTTTGGGCCCGAGCTCGGGGGCCGTTTGGTTCACTCCCAGACCCGGCACGCGGAGATCGGCGTCCTCGTCAACCGCTACATCAGGCCGATCCAGGCACTCGGGAACACCTGCAGCAAGGACCTCGGGCGGTGACGGAGCGGGCTGCGACGGCCGCGCCCAAGGCGTCACGCCTTCGGCGTCGTACCGGCTCGGACTGCTTGAATCGAGAGCTGGAGCAGCCGGTCGCCCCCGCTGCGTCGGGTGCTTTCGCAGCGGCGCCGAGCGCGCGCACGCAGTAGTACGCCAACTCTCCGGCGGGGATGTCGGCCCGCACCGCGCCGTTGGCGGCCGCATGCTCCAAGGCTTGCGTGAACAGGTCTCGGAGGCGTGCCTCGGCATCGGCGACGTCCGGGCCTTCTCTTCGGTCGAGAGGTGCTGATTGATCGAACCAAATACCCCGACGGCGTATTCTGGTCTGTCTTGGATTCTTCGTGGATCAACCGCGCTGGAGGGACTCGATCGCGTCCAGGTCGGCCTGTCGGGCGGTCTCGATCTCTTCGGCAAGGTTCACGGCGGGCGCGAACAGGCCCTCCTCCTGCTGCGTGTCAGCAAGTTCGAGCGCCCCCCGGTGGTGCTCGGCCATCAGGTCGAGCCAGGCGGCCTCGAAGGCGTCGCCCTCTAACGGCGCGAGCTCGGCCACCTTGGTTGTGCTGGGCATGCCCGGCAGATCGGCCCCCGTCTCGGATGTGGCGCCTCGGTGAGCATCGTCGTCGCCGTGGTCGGCGTTGACGTGATCGCGCATGGTTGCTGGCATGGGCCGGTCCCAATCGTTGAGCCAGGTGACAAGCTGCTCGACCTCGGGCCCATGGAAGATCAGAATCTCGTCGGCCAACTGTCGTGCCTCCGGCGACAGCTCATGGCCAGTGGTCAGGTCGACCAGCGCGAGAGCGGCGGCGTCATGTTGGACCAACGCGGAGGCGAAGGTGGCGTCAGCGTCGTTGAACACATCGCCATTGCTGGCCGTGTGCTTGGCGATCGGCTCGTCTCCGTCGCCTCCGCAGGCTGCGACCAGTTGCAGCGTGGCCGCGCAGATCACTCCGACGATGACCTTCGTCGAACGCATCGTTCGTCTCTCCCTCTCATCGAAGCAGACCGGGACTGTGCACCCCAAGTCTATTCAACCCAACCGAAGGCGATGGGCGTGCCCGGACCTGGAGGCCCATGCCCCTGGTCGGCTCAGTGACTGTGGCTGTGCCCGTCGTCGGCAGGCTGCTTTTCAACAGGCGCGGGCGTCTGCTCCTCGTGCTCCTCGCCATGGCCGGCCGGAGCGTCCCGGTGCTCGGCAGGGGAGTCTGTCGGGGAGTCGGCGGGCGTGCCGTGGTCGTGGCTCGCGGGCTCGATACTCGCGGCGAGGGCTGACATGCCGAGCCACACCACGACCGTGAACGCGGCAACCCCGGCAGCGAAGAAACCGACTAGGTTGCGCCAACTGCCCTCCTTGTCCTTGAGGACGAACGCGACGTACGACATCGCCAGGCCGACCGGGGTCATGATCGCGCAGCGCTCGGGGAACTGGTCGAAGTGCTGGATGCCGCCGCCTGTGAGACCGACGCCGAAGGAGAGGAAGAGTGAGATCGTCACCGCCCAGACCGCACGGCGAAGCGTGGGGCGCTCAGGTGCGAGGACGAACTCGTTGAACACGGTGCCGAGCGCGAAGACGAATGCGCCGATGATCGTGATGACGGTGTACTGCGGCGGGTCGATCGGGTAGTGGACAACCCCGCCAGCGATGAGCGCAGCGCCCATGAAGTAGAGCATCGCGCCGATGTAGCGCGCCCAAAGGGGCGTCTCGGTGCTGGTCTGTTTGGGAGTTGTGGGGGTCGGCTGGGGGGGCTTGGTTGCGGTGATCGTAGACATGAACGTTCCTTTCGAGCATGACTGTCTGAGGGCAGGCGGGAGCGAGGTCGGATCCGAATGGGTCCGGCCCGGCGGAGTGGGCTCCTGTCAGCAGCGCAGGATCGAGAGGCGGTGCAGGCAGGGTGGGTCGGGCGGTCGCCCGAGAAGTAGCAGCTGCACGCGGACGCGGCGCAGGACGACGAGTGGCCTACCCGGACGCGCGGCCAGGACCGCGCCGATCACCAGCGCAAACAGGAGCCCGAGCAGAGCCAGGCACTCGCCCAACCCGGGCCCGCCGCCGCTCGGTTCCTTGTGCTTCGAGGTCCCGTGCTCGGTGCTGGGCGCCGAGTCGGTCTCTGTGTCGGCCTGGGCGTGCGCGTCGTGTTCGTCATCCGAGGCCACCAGAGCGATGACGGTCGGCACGTGACCTTCGGAGTGATCCTCGTCGTGCGGGCCAAGCCCGTGCATCCCAACCATGCCGGCGAGGACGGCGAGGAGCAAGATCGGGTAATGGAGCGCGCGCGGCGTAGCGGCGCGCCCATGTTCCCGAGTCACGGGGATCGACAGTACGGGCCGAAGTTGTCGAAACGGTGAATCTGTGGCCGGTCTGACGTGGGATGAGACTCGGATCACACGGTTCTTGTCAGGCCCCCGGGTTCAAGTGCTCTGCTGCGAAGCGGTGCGCGCACGCAAGGGAGCAGAACCAATAGTCGACACCCTCGTGGCGAAGGAAGCCCGTTGACTGGTTGTGGGCAACACGCATGCGACACACCGGGTCGATGCTCTCGGTTGACTCGACGGACATGCCGAGATCGAGTTCGTGCACGCCGACCGCTGTCGACACGTTCTTGAAATCGACCTCGCCGAGTTCGCGGGTGGTGATGCCGAGCACGCGCGCCGCGGCCGCGACCGCCGCGGTGGCCAGGATCTGACCACCGGAAGCGTGTGACGCCAACCGGGCCGTGAGATTGACAGCTGATCCGAAGAAGTCGTCCCCGCGCGCCACTGCCGCGCCAGCATGGATGCCTGTGCGTGTGCTCAAGAAGCCGTCCTGCTCCGCGCACTGGCTCAGGACGCGCTGTAGGAGCTGGATTCCCCCCTCCGCGGTAGGGGAGGCTAGCAGGACCGCGTCGCCGATGGACTTCACCAGTCGGTCGTCACCGACCAGGCTTCGTCGTGCGATCTCGGTGAAGCCGGTCGCGAGATCGGCGGCCTGGTCATCCCCGTGCGACTCGGTGAGCGCTGTGAATCCGGCCAGGTCGATCATCGCGAACGTCCAGTCCTGCTGGGTCACGAGGACACCTCCTCGGCAGAGGACGTCACCGCTGTGCCCCGGAGGACGAGGTCGATGATCGCTTCGGCGGCAGTTGCGGCGTTCCACTCGTGCGCGGCGCGCAGGTGGATGTAGCCCCAGCCGACGAGGTTGAATAAGGCGGTCGCGGTGATCTCGGGGGGAAGGGCACGCAAGGAGCCGTCGTTCGCGCCGTCTCGGAGGAGCCGCTCGAACGGTTCGGCGAACACGTCGACGACCATGGCCTCGGGGCCGGGCTTGTGGAAGACCTCGCCGTGGCCGAGGAACATCCCTGCCAGCAAATGTAGGTGCTCGTCGGCTGCGCCGCACAACGCCCGCAGAGCCAGCTCGAGGCGCTCGCGCGCGGTGCCCGGAGCGGAGACGGCGGGGAGGATAGCCCGGTTGTAGGTGTCGGTCGCCTCGACGGTGAGCGCGGCGATCAGGTCGTCACGGGTGACCCCGCGTCGGTAGATCGTGGCCCGGGACATGCCGGCTTCGGTTGCGACTCGGTCCAGGGTCACCTCGCCTAGGCCCCACTTGGTGATCGCGGACGCGGTGGCATCGAGGAGTTTCTGCTCGATCACGGTCGGTTGGCGCTGAGGCATGATCTCATCATAGTTGAGACATACTAGTCTCAACTATGATGCGCCCGCGTCTCGCGGTCCCCGTGTTGCTCGGATGGGTGATGGTGCCTGCCGGCCTGCTCGCGGTGTTCGCCACATATTGGGATGAGGCGTTCCACACCGACGTTGGCCGGGACGAGGAGTGGTCTGCCCCTCACCTCCTGCTCTACGGCTCCGTGGCCGTCGTCAGGCTGTGGGTCGCGTACTGGGGAATGCGGCAACCTCGCCAGTCGCAGCCTGCGTCAAAGCCTGCGCAACCTGCCGTTGGTAGCCGCCGGGTTCGGCGCGCTCGGGGCGCTGATCGCTGCACCCGTCGACATTGCCTGGCATGAGGCGTATGGGCGCGATGCTGTGCTGTGGAGCCCACCGCATGTGCTGGCGTTGCTCGGGTCGATCGCCCTTGGGCTGGGCGTCTCGGCCGGCATTCCCGAGGGCAACCGCGCGCTGCGCGCCGTCACGGGCGTCTTGCTCCTGGCGAATGCGGTCGCCGTCGTCTTCGAGTACGAGGCCGACGGGTCGACGGTCAGTACCTGCCACTGCCTAAGATCGACAGTATGCGGTTCTTCCGAAGCATCGCCGGGGCACCCGGGACGCGCTACGCGGTCCTGGTGGCTACCCTCGCGCTCTTCGGCCTGCTGTCGATGCACGGCTGGGGCACCCACGCAGGCATGCATGCCGAGGCTAGCCACGCTCCCGCCCATGTCGTCGTAGTGCATAGTGACGCTCATGCGTCGCCACCCGGCGTGGCGCACCATGGTGGCGGGGCGGCAGGTTCCGGGGCCAGGGAAGCAGCCTGTGACACCTGCGGGGACGACGGCTCCGATGGCGGCATGGGCCTCATCGGGCTCTGCCTCGCCGTCCTCGGCGGAGTCCTCGCCTCTGCGCTCGCACTCATGCTTCTGCGTGGCTGGCCCCTGCTGCTGCGCACGATGCTGCCCACCTTCCGGCAACCGGTGCTGCTGAGCCGGGACCGTGACCCGCCTGACCTTCTCCGCCTCTGCGTGATCCGCTGCTGACAAATCCGCGTCGACGAGACACCGCCTCGGTGGCTCGTCGTAAACCCCTGTCCGCATCCAGATCACCCAGACCCAGGAGAACAACACCCATGCGCAAGACTCTGACCGCCGCCCTGCTCGCGGCCTCCCTGCTGACCCTCGCCGCCTGCGGCAACGATGACGGGACCGACGCCGGTGCCGGCCACAACGACGCCGACGTCACCTTCGCCCAGCAGATGATCCCGCACCACCAGCAGGCCATCGAGATGGCCGAGCTCGCCGAAACCCGGGCCTCCAGCCAGGAGGTCAAGGACCTCGCCGCCGACATCAAGGGCGCTCAGGGCCCCGAGATCGCAACCATGACGGGCTGGCTGGAGAGCTGGGGCGAGGACGTCCCCAGCAACGACATGTCCGGCATGGACCACGGCAACATGGCAGGCGACGCCATGGCAGGCATGATGAGCGAGGAGGAGATGGCCGAACTCGGGGCCGTCTCCGGTGCGGACTTCGACCAGATGTTCCTCACCATGATGATCGAGCACCACGAGGGTGCCATCGAGATGGCCCAGACCGAGCAGGAAGACGGCGAGAACTCCGACGCCATCGCCCTGGCCGAAGACATCGAAGCGGCACAGACCTCCGAGATCGCCACGATGAACGAGCTCCTCGACTCCTGACCTTGCTTCCATGCTGGGTGGCTCGGCCGAAGTACGCGGCTGAGCCACCCCACTGGAGCTCAGAAGATGTGAGAACTATGCGCCCCACCCTTCCCGTCAGCCTCCTCGGCGTCGTCATCCTGCTCGTCGGGTGCGCCGCCGAGAAGCAAGGCAGTCCGCCCCAGCCCGCCGGTGACGAAAGCGCTGTCGGTCACATCCATGGCTTGGGGGTCGACCCGGCCGGAGACACCCTGTACGTCGCCACCCACTTCGGCCTGTTCCGTGTCCCCGAGACTGGCGAACCTCGCCGCGTCGCGGACCGCTGGCAGGACACCATGGCCTTCAGCATCGTGGGGCCTCGCCATTTCCTCGGCAGCGGACACCCGGATCTCCGCGAGGGCCTCCCGCCCCAACTCGGGCTGATCGAGAGCACCGACGC
>JBKJIN010000068.1:0-33945 GCA_046598425.1 Marmoricola sp. | reverse complement strand
CCCGGCACCCCCCCCCCCCGGGGGGGTGGGGCGGCGTTCCGGCTTTCAACGGACCGGGTCACTCCGAGTCTGACCCGGGCTGCAGACCTAGACGGGTTTGCGAGCGAAGACGTCCAGGACGATCCGGGGGGCTGGACCGTGGGTGATGGCGGCGTCCATGGCGCGACCTGTGACCCGGGCGAGCCCTGCAGAGACGCCGAGGGACTCCAGGTACGAGGAGGACTTCAGGCTGTACCGCGCCTTCGGCAGCGCCCGTACGTCGCTGAAGCCATGGCGCTGCAGGAGAGCGCTCACGCTGCCCGGGGTATGCAGCTGCCAGTGGTGCTCGGCGACCCGGCGGTCGACGATCTTCGCGATCCGGCCACCGGAGACCCGCAGCGCGGAGAGCGCCATCCGGTCGGCCCGCGTCCAGCGGGGGGTCTGGAGGAACAGGATGCCGCCCGGCTTCAGGGCGTGCCACGAGTCCTCCAGCAGCTGACCGACGTCCTCGACGTGCGCCAGGACGCACCACATCGTCAGGGCGTCGTACGCCTCGACGAGGCCGAGCTCGCCGAGCTCCCCGAGCTGGAGCTCGATGTCGTGCCGCTGCCGGGCCAGCTCGACAGCGCCGGCGTGCAGCTCGTTGCCGCTCACCGCGAACCCGGCCTGCTTGGCTAGGGCGAGGAACTCACCGTCGCCCGCGCCAACGTCGAAAAGGCTCAGGTCAGGACGGCCGGACAGGTCCTCGCCGAGCACCTCCAAGGCATCGGTCCAGCCCCGCTGTGCTGCGCCGACCCGTTTGCTGCCGACGTAGCCGTCGTAGTCGAAGGTCAGAGCGCCGCCGGGATCCGCCGGGTCGTGCGAGTACGTCGACCGCTCGGCCCAGGCCCGCAGGCCGCAGGCGCGGCACCCTAGGATGCTGCGCTGAGTGGACCGCGAGGCCGGATAGAGCTGGACGCGCGTCGAATCGCACGCCGGGCACACCGGCGGCACGGGCTGGGGCCCGACGAAACTTAGGGACGACAAGGTTGGTGCTCCCGATTCAACCGTCCCCCGAAACTGCGCCCGTACCCTGTTCCCCTCGTCCGGACGCGACGAGCCTAGCCGGTTTGCGGGTGTTCGGGAAGGTTCGTGACGAGATGTCCCGCTGCGAACCGGTCACCCGGTATGCGCGGCTTGGGTAGGCTCAGCCGACATGCCGGGTATCGACGAGCCAGGTCCTCCGCCGGAGGTGCCCGAGGAGTACGCCGCGGTTTACCGCGACGCCTACCAGCGCGCCCTCGACGAGGCAGCGGGGTTGGGCCGGGATGCTTCGGAGGACCTGATCCCGCTCGCCCCGGCGGCGCAGCGGCCAGCCCCGGCGCGCTTCGCCCCGCTGCTGCTCGGCGGTGTCGTGGTGCTGGTCGTCGCGGCGGTCCTCGGCGTGGGCCTGGTGCGCGGGGAGGACGAACCGACAGCCCCCGACGAACCGATCGGGGTGATCTCCGAGCCCACTCCGACGCCGACCAGGACACCGACCACGCCACCGACGCCGACAACGGCTCCGGAGCCCTCGGCGACCTCGGCCCGCACTGTCTGGGACGGGGACGTGGGTCCGGTCGTGATTTCGGAGGTCGTCGCCGACTGCACCTCGGCTCCGTCGGTCGACGCGGCCGGGGACCCAGTCGAGTACCAGGCCGGCAACGCAGTCGACGGCGATCCGACGACGGCCTGGCGCTGCGACGGAGAGGCGATCGGCGAGACCCTCAGGCTGGTGCTCCCGCCGGGTACGCCGGTCGCCGAGGTCGGGCTGATCCCCGGCTACGCAAAGACGGACCCGGCCAGCGGCGCGGACCGCTTCACCGAGAACAACCGCATCACCCGGGTCCGGTGGGTCTTCGAGGACGGTACCAAGGTCGTCCAGGAACTCGACCCTGCCGACCGGACAGTGCAGCGGCTCCGGATCCCGCGGACCGAGTCCGGCACGATCGTCCTTGAGGTTCTCGCCGTCGAGCGCGGCACCCGCAACCGGACCGCGATCAGCGAGATCGAGGTCGCGCTGGCTCGCTGACCCGGGCGCGCCTGCCCGCGGGCGGCTCCTCGGGGGCCTCGGCCTCCTCGTCGGGGACGTCGCCGTTCCCGTTGCCCTGGGCTGAGGTCACCAGGATGAGGGCGAGCACGGTCCAGAGCACCCGGTCGTACAGGGTCGGGCCGATCATTGCGAAGATGGCGTAGGAGAGGCCGGCGTACGCGAGCCGGTTCGGCACGCCCTGGCGGAACAGCGGGCGGACCAGGGACGCCACGATCAGCACGAAGCCGAGCAGGCAGAGCACGCCGCCGCCGACCGCCACCTCGAGGTAGGCGTTGTGGATCTCCAGGATGTCGTTCCACCCGTTGCCCTGGATCGGTCTGTCCCAGAACTGTCTGAAGCCGGTCTCGAGCGCCTGCTCGCGGGCCTGGTCGGAGAACTGGGCGCTGGTGTCGCCGGAGAGCCGGTCCAGGGTGGTCTCCTGGCCGAGGGCCCGCAGCACGGTCTCGGCGGCGATCACCGCGACGATGGCGCCGGTGATGATGACGTACCAGGCGACCGCCGAGCGCTCCACGATCGGCCACATGATCGTGATGACCGCGCAGCACAGCAGGCTGGCGCGGCTGCCGCTGTTGAGCACCGAGAAGCCGACGATCGCCGCGGCGAGGACGACGATCCAGCGATGCCTGCGGTCGACCCGGTAGAAGAGGTAGATCAGCAGGGCGTACGCGAGCTGTCCGGCGAGCGCGTAGAAGTTCGGGTGCGTGGCGAGGCCGATCGCACGCCCCTGGGCCATCCCGGCGCCGCCCTTGGCGACGGAGTACCCGGTGCTGATGATCTGGCCGACGACGTAGGCCCAGGCCATGGTGTCGACCAGCTTCCCGCTCGGCTGGAGCAGGTTCATGATGAACGGCAGCAGGATCGCCGCCGCCACCAGACGGAGGAAGCCGCCGAGGCTCGCTATCGGCAGCGGGGCGAGCAGACTGGAGATCAGGCCACCAGTGAAGAGGACCGAGACGCCGATGACGTAGAGCGGGGGGAGCTTGGGCCGCTTGACCAGCATTCGCGGGATCAACAGGCCGAAGCCGACGACGAAAGCGACATCGGAGAAGGTGACGTTGCCGACGAGGCGCAGTGTGTTCAACGGGGCCAGCAGCATCCCGATGACCATCAGCCCGATGCCCATCCTCTCCGGCCCGAGCCCGATCAGGATCGTCAGGCCCACGGCGACGCCGATGGCCGTGATGCCCAGCAGCAGGCTGTTGGTGCTGACCCCGAAGACGAGCAGGAACAGCAGGACGGTCACGCCGATGATCGACGCCAAGGATCCCTGGAGCGCCTTCATCGCCGGACCCCGGCCGTCACGACTTGTGCTTCTCCGGCCCGTACCCGTAGGCGTAGCCGTACCCGTAGCCGTAGCCCGATCCCTTGCCGCCGCGCTTCGGGGTCATGTTCACCATCACGCCGAGCAGGTTGGCGTCCACCTGGGCCAGCCGCAGCGCTGCCTGCTTGAGCTGGTCCTTGGTGGTCTTGCCATGGCGGACGACCAGGATCGCGCCGTCGACGTCGCGAGCCATGATGGCTGCGTCCGAGACCGGCAGCAGCGGCGGGCCGTCGATGATGACCATGTCGAACATCTGCGAGACCCGGTCGAAGAGCTCCTGGGCCGCCCGTGACTGCAAGACCTCGGTCGGGTTCGGCGGGATCGGGCCGCTGGCCAGGAAGTAGATGCCCGAGTCGGTGTGCTTCTGGATGCTGTCCTGGAGCTCGCTGCGGCCGACCAGGACAGTGGTCAGCCCGACCGAGCGCTCGAGGCCCAGGACGCTGGCGACCTTAGGCCGGCGCAGGTCGCCGTCGACCAGCAGCACCCGCAGCCCGGTCTGGGCCAGGGCGATCGCCAGGTTGGTGGCCGTCGAGGTCTTGCCCTCGCTCGGCACTGCGCTGGTGATGACCAGGGCGCGCGGACGTGCGTCCAGATCGAGGAACTGGAGGTTGGTCCGTAGCAACCGGAAGGCCTCGACCCGGGTCGAGTGGCTGCCGACCTCGGTCAGCAGCGGATGCCTCGGGACGTCGCTGTCGTAGGCGACGCTGGAGAGCACCGGGGCGTCGATCGTGTTCTCCACGTCCGAGGTGGAGGCGACAGTGTTGTCGAGGAGGTCGCGCAGCAGCGCCATGCCGGCGCCGATGACGAGCCCCAAGACCCCCGCGACGAGCAGGTTCAGTACGGGCTTCGGGCTCACCTGGACGGCGTTGTACGACGCCGGGTCGACGACGGTCGCCTTGATCGGGGAGGTCTCGAGCTCGGCGAGGTAGTTGGTGAAGACCTCTGACTCGGCCTTGGCGATCTCCTGGGCCCGGTCGGGGGCGTCGTCGTGGATCTTGATCTCGATGATGACGGTGAGCTCGGAGACGGTGGCCTGGATCTTGGCGGCCAGCTCGTTCGGCGTAATGTCAAGGTTCAGCCTCAGGATCACTCGCTGCATCAGCTCACGGCTGGTAGCGAGCTGCGCGTAGGACTCGACCCGCTGCGAGGCGAAGTAGATGCCGGCGATGTCGTTGGCACCGTTCTCGCTGGACTCGACCGCGATGAAGATGCGCGCCTTGGACTCGTACGTCGGGGTCTGGAAGTAGGTCAGGGCGCCGCCGCCGAGGAGACCGAGGAAGAAGAAGACGATGATGGTCAGCCAACGGCGCTGCGCGATGCGCAGGAGTTCCTTGAAATCCACGCTGAACTTTCTGGCTCGAAGCTGATACCACTCGACCACCGGAGTGTAGTCGGGTCGGGGGCGCAGGAGGTGCGGCGGCACCCCAGCGCCGCCCCTGGGACGATCATGCCGGTCAAAGATGACGTGTCCCGGCAAAACGGCCAAAGTGGCCCGTTCGAGGTGCAGTCGGGCGGCACCGGCCTCAGTCGGACTCCAGGACGAGCGTGACGGGTCCGTCGTTGACCAGGTCGACGCTCATGTCGGCGCCGAAGATCCCCCGCTCGACCCGGGTGCCGAGCGCCTCCAGCCCGGCGCAGACAGCGTCGTAAACCGGCTCGGAGACCGGGCCGGGCGCCGCGGCGGACCAGGTCGGCCGGCGCCCCTTTCGCGCGTCGCCGTACAGGGTGAACTGGCTGATCAGCAGGACCGGTGCTCCGATCTCGGCCACCGAACGCTCGTCCCGCAGGATTCGCAGGTCGCGGATCTTGCGGACCAGCCAGGCGACCTGGTCCGGGCCGTCGTCGTGGGTGACGCCGACCAGGACCACCAGGCCCGGCTCGTCGATCCGGCCGACCACAGCGCCCGCGACGGTGACCGAGGCGGCGGTGACTCGCTGCAGGACGGCACGCACAAGCCGAGGTTACGCGAACCAGCGGGGCTAGGGTTTCGGCATGGACGACCAGCACCGGCAGCCTCGGGACGGCGACCGAAAACTCGTCCGGGAACGGATCACCCGGGCGGTCCGCGACGGCCGGCTTAGCGAGGCCGACGGCGAGATCCGGCTGACCAACGTCGACTCGGCGCAGAGCATGGGCGAGCTCGACCTGATCGTCCGGGACCTCGACCAGCTCGACGCGGTGATCCCGACGGCTGCTCCCGTGGCGGTCACCTCGGCTGCGGGTGGCGTGCGGCGGACGCTGCCGCTGCTGGTCCTCGTTCTGGCGGTCGCGATCATCGGCGCCGGAGCGATCGGGCTGGTGGTGTTCTCTTCGACCGGCGGAAGCTCCGGCTCGGTCGGCAGCGGGGAGCTCCCTGAGCCGGTGCCGTTTAGCCCGACTGCCGAGGTCGGCGACCCGGAGCCGGGCCACGAGCCGGAGCCGTCGGGCTCGACGTACCGGCTGGGCGCGGCGGGGTTCAAGCTCTTCCTGGCCGACTACCGGGAGCGGTTCGGCACCAGCAAGGTCGTCGACCTGACCTTCTACGACGACTACGTGATCGTCCGGGTCCCGGTCGCGGGTCGGGCGCGCAACACCGGGTGGCGCTACGCCGACGGCGCCTTCGACGAGTTCGGGCCTCCGATGGCGAACTTCCCGGGCTCGGCGGTCCTCGACACCAGGAAGCTGGACCTCGCGAAGCTGGTCCGCAACATCGCCACCGCACGGCGGACCCTCGGCGTCGAGGACGGGCAGGTGAGCCACATCGGACTGAACTACCGGCCGACGTTCGACGAGGCGCCGAACGTGAACATCTACGTCAGCAACGGGTTCTCCGAATCCGGTTACCTGGCAACCACCCTGGACGGCCGGGTCGAGCGGGCCTACCCGTACGACGGCTGAGGGCCGGTCAGTACACCAGCGCCTGCACGCCGTCGGCCAGCACCGACTCGGCGAACGATGCCGCTCCGGCGATCCGGGCCCCGGGGAGCAGGTCGGACTCGACGATCCCGCGGCGGGCAGCGCACTGGGAGCAGACGATCAGCTCGCCCGCGGACAGGACCAGGTCGCGCGCGTCGGCGAGCGAGCCGGCCAGGTCGAGGCGGAACTCCTCGGCCCGACCCGGTACCCCGAACCAGGCGGCCTCGCCGGTCAACCAGAGCGTGACCCGGGCACCGGAAGCGATCGCGGCCGAAGCCACCGCGAACGCCTGGTTGCAGCGTTCGGGATCCTCGGCTCCTGCGGTGCACTTGATGACCAGATTGCGCACGGGCCGACCCTACGCGAACGAGTGGAGCCGCAAGGAGCTTGCTCCGTTGCCGGCGTAGCGAGGAGTGTTGAGGAGGGTAGCGACGATCACCGAGGGTCCGAGCTTGTTAGAGACCGAGTGGGTGACAGCGCGTTGACGAGCGAAGCGAGGATCATGCACTGACCCTAGACTCCACTGCGTGGAATCCTTCTTCGTGGTCGTGACGGCCGCCGTGATGCTGGGAACCGGTCTGTGGGCGCTGGCGGCGATCCGCCAGCTGCGGGCCGTGGTCGACCTCGGGTCCGAGGAGGACTGATGGCCTTCCAGATCCCCGAGAACATCCACCCGAACTGCGCCCGGCTGGCCTGGATCATCGGCACCTGGGCCGGCAACGGCCGCGGCGAGTACCCCGGTATCGAGGACTTCGAGTTCGGTCAGGAGATTCTGTTCCAGCAGGACGGCCGGCCGTTCATCCACTTCATGAGCCGCGCCTGGATCGTCGACTCCGCCGGCAACCACGTCCGCGAGGCCGCCCAGGAGACCGGGTTCATCCGGCCGCAGCCGGACGGCACCCTGGAGGTCGTGATGACCCACAACCTCGGCTTCGTCGAGGTCTGGCACGGCGAGCTCCACCCCGATCAACCGCGCTTCGAGATCGGCACCGACGCGGTCGCGCGCACGGGGTCGGCGAAGGAGTACACCGCCGGCAAGCGGCTCTACGGGTACGTCAACGGCGACCTGCTCTACGCCTTCGACATGGCGGCGATGGGCAAGGAGCTCCAGCCGCACACCCACGCCCAGCTCGTCCGGCAGTGAGCCGCGGGACGGGATTGCGCCGATGACCGACTGGCAGACCCGGTTGCGGGAGTCCGGGCACCGGCTCACCCCGCAGCGCGAGCTCGTCCTGGCTGCCATCGAGACGCTCGGTCACGCCACTCCCGATGAGGTGTACGCCGAGGTGCGCACGCACTCCGAGGCGATCAACCTCTCCACCGTCTACCGGACCCTCGAGCTCCTCGACGAGCTCGGGCTGATCCGGCACGCCCACCTCAGCGACCGGGCGCCGACGTATCACTCGGCCACTGGGCACGAGCACTCCCACCTGGTCTGCCGCCGGTGCCGGCGCACGATCAGCGTCGGCCGGACGGCGATCGAGGCCGCCCTGGGTCCGCTGGCGGCGGAGCACGGCTTCACCCCGGACTACCCGCACCTCTCGGTCTTCGGGCTCTGCGCCGACTGCGCCGCCTCGCCGGAATGACCTGGAATGACCAGGTGCGGGAGACTGTTGGGATGAGCATGACGAGTCCGCTGCTGACCCTGCCCGGCGCCGTGGCCGGTGACGGCGTCGATGCGCCCGTCGCCGCGCACTACGGCTCGTTCCACGGCGAGCAGCGCACCCTGGAGGCGGGGGACGGTTTCGTCGACCTCTCGCACCGCGGCGTGGTCCGGGTCTCCGGCCCGGACCGCCTGGAGTGGCTGCACTCGCTGACCACCCAGCACCTGACCGATCTTGCACCCGGCGTACCGACGATCGCGCTGATCCTCTCCCCGCAGGGTCACGTCGAGCACGCCCTGTACGCCGTCGACGACGGCGAGTCCTTCACCGCGCACGTCGAGCCCGGGGCGGCGCCCGACCTGGTGGCGTGGCTGGACCGGATGCGCTTCCTGATGCGGGTCGAGGTCGCTGACGTCACCGACGAGGTCGCGGTCGCCTGGCGCTCGAGCGGCGGCGGCAGGTTTGATCTGGTCCCCCGCGGCGAGCTCACGGCGTACGCCGCCGCGGTCGGGCCGGCGGCGGGGATGTGGGCGCACGAGGCGCTCCGGATCGCCCGCGGCGAGCCGAGGTTGGGTTTCGACACCGACCACCGCACCATCCCGAACGAGGTCGGCTGGATCCCCAGCGCGGTGCACCTCGACAAGGGCTGCTACCGCGGACAGGAGACGGTGGCCCGGGTGCACACCCTGGGCCGTCCGCCGAGGCGGCTGACTCTGCTGCACCTGGACGGCTCGGACAACCGCCTTCCCGCGCTCGGAACGCCGCTGGTGCACGCTGGCCGCGAGGTGGGTTTCGTCGGGTCCTCGGCCCGGCACCACGAGCTCGGCCCGATCGCGCTGGCGCTGGTGAAGCGGGCGGTGCCGATGGACACGACCCTGGTCGCCGACGGCATCGCCGCCGCCCAGGAGGTCGTCGTCGACCCCGAGGTCGGCCTGCACGTGCGTCCGCGGCTCGCCTAGGTCGGGATACCTGCGCGTCCGCGGCGGTCTCCGATCTAGGGTGGACCAATGCATCGGCTTCACAACGGCGTCAAGCACTACGACTGGGGTTCCATCGACGCGATCCCGCACTTCATCGGAGCGCCGGAGGCCGACGACCCGGTCGCGGAGATGTGGATCGGCACCCACCCGCTGAGCCCGTCGGCCGCGGTCGACGCGGACGGCAACGAGGTGCCGCTCACCGAGGTCGCCGGCGAGCTGCCGTTCATGGTGAAGTTCCTTGCCGCCGAGCGGCCGCTGTCGCTGCAGGTGCACCCGTCGCGGTCGCAGGCCGAGATCGGGTTCGCGCGCGAGGAGGAGGTCGGCGTACCGCTGGACTCTCCGGAGCGCGTCTACAAGGACCAGAACCACAAGCCGGAGATGGTCTACGCCTTGACCACCTTCGACAGCCTGATCGGGTTCCGCCCCACCGCCGAGATCCTGCGCGTCCTCGGTCCGCTCAACACGCCGTTGAGCCAGCGCCTCGCCGACGACCTGCGCGCCGACCCCGGGTTCGCCAGCATCGTCCGCCGGATCGAGTGGTTGCTCACCGAGTCCATCGACCCGGACGAGGTCCGTTCGATCGTCGACGCCTGCCGCCGGCTGAGTGCCTTGAGCATGGACATCAAGCGGGCGTACCAGACCGCGGTGGAGATCGCCGAGTACTACCCCGAGGACATCGGCGTGGTGATCTCGCTGATGCTCAACCGGATGACGCTGCAGCCCGGCGAGGCGGCGTACCTGGAGACCGGGGTCATCCACGCGCACCTCAAGGGACTCTGCTTGGAGGTGATGGCGACCTCGGACAACGTCCTGCGCGCCGGCCTCACCACCAAGCACATCGACACCGCGGGTCTGGTCGCCTGCCTGGCCAGCGGGATGGCCCGGGTGGCGCGGGTGACCCCGGACTTCGTCGACTACGACACCGAGGTGTTCTCACCGTCGGGCGGCGGGTTCGCGCTCGCGGTCACCCAGATCTCCGCGGCGGCGCCCGAGGGCGTCGAACTGGTGCGCTCCGAGGGCAGCGTGCTGATCTGCACCGGTGGCGACGTCATCGTCACCACCGACGCGGGGGAGAAGGTCGCCCTGGCTCGCGGCGAGTCGCTCTACCTGGCGCGCGAGGACCGGGGTGCCACCGTGCACGGCCTCGGCGAGGTCGCCCAGGCCTATGTGCCGCCGTCCCGCGCGCTGCGGTCCCGTCTGGTCGACATGGTCTGACCTGTCGTGAAAGTGCCTCAAAACTGCGCCGACCCGTCGTGAAAGTGCACGTGCACGTGCACTTTCACGACGGGTCGGCGGTGATTATGTGCCCTTTCGCGCCGGGTCGGCGGTAACTACGAGCACTTTCACGCCGGGTCAGGCGCCGGTGTTGATCATGCCGGCGCCGACGGTGACGCCGGTCGCCTCGTCGATCAGGATGAACGACCCGGTGGTGCGGTTCTTCGAGTAGGGGTCGCAGAGCAGCGGGACCGTCGTACGGAGCTGGACGCGACCGATCTCGTTGAGCCCGAGGCCCTGGGTCGAGGGGCTGTCGACGTCGCGGTGGAGGCTGTTGATGTCCAGGCGGTACTGGATGTCCTTGACCAAGGCGCGCCCGGTGCGGGTGGTGTGCTTGATCGCGAGCTTCTGGCCCTTGCGCAGCGGTTCGTTGGTCATCCAGCAGACCATCGCGTCGATGTCCTGACTCGGGGTCGGGGCGTTCTTGACCCGGGCGATCATGTCGCCGCGGGAGACGTCGACGTCGTCGGTGAGCCGGATCGTGACCGACATCGGCGGGAACGCCTCGGTGATCTCCTGGTCGAACAGGTCGATAGCCGCGATCGTGGAGGTCATCCCCGACGGCAGCACGACGACCTCGTCGCCGGGCTTCAGGACGCCGCTGGCGACCATGCCGCCGTACCCGCGGTAGTCGTGGAACTCGTCGGACTTGGGCCGGACGACGTACTGGACCGGGAAGCGGGCATCGACCAGGTCGCGGTCCGAGGCCACGTGCACGTTCTCGAGGTGGTGCATCAGAGACGGGCCCTGGTACCAGTCCATGTTCGCGGAGCGGTTGACCACGTTGTCGCCAGCGAGCGCTGAGATCGGGATGACCTGGAGGTCGGGGATGTTGAGCTTGGTCGCGAACGAGGTGAACTCGGCCTGGATCTTGTCGTAGACCTCCTGGGAGAAGTCGACGAGGTCCATCTTGTTGACCGCGAGCACCAGGTGCGGGACCCGCAGCAGCGAGAGGATCACCGCGTGCCGGCGGGACTGCTCGGTCAGGCCCTGGCGGGCGTCGACGAGCACCAGGCCGAGGTCGGCGGTCGAGGCGCCGGTGACCATGTTCCGGGTGTACTGCACGTGCCCAGGGGTGTCGGCGATGATGAACTTGCGGTTCGGGGTCGCGAAGTAGCGGTAGGCCACGTCGATGGTGATGCCCTGCTCGCGCTCGGAGCGCAGACCGTCGGTCAGCAGCGCGAGGTCGGTGTAGTCGTAGCCCTTCGAGGCGCTGGTGGCCTCGACGGCCTCGAGCTGGTCCTCGAAGATCGACTTGGAGTCGAGCAGCAACCGGCCGATCAGGGTGGACTTGCCGTCGTCGACCGAACCCGCGGTGGCGAACCGGAGCAGGTCCATGCCGCGGCCCACGTTCTGGGCGGTGCTGATCAGCTGGGCGTCGTCGTGGAAGCGTGCATCGGTGGGGGCGGGCATCAGAAGTAGCCTTCCTTCTTGCGGTCTTCCATGGCTGCTTCGGAGAACCGGTCGTCACCGCGGGTGGCGCCGCGCTCGGTTACCCGGGCGATCGCCACCTCGTCGATGATCTCGTCGATGGTCGAGGCGCCGGACTCGACGCATCCGGTCAGGGTCAGGTCGCCGACGGTGCGGAACCGGACGGTGCGCTCGCTGGCTTCCTCGCCCGGCTTGCAGGGGTTGAAGCCGCTCTCGGTGAGCAGCATCCCGTCACGCTCAAAGACCCGACGCTGGTGGGAGAAGTAAATGTCAGGGATCTCGATGCCTTCGCGACCGATGTAGTGCCAGACGTCGAGCTCGGTCCAGTTGCTGATCGGGAAGATCCGCATGTGCTCGCCGGCGTGCAGACGGCCGTTGTAGAGGCTCCACAACTCGGGGCGCTGGTTCTTCGGGTCCCACTGGCCGAACTCGTCGCGGTGGCTGTAGACCCGCTCCTTGGCGCGGGCCTTCTCCTCGTCGCGGCGGCCACCGCCGAAGGCGGCGGTGAAGCCCTCCTCCTCGATGGCGTGCAGGAGGGTGCCGATTTGGTGCCGGTTGCGCGAGGTCTTGCCGTCGTCAACAACGATGCCCTTGGCCAGGGCTTCCTCGACGCTCGCGACGATCAGCCGGACACCGAGGCGGTTGACCCAGTTGTCCCGAGTGGACAGCACCTCGGGGAAGTCGTACCCGGTGTCGACCTGGAGTACCGGGAACGGGATCTTCGCCGGGTAGAAGGCCTTCTCCGCCAGGCGCATCATCACGATCGAGTCCTTGCCGCCCGAGAACATCAGGACGGGCTTCTCGAACTCGGCGGCGACCTCGCGGAAGATGTGGATCGACTCGGCCTCGAGCTGGTCGAGCTGGCTCAGCCGGTAGTCGGCGTGGGTCTGGGTCATGGGGGCCTCTCGTGACTGTGCGCCCGCAAGGGGCGGCGGCCATCGTATCGAGACCGCGGGGTGTCCCAGACATCGTCCCACAAAAGTGGAACGTGTTCTAGTTTTGTGGGACGGGGGCCGAATCAGACCTCGTCGAGGTCCTGTCCTGTCGGGTCCGGAGCGCTCTCGTCGTCCAGGAAGGAGCCGCCGATCGGGTTGCCGGTCCAGGAGACGACCGACCAGCCCGTCGACGGGTGGCCGTCCACGACGATGCACGCGGTGTTGTGCAGCCCCTCGGTGGCCATCTCGTGGGTCGCGGACCCATCGACCCGGGAGGCGACCCAGGTGCGGATAGCGGCGCCGTGGCTGACCACCAGGGCGCAGCCGGTGCCGTCGGCCGCGATCTCGGCGATCGCGGCGTCGTACCGGGTGAGGTACTCGTGGCCGGTCTCGCCGCCGTCCATCCGGGTCTCGAGCCGGCCCTCGATCCAGTCGGCGACGGTGCCGATGTAACGGAGGATCGAGTCGTGGTCGGTAGCCATCTCGTAGTCGCCGGCAGAGATCTCGCGCAGCCCGTCGTGCACCTCCGGCTCGAGGCCGAGGATCGCCGCGAGCGGGGCGGCGGTCTGCCGGGTCCGGTGGGTGGGCGAGATGACGACCTTCTCGATCGGCTCGTCGATCAGGACCCGGGCTGCGGCTTCGGCCTGGCGTCGTCCGAGGTCGGTCAGCTCAAGGCCCGGCAGGGCTGTGTCCAGGGCGCCGGAGGTGTTGCCGTGCGTCTGGCCGTGGCGGAGCAGGAGGAGACGCATGTGTCCATGCTACGGATCGGGCTGCTCGTCGGGGACCGTGGGCGGGGTCTCCTCCGGGTCGGGCAGCCGCCAGGCGGTCGCGTCGTTGTCGAAATTCGGCAGGCCGTGCGCCTGACGGATGAAACCCCACGCCAGCGGGCCCAGCAGTAGGATGCCGGCGCCGAGGAACCCGATTGTCTGGGGCGGTACGCCGAGCATCTTCAGCCCGGTCAGCGTCAGCACGATCACGATCCCGCGCCGGATCACCGACTGCGAGACCCAATTGGTCATCTTCGCGCCCAGGAAGGTCCCAGGGCTGCCGCCGACGATCAACGGGATCAGAACCTCCCACTCGACGCCCTCGTTGACCACGTGCCCGATCGCCGCTGCCAGCACTAGCGGAACCGCTTGGACCAGGTCGGTGCCGACCAGCTTCAGCGCGGACATGGTCGGGTAGAGGAGCAGCAGCGCCACCATAATCAGCGACCCGGACCCGACGCTGGTGATGCCGACCAGCAGGCCGCCGAAAGCACCGACCAGCACTGTCGGCAGTGCTCGGATGTGCGGCTCGGCGGTGGAGAGGACGTTGCCCGCACTCACCAGCCGGAGCTGTAGGTAGATGCGCAGCGCGTAGCTTCCGGCCGCCAGCAGCAGGGCATAGCCGATGGCGGTGATCAGGAAGTCGGTCTGCGCTGCTGAGTCCCCGACCGCCTTGACGATGAAACCGCCGGCGAAGGCGAACGGCACCGAGCCGACCAGCAGCAGGCCGGCCAGTCGGAGGTTCGGCGAGCCCGACTTCCAGTGCACGCTGGCGCCGACGGACTTGTTGACGCTCGCTGCGACCAGGTCGTTGGCGACCGCCGTCGCCGGGTTGATGCCCAGGAAGATCAGCGCCGGGGTCATCAGGGCGCCCCCGCCCATGCCGGTCAGGCCGACGACGATGCCGACGCCGAAGCTGACCCCGAGGATGGAGAGCGCGTCGAGAGTCATCAGGTCAGGCATGGGTCGGGTCCACCTCTGTCGGTCACGCGGAGCATTGGGTCAGCCGGGCAGGTCGAACGGCAGTACGCCGAGCACATCGCCGAGCGCATCCTGGACGCTGCGCCCGGTGGTGTCCACCCGGACCGCAGCGTCGGTCGGCTCGTCGTACGGGCTGGAGATGCCGGTGAAGTCCGGGATCTCGCCAGCCCGGGCCTTCGCGTAGAGCCCCTTGCGGTCCCGGCGCTCGCACTCCTCCAGCGGGGTCGCCACGTGCACCAGCACGAAGATGCCGCCGGCCTCCTCGACCTGGGCGCGGACCTGCTGACGGGTCTCGTCGAACGGTGCGATCGGGGAGCAGATAGCGATCCCCCGATGACGCGCGATCTCCGCGGCGACCCAGCCGATCCGACGGATGTTGGTCTCCCGGTCCTCCCGCGAGAAGGTCAGGCCCGCCGACAGGTTCCGGCGTACGACGTCGCCGTCCAGGCTGGTGACGGTCCGCTCGCCGACCTCCAGGACCAGGTCGAGCAGTGCCTGCGCCAGGGTCGACTTGCCGCTTCCGGAGAGGCCGGTGAAGAAGACGACGACGCCGGGCTCGGCGGGCTGGTCGGAGTCGATGACGGCCGCGATCTCTTCGGGGTGCTCGCCTGCTCCGGTGACCGCAAGCAGGTCCCCGGCGGCGTAGGTGGCGGCCACCTGCTGACCGAGCGCATGGTCTGCGGCGGCGTCGCCGTGCGCAGCGAGCGCCACGGCTACGACGTGCGCGTCACCGAGCAGGTCGGCGGCGGCGAGCGAGGCGCGCACCAGACCGACACCGCTCACGCCCTGCGGGGTCCCGGTGCCGACGAAGGCCAGCAGCACGACCGGGCGGCCGTCCCGGGCGGCGTCGATGACGGCGAGGTCCTGCGTGGTCAGGGGAGCGGCGACCGGGACGGTGAGAGCGTCGGGGTAGGCAGCCCGGGTCTCGGCGGGCCCGAGGTGCAGGCGCCGGAACGGTCCGTACGACGTCGCCCCGAGCGGGGTGAGTCCGTCGGCGTCCAGCCGGGCCAGCGGCAGCCCCTCGGGGTCGACCAGTTCGATCTCACCGGCGCCGGTGAGATCGTCGGGCAGCGCGAGCCGGATCGGGCCGTCCGCGCTGAAGGCGGTCAGCGGGGCGAGGCCGCCGTTGAGCAGCAGCTCGAGGTCGTCGAGTTCGCGCGGCGAGGGACAGAACTGGGCAGGCACGGTGTCATCGTGTCAGAGGGTGTCGTCCAGCACGGCGCGGATCTCGCCGATGACCCGGCCACCGCCAGTCACGGGCGCGGTCCCCGTGCGTCGTACGGCAGCGGTGTCGACGCCGGGCTCGACGTCGGCGCCGATCCGGTGCAGCAGCGCGGCCATCACGACCGGGCGCGCTCGGGCGCCGCCGTCCCCGATCTTTAGTGCCAGCGCGCGACCGTCGGCCAGCGCCACGACGTACCCGGCTTCGGCTCCGGCCTTGCCGATCGCGCCGGGGATCGCGACCAGGAGGTCCCGCTCGTCGCGAGTGGTGCCGGAGAGGTGCTCGGGGTGCGCCCGGATCGCGGCGCTGACGCGGCGCTCTTCGGCCCGGTCGCTGGTGGCGAGAGTCGAGAACGCCCGGGCCAATCCGGTCAGCGAGGTGGAGAGCAGCGGAGCGCCGCAGCCGTCGACCGCGGCGTGCTCGACGGGCTCGCCGGTGAGCTCGGTGAATACGGCGGTGATCGCTTGCTGCATCGGGTGGCCCGGCTCGAGGTAGTCGCTGGTCGACCAGCCGTTGACGACGCAGGTCGCCAGCATGGCGGCGTGCTTCCCGGAGCAGTTCATCGCCAGCACGGACGCGTCGCCGCCGGCGCGCAGCAGGGCGTGCTGGGCGGAGTCGGCGAGCGGCCAGCCGGCGGGGTTCTGTAGTGCGGCATCGTCTAACCCGACGCTGGCGAGGATCCGCCGGACGCCTTCGAGGTGGAAGGGTTCGCCGGAGTGCGACGCGCAGGCGAGGGCCAACAGCTCCCCGTCGAGGTCGAGCCCGGAGCGGAGCATGCCGAGGGCTTGGAGTGGTTTGCTGCATGAGCGCGGGAAGAACGAGCCCGTGACGTCCCCACGCCGGAAGAGGACCTGGCCCGCCGGGTCGAGGGCGACCGCAGACCCGTGGTGGGTGCTTTCGACGAAGTCGGAGCGGACGACCTCTGCGATCACCGGGGGCATGCCGAGCAGCCTAGGTGGAGACCCGGGAACGGCCCCGCGTGCGAGCAGGTCTGCTAGCAGCGGTTGGGGTGAAAGACTGCCTATTCATGGACGATGTGACTCGTCTCACCATCCTCGGAGTTGCGGAGTGCTAGCAATAGTTAGCACTATGGGTCCGTGGCCAAGAAAATCAACGTCGGGCTGACCGTCGAGACCCTGGGTGGATACCTGCGCGAGCAGCGTGTCAACGCCCAGCTGTCGCTGCGCCAGCTCGCCGAACAGGCAGGGGTCTCCAACCCCTACCTGAGTCAGATCGAACGTGGTCTGCGCCGGCCCTCCGCCGAAGTGCTGCAGCAGATTGCCAAGGCGCTCCGGATTTCCGCCGAGCAGGTCTACGTCCAGGCCGGGATCCTCAACCCGGACGACGACCAGGTCCGCTCGGTGGAGCTCGCCGTCCTCGCCGACCCCGTCCTGACGGAGCGGCAGAAGCAGGCACTGCTTGCGGTCTACCAGTCCTTCCGGGCTGAGGCCGCGAACGACGAGCAGCACGCGGAGTCGGCCGATGGCCTGAGCAACGTTGCTCCCCTCCCCACCCCCACCGAAGACGTTCGACCGGAAGATTCCGAGTCGGCGAACCCAACCGAAGGAAATTGAGATGGCTAAGACCCAGTTCAATGCCGAGCAGCTCAAGACCGAGGCCGTGAAGCCGCTGTACGCCGCCGCCGGCGCGACCGAGATCGCGGTGGGCAAGGCCCGCAGCTACGCGACCGAGGCCCAGAAGGCGACCCAGGCCCGCCTGGACGCCGCGCAGACCCGCGTCTCCGACGTGCAGGCCCGCGTGAAGGACGTCGACTTCGACGCCAAGGCCCTGCAGGCCCAGGCCAAGACCCGCGTGGAGCAGCTCCAGGCTGACGCCAAGGACGCGCAGGCCAAGTTCGAGGCCAAGCTCGCCGAGGTCCAGAAGGACGCCAAGGAGCTTCCCGCGAAGCTTGAGGCCAAGCTGAACGAGGCGCTCGAGGAGCTCAACTCCACGTACGCCGACCTGGCCACCCGCGGCGAGAAGTTCGTCGCCGCTGTCCGCAAGGACGGCGTCAAGGCTGTTGCCAACGTGAAGCCCGCCAAGAAGGCCGCGAAGAAGGCTGCCAAGAAGGCTCCGGCGACCACGCCGGCCGCCAAGAAGGCCCCGGCCAAGAAGGCCCCGGCCAAGAAGGCTGCCAAGAAGGCCTCCTGAATCACTGCACCACCGCGCAGGGCCCCTGGGATCTCCCAGGGGCCCTGCGTGTTGTCCGGCCCTGGCTCAGCAGCACCTTCCAGCACGCCCACGTGCCGGTACCCGGGACGCCGAATCGCGCCGCGCTCTAGGTAGGCTGGGGGCGTGCACATCTGGGATCTCGAGGCGAACGTGCTGTCGTTGGTGTTCCTCGCGCTGACGGTGGTTAAGGTCTGGGCGCTGGTCGACGCGATCACCCGCCCGCCCGCGGCGTTCGTCGCCGCGGATAAGCAGACCAAGACGGCGTGGCTCTGGATCCTCGGTCTCGCCCTGGTGGCCCACATCGTCTTCCCGCGGCCCTACGGGATCCTGTCCCTGCTCGGCACGGTGGCCGCCTTCGTGTACATCATCGACGTCAAGCCCGCCCTCTCCGCCGTGACGCGGCGCCGATGAGCAGCGCCTTGGCGGACGACCCGGAGTCGAAGCAGGAAGACGTGGCATTACCGAAGCGGCAGACCCTGAAGCAGCGGATCCGGAACATGCTGGTCGGTGTCTTCATGCTCGACGCCGGAGTGCTTTTCGTGACCTCGGTCCTGGCCTGGTACTGGCAGGGCTCGATCGACAAGTACTGGGCCGAGAAGCCGTACCCGTTCGACTGGGCGCCGCTTCTCGGTCCCGGGCTGATCATCGTGTGGCTGTTCATGCTCGTCGTCCTTGGCGCCTACCGGACCCGGAACTACGGCACCGGGTTCGAGGAGTTCCGGGCGATCACGGTCGCCTCGGCGATCGCCTTCGGGGTCGCCTGCGCAGGCGGGTTCCTGTCCTACTACCAGCCCACCCGTGGCTACCCGTTGATCTTCTTCGCCCTCGGCACCCCGGTGCTGCTACTGGTCCGCTACATCGACCGGCAGACCCTGCACAAAGCGCGTAAGGAGGGCCGACTCGCGATCAAGGTAATCGCGGTGGGCTCGCCGACCGCGATCTCCGAGCTGGTCGACGTACTGAGCCGGGCGTCTTGGATGGGCTACCGGTTGGTCGGAATGTGCGTGCCGGGCGGGCACGACCCCCTGGAGACCGGTGTCCCGGTCTTCGGGGACATCGACGACGTCCGACAGGTCGCCATCGACCAGGGCGCCGACGGCGTGATCGTGGCCGGCGGCTCGTACTCCTCGGCGGCCGACCTCCGCCGGCTGGGATGGGCGTTGCAGGGCCTCGACCTCGACATGCTGGTGGTGCCTTCGCTGACCGATATCGCCGGTCCGCGGGTGCACATGCGGCACGTCGCAGGGTTGCCGTTCGTGCAGGTGGAGGAGCCGCAGAGCGACCGCGCCGGAGGCTGGGTGAAGCGGGCGTTCGACCTCGTCGCGGCGTCCGTGGTGGTGCTGATGCTCTCGCCGCTGCTGATCGCGACCGCCCTGGTGATCTGGCTCCAGGACCGCGGTCCGGTCTTCTACCGGCAGACCCGGGTGGGTATCCACGGCGGCGAGTTCAAGATGTTCAAGTTCCGCTCGATGGTCGTCAACGCCGAGAAGCTGCGGGCGGCTCTGGACGTTCAGAACGAGGTTGACGGCGTCCTGTTCAAGATGCAGAACGACCCGCGGATCACCCGGTTCGGACGCTTCATCCGCAAGTACTCGATCGACGAGCTGCCGCAGCTGATCAACGTCTTCAAGGGCGAGATGAGCCTGGTCGGGCCGCGTCCGCTGCTGCCCGCCGACGTCGAGCGCTACGAGAAGGACACCCACCGGCGGATGCTGGTCCGTCCCGGCATGACCGGGCTTTGGCAGGTCTCCGGGCGCTCCGATCTCTCCTGGGCCGAGGCGGTCCGTCTCGACCTGTACTACGTCGACAACTGGTCGATGGTGATCGACTTGGTGATCATGGTGAAGACAGTGAAAGCGGTCTTCGCCTCCGAAGGCGCCTACTGATGGACTTCGAGCCGTTGCTCCAGGACAGCATCGAGATCGATGCCCCCCTCGCCGCTGTCTGGGCGCTGGTGAGCGATGTACGCCGCTATCCGGAGTGGAGCCCGCAGGTGGCCTCGACCCGCCTGCGCGGCGGCGCCGAGGAGTTGGCGCTTGGGGTCCAGTTCACCAACCTCAACCGCGACGGCGACCTGGAGTGGAAGTCCACCGGAGAGGTGGTCCGGTTCACCCTCGAGCACGAGCTTGCGTTCCGGATCGAGGAGAATTGGGTGGTCTGGGGCTTCTCGCTCGAACCGACCCCGACGGGGTGCCGGCTCACCCAGCGCCGGGAGGCTCCCGACGGCCTCTCCGAGCTCTCGCTCCAGCTCACCGACGGCTTCATGGGCGGTCAGACCGCCTTCACCGCCGCGATGCGCGCCGGGATGCGTCAGACGCTGACCGGGATCAAGGCCGCCGCCGAGCGGCCTGACTAGCCGTTCTTGGCAGCCGAGCGGGCCCGGGCCGCGGTGCGGTTGCGCTCGCCGGCGTTAAGCACGACCTTGCGGATGCGGACCGTGTCCGGGGTGACCTCGACGCACTCGTCGTCGCGGCAGAACTCCAGGCACTGCTCGAGGCTCAGCTTCTTCGGCGGGATCAGCTTCTCGAAGTTGTCGGAGGTGGAGGAGCGGACGTTGGTCTGCTGCTTCTCCTTGGTGATGTTGACGTCCATGTCGTCGGCGCGCGAGTTCTCCCCGACGATCATGCCCTCGTAGACCTCGGTGGTGGGCTCGAGGAACATGACGCCCCGCTCCTGCAGGTTCGTCATCGCGTACGCCGTCGCAGCACCCGAGCGGTCGGCCACCAGCGAGCCCTGCGAGCGGGACTGGATCGGTCCGGCCCACGGCTCGTAGCCCTCGGAGATGTGGTGTGCGATGCCGGTGCCGCGGGTCTGGGTGAGGAAGTCGGTCCGGAAGCCGATCAGGCCGCGGGAGGGGACCAGGAACTCCATCCGCACCCAGCCGGTGCCGTGGTTGGTCATCTGCTCCATCCGTCCCTTGCGGAGCGCGAGCAGCTGGGTGATCGCGCCGAGGTGCTCCTCAGGAGCGTCGATGGTCAGGCGCTCGGTCGGCTCGTGCAGCTTGCCGTCGATCTCCTTGGTGACCACCTGCGGCTTGCCGACGGTGAGCTCGAAGCCCTCGCGGCGCATCTGCTCGACGAGGATCGCCAGCGCGAGCTCGCCGCGGCCCTGGACCTCCCAGGCGTCGGGGCGCTCGGTGGGGAGGATGCGCAGCGAGACGTTGCCGACCAGCTCGCTGTCGAGGCGGTCCTTGACCAGGCGGGCGGTGACCTTGGTGTGCTTGGTGGGACCCTTGCCGGCCAGCGGCGAGGTGTTGGTCCCGATCGTCATCGAGATGGCTGGCTCGTCGACGTGGATCAGCGGCAGCGCGACCGGGCTCTCCGGGTCGGCGAGGGTCTCGCCGATGGTGATGTCCGGGATGCCGGCGATGGCGACGATGTCGCCGGGTCCGGCGGACTCGCCCGGCTTGCGTTCGAGGCCCTCGGTGACCAGCAGCTCGGTGATCTTGACGGTCTTGGTCGTCCCGTCGCGCTTCATCCAGGCGACGTTCTGACCCTTCTTGAGGTTGCCCTCGTGGACCCGGAGCAGCGCGAGGCGGCCCAGGAACGGGCTGGAGTCCAGGTTGGTGACGTGCGCCTGCAGCGGCGCGCCCTCGGTGTAGGTGGGGGCCGGGATGGTCTCGAGGATCGTCTTGAACAGCGGTTCGAGGTCGTCACCGTCGGGCATGGTGCCGTTCTCCGGCGCGGTCAGCGAGGCGATCCCGGCGCGGCCGGAGGCGTAGACGACCGGGAAGTCCAGAGCGTCCTGGCTGTGCGACTCGTCGAGCAGGTCCATGAACAGCTCGTAGGTCTCGTCGACAACCTCGGCGATCCGGGCGTCACCGCGGTCGGTCTTGTTCACGACCAGGATGACCGGCATGTCGGCGTTGAGCGCCTTGCGGAGCACGAACCGGGTCTGCGGGAGCGGGCCCTCGGAGGCGTCGACGAGGAGCACGATGCCGTCGACCATGGAGAGGCCACGCTCGACCTCGCCGCCGAAGTCGGCGTGCCCGGGGGTGTCGATGATGTTGATGACCATCGGCTTGCCACCGCCCGCCGGGCCCTCGTAGTGCACGGCGGTGTTCTTCGCGAGAATGGTGATGCCCTTCTCGCGCTCGAGCTCGCCGGAGTCCATCGCCCGCTCCGAGACTCCCTCTGCCTGATGCTGGGTGAAAGCGCCCGCCTGGAGGAGCATGGCGTCGACCAGGGTGGTCTTGCCGTGGTCGACGTGCGCGACGATCGCGACGTTGCGCAGGTCGGAACGGGTGCTGGTAGCCATGAGCTGGTGGAGCCTTCCGGGCAGGGGTGAGACAGGTCTCGTTAGTCAGGTGGGTACGTCGAATGACGACCCCGAAGTCTATCGTGAGTCTCATGCCCGACGTGCCACCGCAGAACGAGCAGCGCCCGTTCCGGGTCCTGTTCGTCTGCATCGGCAACGTCTGCCGCTCGCCGGTTGGTGAGCGGTTGCTCGCCACGCGACTCCCCGCGGACCGGTTCTCGGTCTCCAGCGCTGGGGTCGGAGCCATGGTCGGCTACGCGATGAGCCGGTACGCCGCAGCCGAGCTCAAGGGGTACGGCGGCGACCCGACCGGCTTCGCCGCGCGACAGTTGACGCCGGAACTGATCGAGGAGGCCGACGTGCTCCTCACCGCCACCCGGGACCTGCGCTCCCAGGTGCTCGCGGAGTCGCCGGGGGCACTGCGGCGTACGTTCACGGTGCTGGAGTTCGCTGCGCTGACCGAGATGAGTGACGGCGGCACCGCGTTCGACATCGTCAAGTGGGCCGGGGTGCACCGCTCCGCCGCTGGGTCGGTCGAGCAGGACGTCCCGGACCCGTTCCGCCGGGGCGCCGAGGCGCACGCCGCTGCAGCGAGCGCGATCCATGACGCCGTCCAGAGGATCGCGAAGGGCCTGGATCATTGATCCGGACGCTCGGGGCGGTCGGCGGCGCCCTGGTAGCGGCGGCCGGGCTCGCCCTGGTCGTGCTGCCGGGCGGTTCGGCCGGCGCTCCGTCGGCGTCGGCGCCGACGCTTACCGAGCCGGGCCTGGTCCTGCGCCCCGCTGGCTCGCCGCTCGCCGGTGTCCGGGTCGTGCTTGACCCGGGCCACCAGCTCGGCAACGCGCGCTTCGCCGCGAGGACCGGGCGGTACGTCGATGCCGGCGGGTTCAGCAAGCCGTGCAACTCCACCGGAACCTCGACGAACGCCGGCTACCCGGAGGCCAGCCTGACCTTCGCGGTCGCGCAGAGCGTCAAGGCGCGGCTCGAGGCCCTCGGCGCGACCGTGCTGCTGACCCGGACCGTGAACAGTGCGGACCGGTGGGGCCCCTGCGTGGACGCCCGCGGCCGTTTCGGAGCCTCGGTCGACGCTGATCTCGCGGTCAGCATCCACGGCGACGGCGCTGCGGCTGGCGCCCGGGGCTTCCACGTGATCGCTCCGGCCGCCCGGGAGCCCTGGACCACGGACATCGCCGCTGCGTCCCGGGACCTCGCTCTCGCCGTGCGGGCCGGGTTCGATGCGCACGGCGTGCCGCGCGCCAACTACCTCGGCGGCGGCACCGCTCTGGTCACCCGGGCGGACCTGGGCACGCTGAACCTCTCCGACGTTCCGGTGGTGCTGCTGGAGGTCGGCAACATGCGCAACCGGAGCGACGCTGCCCGGATGACGACGTACGCCGGACGGACGACGTACGCGGTTGCAGTGATCGACGGAATCCGCCGGTACCTGAACCGTTGAGTTCGGCCCCCTGGCCTACCGAAACGGGCCTTGCGGTCGTTAAGAGCCGTGATTCGACCGGTCAGAAGGCCCGATTCAACGGTTGAAGATCGGGCCGCGGTGCAACTGGTGCTGGGCGGCCTGGGCCACCGGGCGCATCACCAGCTCGTCGATGTTGACGTGCCGCGGTAGCGAAGTCACCCAGCGGACTGCCTCGGCGACGTCCTCGGCCACCAGCGGACCGTCGACGTCGGCGTACACGGCGTCGGCGCGGTCCTGGTCGCCGAGACGGACCAGCGAGAACTCCGGGGTGTGCACCATCCCGGGCTGGATCTCGGTGACTCGGACCGGTTCGCCGTTGAGCTCGAGGCGCAGCGTCTGACTGACCGCGTGCAGGCCGTGCTTCGCCGCGGTGTACCCGCCGCCCCCGGGGTAGGCAGTCCGGCCCGCCGTCGAGCCGATGTTGAGGACCAGGCCCTGCCCGCTGGCACGTAGGGCGGGCAGCAGCGCTTGCGTGACCCGGACGACGCCGAGGACGTTCACCTCGTACATCTGCTGCCACTGGCCGAGATCGCCGGCCTCCACGGTGTCGGCGCCGAACGCCCCGCCGGCGCTGTTAACCAGAACGTCGAGCCGCGGGCCGACGGCGTCTGCGAGCGCCCGGACCGTCGTGTCCGAGGTCACGTCGCAGGTGACCGCGATCCCGCCGATCTCCGCGGCAAGCGCCGCGATCCGGTCGGTACGCCGGGCGGCGCAGACGACCCAGAAGCCGGCGGCGGCCAGCGCCCGTGCGGAGCCAGCCCCGATGCCGCTGCTGGCCCCGGTCACCACGGCGGTCCGGTCCGTGCCTGGCTCCTCCGGACTGGTCACTGGCATCTCCTCGAGATCGGCCGAACTGGGCCCGAAAGGGCTACGTCATCCTGGCACGGGGAATGGGGGAGAATGCCAGGCGGTTATGGCTGAGGTGTCCAGCAGAGGCGGAGGTGAGCAGATGAGCGGACTGGCGTACGACGCCGCCCACGCCCTGCCGGCGGCTGCCTCGCCGCTGCGGCGGCTGGCGATGATCAGCCTGCACACCTCCCCGCTCGACCAGCCTGGCACCGGCGACGCCGGCGGGATGAACGTCTACGTCACCGAGGTCGCCCGGCGGCTCGCGGACCGCGGTATCGAGGTCGACATCTTCACCCGGGCCACCGACTCCCAGCTGCCGCCGCTGGTGCCGGTCTCGCCGGGCGTGAACGTCCGGCACATCGTGGCCGGCCCGTTCGAGGGTCTGGCCAAGGACGAGCTTCCGGGACAGCTCTGCGTCTTCGCCCGGGAGGTGCTGCGCACCGAGGCGCAGTTCGATCTCGGCCACTACGACGCCGTGCACAGCCACTACTGGCTCTCCGGCCAGGTCGGGGCGCTCGCCCGAGACCGCTGGGGGGTGCCGCTGGTGCACTCGATGCACACGATGGCGAAGGTCAAGAACGCGCTGCTCGCCGAGGGTGACGTCCCCGAACCGCACGCCCGGGTGATCGGCGAGGAGCAGGTCGTCACTGCCTCCGACATGCTGATCGCCAACACCGTCGACGAGGCGAAGGACCTGATCAACAGCTACGACGCCGATCCGTCCCGGGTCGAGGTCGTCCACCCCGGTGTGGATCTGGACGCCTTCCGGCCGACCTCGATGGCTGCTGCCCGGGTCCGTCTCGGGCTTCGCCAGGATGCCGAGGTACTGGTCTTCGTCGGCCGGATCCAGCCGCTCAAGGCGCCGGACGTGATGTTGCGCGCCGCCGCCGAGCTGATCGCGCGCGACCCTGCGCTCCGTTCCCGGCTCGTCGTCGCAGTCGTCGGTGGCCCGTCCGGCAGCGGGCTCGAGCACCCGACGGCACTGGCCGACCTGGCCACGAGCCTAGGCATCACCGACGTCGTCCGCTTCGTCCCGCCGGTGCGCCGCGACGAGTTGGTCGACTGGTACGCCGCCGCGACGCTGGTCTGCGTGCCGTCGTACAACGAGAGCTTCGGGCTGGTCGCCGTCGAGGCCCAGGCGGTCGGCACCCCGGTGGTCGCTGCGGCGGTCGGTGGTCTCACCACCGCGGTCGACGACGGTCGCTCCGGCTTCCTCGTGGACGGCCACGACCCGAGCGACTACGCCCGCGTCTTCGCCAGCATCATCGACGCCCCGGCGCTGCGGGCGGCGCTCTCGGTCGGTGCCGTTGCCCAGGCGGCTGGTTTCAGTTGGGAGCGGACCGCGGACGCGACCATCGCGGTCTACCGGCGCGCGGTGGCGATGATGGCTGCCGAGGCTGCCCGGTGACGGACCCGCGGGCCGCGGCGGACGCCGTACTCCGGGAGGTGCTCAACGAGGGTGGGCTGGACTGGGAGGAGCTGAACCCCGGGATCTTCGACGTCATCCTTCCCGGCGAGCGGAAGCTGAAGACCCCCGTCCGTCTCGAGGTCGGGCCGCACGCCCTGAGTGTGCACGCGTTCGTTTGCCGCAAGCCCGACGAGAACTTCGAGGCCGTCTACAAGTGGATGCTCGAGCGCAACATGAAGCTGTTCGGGGTCGCCTTCGCGCTCGACGCCGTCGGCGACATCTTCCTCGACGCCCGGCTGCCGCTAGGCGTCGTGACCGCGGCCGAGGTCGACCGGCTGCTCGGGTCGGTGCTGACCTACGCCGACGAGTCGTTCAACGTGCTGCTGGAGCTGGGTTTCGCCACCTCGATCCGCAAGGAGTGGGAGTGGCGGATCGCCAAGGGGGAGTCGACGGCGAACCTGGAGGCGTTCCGGGGGTGGTTGGAGAGCGGCCCGACCCCGGACTGAGTCGTCCGGATCCCTACGGACGACGGCCGACAACCGCGTGCCCCGCTCGTGCCCGCTCGCCTAGATTCACCACGTGACCCAGCTCCTTGCTCTCGCAAAAACATAATAAATCGGGCATAATGGACAGATGAGTACCCAGTCCTCCATGCAGGTGACCGTCGGTTCGGCCCTCAATCGGGCGTGGGACCAGGGGCAGCGGGTCGACATCCTCGCCGGCGGACACTGGTTCTCCGGGATAATCTCGGCCGTCGACGGGATGGGCGTCGCGCTCGACGGCGAGAACTTCGAGCGCTATGTCATCCGGCTCGACCAGGTCGGCGCTGTCCGGATCCGCTCCGTGGCCGGTGGTTCGGCCCTGCCCGAACTCGACCTCTCCGCCTAGGGCTCGCGGGCCGTGGCGCCCATCGCCTGCGACGGTCACGGAGTGGTGCTGGCGAGCGCCGACCACGATCACGCCAGCGTGCGGCTCGAGGTGATCTCCGCGGGCAGCGGGTTCGACGTGGTGATCTCGATGCCGAGGTACTGGGTCCTCTCCGACTAGGCGACACTCGCTAGGCGAAACGCCCCAGGACCTCGGCGCAGCCGGCGTCGATCTTCAACGTCGCCAGCGGATCTCCCCGGGTCTCTCCGCGGTTGACGATCACGATCGGGATCCCGCGCCGGTGCGCCTGGTTCACGAAGCGACGCCCGCTGAAGACGTGCAGCGAGGACCCGAGGACGACGAGCGCCTCGGCGGCCTCGACAAGGGCGCTGCAGCGTCGTACCCGCTCTGCCGGAACGTTCTCCCCAAAGAAGACCACGTCCGGTTTCAGCGGTCCGCCGCACCGCTCGCAGTCGGCCAGCACGAAGTCGGCGGTCGCGTCCAGCGCGACGTCGCCGTCCGGCAGTACGACGAGGTCGTCAGCCCCGAAGGCGGGGTTGAGTCCGGCGAGCCGGCGCTGGAGGTCCTCGCGAGCGGAGACATCGCCGCACCCCAGGCAGATCACCTGGTCCAGCCGCCCGTGCAGGTCGACTACCTCACGGTTGCCGGCAGTCGAGTGCAGGCCGTCGACGTTCTGGGTGATCAGGCCGCTCAACCGGCCAGCGCCTTCGAGTGCTGCCAGTGCCCGGTGGGTCGGGTTCGGTCGGGCGGTCCCCATGGCCGACCAGCCGAGGTACGCCCGCGCCCAGTACCGCTGCCGCGCCGGTACGCCGGAGGCGAACTGCTGCCCGGTCATCGGCCGACGCTGCGGGGAGCCGGGGCCGCGGTAGTCCGGGATCCCCGAGTCGGTGGAGACGCCGGCCCCGGTGAGGACCAGCCAGCGCCGGTCACCCAGCACGCTCTCCAGACTGGTGGGGACGACCTCGCTGCTCACCGCTCCAGTATCCGCGTCAGTCCCAAGGCTCGGACGCAACCTCAGACCGGTGCAGCTTCCTTGCCGATCCGGTGCCCGACCTCCCAGAACCGGACCACCTCCGGGTAGAGCACCGACTTGCCGGTCGTGATCAGGGCCGCCGAAAGCGCTCGCTCCGGGTCCGCCCAGCCGATGATGTTGATCCAGCCGAGGTGCCCGAACGCCTTCGTGGTGTTCGGGCCGTACAGGCTGAGCACCTTTCCGCCGAGCATGAACCCGTTGCTGAACCCGATCGGGAGCCCCAGGCTCAGGTCGACCTCCAGGTGCGAGACGCCGACCCGGGCACGACGGATCGTCCGCTCCTCCATCACCCGAACGCCGTCGAGCTCGCCGCCGCAGCGCAGCATCTCGTAGAACCGGCTCAGCTCGTTGGCGGTGCTGACGCCGTTGGCGGCGGGCAGGATCGCGGTGAGGAACCGCGGGTCGTTCGACATCCGGGTCGCCTCGTCCGGGTGGACCCCGAGCGCCCGGGTCAGGAAGGTGCTCAGCGGCGGCATCGGCGGCGGCCCGGTCGGGTAGTTCTGCGCGACCAGCGGAACGTCCTCGGCAGCGACGCCGTAGTTCATCCAGCGGAAGTCGAGCGGGTCCAGGATCTCTTCGGCGAGCACGGTGCGGATGTCCTTGCCGGTGATCTCCCGGACGACCTCGCCGAGCAGGCTGCCGCCGGAGACGGCGTGGTACGCCTGCCGCTTCCCGGCGCGCGACATCGGTTTGGCGTCGTACATGTACTCCCGCTGCGCCTGCCAGTCGTCGATGGTCTCGAAGTTGAGGGCTTCCTTCGGGGCATTCGGGACCCCAGCCCGGTGCGAGAGCACGTGCCCGATGGTGATGCTGGACTTGCCGTTGCGGGCGAACTCCGGCAGGTACTCCGCCACCGGGTCGCCGATGTGCAGCAGCCCGCGCTCGTCAAGCAGGTGGATCACCGTCGCGGTGGTGCCCTTGGTGGCGGAGAAGATGCAGAACGGGGTCTCCGGGGTGGCCAGCACCTTCTCGGCGTCCTTGGCGTCCTGCGGCCCGTTGCCGCTGGCGTGCCCGATCGCACGGTTCAGGACGACCTGGCCGTGCCGGCGTACGCAGAGGGCCACAGCCGGGTGGATGCCGGAACGGTAGAGGTGTTCGACGGCCCCCCAGATGGACTCGACGTTGTCGGTCGTCATCCCGACCTCGGTCGGGTCGGACTCGGTGCCGATCGAGGTGACCGAGTCCAGATCCTTCGGGATCCGGGCGCGACGGAGCGGGTCGGGGACGCCGAGGGTGTCGTGAAGGAGGGAGGACCGGGTCACGTGCTGAATCTAGACCCGTCGACGGGCACCCGACTATAGGTCGAGCTTGTACCCGAGCCCGCGCACCGTGGTGAGGTACTTCGGCTCGGCAGGGCTCGGCTCGATCTTGGCCCGCAACCGCTTCACGTGCACGTCCAGCGTCTTGGTGTCGCCGACGTAGTCCGAGCCCCAGACCCGGTCGATCAACTGCCCCCGGGTCAGCACCCGGCCCGGGTTGCGCAGGAACATCTCCAGGAGCTCGAACTCCTTCAAGGGCAGGCGTACGTCCTCGCCGCTGATGGTCACCACGTGCCGCTCGGTGTCCATCCGCACCGGGCCTGCCTCCAGCGTCTGCGGTGCAAGGTCCGGCTCGGTGCCGCGCCGGAGCACGGCGCGGATCCGTGCAACCAGCTCGCGGGGGGAGTACGGCTTGGTGATGTAGTCGTCAGCACCGAGCTCGAGCCCCACGACCTTGTCGACCTCGTCGTCCTTCGCGCTGACCATGATCACCGGGACGTTGGAGGTCTGCCGGATCTGCCGACACACCTCGGTCCCGGGGATCCCGGGGAGCATCAGGTCGAGGAGCACGATGTCGGCCCCGGCGCGGTCGAACTCGGCCAGGGCTGCTGGGCCGTCGGCCGCGATCGCGACCTCGAACCCTTCCTTGCGGAGCATGTAGGCGAGGGCGTCGCTGTAGCTCTCCTCGTCCTCGACGACGAGTACTCGGGTCATGAGTTTGCCTCCGCTGTGCTTGTGTCAGGACTGCTGATGGACGACTTGCGCGGCAGGGTCAGTGTGAACGTCGATCCCTGGCCCTCGACGGACCAGACCCGTACGTCGCCGCCGTGCGAGGCCGCGACGTGCTTGACGATCGAGAGACCCAGACCGGTGCCGCCGGTGGACCGGTGCCGGGCCGGGTCGACCCGGTAGAAACGCTCGAAGATCCGGTCGATCTCCGCGGCCGGGATGCCGATTCCCTGGTCGGTGACCGAGAGGTCGACGGTGGTGTCGCCGCGCTTCGCGGCCACCACCACCGAGGAGCCGTCGGGGGAGTAGGCGACCGCGTTGGCCACCAGGTTGCCGATCGCGACGGCCACCTGCTCGCGGTTGCCGAGCAGGGTCAGGCCGCGCTCGCCGTTGTGGACCAGCGAGATGCTCTTCGCCCCGGCGTCGGTTGAGTTCTCGTCGATCACCCGGGAGATGATCGCGTCGACGTTGACCGCGACCGGTTCGTCGAGGGGGTCGTCGCCCTGTAGCCGGGACAGCTCGATGATCTGCTGCACCAGGCGGGCCAGCCGTTCGCTCTCGGTATGCATCCGGCCGGCGAACCGCTGCACCGCCTCTGGGTCGTCCTTCGCGTCGATAACCGCGTCGGAGAGCAACCGGATCGCGCCGACCGGGGTCTTCAACTCGTGGCTGACGTTGGCGACGAAGTCGCGGCGGATCGACTCGACCCGGCGCTCGCGGGTCCGATCCTCCACAAGAGCCAGGACGAGCTGCGAGCTCAACGGGGCCACCCGTGCGGTGACGTAACGCGGCGGGCTCCCGGGCGACCGCTGCATCACCACCTCGGTCTCCCGGATCTGGCCATCGCGGCGTACCTGCCGGACCAGTTCTTCCAGTTCCGGGGCCGCGATCCGGCGGTCCCGGACCAGTCCCATCGCGATCGCCGGGGCCGAGGCCTTCAGGACCTCGTCGCTCGCGTCGACCACCAGGGCGCTGCTGCGCAGCACCGAGAGGACCGCGGCGACGCCGGCCGGGAGGGCCGGGGAGGGGAGCGAGACCGGGTGCGTCTGGTCCTCGCTGATTCGCCACGCGAAGACGACTCCGCCGCCGATGACCACTCCGAGGAGGGCGAACAGCACAGCTTGGGTCGTCGGGCTCACGCTTGCGATGGTACGCAGGGTTTCATCTGATGTTCGGCCCGTGGCAGCCGCTTTCAGGGACTGTTCGCACCCCGTTCACCGAACGTCCCCTGCTGTTCACCAATCGGGAATAACCTGATGCCCATGCGCGATGCCTACTCCGACCAGCTCGACTCGATCCGGGACGACCTGCTGTCGATGACCCGCCTCGTCGGGGATGCCGTCTCCCACGCCACCCGAGCGCTGCTCGACGGCGACGCGAGGATCGCCGAGCAGGTGATCTCCGCGGACGTCGCGATCGACGACCTGCGGGTCCGGATCGAGAACCACAGCTTCGAGCTGCTCTCGCTCCAGAACCCCGTCGCCGGTGACCTGCGGATGCTCGTCGCGTCGCTACGCATGGTCAGCGAGTTCGAGCGGATGGGCGACCTGGCGGTGCACATCGCCAAGATCGCGCGGCTCCGCGTCCCCGAGGTGGCCGTGCCGGCGGAGGTCGTGCCGACGATCGCCCGGATGGCCGCGGTCGCCGAGGTGATGATTGCGAAGGTCGGTCACGTGATCGCCGACTCCGACATCGCCGCCGCCGAGGAGCTGGAGCAGGTCGACGAGGAGATGGACCGGTTGCGCCGCTCCTCGTTCCGCGAGCTCCTCGGGTCGGACTGGAAGTACGGCGTCGAGCCGGCAGTCGACATCGCGCTGCTCGGCCGGTACTACGAGCGGATCGCCGACCACACCGTCTCGATCGCCCGCCGGGTGGTCTTCCTGGTCACCGGCGAGCAGCCGACGTACCTCAACTGAGCGACGAAGTTTCACAACCGAAGTTGTGAAACTGGCGCCAACGCACAAGGATTTTGGTGAGGTGGCGCCAGTTTCACAACCGAAGTTGTGAAACCTGCGGCCTACTTGCCCTGGTTCGCGACCGCAGCAGCCGCAGCAGCCGCAGCCTCGGGGTCCAGGTAGCGCCCGCCCGGAGACCTCGGGCGCAGGTCTTTGTCGAGCTCGTAGACCAGCGGCATCCCGGTGGGGATGTTGAGCCCGGCGATGTCGTTGTCGGAGATCTGGTCGAGGTGCTTGACGATCGCGCGCAGGCTGTTGCCGTGGGCGGCGATCAGGACGGTCTTGCTGGACGCGAGGTCGGGGACCACGGCGTCGTCCCAGTACGGGAGCAGTCGGGCGATGACGTCCTTGAGGCACTCGGTGCGGGGCAGGTCGTCGCCGAGGTCGGCGTACCGGGGGTCACCGGCCTGGGAGAACTCGTCTGCGTCGTCCAGCGGCGGCGGCGGCACGTCGAAGGAACGGCGCCACAGCATGAACTGCTCCTCGCCGTACTCCTCAAGGGTTTGCTTCTTGTCCTTGCCCTGCAACGCGCCGTAGTGCCGCTCGTTGAGGCGCCACGACCGGCGGACCGGGATCCAGTGCCGGTCGGCGGCATCGAGGGCGAGGTGCGCGGTGGTTATCGCACGACGCTGCAGCGAGGTGTGCAGTACGTCGGGCAGCAGGCCGGCCTCGACGAGCTGCTCGCCCCCGTGGACGGCTTCGGCGCGGCCCTTCTCGGTCAGCGCGACGTCCACCCAGCCGGTGAACAGGTTCTTCGCGTTCCACTCGCTCTCGCCGTGGCGGAGCAGGATCAGCGTCGGCATCAGTGCTCGGTGCCCTCGTCCTCGGTGTGCTCGCCGTCGAGGGACTCGGCCCGTCTATCGATCCCGCCCGCGGTCGGCGCCAGCGGGACGCCCTCGTAGTCCTGGTTGACGCCGGTGTTGTCGACCACCGGGGCCTGGACGGTGACCGGGTCGGCGTTGGCGAAGGTGAAGGTCAGCGTCACGTACCCGCCGGCGGCGACCGGGTTGCCGTCGAGGACCAGCGGGATCTTGCCGTTCTCGAGCAGGTTGCTGAGGTTGACCAGCCCGTACGCCGGGATCGCCAAGGCGCCGCCAGGGAGGATCGAGACCCCGTCCTCGGCGGTGACGTTCGCGATCGAGTCGGCGGTGCCGGTGTTGTTCACCAGGCTGCCGGCGAAGGTGCCCTGACCGGTCCCGTTGGTGACCACTACGGCATTGAGCACGTCGACGTCGCTGTCGCGGTTGTCGGGGCCCACTGCCGCCTGGTAGACCTGATCGGTCTGGACGTTGAACCCGCAGGCGCCCAGGGCCGGGGCCAGCAGGAGCAGGGAAGCGATCGCGGCACGGCGCTGGAACGGGGACATCACGAGACCTCGGGTCCTCTCGGGAGGCTGAAGAACAGGCTGTAGAACAGGGGGGATGCGCGGCAGCAGCCTACCGTCTCATTGGCGCAAGCCCACCGAGAGCCCGGCCACCACGAGACCGGCGACGGACACGGCGGTCACCACGATCGTGAGGAACAGCAGCCTGGGTGCGCCGGTCCTCAGCGCGATCTGCAGCGGCAGCGTGCGAGCCCCCGATTTGTTGTCGTCGACCAGGTCGCCGAGCGAGGTGACCAGGTGGGCGCAGAAGCCGACCGCCGCGGCCGCCGCGGTGACCGCCCAGGTCGGGGCGGAGCCGTGCACGGTCCCGGCCCAGCCGCCGTAGGACAGGAAGGCGGGGTAGAGCGCGGCGGAGGCGGTCCAGCCGAGGAACGAGAACCCGGTCCGGTGCAGCCACCGGTTGTGGATCCACCCGATCGGCAGGGTGATCAGGAGGGCTCCACCGGCCGCGGCGCCGTTCAGGGCCGAGAGCGGGACCGAGAGCAGCACCATCACCATCAGCACGTAGCCGGCGGTGCCCGCATCGACGATCCCGCTGGCCAGCGGTTTCCTCGGGGTCTGGGCTCGGTAGTCGTGAGCCTGGTCGCAGATGTCGTTGCTGAGCCCCAGCGAGAGCTGGACGAGCAGCACGGCGCCCGCCGCGGAGAGGAACTCGCGGGTCGGTCTGCCGTCCGCGGCGGCCAGGACCCCGATCGCCGCCGCGAGCAGGAGCGACTGCTTCGGGTGCATGCAGCGGACGACGTCACGGATCCGTGGGCGGGTCCGTCGAACGGTCGTCGTACTCGCGTTGCTGGAGTCGCTCATGGACAAAAACTATCCATATCGTGCACCGCTTCGTGGGACGAACGCGGCCGGGCCGAGCGGCCGCTCCCGCCGAGGACGCATAATGGCTGCTTCGTTGTCAAGCCCCCATTAGCCGTCTGACCTGCGCAAACGCGAAATCGACACTCGCCCGAGCGTGTTAGACTGGTCACCTTGAAAGGGGTTTTCTGCAGATGACTTTCACCGTCGGCGAAACGGTTGTATATCCAAATCACGGGGCTGCCATCATCGAGGACATCGAGATGCGCACG
>JBKJIN010000017.1:0-33398 GCA_046598425.1 Marmoricola sp. | reverse complement strand
GCCAGTCGGCGGCGCAGCGCCTCGGCCGTGAACGTCGGGAGCGCGACCACCCGGTTGGAGCGATCCGTCTTCGGGTGGGCCTGGCGAAAGGTCCCGACGCCCTTCTGGCTGATGACGGTGCCGCAGATCCGCAGCGTTGCCGGTGTGGTGGTCAGATCGAGGTCACAACGACGAATGCCGAGCACCTCCCCGATCCGGGCCGACGTGCCAAGCATGACCTCGACGATCTGACCGAGCTGGCCGTCCGGGTTGGGACCACTACTCCCCCGCTGGTGCTCCCATGCCTTGATGACCGCGCGAATCGCGTTCACCTCGACGGCGGTCAGCGCCGTCGGCGTGCGCTTTGGCTTGTGCAGCCGTGAGACACCGTCGATGGGATTGCGCAGCATGACCTCGTGCCGCACCGCCAGCCCAAACGCGAGCCGAAGCACCGTCTTGGCCCGCTTCGAGCGGGCATACGACAGCTGGCCGAGTCGCTTGAGGAGCGCGTCGCAGCGGGCCACGCCGATCTCTCGCAGGGTCAGGTGCTCCAAGGCAGGCAGTACCTCACGGCGAATCGCGTCCTCGTAGTACCGCCGGGTCGACGGCGCGATCCGGGCCTCCAGGTCGAGGTCAGCCAGCCAGTAGTCGACGAGCTCGCCGAACGGGCTGTCGAGGGTGAGCGACGTGTCGACGGGCTGGTAGACGTTCCGCTCGGACAGCCGTCGCTTCAACGAGATCTCGGCCGCCGAACGCGACTGCCCCCGAGCCGACACCAGCCGCGACTTCCCATCGAGATCGCGGAAGCGGGTGCGCGCCTCCATCCGCCCATCGGGCAGCGTCAGCACGGTCACCGCACCATGCGTCCCGATCGGGACCCGCTGGCGGCTCACCGGTCGGCCTCGTGCCGCGTCTCCAGCCAGGTCCGTACGTCGGAGACGGCGAACTTCAGCCGCTTGCCGCACTTGAAAGCTCGCGGGGCCGTGCCGGCCACCCGCCAGTCGTAGATCGTCTGCACCGGGACGCCGAGGTATTCCGCGAGCTCCTCGACGCCCATCAAGGGCTCCAGGCCCAGTTCGTGAGTGTTCATACCCACCAGGTGTGAGCCACGAACCGGCACCGTCCGGGTTTCGACGGGCTCAACCACCAAGAAGCCGAAAGTGATGGATTGATGATGGATCGCCATAGCGACCTCCACAAACAGATCGAGGCCAGACGGTGTCTGACCTCGATCTTTTGGTAGCGGGGGCAGGATTTGAACCTGCGACCTCTGGGTTATGAGCCCAGCGAGCTACCGAGCTGCTCCACCCCGCGTCGGTGAACCGAACGTTACCGGGTCGAGGGGTCGGTACTCAAATCGAGGCGGTGTGACGTTCAGCCGAGCAGGAGTTCGCAGACGCGGCGGATGTCCGCCTCGGCCATGTCCAGGGGGCGGTTTCCGCTCATCGTGGTGATCAGGACACCGAACCACGCCTGGATCACCAGCCAGCAGCGGCGCCGCTGGTCGTCGGTCGGGTCGGGGTGCCAGCCCGCGATGGTGAGCAGCATCTCCAGGAACTGGTCCTCGATCACGTCCCGGTCGGGGCAGTCCAGGCTCTCGGAAAGGATGATCGACTGCATCATCGACATCGACAGCCGGCGGTTCCGCGTCATCGTCCTGGTGAAGGTATTGAGAAGGTCGGCGATCACGTCGACCGGGTCCTGGCCTTCCTCGACGGCGAACATCGCCGGGTCGACGTCGTCCAGCTCGGCCTTCATCACGCCGACGAACAGGTGCACCTTCGAAGGGAAGTATCGATAGAGCGTCGCGATCGCAACCTCGGACTCGGTGGCGATGTCCTGCATCTGCACCCGCTCGAAGTCGAGCTGCGACCCCAGCTTCACCGCCGCCTTGAGCATCCTGCGGTGTCGGACCTTCTGACCCTTCGAGTTCGGCTCAGCAGGAGGACGTGCGTCCGAAAGACGGGGCAACGGGGACTCCAGGCAGTCATCTCCAGGGCCGTTCCCCACGAACAGCCGATAGCCCCAGTATGACCGAGGACGCCGAAGGGCCCCGGGACCTGGTGGTCGCGGGGCCCCTCGATGGTGGCGCGAATCAGTTCGAGCTGGCGGCTAGAGCCCGCCGGACGAGCTCCTCGGCCTCCTTGACCCGGGCGCCGTAGGCGGCCAGGTTGCCCGACTTGAGCGCCGCGTCCGCAGCCTCGAACTTGGCGTTGGCCTGCTGCAGCAGCTCGATAGTCGTCGCGGGAACCGCAGGTTCGTTCGGATCGATTGGGTCCCCCGGGTCCCCCGGGTCCCCGGGGTCGACCGAACCGCCGCCGTTGGAGTCCATGACGTCGGTCAGCGCGGCGTTGAGGGTCTTCCCGATCCCGACGTCCTTGCCGAACGAGGCAAGCACGAAGGTCAGCACCGGGAACTTGCCGGACCCACCTTCGCGAACGGTGTACAGCGGCTGCACGTAAAGCAGACCGCCGCCGATCGGCAGCGTGAGCAGGTTGCCGTACTGGACGGTCGCATCGGCCTGCTTGAACGGTCGGAGCGCCTCTGCCACCACCTCGTCGGTGCTGAACTGGTTGGCGATCTGCGACGGCCCGGGGACCTGCTGAGAGTCCGGGAGACGCAGGATCGTGAACTTGCCGTAGGTCTTCTCGTCAGCGGCATCTGCTCCCACCGACATGAACGACGCCAGGTTCTGCTTCTTCGAGGGCACGAAGACCGAGGTCAGCGAGAACAGCGGGTCGGCTCCCGCCTCGGTCGCCACCGAGAGCCGGAACGGCGGTTGCTTGACCGTCGCCGAACTCGGATCGATGGGGACCTCCCACTTGTCGTTGCCCTCGTAGAACGTCTTCGGGTTGGTGACGTGGTACTCGGCGAGCAGGTTGCGCTGCACCTTGTACATGTCCTCCGGGTAGCGGAAGTGGTCGAGCAGTGCACCGCTGATGCTGCTCTTTGCCTTCACCACACCCGGGAAAGCGCTCGTCCAAGCCTTCAGGATCGGGTCGGTCTCGTCCCATTCGTACAGCGTCACGGTGCCGTCGTACGCGTCAACCGTCGCCTTGACCGCGTTCCGCATGTAGTTGATGTGGTCGGTCGGCAACGTCGCGTACGCCGAGCGCGGGCTGATCGCGTCGGAGGTCATCTCCTCCAGCGATCGTTTCTCCGCGTTGGGGTACCGGTCGGTGACCGTGTACGCGTCCAGGATCCAGACGATCTTGCCGTCCACGACCGCCGGCAGCGCGTCCTGGTCCACGGTCAGCCACGGGGCGACCTTCTGCACCCGTTCCCGCGGCGACCGGTCGTAGAGGACCTTCGAGTTCTCGTTGACCCGCGAGGAGAGCACCATGTTCGGGTCTCCGAACTTGACCGCGTACAGGAACTTGTTGAACAGCGAGCCGACCTTGACGCCGTCCTTGCCGTCGTACGTGCTGACGCGGGTGTCGCCCGCGGTCTCCTCCCCCGCGTCCTGGTCGCCGTCGCCCGCCGACGCCTGCGGCACGTCCAACTCGACGTCGGTGCCACCGTCGGGCTTGCCGACGATCGAGTACTCGGGGCTGTTCTCGCCAAAGTAGATCTGCGAGCGGTAGCCGCCCTCGACGCTGTCGGTCAGGATCCCCTGCGGCGGCAGGTTCCGCTCGGCCCAGACCGGCTGTCCACTCTCGCTGTCGTTCTGGCCACCGGCCACCACGGCCTGGTTGGCGGCGTTGCGCTGGTTGCCGTACGCCGCGATCATCCCGTACCCGTGGGTGTACACGGTGTGCAGGTTGGCCCACTTCTTCTGGGCGTCCGGCAGACCCTCGAGGTTCAACTCACGGGCAGCGACCACCAGGTCGCGCTCCTTGCCGTCGACCTGGTAGCGGTCGACATCGAGCACCGAGGGCACCGCGTAGTAGCCGCGCAGCTGTTGGAGCTGCTCGAAAGCGTCAGGCACCAGGGTCGGATCGAGCAATCGGATCCCCGCCAACGAGGCGGAATCGGCCGCGAGCTGCTTGCCGGTCAGCGCCTCACCGGCGGTGTAGTTCCGAGAGGTGATCCCCGAGAGGTTGTAGGCCTCCCGGGTCGCCTCGATGTTCTTCTGGATGTATGACGACTCCTTGTCCGGCTCGTCGGGCTTCACCTGGAAGCGCTGCACCATCGCCGGCCAGACCATCCCGAGCAGGATCGCGGAGAGCACGAACAGCGCCAGACCGGTGCCCGGGAGCATCCAGGTACGGCGGAAGACATTGGCGAAGAACAAGATCGCGCAGATCACGGCGATCGCCATCAGCAGGTTCTTCGACGGCAGCATCGCGTGATCGCGGGAGTAGGTCATCCCGGTGATCAGCGACCCCGACGCCGAGGTCAGGTCGAATCGGTCGAGGTAGTAGTCCGCAGCCTTGAGTAGGACCAGCAGCCCCAGGACCACCGAGATCTGGGCCTGCGCCGGGCCGGAGACCTTGTCGGTGCGCGCCTGCAGCCGAATGCCGCCGTACACGTAGTGCACGAAGAGCGCGGCGATCAGACCGATGATCAGCGCCGTCATCGTGAAGTCGACGATCCAGTGCAGCCACGGCAGGGTGAAGACGTAGAACCCGATGTCCTTGTTGAAGTATGCGTCCTTCTGGCCGAAGTCCTGGCCGTTCTGCCACAGCAGGTAGGACCGCCACTCCCCCGTCGCCGAGGCGCCGGCGAAGAGCGCGAAAACGCCGCTGGCACCGAAGAGCAGCACCTTGCGGACCGGGTTGATCACCTCGCGGTACCGCTCGAGGTTCGCCTGCTCTGGCGAGTTCGGCCGGAACATCGGGCGCAGCCGGTACGCGAGCCACAGGTTGAGGCCCACGATCAGGCCCATCAGCGTGCCGAAGACCAGGAAGAGCAACGTCCGGGTCACGAGCAGCTTGGTGAAGACGTCGCCGTACTCGATGCTGGAGAACCAGAGCTTCTCGGTCCAGATGTTCGCGAAGAGCGAGAACCCGATCAGCAGCACCGCCATCACGATCAAGGTCAGCACCAGCGGCCGCGGCCGTCGGGAACCAGGTCCGGGGCGGGGCGGGACCGGGCGCACCGGTCCTGCGTCGTCGGCGAAGAAGTCACTCATCGGCCGTAATCTCCTCAACATCGAGCGTGGCATGCAACTGCGTAACCAGGCCGGGCACCAGGTCTGGCCCGGTCAGGACCAAGTCGTCCGCGTCATGCGACCTTAGCCGCAAAGCGCAAGCAGAATCACCGTTGCGGAGCGCGGCGGCGACCATCCGCACCTCCTGGCGGTCGGGGTGGTTCGCGGCGTACTCCTGGGCCGCCGCCGGGTCGTCGGGGGCGTCGGCGTCCGCACCGGGCGGGAGCACCAGCCGCTCGGCGATCACGGCTACCCCGGCCACCTCCTCGGGCCAGGCGATCTGGCCGAGCACCTCCTCGAGACTCTGCCCGGAAGGGAGCTCCTGCTCGATCGGGGTGAACGAGTCGTCCTCCGCGGCGGCGACCAGGCCAAGCGCAGCGGCGAGGTCGGGCTCGCGGGTCACCAGGTCGGCGGTGCCGGCCAGCGCGAACAGCCGCTCGGGCTGGTCCCAGCCGGAGCCGCTGGCGTGCGCCTCGAGCTCGCGGACCACGTCGTACAGCGGGCCCTGGTGGTTCTGGAGCGTCTCGGGCAGGTCGGTCATGCGGTGCACCTCGGCAGGTCGGCGTCGGGGTCCTCGCGCCAGTCCGTGACGGCCTCGATCGCCTCGGTGAGCGTGTGGACCTTCACCAGGCGCAGCTTGTCGGGGTCGTAGTGGGCTCGCAGGGCCTCGGCACAGTTCTCCTCCGGCACCAGGAACAGCTCCGCGCCGTCGCGCTGCGCGCCGACGACCTTCTGGCCAATGCCGCCGATCGGGCCGACGACGCCGGTCGCCGAGATCTCCCCTGTCCCGGCCACCGCCTTTCCCCCGGTCAACGATCCGGGGGTCAGCACGTCGTAGATGGAGAGCGCGAAGATCATCCCGGCGGACGGGCCGCCGATGGTCGCTGGCAGCTGGACCGTGACCTTGAAGGGGAACGCGAACTTCGAGCCTGGCGCGATCCCGATCCGCGCCGAGGTCGGATCCTCGGACGCGGGGCGGGTGGTGATCCGGAGGTCGCGCTCCTTGCCGTTGCGCAGGATCGTCAGCGTGATCGTCCCGCCCGGCTCCCCCTCGCGGATCCGGTTCACCAGCACGTTGGGGTCGGCGTCGGCCTTCCCGTTGATCGCCCGGATCACGTCGCCCTTCTTCAGGATCTTCGCCGCAGCGCCGTCCGGGGCGACCTCGGCCACCACCAGGTCGGTGCGGAAGTCGATGTCGAGCGCGCTCAGCGCGGCTGCCGTGGCGAAGTCCTGGGACGACGACATTTGCGCCGCGGACTCCTCGCGGACCGACTCGTTAGTCTCGTCGTCCTTGTAGATGCTGTCGGGGTAGACCGAGACGTCGGGGTCCAACCAGCCCATCACCACGGTGAACAGGTTCTTGGTGTTCTCGGGACCGTCCGGGATCACGGTGACCATCCGCAGAGCGCCGTCATCGGCGTAGGTCTTACGACCGGTGACCTTGATGATCTCCTTGCCGTCGAACGGTCCGAGCACATCGATCGTCGGCCCCGGGCTGAACCGGACCCAGGGCGAGGGCATCAGGATGGCGACGCTCACCAGCACCGAGCCCAGGACGAACGCGAGCAGGCCAGCGACCGTCCGTTGATTCATGCCCTCACCCTCTCAAACACGCGGAAACCGGGGCCGGCGCGGGCCGACCGGCGAGATCGGGCCCGCGCAGATCAAGCAGAGCGGCGGGTGCTCGAGGGGCGGACCGCGACACCGGTGCTGCGCTCCCGTTGACGCGGCCGGGGCGACGACTTCGGCATCGGCTTGAGGATCGCCTGGGCGAACCGCTCCTGCTCGGCGTCGGTGCGCTCGCGCTCCGGGCGCTCGCGCCCCACCCAGCTCACCCAGGCCATGGCGACTCCCGTCGTCAGGGTCGCCGGCAGCAGCCAGAGCAAGATCTCCACCGCTCCATGATGCTGCTCCGGGCTCGGCGGAGCGTGCAGAACACGCGGTGCGGGTCAGCCGAGCAGCGCGGTGAGCTTGCCGGCGATGTCGTCCAACGGCAGCACCTCGTGAGCTAGCCCGGCGGTAGCGACGGCGCCAGGCATCCCCCAGACCACCGAGGACGCCTCGTCCTGGACGACGATCCGGGCGCCCTTCTCGGCGAGCAGTTGGCAGCCGACCAACCCGTCCTGCCCCATCCCGGTCAGGATCACGGCCGTGGCGGCACCGTCGTACGCGTGCGCCGCGGAACGGAACAGGGCATCGACGGCGGGACGGCAGAAGTTCTCCTGCGGGCCTTCGTCCAGATGCACCCGTACGACGCCCGCGGACCGGAGCACCCGAAGGTGGAAACCGCCCGGGGCGATCAATACCTCGCCGGCCTTCGGGACGTCGCCCGCGACGGCCTCTCGGACGGTCAGCGGCGAGGCTCGATCGAGCCGCTCGGCGAACATCGTGGTGAACAACGGCGGCATGTGCTGCACCACCAAGACCGGCACCGGCAGCGTCGCGGGCAGGTCCTCCAGAACGTGGGAGAGGGCGTCCGGGCCCCCGGTCGAGCAGCCGATCAGCAGCACCTCGGCCTGCTTGGTGATCGCAGGGGCCAGGGCGACCTGCTCTCGGGCTGCGCGCCGCTCGGCGCCGGCACCCGGTTCCGGAGCGGCGCCGACGACGCGCTGGGCGCCGACAAGGGCCTTCAACTTCGGGATCAGCTGCTCCCGGACGCTGGCCATCGACTCGGCCATGCTGGTGGTGTTCGACGGCTTGGTGACGAAGTCCGAGGCCCCCAGCGAGAGCGCCTCCAGGGTCTTGGTGGCGCCCTTCTCGGTCAGCGTGCTGAACATGATGATCGGCAGCCGCCGGTGCTTGCGTCGGATGACGTCGAGCGCGCCGAGCCCGTCGAGGATCGGCATCTCGATGTCGAGGGTGACCGCATCGGGCATCAGTTCGTCGACGCGCTCGACCGCCTCGCGACCGTGGACCGCGATCCCGACGACCTCGATCTCGGGGTCCAGGCTGAGGGCGGTGGTGACGAGGCGGCGCACCAGCGCCGAGTCGTCCACGACGAGAACTCGGATCACGCCCTGCTTATCGGCAGCGCACCACCTGTCCTGAGTGGTACCGGTGAGCCAGAGTCCCGAACCAGGTCGGGCCATTTCCCCTCAGGAGCACCCGGCTCCGGACGATGAGACCGCCGTGACGATTTCCCAGTCGAGCTTCACGTACGTCTCCGACCTGGTACGCCGGGAGACGGCGATGCTCTATGACCCCGGCAAGGAGTACCTCGTCGAGGCGCGCCTGCTGCCCCTGGCCCGCGAGGCCGGCTGCGCAGACGTCGACGCCTACGTCGTGAAGCTACAGAGCGACCCCGGCGAACGCGCCAAGGTCCTCGACGCCCTCACGATCAACGAGACCTCGTGGTTCCGGGACAACGCGCCGTACCAGGCCTTCACCGACGTCATGCTGCCCGCGATGATCGCGGGTCGTGCGCACGTCCGGCACATCTCGATCTGGTCGGCCGCCTGCAGCTCGGGGCAGGAGGCCTACAGCCTGGCGATGCTGCTCGACCAGCACCTGCCGTCCGGCTGGACCGCCCAGATCCTGGCCACCGACGTCTCGCCGAAGATGCTGGCCCGCGTCGACGCCGGCCGGTATAGCCAGGTCGAGATGAACCGCGGCCTCCCGGCCACCTCGCTGGTGAAGTACTTCAGCCGCACCGGCAGCGAATGGGAAGTGTGTGACGACCTCAAGAAGATGGTCCGCACCCAGTCGCTCAACCTGTCGATCCCGTTTCCGCTGCTGCCGACGTTCGACATCGTCTTCATCCGCAACGTCCTCATCTACTTCGACATGGAGATGAAGCGGGACATCCTGCGCAAGGTCCACCAGGTCGTCTCCTCCGACGGCTTCATGCTGCTCGGCTCGTCCGAGACCACCCTCGACCTCGACGACCACTGGGGACGTGAAGCACACGGACGAGTGCAGATTCACCGACCCGCCGGCCAGCCCACCTCGATCACCTCGCCGGCGGCCGCCGCGTGGCAGCCCACCACCACAGCACTGACGGGAGCCTGACCCATGTACGCGCTAATTATCGACGACTCGCGAGCGATGCGGAGCATCCTGCGCCGGATCGTCACCGACCTCGGCTTCGAGACCCTCGAAGCCGCCGACGGCCAGCAGGCCCTCGACCACCTCAACGACGGACGGGTCCCGACCCTGTGCCTGATCGACTGGAACATGCCGGTGATGGACGGGTACACCTTCATCACCAACGTCCGGGCCAACCCGGAGTGGCGCGACATCACCCTGATGATGGTGACCACCGAGAGCGAGCACGGCCAGATCGTCCGGGCGCTAGCCGCCGGTGCCCACGAGTACGTGATCAAACCGTTCACGCCCGATGCCATCGCCGACAAGCTCGAGCTGCTCGGCCTGGTCGCCAAGGCGGTCCCGGCGTGAGCGCCCTCGAGCTGATCGCGCCATCGCTGACCGATGTCGAGATGGTCGTCACCGAGGTGTGGAGTTCGTTCCTCGGGGACGAGGACCCGCTGCTGGTAGGCCCGCCGGCCGACCTGGCCGTCGGCTGGTCGGCCGCTGTCACCGTCTCCGGCGAGTGGCAGGGGATGATCAGCGTCGAGCTGCCCGGAGCGATGGCCGACCAGGTCACCCGTCGGATGCTTTGCCTCGACGACGGCGCCCTACCCGACGAGGACGTGGCGGACGCAGTCGGCGAGATCGTCAACATGATCGGCGGCGGCGTGAAGAGCCTGATGCCTGGTCCGAGCGCCCTCTCCCTCCCGGTGGTCGCGGCAGGTCGGGTCGCCCGCCCCTCCGACGTGACCGAGGTGTGCCGGTTCGACGCCCTCTGGGCCGGGTCGCCCCTAGTCGTCAGCGTCCACATCCAGTCCAGCAAGAACTGAGGAGCACACCCCCCATGAAGATCCTCGTCGCCGACGACAGCCGCGTGATGCGCCAGATCGTCATCCGCACACTGCGACAGGCCGGGTACGCCGGCCACGACGTCGTCGAGGCCGAGAACGGCCGCGACGCCCTCGACAAGGTGCACAGCGAGTCCCCGGACCTGGTCCTCTCGGACTGGAACATGCCGGAGATGAGCGGCATCGACCTGCTTGCGGCGCTGCGTTCCTCGGGCTCAACGGTGCCCTTCGGCTTCGTCACCTCCGAGGGCTCCCCCGACATGCGCGCCCGCGCGGAGGCCGGCGGCGCCCTGTTCCTCATCGCCAAGCCGTTCACGCCGGAGGCGTTCGACGAGGCGCTCTCCCCGGTCCTGCGAGGCTGACGATGGCGTCGCACCTCCCCGTCCCGAAGGAGATCCGGGATCTCCTGACCGAACTGCTCGACCGCAACGTCCAGGTCTCGCCGAGCGCCCCGCTGGCGCCCACCCCCAACAACCCCTGCACCGTCGGCGTGTACGTCGACGACAGTCTGCAGGTGACCGCGGTGGTCGCCTTCGACCTGCCGCTCTCGGCACACGCCGGCGCGTCCATCGGACTGGTGCCCGCGGCCGGCGCCCAGGCCGCCGTCGACGAGGGCACCCTGAACGACACCCTGCGCGACAACGTCTTCGAGGTGCTCAACATCGCGGCGTCGTTGTTCAACGCCGACGGCGCCACCCACGTCCGCCTCTACGACGTCCACCACATCGGTAACCCGCTGCCCGGGGACATCATGGTCAAGGCTCTGACGCTCGGCAGGCGCGAGGACCTCGCCGTCGAGGTCTCCGGGTACGGCACCGGAAGGCTCGGCGTCGTCCTGGTCGCCTGACCGACGATCCCGTCCCCGCTCACCGAGGGGAGCGCTCCTTTCGCCAGGGCGCTCCCCTCGATGTCGTCCGCCCGCAACGGCGCTTCCAGCGGGCACCGCTCCCTTGAACAGGTCCTCAGATCAGGACCAAAGTCCCGGATCGATTCCTCGCCGACGACTTTCGCTCAGGAGCGTCTCCGCGGGGCCGAACAAGCACCCTGAGCACGGATAGCTCCCCCACCGCCACGGACAGGCACCCCGCTTCGACTTCGGAGGCTCCTGTGCCGTTCGCCGTGTCCGACGCCGTCAGCCAGGTCCTGGCTTCGGCTCTCGACGGTGTCTCCACCCGTCAGCGGGTGACTGCCGACAACATCGCCAACGTCGACACCCCCGGCTTCCGCGCCCGCAGCATCGACTTCGAGACCCAACTCCGGTCCGCGATCGGCGACGGCGCCTTCGCCGACGGTCTCCCCGTCGAGTCCGGCGTGACCACAACCCCGACCGACACCCCGGTCGGCGCGAACGGCAACAACGTCGACCTCCGCAAGGAGACCATGGCCGCGCTCCAGAGCCAGTTCCAGTACCAGATGCTCACCCGCGCCGTGAACGACAAGTTCAGCCTGATCAAGACCGCCGCGACGGGCCAGTGATGGGCGCCTTCGACATGCTCCGCATCGCGAACACCAGCCTCGGCATGCACCAGACCTGGCTGGACTCGCTGGCGAACAACATCGCCAACGTCAACACCGCCAAGCGCACCAGCGAAAGCGCCTTCCAGGGCCAGATGGTGATCGCCGGCGCCCGAAACGACGGCGGCGTCGACGTCGCCGGGATCGCCTACTCCGACCCAGAGGGCCGGATCGTGAACGACCCGACCAGCGCCCTGGCCGACGAAGACGGCAATGTCCGGCTCCCCGAGATCGACCTGGCCAGCCAGATGAGCCAGCTGGTGATGGCCCAACGCGGCTTCCAGGCCTCGGTCCAGGTCACCAAGAACGCGCAGGACACCTACAACTCCGCACTGCAGATCGGACGCAGCTGATGTCAGTCAGTGGAATCGAGAGCGTCGGCTTCACGCCGTACGTTCCGCCGACCGTCGGGGCCCCGCCCGCGGCCAAGGTCGAGAGCGGGAAGGAGTTCGGGAGCCTGGTGCTCGACGGACTCGACCGGCTCGAGCAGGTCCAGGACCGCAGCGACCAGTTCGCAGTCAAGGCCGCCACCGGTGACCTCGACAGCATCCACGACTACACGATCGCCGCTACCGAGGCCAGCGTGACCACGCAGCTCACCGTCGCGGTCCGCAACAAGGCCGTCGAGGCGTTCACCGAGATCATGCGGATGCAGGTCTGATGAAGGACACTCTGAGCCGCGCCTTGGCGCGCTACCAGCGCAACTTCATGGCCTTCACCACCGGCCAGAAGCTCATCGCCGTCCTCGGCACCGGAGCCCTCGTACTCGCCGGGTTCATGGTCTTCAAGTGGGCCGCCACGCCGACCTACTCCCCGCTGTTCAGCAACCTGAGCTCGGCCGACGCCTCCGCGGTGATCGACAAGCTCGATGCCGACGGGGTCCCGTACAAGATCACCAACGGCGGGGCGACCGTGATGGTCCCCAAGGACAAGGTCTACTCCGCCCGGATCGCGCTGAGCGGGGAGGGCCTCCCGACCAGCTCCGACAACGGCTACTCGATCCTCGACGACCAGGGTCTCTCCACCTCGCAGACCCAGGAGCAGACCAACTTCAAGCGGGCGATGGAAGCGGAACTCTCCAACACGGTCGAGGCCCTCGACGGCGTCCAGACCGCGGTCGTCCACCTGGCCCTGCCGCAGAAGCAGGTCTTCTCCGACTCCCAAGCCCCGGCGACCGCCTCGGTCCTGGTCGCGACGAACCCGGGCAGTTCGCTGAACGCCGAGCAGGTCCAGGCGGTCGTGCACCTGATCGCCTCCAGCATCGACGCCCTCGACCCGAAGAACGTCACCGTCGCCGATTCCACCGGCAAGGTGCTCACCTCCACCGACGAGGACGGCGGGATCGGTGCCAGCACCCGCAACCAGGAGGTCGAGGACTACCAGGACGAGATGAACGGTCGCATCCAGACGATGCTCGACCGGGTCGTCGGCCCCGGGAACTCCACCGTCGCGGTCACCGCGAACCTCGACTTCGACAAGTCGGTCACCGAGACGAAGTCCTACTCCTACAACCCCAAGAACCCGGCCCTCGCCGAGACCACCAACACCGAGAAGTACACCGGTGCTGGTGCTGGTGCCGGCTCCGGGCTCGCCGGGGTCGTCGGCCCCGACGGCCAGATGGACTCCTCCGGGACCGCCTCCGGCTCCGACTCGGCGTACGAGAAGACCCAGGAGACCAAGGACAACGCGGTCGACACCACCATCGAGCGGCGCGAGAACGCCCCCGGCGCGGTCCGCAACCTGCACGTCGGCGTCGTCCTGGACGCCGCCACCTCCAAGACCATCAACCCGAACGAGATCCAGGACCTGATCGCCAGCGCGGTCGGCATCAACGAGGAGCGCGGCGACACCGTCCAGGTCTCCTCGCTGACCTTCGACCGGAGCGCCGAGAAGGCCGCCGCAGCCGAGCTCGCTGCCGCCAAGAAGGCCGACGCGAGCGCCAGCCAGATGAACCTCATCCGCAACGCCGGCCTGATCCTGGTCGTCGTCCTCATCCTGGTGTTGGCCTGGCTCAAGGGCCGCAAGAGCGCGAAGGCCCGCGCCGCGGCCACGACGTACGTCGTCGAGCAGCTCAAGCAGGACGCCATCGAGCGGGCGGGTACCCCGGCGATCGACGGGTCCGCGGCCCTCCTCGCCCTGGAAGCAACTGAGAGTTCGGAGACCGAGAACATGCTCGACGAACTCGCCGCCCTGGTGGAACGGCAGCCCGAGGACGTCGCGTCCCTGCTCCGCGGATGGCTGGTGGAGCGGCCATGACGTCCATGACGATCACCGGCATCGGTATCCGCAAGGCCGCGATCCTGCTCATCCAGATGGGTCGCGAGCGCGCCTCGACCGTGCTGAGCCACCTCTCCGACGCCGAGGTCGAGGCGATCTCCGCCGAGATCGCCCGGCTGGAGTCGATCAGCACCGCCGAGACCCAGCAGGTCATCGGCGAGTTCAAGGACATGATGACCGCGCGGCAGCACATCCAGCAGGGCGGCCTTTCCTTCGCCCAGCAGCTGCTCGAGCAGTCCCTCGGGCCCGAGCGGGCCGCCGAGATCATGGATCGGGTCAAGGCTGCAGCGGTCCAGATGCCGTTCCAGTTCCTGCACCGCGCCGACCCCGCGCAGCTGCGATCGTTCATCGTCGACGAGCACCCGCAGGTGATCGCCCTGGTCCTGGCGCACATGACCCCGGACAAGGCGTCGCTGCTGCTCTCCGGGCTGGCCCCCGACCAGCAGGCGAAGGTCGCGCACCGGATCGCGGTGATGGACCGAACCTCGCCCGAGATCATCCGCGCCGTGGAGAGCACCCTGGAGCGCAAGCTCTCCTCGATGCTCCAGCCGGCCGAGATGTCCCGCGTCGGCGGCGTCGACCCGCTGGTCAACATCATCAACCGCTCCGACCGCTCCACCGAGCGTCAGATCGTCGACGGCCTCGAGGCCCTGGACGCCGCGCTCGCCGACGAGGTCAAGAGCCGGATGTTCATGTTCGAGGACATCGTCACCCTCGACGACCGGTCGGTGCAGCTGGTGTTGCGCTCGGTCGAGGGCAACGAGCTCGCCCTCGCCCTCAAGGGTGTGGCCGACGCGGTCCGCGACAAGATCACCACGAACCTCTCCAGCCGCGCCGCGGAGAACCTGGTCGAGGAGGTCGAGCTCCTCGGGGCCGTCCGGCTCACCCAGGTCGAAGAGGCCCAGCAGTCGATCATCCGCACCATCCGCCAGCTCGAGGAGCAGGGCCAGATCATGGTCCGGCGAGGGAACGACGATGAGTTCATCTCCTGAGCGGGCGGCCGTCGGGACTACCTCGGCTGCACCCCTCGCCACCCTCGCCACGCCCGAGCTCCGGACCGGGGTCTGGACGCGCTTCGGCGCCGGCAACGTCCTCGGCGACCAGGTCACCGAGGGCACCCTCGCTGCCCTCGCCGAGAGCACCCGCACCGCAGCCAACTCGCAGGGCTACGCGGTCGGCTGGGCCGAGGGCCAGCGAGCCGCCCGCGAAGCGATCCGCCTGGAGGCCGTCGCCGCCGAGCAGCAGCGGCTCCGCGCCGAGGAGCAGCGCGAGGCCGAGCACCGAGCCGCGCTCAGCGCGTTGGAGCTCGCCGCAGCCCGGCTGCACGACACCGTCGCCGAGGTCTGCGACCGGATCGAGACCCAGGCCACCGAGCTCGCCTGGGAGCTGACCCGCGAGCTGGCCGGCCGCGAGGTCGCCTGCGCCGACAGCGCCGACGTCGTACGCCGGGTGCTGACCCTGCTGCCCTCCGAGCCCGTCGCCCGGGTCCGGCTGCACCCCCAGGATGCGCTCGCCGCGGACGCCCTGACCGCCGACGGCATTGTCGTCGTCGCCGACAACACCCTCTCCCGAGGCGACGCCCTGGTCGAGGCCGAGGACCACGTCCTCGACCTCCGTCTGGACACCGCCCTGGCCCGGGTCCGCGAGGTGCTGCGGTGAGTTCGCTGACCCTCGACCTCCACCACCGCGCCCTCGAGGCAGCGGGCCCGCTCGTGCTCGGCCGGGTCGCCGAGCTCGTCGGCCTGCACCTGGTCGTGACCGGCCTGCCGGCAGCCGTCGGCGACCTCGTCGAGATCATCGGCCACGGCGCGGGCCCCGACGGCACCGCACTGGCGGAGGTCGCCGCGAGCGGCCCGCACGGACTGATCTGCCTGCCGCTTGCTCACACCCACGGCCTCCAGGTCGGCGCGCTCGTCCGGCACACCGGCGGCCCGCTGCGGATCCCCGTCGGGGACGACCTCCGCGGCCGGGTCCTCGACGGTCTCGGGCGCGCGGTCGACGGTGGCCCGTCGCTGGACCACCTGCCCCGGGTCAGCGTCGACAACTCGGCGCCGGCCGCCCTGAGCCGCCCCCGGATCCAGCACCAGCTCGGCCTCGGCGTCCGGGCCCTGGACACCCTGGTGCCGTGCGGCCAGGGCCAGCGGATCGGCATCATGGCCGGCTCGGGCGTCGGTAAGTCCAGCCTGCTCTCTATGGTGGCCCGCGGCACCGACGCCGAGGTCTCGGTGATCGCCCTGGTTGGCGAGCGCGGTCGCGAGGTCCGGGAGTTCATCGACAACGACCTCGGCCCCGAGGGGCTCGCCCGCTCGGTCGTCGTAGTCGCCACCAGCGACGCTCCCCCGGTCGAGCGGCTCCGGGCTGCCTTCGTCGCGACCCGGATCGCGGAGTCGTTCCGCGACGCCGGCAAGCACGTCGTCCTGATGATGGACAGCCTCACCCGGGTCGCGATGGCCCAGCGCGAGATCGGCCTCTCCGCCGGCGAACCGCCCGCCACCCGCGGTTACCCGCCCAGCGTGTTCGCCCTGCTCCCCCGGCTGCTGGAGCGTGCCGGCACGTCCGAGCACGGCAGCATCACGGGCCTCTACACCGTCCTGGTCGAGGGCGACGACCTCCAGGACCCGATCGGCGACACCGCGCGCTCGATCCTGGACGGCCACGTCGTCCTCTCCCGCAGCCTGGCCACCGCCGGACACTTCCCCAGCGTCGACGTCCTCGAGTCGATCTCCCGGGTCACCGGCGCCGTCACCGGCCCCGAGCAGCAGTCGGCCGCGATCGCGCTGCGCCGGATGCTGGCGGCCCACCGCAACGTCCGCGAGCTCGTCGAGATCGGCGCGTACGTCGCCGGCGCTGACCCGGACGCCGACGTCGCGCTCGCCCGGATGCCGCAGATCAAGGACTTCCTGCAGCAGCGGATCAGCGAGACCACCCCGACCGCCGAGAGCTGGGCTCGCCTGGCCGCCCTAGTCGACGGGGCGGACGCCCGATGAGCACCCACGCGGACGACGCCGGGATGCGCGCCGTCGCCCGGGTCCGTAGCGTGCGCGAGTCCGACAGCAGGGTCGGCCTGCAGACCGCGCTGCTGGAGTCCCGCAGCGCCCAGACCAAGGTCGAGGACCTCCGGGACCGGATCGCCTCCGCCGCCGGTTTCGCCACCGGTTCGGCGGCCGAGTTCCTCGCCCTGCGCGCGTCGCTCGGCGCCCTAGGCGACGTCCTGATCACCGCCGAGGAGCACCTCGACGAGAGCCGGACGATCAGCGAGGCAGCGTACCTCCGCTGGCAGCAGGACCGGACCCGGCTCGCTGCGATCGAGATGCTCCTGGACCGTCGAGCCGCCGCCCGTCGTGCCGAGCGGGAGCGCGCCGAGGCACGCGAGCTCGACGACATCGCCGCCCAGCGCTGGCTCGGCCAGCAGCGCGAGAACCTACGGACAGAGGCTTCCCGATGACCTACGCCGACGTCACCGCCCGGATCCAGCAGATCCAGTCCCAGATCGCCCTGCTCGCGCCGCCGGCCCGGACGACCAACGCCACCGGGACCGCTTTCGCCCGCGCTCTCGAAAGTGCCGTCGCCACCGACGGTTCGACCGGGACCAGCGGCGAGGACGTGGTCGCCGAGGCACGCAAGTACGTCGGCACGCCGTACGTCTGGGGCGGGACCGACCCGGAGAAGGGCCTGGACTGCTCCGGCCTGGTCCAGGTCGTCTACAAGAACCTCGGCATCGACCTCCCCCGGGTCTCGAACCAACAGGCGGCCAGCGGCCGGCCGGTGGCCAGCATGGCCGAGGCGCAGCCCGGCGACCTGATCGCCTGGGACCGCTCGTCGCGCAACAACGGCGCTGACCACATCGCGATCTACATCGGCGACGGCAAGATGATCGAGGCTCCGCGGACCGGTCTCGACGTCCGGATCATCGACGTGCCCTCGACCCCGGACATGATCCGACGGATCCTCCCCGACAGCGCGGTCACGGCCACCACCGCCGGCGCCAGGGTGGGCACCGCCACCCCGTACGCCGACCTGTTCCGCTCCGCGGCCACCAAGTACGGCGTGCCGGCGACCCTGCTCTCGGCCGTCGCCCAGCAGGAGTCCGGTTTCAACCCGAAGGCCGTCAGCCCCGCCGGGGCCCAGGGCCTGATGCAGCTGATGCCGGGGACCGCGCGCGGGCTGGGCGTGACGAACGCATTCGACCCGGCGCAGGCCGTGGACGGCGCAGCCCGGATGCTCCGCAACCTGACCAACCGCTTCGGCAGCACCGAGCTGGCGCTCGCGGCGTACAACGCCGGACCGGGCGCGGTCCTCAAGTACGACGGCATCCCGCCGTACCCGGAGACGCAGCGCTACGTCCGCAACGTCCTGTCCCTGATGAAGGCGGCCTGATGAACGTCACCCCTCTGGCAGCGGGCCCCGTGCCCACCGCTCCCGCCGGCACCAACGGTGCCGCCGCACCCGGCGACTTCCTCGCCGTGCTCGCCGAAGCGCTCGGCGACGGGCAGGATCCCGCCGCTGACGCGGGGTCCGGCCTGGCGCTGCCTACGCCTGGCGCGACCGTGGAGGTGCCGGCGGATCCGTGCCCGCCGGCCGCCACCGACGAGGCCAAGGACGTCACCGGCGCGGCGGCGACCGCCGACCTGGCGGCGCAGCTGATCGCGACCGGTGATGTCCCGGCCGTCCCCGCCACCCCCGCGACCCCGGCCACCCCGGCTGCCCCGGCCACCCCCGCGACCCCGGCCACCCCGGCTGCCCCGCGGCACCGGCAGGCCGCGGACGTGCCTGCTGTGCACGGCCCGGCCACCCCCGCGACCCCGGCCACCGGATCGGCCCCGGGCTCGGGCCAGGGTGCGGCGCACCGCTCCGAGACCGGCGCCGAGCACCGGCGGGCCGACCAGGCACCCGACCAGGCACCCGGCCGGATGCCCACCGAGACAGCACCGACCGCGGCCCCCACGAGCCAGCAGACCACGAGCCAGCAGGCCACCCCGGCGCCGAGCGCGACCGGCCCGGCACCGGTGCTGGCACCGGTCCAGGCTCCGATCGCGGCCGCGCCCCTCGCGGCTGCGACCGCTGCCACCGCCACGACCCCGAGCGCCCAGCTCGACCAGGTCACCGCACAGGTGTTCCCTGAGGTCACCGGGCTGGTCAGCCGCGGTCCGGGCACCCACCGGATCACCCTCACGCTCCAGCCCGAGCAGCTCGGCGAGGTGCGCGTCGTGATGACGATGCGCCAGGGCTCGGTGCACGTCCGGCTCGCCGCCGGCCACGACGCCCAGATCTCGCTGGCCGCCGGATCGGCCGAGCTCACCCGGCTGCTGGAGCAGGCCGGCATCACCGAGACCCGGATCGTCGTCCGTGAGCTCCCGTCCTCGTTGGCCCAGGGCGCCACCCAGACCTCACTCACCCTCCCCACCAACGCGAACCCCGACGCCCAGCTGGGCGCTGGCGGGGAGCGCAACCAGGACCAGCACGCAGGGACGCGTGCGGACCACCTCGCCACGGATGGCGCCGATCACCCCCGCCACCACCGCTCGCCGGTGGTCGCGGAGGTCCGACCCATCCAGACGGTCCCCGGCACCCGCGCAGCGGGTGTGGACCTGACCATGTGAGGAGGCACCATGTCGATCCCTGCTACTGAAGCAGTGACGACGGGCATGTTCGGGCCCACCGGCTCGCCGGGAACACCAGCGAGCAAGGCCGACAAGGACATGTTCCTACAGCTCCTGGTGGCCCAGATGCGCTACCAGGATCCGATGAACCCGACCGACTCCAGCCAGTTCCTCTCCCAGTCGGCGCAGTTCACCGCCTTGGAGAAGATGCAGGACGTCGCCGACCAGACTGCTGCCCTGTTCTCAGCCCAGATGGCGTTCGGCGCCAGTGGCCTGATCGGCAAGCAGGTCACCTGGAACGACGCCGACGGCGCCGCCCAGACCGGCTCCGTCAAGGGCGTCACGTTCGGGGTCAAGGGCCCTGTTCTCGACGTCAACGGCACCGAGCTGCCGATCGCCTCCGTCATCTCCGTCACCGACTCCACCACTCTGTAAAGGACATCACCATGCTTCGTTCGCTCTTCGCCGGCATCTCCGGTCTCCGCGTCAACCAGACCATGCTCGACGTCACCGGCAACAACATCGCCAACGCCAACACCACCGGCTTCAAGTCCAGCTCGACGGTCTTCCAGGACACCCTCAGCCAGATGCTGACCGGCGCCTCGGCCGCCAGCGTCAACCGCGGTGGTACGAACCCGATCCAGGTCGGCCTCGGCGTCCAGCTCGCGGCGACCAATGCCAACTTCACCCAGGGCTCGACCCAGACCACCGGCCGCCCGACCGACCTGATGATCCAGGGCGACGGGATGTTCGTGGTGCAGAAGGGCACCGAGACCCTCTACACCCGGGCTGGCGCGTTCACCTTCGACAACACCGGCACCTTGGTGACGCCGAGCGGCAGCCGGGTCCAGGGCTACGCGCTGGACGCGGCCGGCCTGCCCACCGGCGGTCTCATCGACGTCACCCTGGACTTCTCCGCGCTCCCCGTCCCGGTCCCGCCCGGGGTGGGCCTGACGTCGTACAACATCGGCAGCGACGGCAAGCTCCGTGGCATCTTCGACGACGGCATCCAGCGCGACATGGCGCAGATCGCGATGGCGGACTTCGCCAACCCGATGGGCCTGGAGCGGGTCGGCGAGACGTCCTTCCGCGAGTCGGCGAACTCCGGTGGCGCCACCGTCGGCGTCCCTGGGCAGGGGCGAAACGGCACCCTGGTCGGCGGTGCGCTGGAGATGTCCAACGTCGACCTCGCCGCCGAGTTCACCAACCTGATCCTCGCCCAGCGCGGATTCCAGGCCAGCTCGCGGGTGATCACCACCTCCGACCAGGTGCTCGAGGACCTGGTCAACATCAAGCGCTGACCCAGCACCTCCGCTGACCCGTCGTGAAAGTGCGAGTGTTCTCGCACTTTCACGACGGGTCGCGCAATTGTTGAGCACTTTCACGACGGGTCAGCGAGTCAACCGCTCAGGTCCGCCGGCTAGCGGCCGATCAACTCCCCGAAGGGCCACGGACGGCCCTGGTACTGGCAGGACAAGTACGCACAAGGAAGGTGCGCCCATGATCACGCTCACGCGACTCTCGGGATCGGTGTTCGTCCTGAACTCCGACCTGATCGAGCGCATCGACGCGACCCCGGACTCCGTGGTCACCCTCGTCGACGGCAAGAAGTACGTCGTCTCCGAGTCCCTCGACCAGATCATCGACGCCGTCCGGCTCTACCGCAGCCAAGTCATCACCCTGAGCGCGCAGATCGCCGACATCCCGGTGCCGGTCCCGGCTCCGCTCGAGCCACCGGTTGACCACCGTCCGCTCGCCGCCGTCGCCACCCTGCCGACCCTCAGCCACGGGGAGGGCTGATGGACCTGGCGCCCACGATTGGCATCGGAGGCGGCTTCGCCGTCGTCGTCGCAGCCAACGTGATGGAGGGCGGCAACCCGATGAGCCTGCTCCTGCTGCCCCCGCTCCTTCTCGTCTTCGGCACCACAATTCTGATCTCCATCGCCGGCGGCACGATGATGGATGCCAAGAACATCCCGAACACGCTGAAGCGCGCGTTCACCGGCAAGGTCGAGCCAGCCGCAGACCTGATCCCCGAGGTTGTCTCGCTGGCCGAGCGCGCCCGCCGGGAAGGTCTGCTCTCCCTGGAGGAGTCGATCTCCAAGATCGACGACCCGTTCCTGGTCAAGGGCATCACGATGGCGATCGACGGCACCGACCCCGAGGAGGTCCGCGACATCCTCGAGGCCGAGATCTACGCCAAGCGCGCCGAGGACAAGCAGGGCGCCAAGTTCTTCGCCGATGCCGGCGCCTACGCGCCGACCATCGGCATCATTGGCACCGTGATGGGCCTGGTGCACGTGCTGGAGAACCTGGCCGCCCCCGAAGAGCTCGGTCACCTGATCGCCGCGGCCTTCGTCGCGACGCTCTGGGGGGTCACCTCGGCCAACGTGATCTTCCTGCCACTCGCGGCCCGGCTCAAGCGGCTCACCGAGCTGGAAGTCGCCCGGATGGAGCTGACCATCGAGGGAGTCGCCGCGATCCAGGCCGGCTCGAACCCGCGGATCATCGCCCAGAAGCTCCGCTCCCTAGTGCCTGCGGGCCAGCGTGAAGCTGAGGCGGCCTAGCCATGTCGCACAAGCGCAAGGAACACCACGAGGAGCACGAGAACCACGAGCGGTGGTTGGTGACGTACGCCGACATGGTGACGCTGCTGATGGTGCTCTTCATCGTGATGTTCGCGATGAGCCAAGTCGACCAGAAGAAGTTCAACGCCCTCAGAAGCGGTCTGGCCGCCGGCTTCGGTCAGTCGACCTCGATCATGGACGGTTCCAGCTCGATCCTCAGCGAACCCGGGATGGCTGCGGCTGCGCCCATCGCTCCCCAGAAGTTCGCCGTCGAGGTGAAACAGATCGAGACCTCGCAGGAGTCCAAGGCGATCGCCGACCACGAGGACCGCCAGTCCGAGCAGCAGCTCGCCGAGGCGGCCGCCGAGGTGGACCGGCTCAGCGACCTGCTGGCCCGGCTGACCCGGGCGCTGCGCAAGCACGGCCTCGAGGACGACGTCCAGGCCACCATCGACCCCCGCGGCCTAGTGATAAGCCTGGTCTCGCGGCACGTCGTTTTCGAGCCGAACCTGGCGACGCTCTCCAACCGCGGCCGTCAGATCGTGGACACCCTGGCACCGGTGCTCCGCGAGATCCCGGACCCGCTCCAGATCGACGGCCACACCAACCAGGTCAAGGTGAAGCCGAAGTACTTCGCCACCGACTGGGAGCTGTCCTCAGCCCGCGCCGTTACCGTGCTCCGACACCTCAACGAGCGCGACGGCGTACCGGCCGAGCGGCTGACCGCCTCCGCCTTCGGGCACACCAAGCCCCTGATCGACCCGTCCAAGAATGGGTCGCAGGCCATCAACAAACGCGTGGACATCGTCATTCTCTCCACGTTGCCCAGTGAAACCAGGGAACTGATCCGGGACGTGGTCAAGGCCCAAGGAGCCGGAGGAGAGTTTTCATGACCGTGACCGCTATCCCGCAGACCGCCGCACCTGCGGGCGCCGACGAAGACCCGGCCAAGGGCAGCAAGAAGAAGTTGATCATGATCGTGGTGGCCGTCCTCGCCCTTGGTGGCGGTGGCTACTTCATGTTCCTCAAACCGAAGCCGGCCGGCCCGCCCGAGCCCGGCGAGGTGGTCACGTTGGAGCCGATCCAGATCAATCTGGCCGCCGAGCACTACCTCCGCGTCGGGATCGCACTGCAGCTGACGGCGGCCGCGCACGAGGCCGACGGGAGCAAGGCTCTGGACGCGACGATCGACATCTTCTCCGGACTGCCGATTGACGAGGTCAACAACCCGAAGCACCGCGCGAAGCTGAAGGAGGAGCTCGAGAAGGAGCTCGAGGAGCTGTACCACCACGACGTGATGGGGGTGTACTTCACCGAGTTCGTAACCCAGTAGGGCGTTCGACGAGTCCGCCTCGCAGGGAACTGGTCCAGACAATCTGACTTTCGGCTCAGGTGCGCAGTCGGGACGCCGATACCTCCCCACGTGAGTCTCCTAGGGTCCAGTTCCTCACCCCGTGCCGGGTCCGCGGGCGCCCGTACCCGCCGTCGCTCTGCGGCGGAGCCGGTGCCGTACGACTTCCGTCGTCCGATCCAGCTCTCCCGCGAGCACTCGCGGATCCTGCAGATCGGGTTCGACGGCTTCGCGCGCCAGGCGACGACCGTCTTCACGTCGTCCCTGCGCACCGTCTGCCAGATCTCACTCGGCGCGATCGACCAGCGCAGCTACGCCGAGTACGTCGACTCGCTCGACGCCGCGACGTACCTGACGATGTTCTCCGCCGACCCGATGTCCGGGCTCGGCGTGCTGGAGATCCCGCTGGTCGCCACCATGTCGTGCGTAGACCACATGCTCGGAGGCCCTGGCAACGCCGAGCAGCCGCAGCGACCGCTGACCGAGATCGAGAGCGGAGTGATCGGCGGCCTCATCGAACGCCTCCTCGGCGAGATGCGCTACTCGCTGGCCGGGATCGTGCCGTTCGAGCCCGCGGTGACCGGTATCGAGTACAGCCCCCAGTTCGCCCAGGTCGCCGGTGCCGCCGACGTGATGGTGGTGGCGACCTTCGACCTCCGCGTCGACGAGCGCGCCCACCGGATGACCATCTGCCTCCCGTTCAGCGGCCTGCTGCCGCACCTGACGAGCGCCGCGGCCCCGCTGCCGGCCTCCGACCGTGAGCGGGCCAAGCGGGCCCAGGCCGCCGAGATGCTGAAGGAGCGGTTCTCGACCGTCCCGATGGACGTCGCGGTGCGCTTCCGCCCCACCCAGCTCGGTCCCGACGCTCTCAGCGCGCTCCAGCTCGGCGACGTCCTGCGGCTCTCGCACCCCGCTTCCGCTCCCCTCGACGTCACCGTCGACGACACAACCTTCGCGCACGCCACCGCCGGCGCCCAGGGACAGCGGCTCGCTGCCCTGATCGTCGCCCGTAAGGAGAACTGATGACCACCTCCCCTTCCCAGGAACTCAACGCAGCCGAGCCGACCGGCGCCGACCTCGCCCTGGCGGCCGCCTCCGCCGCTGCCGCGGTGCTGCCCTCGGTCGACCCGCTGGTCGCTGCCGGCGCCCAGCCCGGCAACGAGCACGTCACCGCGGCTTTCTCCAGCGCGGCCATCGCCGAGATCGACGGACCGGTGTCGGGCCGGATCGCGGTCCTGGTGGGCGAGGAACTGACCCAGGCGCTCGCCTCGAGCCCGATCGAGGGCCTCGACCTGGCGGCCGCGACCCAGCCCGCTCTGGACGCCGCCGCAGCCGTTCTGGGCGGTTCGGCGAAGGCCGCCCGCACGGTCGACCTCGACCTGGTCCTCTCCGACATCGGCGCCGCCTTCACCGTGGTCCCGCTCATCGGGGCCGGCATCGCCGCCTCGGTCCTCATCCAGGACCACCTGCTCGCCGGACCGGCTGCCGAACCGTCCCCCGAGCCCTTCGCCGACCCTGTGGTCGAGGCCGTCCCCGAGCAGGCACCGGCCCAGCCGGTCCTCGCGGCTCCGTCCGGCGCGTCGGTCACCGCGCTCCCGCAGCGCGGGATCGAGATGCTGCACGGCGTCGACATGGAGGTCACCGTCGAACTGGGACGCACCCGGATGACGGTCCGGGACCTGCTCGCCCTGACCCCGGGTGCCGTACTCGAGCTCGACCGCGCCGCCGGCAGTCCGGCGGACCTGCTGGTCAACGGCCGGCTGATCGCCCGTGGCGAAGTCGTGGTGGTCGACGAGGACTTCGGACTCCGGGTCACCGAGATCATCGACGAGTCTTCGGCCGGTTGAGACAGGACCTCGACTGATGCTGGAACTCACGATCCGACTGGTCCTCTCGTTGGCAGTCGTAGTCGGACTCCTCATGCTGCTGGCCCGGTTCGGGGCCAAGAAGTTCCGCGGCAGCAGCGACGCGCTGGTGACCGTGGTCCACCGCCAGCCGCTGAGCCGCACCTCGGCGGTCTCGGTAGTCACCGTCGGCAACCGGATCCTGGTCCTGGGCACCACCGAGCAGCAGGTCAGCGTGCTGGCCGAGCTGGACCCTGAGGACCTCGACCCGGAGGCAGCCACCGAGCCGGCCGGTCAGTTCGCCGACGTCCTGGAGGCCGCGCAGCTGCAGGCCGGTCCTGTCGAGACGGAGGCACCCGCCGTCCCGGCGGCGCCGGCCCGCCCCCAGGCCCGCCCCCAGGCCCGGCCCCAAGCCCGGCCCGCGTCCAAGGCCCCGGCCTGGGACCCGAACGCCGCCCTCCGCACCCTGCCGGCCGTCAGCGCGCCGAAGGCGGCCGACGCACCGAGCGCCGCGGTCGACGCGATCCTCGCCGCCGTCGACGCCCACAACGCCCGCCCGCCCCAGTTCCCGGCGCAGCCGCCGGCGCTGGCCATCCTGGACGACGAGACCGCGAGCGAGCCCCGCCGCCTCACCCTGGCCCCGCACGTCCAGATCGAGGCACCCGGCCGCCTGGCCGGCTCGGTGCTCTCGCCCCAGACCTGGAAGCAGGCCCTGGCCGCGGTCACTTCCCGGCGGGCCTCGTGACCCGGTTCGGACTGTTCCTGGGACGGCTGGCCCTCGTGGTCATCGCCCTGGGCGGAACATTCGCCCTGGCAGCGAGCCCGGTCTCGGCCGCGCCCGAGACCAGCGCGGCGCAGATCGCGCCGATGCCGGACGACCCCGGCCCCGAAGGACCGCAGGGGCCGGACGGCGGCACTGGGACCGATACCTCGGTGACCCTGGACCTCGGCGGCCTGACCGACAAGCCCAGCACCTCGGTCACCGTCATCATCGCGATGACGCTGCTCTCGCTGCTCCCGGCGATCCTGCTGACCTGCACCAGCTTCACCAAGATCCTCGTCGTCCTCGGTCTGACCCGGAACGCGCTCGGGCTCCAGCAGACGCCGCCGAACCAGGTGCTCGCCGGCCTGGCGCTGTTCCTCAGCCTGTTCATCATGGGCCCGGTCCTCAGCGACATGAACGACGACGGCGTCCAGCCCTACCTAAAGGGCGACAAAGACAGCTCGCAGGCGTTCAAGGACGGCGTTGAGCCGCTGAAGGCTTTCATGCTCGACCACACCGACGATGCCGAGCTCGCGCTTCTCACCAACGTCGCCGACCGCGACCTGCCGAAGAACCGCGACGACGTCTCGATGGCGACCCTGGTGCCGGCCTTCGTGCTGAGCGAGCTCAAGGAAGCCTTCATCATCGGCTTCATCGTCTTCATCCCGTTCCTGGTGATCGACATCGTCGTCAGCGGCGCCCTGATGGCGCTCGGCATGATGATGATGCCGCCGGTGATGGTCTCGCTGCCGTTCAAGCTCCTGCTCTTCGTCCTTGTCGACGGCTGGGGCCTGGTCATCAAATCCCTTGTCGCAAGCTACGGGACCTAGCTGTGTCCGATACCGCCATCATCGAGCTCGCGCTCCAGACCATGCTGGTAGCGCTGAAGCTGTCCGCACCGATCCTGGTCACCTCGTTGGTGATCGGATTCACCGTGTCCCTGTTCCAGTCGATGACGCAGATCCAGGAGTTCACGCTCTCGTTCGTGCCGAAGCTGATCGGGGTGGGGGTAGCCCTGCTGCTCTCCGGCAACTGGATGCTGCACACCCTCGTGGACTTCACGAACGACCTCTTCGAGCGTTTGCCCGCACTCCTGGCATGACCCTCTCCCTGGCCGGCGAGCCGCTGATCGCCTACCTCCTCGCGTCGGTCCGGATCGTCGCATGGCTGGCGATCGTGCCGCCGTTCTCCTCCCGCGCCGTCCCCGCGATGGCGAAGGTGGTGCTCTCCCTCGGGCTGGCCTTCGCGGTCACCCCGGGGCTCTCTGGCGACATCCCGGTCAGCTTCTGGGCTTTGGCGGTCAACATCGTCACCCAGGTCCTGATCGGCGCCGGGATGGGTTTCGTCACCTACCTGCTGTTCCAGGCGATCGCCACCGCCGGAAGCCTGATCGACATGTTCGGCGGCTTCGCCCTCGCCCAGGGCTTCGACCCGCTCGGGCTCACCATGAACACCGTCTTCGGCAAGTTCCACCAGATGCTCGCCACGATGCTGCTGTTCGCGACCGGCGGCCACCTCCTAGTCGTCGGCGGACTGCTGAAGACCTTCCACTTCCTCCCCATCGGCACCAGCCCCGACGTGAGCCGGCCGACCGACATCCTGGTCACCGCGATGGGGATGTTCTTCACGACCGCCGTCCAGATCGCGCTGCCGATGATCGCGGTGCTCTTCATCGCCGACCTGGGTCTCGCGCTGCTCACGAAGGTCGCGCCGCAGCTGAACGCGATCAACGTGATGTTCCCGGCGAAGATCGGCCTCACCCTGCTGCTGCTCGGCCTCTCGTTCCCGGTCCTACCCGAGGCCATGGAGCGCCTGGTCGAGCTCGCCAACCAGGCCACGGCCGTGATCGCAGGTGCCGAGTGAGCCGGGTCCAATGAGTAACAGCGGCGGCGGTGAGAAAACCGAGAAGCCGACTCCGAAGCGGCGCAAGGAGAACCGCAAGGAGGGCCAGGTCGCCCGGACCCAGGAGCTCGGCGGGTGGGGCTCGATGCTCGCTGTCGGGATGGCGATGCCTGCTCTGCTGGGTCACGAGCTCGGCGCGCTCCGGGAGCTGATGATCACCACCTTCACGGTCGGTGGGACGGATGTCACCAGCGGGAAGGCGCTCTTCCTACTCGGCGACGCCGCAAAGCACGTCTTCCTCAGCCTGGTCATCCTCGGCAGCGCGATCCTGCTGATCGGCGTTGCCGCGGCGCTGGCGCAGGGCGGGTTCTTCCTGGCGACCAAGACGGTCAAGCCGAAGTGGTCCAAGCTCGACCCGATCAAGGGCGCCAAGAGGATCTTCGGCCCACACGCCCTGTGGGAGGGCGCGAAGATGATGCTGAAGAGCACCTTCGTTGCCCTGATCGCGTACGGCGCAATCAAGTCGATGATGCCGCTGCTCGGCGGCCTGGTGCCGATCCACACGGTCCTAGACGCAGTCACCGAGAAATCGTTCGTGCTGATCCGCAACATCGGGTTGGTCGGGCTCGGCATGGCCGCCGCCGACTACCTGATCCAACGACGACGGATCGGCAAGCAGACCCGGATGTCGAAGGAGGAGGTCAAGCAGGAGTACAAGCAGACCGAGGGCGACCCGATGGTCAAGAGCGCGATCCGCTCGCGGCAGCTGGCCGCCGCGCGCAACCGGATGATGGCCGACGTCCCGACCGCCGACGTCATCCTGGTGAACCCGACCCACGTCGCCGTCGCGCTCCGGTACGACGCCCAGAAGGGCGCCCCGCGGGTGGTCGCCCGTGGCGCTGGGGCGATCGCCACCAAGATCCGTGAGATCGCCGCCGAGGAGTCGGTTCCGCTGGTCCGGGACGTCCCGCTGGCCCGGGCCCTCTACAAGTCGACGAAGGTCGGCCAGGAGATCCCGCCGGAGCTGTTCGGTGCGGTCGCCCAGGTGCTCGCGTTCGTGATCAGCCGGCGCAGCCGCGGCCAGTACGGCGGCCAGTACAGCTCGCCGCGGCTCACGGGCGACCTGCCCGTCGTACCGGTCGGCCCGCGGCGACGGACGGCGTCGGCCGCTGGTCCAAGACCTCCGAAGTCAGTGGACCCGAAGCCCTCAGCCCGGCTCGCGCTCGGCCGATAGGGATTCCGACGTCAGGACGGCGTCAATCGGAGTGCCATGGACGGTGCGCCCAAAAGGTGATGGAGCGGACTGTCCATGAAGCGTGTGATGCAGCTCGGTGTCCCCGTCGGCATCGTGTTCATCGTCGTGATGCTCGTCGTGCCTCTGCCGGCGATGTTGCTCGACCTGCTGATCGCCCTCAACATCACCGGCGCACTGCTCATCCTGCTGACCGCGATGTTCATCAACAAGCCGCTGGACTTCGCCGCGTTCCCGTCGGTGATCCTGGTGATGACACTGTTCCGGCTCGCCCTGAACGTGAGCGCCACCCGGCTCGTCCTGCTCGACGGGTACGCCGGCAAGGTGATCGACACGTTCGGCCACTTCGTCGTCGGCGGCTCCCTGATCGTCGGCATGATCGTCTTCGCGATCCTGCTGGTGATTCAGTTCGTCGTCATCACCAACGGCGCCGGCCGGGTCGCCGAGGTCGGAGCCCGCTTCACCCTCGACGCGATGCCCGGCAAGCAGATGGCGATCGACGCCGACCTGAACTCCGGCCTGATCACCGAGGAGCAGGCCCGCACCCGCCGCCTCGAGGTGCACGCCGAGGCCGATTTCTACGGCGCGATGGACGGTGCGTCCAAGTTCGTGAAGGGCGACGCGATCGCCGCGATCATCATCACCCTGGTCAACCTGATCGGCGGCTTCGCCATCGGCGTCGGCCAGAAGGGGATGGACTTCGGCGACGCCATCACGACCTACAGCCTGCTCTCGATCGGTGACGGCCTGGTCTCCCAGATCCCGGCGCTGCTGCTCTCCGTCGCGACCGGCCTGATCGTGACCCGCTCGGTCGGCGAGTCCGACATGGGTTCCGACATCCTCAACCAGCTCACCGCACGCCGTACGCCGTTGCGGGTGGCCGGCTTCGCCGCCCTCTCGCTGTGTCTGATCCCGGGTCTGCCGAAGATCCCGTTCATCATCGCCGGCGGCCTGATGCTCCTCGCGAGCACCCGGGTCGAGGAGGAGGCCGGAGCGGTGGCCGCCGAGACCGACGCCGAGCGGGCGCTGGCCACGCTGCCGTCCCCGGACTCCCCGGAGGTGCTGGCCGCCGAGATCCAGGTGGATCCGCTCGGCCTGGAGCTCTCCCCCGACATCATCGACCTGGTCGACCCCAGCGTCGGCGGGGACCTGCTGGAGCGGGTCAAGGCGCTGCGCCGGAAGGTCGCCGGCGACCTGGGCATCGTCGTGCCGCCGGTCCGCACCCGCGACAGCCTCGACCTGCCACTGCACACCTACGCGATCAAGCTCTTCGGCATCGAGATCGCCCGCGGCGAGTCCCCGGCGGGGACAGTCCTGGCGATCGGCGACTTCCTGGGCTCGTTGCCCGGGCAACCGACCCGGGAGCCGGTCTTCGGCCTGGAGGCCAAGTGGATCCCGGCCGAGCTCCGCAACCAGGCGGAGATGTCCGGGGCGACCGTCGTGGACCGGGCCTCGGTGATCACCACCCACCTGGCCGAGGTCGTCACCACGCACGCCTCCCGCCTGCTGGGCCGCGAGGACGTCAAGCTGCTCACCGACGTCGTCAAGCGCTCGCACCCGGTCGTCATCGAGGAGCTCACCCCGGCCCAGCTGACCCTCGGCGAGGTCCAGCGGGTCCTCCAGACGCTGCTCGACGAGAACGTCTCGGTCCGTGACCTGGTCCGGATCTACGAGGCGCTCTCGCTCCGGGCAGCGGTCACCAAGGACACCGACACCCTGGTCGAGGCGGCGCGGAACGCCCTCGGCCCAGCCATCGTGGCGCCGTTCGTCAGCGACCGGACCGTGCACGTGATCAGCCTCGAGCCGCAGCTTGAGCAGCAGATGCTCGAGGACCTGCGTCCCACCGAGGCCGGGTCCGTCATCGCGATGAACCCGGACCTCGGCCAGTCGGTCCTCACCCAGCTGTCGGCGTTGCTGACCGAGGCGGAGAACCAGAACCTGCGCCCCGTCCTGGTCTGCTCGCCCCAGCTGCGTGCCGCCGTACGCCGGTTGGTGCGGCCGTCCCTGCACCAACTCCCGGTGCTCTCCTACACCGAGCTGGTCGGGGCTGACCAGGTGCGCTCCGTCGGAGTCGTCTCGTTCGCGTCGTCGGCGCCGGGCCAGATGCGGGTAAGCGCATGAGCCCCCTGTCCAGTGGCGTCTTGATCGCAGCGGCAGTCGTCGCGTCGCCCGCGCTAAAGGCGAGCCTCGTCGACCAGACGATGCCGCTCGACGTCGGCCTGACCCGCTACCTAATCGCCGTGGTGATCTGCTGGGTCCTGATCAGCGTGGTCGCGGAGCTGGCGTTCCCGGCGCCCGGAACGGTGAAGCCGACGCCGGAGAACGCCGAAGCCGACAAGACTCAGTAACGCGGCGCTGGCGCGAACCCGCTGCCGCCTTCGGCGACTGCGACGATCTCGCACTCCTCGATCAGGATCGGCCCGGAGCCGATGATCACCGAGCCCGGCGAGGTGTCGGCGACGGGCACGAACGACTCCTGGAACACAGCCCGGGCTGCCTCGTCGACGAAGACGTAGCATCCCTCGAACCACTCGCCGGTGCGCATCCGCCAGGTCTTGAACCGAAGCCCGTCCATCCCGGTGAAGCGGGCGTGCGAGGTCTCCTCGACGTAGTCGCTCAGCGCGTCCTCGACGCCATCGGGCGCCTCGGCGAGCGACCAGCGGACCGTCAGTCCGGCAAGGGTGGCCATCAACCGATTCCTTCCAACGGCGCGGAGGTTCCGAGCCAGTGCAGCAGCAGGCGGACGCCGAACCCGGTCGGTCCGAGCGTCCACTCCCCCACGTCGCCGACGGAGTCGCCGACCGAGGCGATGTCGAGGTGCACCCACGGCAGCCCGCCGGTGAAGTGCTGGAGGAACAGCGCAGCGGTGATCGCCGGGGCGCGGCCCGGGGCGTTGTCCGCATCGGCGACCTTCGAGGAGAGGAACGACTCGTACTCCTCGGACAGCGGCATCCGCCACAGCCGCTCGCCGGACGCCGAACTCGCCTGTTCCAGGTGCTCCGCCGCGGCGTCGTCGGTGGCGAAGTAGCCACCGGTGCTCAGGCCGAGGGCGACCTTGATCCCCCCGGTCAGGGTGGCGACGTCGACGAGCAGGTCCGGCTTGAGCGTGCTGGCGGCGTACTGGAGCGCGTCGGCGAGCACCAGGCGGCCCTCGGCGTCGGTGTTGGTCACCTCGGTGGTGCGACCACCCCAGTGCGTGATCACGTCGCCGGGACGCAGCGCGTTGCCACTGATCGCGTTCTCGGCGATCGGGAGCAGCCCGGTAACCCGGACCGGGCAGTCGACGGCACGCAGGGCGCCCATCGCGGCGGCCACGACTGCGGCGCCGGTCATGTCCCGCTTCATCGTTGTCATCGCCTCGCCTGCCTTGATCGAGAGCCCGCCAGTGTCGAAGGTGATGCCCTTGCCGACCAGCACCACGTGCGGCGCCTTGCGCGCGCTCTTGGCCGGGACGTAGTCGATCTGGACCAGGTACGGCGGCGTGGCCGAGGCCTGCCCGACGCCGAGGATGCCGCCGAAGCCCTCCTTCTCCAGCGCGGCCCGGTCCCAGATCTTGGTCGTCAGCCCCGAAGGGGCAACCAGCTGCTCGGCCTCGCGGGCCAGCCAGGCCGGGGACTTGATGTTCGATGGGGTGGTCGCGAGGCGACGGGCGTGCCGGCTGGCGTGCGCGATCGCCTCGGCTCGCGCCAGCGCCGCTGCCTGCGCGGGGTCAGCACCGGCCAGCACGATCCGGCCGACCGGAGCGGGAGCGGTCTCCTCGGAGCGGAGCGTGAACCGGAACGACGCGAGCACCGCGCCCGCCACGAAGGCGGTCAGACCGTCATCACCGGCCACCGCCTGCACCGACGAGGTGACCGTCTCCAGACCGGTCGCGGCGCGCGCGACCGCGGCACCGGCCGCGCGCAGCGCCGTCGTACCGGTGTCCCCGACGCCGACGCCCAGGACGGTGAGACCGGGGAGGTCGAGCCGGGTCACCTCGCCCGCGGTCGCCCGGGCGCCCGCCTGATCGAGCAGGGCCAGCAGGTCGACGTCACCCAGACCGTCGGCCAGGTCTGCGGCGCCCGGCCCGAGGACCAAGGACCCGTCCTCCTCCAGGAGCGCGACGGCGACCGTCCCGGCCTGCGCGGAGAGGGGTGCTGGACTCAGGTCGAACGCAGGGGCGGCTGGCACACGGTGACAATACCGAAGGCCCCGGCCACCCTGTCGGGTGTCGGGGCCTTCGTCAGATTGGAGGTGAGCGGCGTCAGCCGACCACGTTCTTCAGAGCGTCTCCGAGTGCGCCGGCCTCTTCCGCGTTGAGTTCGACCACCAGTCGCCCACCGCCCTCGAGGGGAACCCTCATGACGATGCCACGACCTTCCTTGGTGACCTCCAGCGGCCCGTCGCCGGTCCGCGGCTTCATCGCCGCCATGCGCACACCTCTTTCTTTGCCTGAATCAGAG
>JBKJIN010000020.1:0-17977 GCA_046598425.1 Marmoricola sp. | reverse complement strand
CGACATCTTCAAGGAGTACATCGCCCAGAAGGAGTGGATCTTCGGCCCCGAGCCGCACCTGCGCCTGATCGGCGACCTGATGGAGTACTGCGCCGAGAACATCCCGGCGTACAAGCCGCTCTCGGTCTCCGGGTACCACATCCGCGAGGCAGGCTCCACGGCGGCGCAGGAGCTCGCGTTCACGCTCGCCGACGGGTTCGGGTACGTCGAGCTCGGCCTGGAGCGCGGCCTCGACGTAGACGTCTTCGGCCCCGGACTGAGCTTCTTCTTTGACAGCCACCTCGACTTCTTCGAGGAGATCGCCAAGTTCCGCGCCGCCCGCCGGATCTGGGCGACCTGGATGCGCGACGTGTACGGCGCCACGACCGACAAGGCGCAGTGGTTGCGGTTCCACACCCAGACCGCGGGGGTCTCGCTGACCGCCCAGCAGCCGTACAACAACGTGGTCCGGACGGCCCTCGAGGCGCTCGCCGGCGTCCTCGGCGGCACCAACTCGCTGCACACCAACGCCCTCGATGAGACCCTCGCCCTCCCGAGCGAGCAAGCTGCCGAGATCGCCCTGCGCACCCAGCAGGTGATCATGGAGGAGACCGGCGTCATCAACGTCGCCGACCCGCTCGGCGGCTCCTGGTACGTCGAGGCGCTCACCGACAAGATCGAGGCCGAGGCGAACGCGATCTTCACCAAGATCCTCTCGCTGGGCGGTTCCTCGCTGAACGCGACCGACCACGCCGGGCTGGCAGCCGCCACCGGGTCCGGGGAGAAGCCGATCACCCGGGGGCTGCTCCGCGGGATCGAGGACGGTTGGTTCACCTCCGAGATCGCCGAAGCCGCTTTCGTCTACCAGAAGGCGTTGGAGAAGGGCGAGAAGAAGGTGGTCGGCGTCAACTGCCACCTCGACTCGGTCACCCACGACCTGGAGATCCTCCGGGTCTCGCACGAGGTCGAGGTAGACCAGGTCCGGGAGCTGAAGGCCCGCAAGAGCTCCCGCGACCCCGGGCTGGTGCAGGCGAAGATCGCGGCGATGCTCGAGGTTGCGCGCTCCGGGGGGAACATGATCCCGACGATGCTGGACGCAGCCCGCGCGGAGGCGACGTTGAGCGAGATCTGCGACGCGCTCCGCGCCGAGTGGGGCGAGTACCGGGAGCCGGCCCGGTTCTGAGAGTCAGGCGACCTGGAACCGCACCGCGGCGGCCGGCGAGTTCGGCAGCGTGATCACGAAGGTGGAGCCGGTGCCGGACGGGGCTGCCTCGACCCGGATGCTGCCGCCGTGCCGGTCCGTGATCCGGTGGCAGATCGCCAACCCCAACCCGGTGCCCAGATAGCCGCGGTGGGCTCGGTGGAAGGACTCGAAGACGAGCTCGCGCTCCTCGGCGGGAATCCCGATGCCGTTGTCGGTCACCCGCACCTCCTGCTGGAACCCGGCGACCCGGCCGGTGATCGTGATGGAGGGACGCACCCCGGGTGCTACGTACTTCACGGCGTTGCCGAGCAGGTTGTCGAATAGCTGGCGCACCAGGCCCTCGTCCGCCCACGCGGCGAGGTAGTCGTCGACCAGGATCTGCGGGCTCCCCGGGCCGTCGGCGTACAGCCGGCTGAGGTCCCGTGCGATCGCGGTCAGGTCGACCGGGCCGGTGCGCAACGACTGGTCCTTGGCCACCGTGTACGCCAGCAGGTCGGCGATGAAGGCGCGCATGTGCGAGGCGGCGCCCTGGATCCGGGTGAGCATCGGTAGTGCCGTTCCGGCTGCGACCGGGCCGACGGCAAACTCGTCGGCGAGCGCCTCGGCCCAGCCGTCGACGACGGTCAGCGGGTTGAACAGGTCGTGCGCGACCACCCCGGCGAAGGAAGCCAGGGAGTCCCGGTGCTGGCGGTCGACGGTCACGTCGCGGACGTTCACCATCGCCCGGCGCGGGGCCGACGGGTCCTTGTTGTCCAGGGGCATGGCGCTGACCTCGACGACCCGGCCGTCCGGAATGGACGGGGCGCGCACGTGCAGGTCGGCCGGCTGCACCGTCTCTCCGGCGAGGGCGCGGGCTCCGGGGAGCTCGGAGGGGGTGAGGGGCACGCCGTTGGCGTGGAATAGCCCGTGTTCCTGGTCAGGATCCGGGTGGTCTTCGTCGTCCAGGCCCACGAGTTCGCGGCCGGCGGAGTTGCAGACGAGGATCCTGCCCCCCTCCTCGACCACGACCACGCCCTCCTTCATGGACTCCAGGACCGCGTCGAGCAGTTGGGCGCGCTCGTCCGCCGAACGCCGCGCGGCGGCGAGCTCGCGGTTGGCGACGTCGCGCTCGGCACGGGAGAACGCCAGCGCCAGGCCGGTGAGGACCGCCATCGCGACGAACGCCTGGGCGACCAGGGCGCGGTAGTAGACCGAGCTGACGGTGGCGAACGGGCCGGCTCCCGCGAGTGTGAAGGCGACGCCGCAGATGCCCATCACGACTCCGTGCACGGTGACCACGATCGGCGAGAACCGGATCCCGGCCCAGACCGACATCACGAGTAGCAGGAACGCCAACGGCTCGGCGGTCGAGTCGAGGAAGATCAGGCACGTCAGGGAGATCGTCCCGGCCAGCAGCCAGGTGACCTCGGCGAACCGGCCGACCGATGCCGGGGTCAACGCCTCGACCACCAGCCGTGCCGCCGCCCGCGGGCTCCCGCTGGTGGCCAGCGGGTGGCCGACCAGCACCCCGAGCACGGTGATCACCAGGAGCGCGACGGTGTTTCGGCCCCACCAGGCGGCGAGGAGGCCGGGGTGCGGGGCGTCGTGCAGCAGCAGCACCCCGGAGTAGCCGGCAGCAAGGCCGGCTATCCCGGCCAGGCTCGCAGCGATGCTCAGCCGGCCCAGGTCGCCGACCCGGTGCAGAGACTCGGTGCCCCCAAAGCCCCAGACGTGCGGGATCCAGACGCGGGTCAGGGCGACGAAGGCGAAGACCTCGACGAGGTTGGTCGCGACGAAGACCAGAGCCAGCGAGACGGTGGCGCCGGTGCTCAGCGTGACCACGACGGTCGAGGCGGCGAGCGCGACTGTGTCGACCGGCCAGGTGCTCCGGTTGCCGCTGCAGATCCAGAGGCCGGCGACCCCGATCGCCGGCCAGATCAGGATCAGCCCCTCGTCGCCGATGATGGTGGCCCGACCGATGTACCCGGCGGCCACGAACAGCGTGGTGCCCAGTAGCAGGCGGAGTAGCAGGCGGAGTGGCAGGCGGAGCAGCCGGCGCGCCTGCGCCGGCTCGCCTGCACTGGTGCGTGCGTACGCCACCTCTTCCAGGTCGGCAGGTAGAGCCCCGACCTGAGGAAGACTCGGAAACTGGAGTCGGTCAGAATGGGCCCATGACGCAGCAACCCTTCTCCCGTCCCGGCGCCATTGACCTCTCCGGCCTCCACGGTGCGGCGCCAGCCGCCGCGAGCGGACCCGCCGGGGTGAGCGGCGCCTACACCGTCCAGGTCGACGAGCAGAACTTCCAGTCGGTCCTGGAGAGCTCGATGAACGCCCCGGTGCTGCTGGCGTTCTACTCCGCCTCGCGCTCGCCGCAGAGCGTCCAGCTCGCCGACGACCTGCAGGTCCTGTCCAACGAGTACGAGGGCCGGTTCCTGCTGGGTCGGGTGGACATCGAGGTCACTCCGCAGATCGCGCAGGCGATGCAGATCCCGTCGGTCCCGTTGGTGGTGCTGGTGGCTCAGGGGCGCCCGATGCCGCTGCTCCAGGACGCGGCACCGATCGAGGATCTCCGGGCCGCGATCACCCAGGTGCTCCAGCAGTTGACCACCGGGGGCTTTACCGGCCGTCACCAGCCCCGAGCCGGTGAGGTCGACGCCGAGACCGGCGAGGAGCTCGTCGACCCGCGGTACCTGCCGGCGCAGGAAGCCCTGGAGCGCGGTGACATCGCTGCCGCCGTCGCGGAGTACCAGAAGCTGGTCGACGCCAACCCGGCCGACAGCGAAGCCGCGGCCGGTCTGGCGATGGCTCAGGTGTTGCAGCGCACCGACGGCGTCGACCTCAACGCCGCCCGCGCCGCTGCCGCCGCCAACCCCGACGACGTCGCCGCCCAGACGCTGGTCGCCGACCTCGATCTCCTCGGCGGTCACGTCGACGACGCCTTCGACCGGCTGATCAAGCTCGTCGCCCGGACCACGGACGCAGACCGGGACACCGCTCGTACCCACCTGATCGGGCTCTTCGGCGCGGTCGGCAACGACGACCCACGGGTCCAGCGCGCCCGTCGCGACCTGACCTCGGCGTTGTTCTGAGATGACCTCGATCCAGCGGGACCGGATGCCCTGGATCGTCACCGGGGTCGTGGCGGTGCTGCTGTTCGCCGGTCTCGGTTACCTGTACTCCATCCAGGGGGCCCCGCCCAGCACGGTGCGCGAGGTTGCCGACCGGGCGGCCGACGCGGTCAGCCGGTACGACGTACGGGCAGGTGGGCAGCTTCTCTGTACCCCGCTCACCGAGGAGCAGCGGCTGCGGCTCGAGGCGCTGGTGCAGACCGGCCGGGAACGAGCCGACACCCCTGCGCCCGAGCTCGACATCGTGATCAGCGACGTCCGGGGGAGCGCTGCGGGCAGCTTCCGAGTCCGGGTCACCAGTCCCGAACCGGGGCTGGTCGGCGTGCTCGGCGCGGCTACGGTGCTGGTGGCGGACCAGGACGGGCGGTCCTGCATCGCCGGGCTCGAGCGCGAGGACTACCAGGGCGGCCTGGACCCGCACTGAATCGGAACTGACCCGATCCGTCCGGTCTCGTGTTACGTCCGTGTGAAGCCTGAATTGTTACGGCGTACTCGCGCGCCTACGCGGGAGGCGTGAGCGGGCTCACCCAATTCACACTGCTCCGGAAGCCGACGCGAGAAACGGTTTACGTACGGGACATCGCTCGCGTGATCGGCGCGAAACATCGCCCTGACACCTTCATCGTCAGGATCCACCCACGGATCCGTGACCATGAGGAGTGCGGATGTCCGTCACCGAGACGCCGGTAGCCGAGGTTGAGACCGACGGCCTGACCGCGGCGCAGATTTCTGGACGCGCCAAGCGCGGCAAGAGCTGGATCGAGCACTGGGAGCCCGAGAACGAGGAGTTCTGGGAGTCGACCGGGAAGCACGTCGCCAAGCGCAACCTGATCTTCTCGATCTTCGCCGAGCACCTCGGTTTCTCCGTCTGGCTCCTGTGGAGCGTCAGCGCCGCGTTGCTCGCCAAGGCCGGCTTCGCGTTCAGCCCGCAGCAGCTGTTCTGGCTGATCGCGGTGCCGAACCTGGTCGGCTCGCTGCTCCGGCTCCCGTACACGTTCGCGGTGCCGAAGTTTGGCGGCCGGAACTGGACCGTGGTCTCGGCCCTGCTGCTTCTCATCCCGACCGGGCTATTTACCTACTTCGTCCAGCGCCCGGACACGCCGTACTGGGCGTTCATCCTGATCGCCGCGACGGCCGGCTTCGGTGGCGGCAATTTCGCCTCCTCGATGGCGAGCATCAACTTCTTCTATCCGGCTCGCAAGAAGGGCATGGCGCTCGGCCTCAACGCGGCCGGCGGCAACCTCGGTGTCGCGCTGATCCAGTTCTTCCTGCCGATCATCGTTGGTGGCGCCGGTGCCTTCGGTCTGGTGAAGGCTAGCCAGAGCGGTATCGCCCTGGAGCGGGCCGGCTTCCTGTACGCGGCGCTTGCCGTCGTGGCGGCGCTGAGCGCGTACTTCTTCATGAACAACCTGACCGCGGCGTACTCCAAGCCCCGTGAGCAGCTTGCGGTGGTCAAGTACAAGCACACCTGGGTGATGTCGTTCCTCTACATCGGCACCTTCGGCTCGTTCATCGGCTACTCCGCCGCGATGCCGCTGCTGATCAAGATCAACTTCTTCCGCTCGCCGATCCCGACCGAGTCCATCGGCATCAACTTCGTCTACTACGCCTTCCTTGGTGCGCTTGTCGGGTCGATCTCGCGCCCCTTCGGTGGCTGGTTGGCTGACAAGTACGGCGGCGCGAAGGTCACCCTGGGCTCGTTCGTCGCGATGCTCGTCGGCACCCTTACGGTGATCTACACGCTGACCCTGCTCGACACCGTCCCCACCGCCTCGCCGGAGAAGCTGGCGGAGTGGAAGGCCGACCCGTCGTCCTTCCCGGGCTTCTCGCCGGAGATCGTCGAGGCCGTCAACCACAACTCCGACATTTTCCCGTTCTTCCTGATCGCCTTCCTGTTCGTCTTCGCGGCGACCGGCATCGGCAACGGGTCGACGTACCGGATGATCCCGGCGATCCAGCGAACCTACGCCCAGACCGTGGGCACCGAGGGTTCGACCGAACGGATGATGGCCGAAGCCAAGGCTCCCAACGAGGCTTCGGCGGTGATCGGCTTCGCCGGTGCGGTCGGCGCCCTGGGCGGCTTCCTGATCCCGATCACCTTCGGGGCCCCGTGGGTCGACAACCCGGTCGACGCCGTCCGGAGTGCGTTCATGGTCTTCTCAGGGTTCTACGTGATCTGCCTCGCGGTCACCTGGTTCAACTACCTGCGTCCCTCGGCCCAGATGGCGAAGGCGAAGGTCTGAGACCTGTATGACTAAGACCCACTGCCCGTACTGCGCCCTACAGTGCGCGATGACCCTGACCCCCTCCGTCGAGGAGGGGGTCAGCGTCACGCCCCGTGACTTCCCGACCAGCAAGGGCGGCCTGTGCCACAAGGGCTGGACCAGCGCTGCGGTGCTGACCCTCCCTGACCGGATCATCCAGCCGCTGGTGCGCTCCGCCGCAGGCGTGCTCGAGCCGACGACCTGGGCAGACGCGCTGGCGTTCATCGCGGCCCGGGTGACCGCGCTCCAGGAGGCGCACGGGCGGGACAGCATCGGGGTCTTCGGCGGTGGCGGTCTGACGAACGAGAAGGCCTATCAGCTCGGCAAGTTCACCCGCACCGTGCTGCGCACCAAGCACATCGACTACAACGGCCGGTTCTGCATGTCCTCGGCGGCGGCAGCGAGCAACCGGGCGTTCGGCATCGACCGGGGGATGCCGTTTCGGGTCACCGACCTGGCCGCGACCGACGCGATCCTGCTGCTCGGCAGCAACGTCGCCGACACGATGCCGCCGTTCGTGCAGCACCTGGCCGGCGTGCGCGAGCGCGGCGGCCTGATCGTCGTCGACCCCCGCCGCTCCGCGACCGCCGTACTCACCGACGCTGACCAGTCGGGTGGGGGTGGCCTGCACCTGCAGCCGCTGCCCGGCACCGACCAGGCGCTCCTGCTCGGCCTGCTCCACATCGTGGTCGCCGAGGGCCTCGCCGACGAGGCGTACCTCGCCGCCCGGGTGACCGGCTGGGACGACGTACGACGCTCGGTGGCCCTGTGGTGGCCGGAGCGGGTCGCCGCCACCACCGGTGTCCCGGAGGCGCAGCTGCACCGAGCCGTGCAGATCCTCGCCGCGGCAGCGCCGTTGCGGGGCGGACGTGGCGCGATGATCCTCTCCGGCCGCGGTTCCGAGCAGCACAGCGACGGCACCGACACCGTCACCGCGGCGATCAACCTCGCCCTCGCCCTCGGCCTCCCCGGGCGCCCGGCGAGCGGTTACGGCTGCCTGACCGGCCAGGGAAACGGCCAGGGCGGCCGCGAGCACGGCCAGAAATCCGACCAGCTCCCCGGCTACCGGATGATCGACGACCCCGCCGCCCGGGCCCACGTGGCCGAGGTCTGGGGCGTCGACCCTGAGACCCTCCCCGGCAAGGGCGTGCCCGCCGTCCAGCTGCTCCGCAAGCTCGGCACCGAGGTGAAGGCGCTCTTCGTGCACGGCGCCAACATCGCCGTCAGCGCCCCGGACGCCACCGCGGTCCGCCGTCGTCTGGAGGCGCTCGACCTGCTGGTGGTCTGTGACTTCGTCCCGAGCGAGACCGCGATGCTCGCCGACGTCGTCCTCCCGGTCACCCAGTGGGCCGAGGAGGAGGGCACCATGACCAACCTCGAGGGCCGCGTGCTGCGGCGGCGCAAGGCCTTGGACGCTCCGGGCGAGGCCCGCAGCGAGCTGGACATCCTGGCCGACCTCGCCGTCGCGCTCGGTTCCGGGGTCCGCTTCGACACCGAGCCTGCTGTCGTCTTCGACGAGCTCGCCCGGGCGAGCGCCGGCGGCAAGGCGGACTACTCCGGGCTCTCGCACGCCCTGCTCGACGCCGAGGACACCGGCACCGGCTATCACTGGCCCGTCCGGCCCGGCTCGCCGGGGATACCGCGGCTGTTCGCACGGCGCTTCGCGCACCCCGACGGCAAGGCCCGGATGGTCGCGGTCTCGCCCGGTGGGCCTGCCGACGACCTGCGCCGGGACGCCCCGGTCTACCTGGTCACCGGGCGGGTCCTGGCGCAGTACCAGTCCGGCGCCCAGACCCGCCGCGTGGACGCCCTCACCAAGGTCGCGCCCGCGTCCTTCGTCGAGCTGCACCCGCACCTGGCCAAGCTCCACCACATCGACGACGGCGACGACGTTGCCGTCACCTCGGTCCGCGGGACGGCGATCGCCCGCGCTCGGATCACCACCACGATCCGGCCGGACACCGTCTTCATGCCGTTCCACTGGCCCGGTGACGGGATGGCCAACGCCGTCACCAACGACGCCTGCGACCCGATCTCGGGGATGCCCGAGTTCAAGGTCTGCGCGGTCTCCGTGGGTCGCGCCGACCTGGTTGCCCCGACGCCGCACGAGCACGAGGAGGTCCTCGCATGACTACCCACAACGCCGGTCCGGAGAAGGTCGTGGTGGTGGGTGCCGGCATGGTCGGCCACCGCTTCGTCGACGAGCTCGTCCGCGCCGACCGCAACGGCCGGTACGCCGTCGAGCTGATCGGCGCCGAGGAGTACGAGCCGTACAACCGGATCCTGCTTTCCGAGGTCCTCGCCGGCCGCGCCGACCTGCGTGCGCTCGGCCTGCCGCTGCCCGACGCCGAGCGGGTGCTCTTCCGTCGCGGGGTCGCGGTGGACGAGGTCGACACGACCGTCCGCGAGGTGCTGCTCTCCGACGGCACCCGCACCTCCTACGACCACCTGGTGCTGGCCACCGGTGCCCGGGCCTTCGTGCCGCCGCTGCCCGGCCTGGCGGCTTCGAACGGGGAGGAGCCGAAGCACGTACACGTGCTGCGCACCCTCGACGACACCCGGAACATCGCGGCCCGGGCCATGAACGCCAAGCACGCCGTCGTCCTCGGAGGCGGGCTCCTCGGCCTCGAGGCGGCCTGCGGGCTGCGCCGTCGAGGCGTGCCGGTGACGGTCATCGACCTCGACTCCCACGTGATGGCCACCCAGCTCGACGGCCCGCCCGCGCGGATGCTCGCCGCGCAGCTGCGTTCGCTGGGGATCGACGTGATCACCGGGACCAGCGTCGCCGAGGTGGTCAGCGCGTACGACGAGATCGTCGCGGTCCGCCTCACCGACGACCGGCTGCTGGCCGCCGACCTGATGCTGGTCTCCTGCGGTATCCGGGCCGAGACCGGACTGGCCGCCCGCGCCGGCCTCACCACCGACCGCGGCATCGTCGTCGACGAGGACCTGCGGACCTCGGACGAGCGGGTTTTCGCGATCGGTGACTGCGCGCAGCCGCCGTCGGGGATGACCGGTCTGCTCGCACCGGGCTGGGCCCAGGCCGACACCCTGGTCTCGGTTCTCCTCGACCGCGACGAGCTGGACCCGGACGCGGTGGCCGACGACCGGCCCGACCCGGTGAAGCTCAAGGCCGCCGGCGTCGACCTGGTCACCATGGGCGTGCGCCCGTCACAGGCGCGCAACGACGATCGGGTCCTCACCGTGAGTGACGGGGGAGGCAACCGGCACGTCGATCTCGTGCTGCGCCGGACCGAGAGGGGCGACGACGAGCTCGTCGGCGTCACCTGCCTCGGGTTCCACGACGTCTCGGCGGCCCTGACCCTGGCCTACGACCGGCGTACGCCGCTGCCGGCGGACCCGCTGGCGCTGCTGGTGCCGTCCTCGACCGGCGGTGGCGTCGAGGCGACTCCGTCGCCGATGCGGATGCCGGGGTCCACAACGGTCTGCCGCTGCACCGGTGTGACCAAGAAGCAGATCGTCGGCGCCTGGGAGGGCGGCGCCACCACCGTCGACGCGGTGGCGGGCACCACCCGGGCGACCACCGGCTGCGGCGGCTGCAAGGACGTCGTCTGCGGTCTCGTCGACTGGCTGAACGCCAGTGACCCCGGAGCAGGTTCAGGGGCGGGCGCAGCACCTGTTGACACGCCTGTAACAAGCCGAAACATGACCGTAGATTCGACTACCTAAGGTGCCTGACATGACCAGTACTCACCCTTCACTGGCCACCAAGCGGCTCTGCGTCGTCGGCGGCGGCATGGTGGCGCACCGCCTCGTCGAGGCGCTGCGCGATCGTGACACCGATGGCGCCTGGAGCGTCGACCTGTACTGCGAGGAGTCGCACGCGCCGTACGACCGGGTCGCGCTGACGTCGTACTTCTCCGGGCAGAGCCCGACCGACCTGCTGCTCGGCGACCGCGACCTGAGCGAGGACCCGCTGGTTACCGTTCACCTCGGTACGGCGGTGACCGCGATCGACGTGGCCAACCGGACGGTCCGAGTCGGCCCGGAAGGAGCGCACGAGGACCGCCCGTACGACGCCCTGGTGCTCGCCACCGGCTCGTCCGCCTTCGTCCCGCCGGTCAGCGGCGCCGACCTACCGGGTGCGTTCGTCTACCGCACCATCGAGGACGTCCAGACCCTCGAGGCGTACGTCGACTCCCTCGGAGAGGGAGTCCGGGGGGTCGTCGTCGGTGGCGGCCTGCTCGGCCTCGAGGCCGCGGGCGCGCTGCACGGTCTCGGCGTGGCCACCACGGTCGTCGAGTTCGCCGACCGGCTGATGCCGCTGCAGGTCGACGAGGGCGGCGGTGCGGCGCTGCGCCGGATCGTCGAGGGCATGGGCGTCGAGGTACGTACGGCGACCGCGAGCGCCGCGCTGCACGCCGGTGCCGACGGCCGGGTCGCGGCGATGGAGTTCGCCGACGGCACCAAGGTGGAGGCCGACGTGGTGGTCTTCGCCACCGGCGTCCGCCCGCGCGACGAGCTGGCCCGCGAGGCCGACCTGGTGATCGGCGAGCGCGGCGGGGTCGTCGTCGACGACGCCTGCGTGAGCGTCGCCGACAACGTCTACGCGATCGGCGAGGTCGCCTGCATCCAGGGCCGCACCTGGGGCCTGGTCGGCCCCGGCTACACGATGGCCGAGGTCGTCGTGGACAGGCTGCTCGGTGGTGACGCGACCTTCCCGGGGGCGGACACCAGCACCAAGCTCAAGCTCCTCGGTGTCGACGTCGCCTCCTTCGGCGACGCGTTCGCCGAGGCCCCGGGCAGCCTCGAGGTTGTCTACGCGGACCCGGTCGCCGGCCTCTACAAGAAACTCGTGATGTCCGACGACGCCAAGACGCTGCTCGGTGGCGTTCTGGTCGGCGATGCCAGCGCGTACGCGTCGCTGCGGCCGATGCTCGGGGCCGAGCTCGGCTCGGACCCGAACGCCTGGCTGCTGCCCGAGGGCAGCGGCGCCCCGGTGACCGGTGACCTCCCGGACTCGGCGAACGTCTGCTCGTGCAACAACGTGACCGCGGGCACGATCCGCGACTCGGTCTGCTCGGGCGGTTGCACCGATCTGGGAGCGGTCAAGGCCTGCACCAAGGCCGGCACGAGCTGCGGGTCCTGCCTGCCGCTGGTGAAGAAGCTGATGACCACCGAGCTGGAGAAGTCCGGCATCACCGTCAGTAACGCGCTGTGCGAGCACTTCGCGTTCAGCCGGGCGCAGCTCTTCGACATCATCTCGGTCACGGGGCTGCGCAACTTCTCCGAGATCATCGCCTCGCACGGCACCGGCCGCGGCTGCGACATCTGCCGCCCGGTGGTGGCCTCGATCCTGTCCTCGCTGGGCACCGGTCACGTGATGGACAACGACCTGGCCCGGCTCCAGGACACCAACGACCACGTGATGGCGAACCTGCAGAAGGACGGCACCTACTCCGTCGTACCGCGGGTCCCGGCCGGCGAGATCACCCCCGAGGGCCTGATCGCCATCGGTCAGGTGGCCAAGGACTTCGGGCTGTACACGAAGATCACCGGCGGCCAGCGGATCGATCTCTTCGGAGCCCGGCTCGAGCAGCTACCCCCGATCTGGAAGCGCCTGGTCGAGGCCGGCTTCGAGTCCGGGCACGCTTACGGCAAGTCGCTGCGGACGGTGAAGTCCTGCGTCGGCTCGACCTGGTGCCGGTACGGCGTCCAGGACTCCGTCGGGATGGCCGTCGAGCTCGAGCTCCGCTACCGCGGCCTGCGGGCGCCGCACAAGATCAAGCTCGGCGTCTCGGGCTGCGCCCGCGAGTGCGCCGAGGCACGCGGCAAGGACGTCGGCGTGATCGCCACCGACAACGGCTGGAACCTGTACGTCGGCGGCAACGGCGGGTTCACCCCGCGGCACGCGGTGCTCTTCGCCGAGGACCTGGACACCGAGACGTTGATCCGGACCATCGACCGGTTCCTCATGTACTACGTGCGGACCGCCGACCGGCTGCAGCGGACGGCGCCGTGGGTCGAGGCCCACGAGGGCGGTGTTGACGCGATCCGTGAGGTGATCATGGAGGACTCGCTCGGCATCTGTGCCGACCTGGACGCCGCGATGGCCTCGCACGTCGACAGCTACCGCGACGAGTGGGCCGCAACCCTGGCCGACCCCGCGAAGCTGTCGCAGTTCGTCTCGTTCGTGAACAGCCCGGAGACGGGTGACCCGGACCTGACCTACGTGGAGGAGCGCGGCCAGCTGCGCCCCGCCACCCGTGAGGAGCGCGCCGCCGGCGCGACCCTGATCGCCGGAACGAAGCTGGAGGTCCGCTCATGAGTGAGTGGGTGGGAGTCTGCACCAAGGGTCAGCTGATCACCGAGCGCGGCGTCGCCGTCCTCGTCAAGGACCAGCAGGTCGCCCTGTTCCGGGTGACCGGTGCCGACGGCAGCGACTTCGTCTACGCGGTCGGTCACAAGGACCCGTTTTCCGAGGCCAACGTGATGGCCCGCGGCATCGTCGGGTCGGTCGGTCGTGACGGCGAGCAGCGCGACACCGTCGCCTCGCCGATGTACAAGCACGTCTTCGACCTGGTGACGGGGGAGTGCTACACCGACCCCAGCAAGCGGCTCCCGGTCTACCGGACCTGGATCGCCGGCGGCGTCGTCTACGTGCACCCGGTGGCCGCATGACCGAACTCGCCCCGGTCCTCGCCGGCACCCGCATCCTCGTCACGGCCCAGCGCCGTTCCGACGAGCTGGCGGCTGCACTGTCCCGCCGGGGGGCCGAGGTCACAGTTGCGCCCGCTCTCGGGGTGGTGCCGAGCATCGACGAGGAGACGCTGCTGCGCCGTACCCAGGAGATCCTCCGGGACCCGGTCGACACCGTCGTGGTCACCACCGGGATCGGCTTCCGGGGATGGATGGACACGGCCGAGGCAGCAGGCCTGTACGACGACCTGAAGGCCGCGCTCGAGGGCACCCGCCTGGTGGCCCGTGGGCCGAAGGCGCGTGGCGCTCTCCAGTCGGCGGGACTCAAGGCGGACTGGGTCGCGGAGTCGGAGACGTCGGCCGAGATCGTCGAGTTCCTGCTCGCCGAGGGCGTCTCCGGCGACCGGATCGCGGTCCAGCACCACGGTGCCGGCGACCCGCACCTGGAGGAGATGCTCCGCGCCGGGGGCGCGACGATCGTGCCGCTCGAGGTCTACCGCTGGGGACCGCCGATCGACCCCGAGCTGGTCGCGGAGACCGCGCTCCAGGTCGCGGCCGGTGGTTTCGACGCTGTCATGTTCACCTCGGCGCCGGCTGCGTCGGCGTGGCTCGCGGTGCTGGCCGAGGAGGGGGTCACCGAGATCGTCCGCGACCTGGTGGCCAAGGGCAGCCTGCTCGTCGCCGCGGTGGGGCCGGTGACGGCCGATCCGCTGGTCAACGCGGGCATGAAGCCGGTCTACCCGGATCGTTCCCGGATGGGCGCGCTGGTCCGCCTCGTCATCCTGACCCTGGGGGACGAGGCGCACAGTGTGCTGACGCCGTCGGGGGTGCTGCACGTGCGCGCGTCCGCCGCGACGCTGGACCACGGCGTCCTGCCGCTCTCGCCGAACGGCCTGGCGATCCTGCGTCGGCTCGCGCTCCACCCCGGCGAGGTGGTCAGCCGCGACCGGCTGCTCGAGGTGCTGCCCGGCGACTCGGCCGACCCGCACACCGCCGAGGTCGCGGTGGCCAGGCTTCGTGAAGCTCTCACCCCGCACCCGTTGGTGCGGACCGTGATCAAGCGCGGGTACGTGCTGCAGACCGCCTAGCTGGCGTAGGCGTATTCCCATTCGAGCTCGGGGCGGATGGCTCGGGCGTGTTTGGCTTTGTGGTGGCGTCGGCAGAGCGGGTCGAGGTTCTCGGTGCTGGTGGCGCCTTCGGGCCAGGGGTTGTTGTGGTCGAGTTCGCACTCGACGGAGGGTCGGTCGCAGCCTTTGTGGGAGCAGGTCGGTCTGGTGGCCACGACGTGACGCCAGATCGTGTTGGTGGGTGAGTAGGACTTTGTTGACAACGCGACGGGGTCGCCGGCGGGGTCGGTGAGCAGCCGGTACCAGGTCGCGCCTTCGCGGGTGGCGATGGCGCGGGCGAGGTCGGCGGGGATCACGGTCCCACCGCTGAGTTGCCCGGGGTCATCGGTCAGTCCGGCGAGGGTTTCGAGCGGGACGGTGACGTTGATGATCGGGCGGGCGTAGGCCGGGACCGGGACGTTCTCGGCTCTACCGATGATGAGGTCGAGGGCGAGGTCGGCCATGAGCTGGTTGATGGTCCGTTGGTCCCCATTGTTGCGGAGCGCTGTGGCGCTGAGGTGGAGCCGGTGTCGGGCGAGCTTGACCTGGTCGATGCTGTTGGTGATGGACAGGACCCCGATGCCGTCGTCGGTCTCGGTGGCGTGCACGGTGCGGTCGGCGAAGTTCTTCACGAACTCCTCATCAGCCGGGACGAGTTTGCGGATCTCGTAGTTGAGGCGGTTGCGGAGCTGGGTGATGGTGCAGGTCACCATCGCGGTGTTGAGTTCCGTGGTGACGTCGTAGCGGCGGAGGTGCTTGCGCAGGAACCCGGTGATCCGTGCACCGATCGTGGCGATCTGGTCGGGGTCGGTGACCCGGTGCCGGATCAGGTCGGCAACGGTCTTCGCGCGGAACCGGTCCAACGCTCCGCTGGCGCAGAGGTCCCAGACACCGTGCAGGTGCTCGACCAGGAACAGCGCGATGTTGAGCTCGGTGCGGGTGTGCAGGTCGCCCATCGCCCAGGTCTCGCTGGTGTCCAGGGCGGTCCACTCCCGCGGGGTCATCGGCCCCCACGCGTCGTTCAGGGCTTCTCCCGGTCGTCGAGCCTCATCAGAGGCGCAACGGACGGTGTTGCGGCGGTGGATCTCCACGAGCCGCGCCCAGCGGCGGGCGTTGAGCTTGTTCTCCTCGACCAGGTCGAGGACGCCGCCGAGGAGGAGGTCGTGGTCGGTCAGTACTGCGGTGTTGAAGGTGGGGTCCTGCTGGTTCACGTGTCCTGCTTTCCCGAGGTAGCGGTCCGATCCGCTAGGAACACTCAACCAGCCGACAACGACAGTTTTTCGGGCCGGAAACCCCTGTGGGGATGGGGAAACCGGGTCAACACGGTGACGTTCACAAGCCGTCAGGGCACCTGATTCTGCGACAGGACTTTCGGACACGGATTCTGCGACGCTTCTGCACGAATGAGCGCGAGCCGACGGGTTGCGAACAGAAATCGCCGTTTGTGGACAACTCGTCGAGTCGCGCAGCGGCGAAGTCTGTCGCCTCTCGACCGCCCACCGTTAGCCAGCGAAGGAGGCCAGGGTGCTGGTTAGTACGCGCCCGAGCATTGCCGGATCCTCGAGCATCGGGAAGTGACCGACGGCGTCGAGCAGCACCAATCCCACCCCATGCCTGCGGAGCGCATCGGGATCGGATGAGCTGTCGGCTGGGTTGAGTGCGACGACGGGAGCCTTGAGCTCCGACAATGCAGCTAGGACTGCGGGCTCACGGTTGAGGGCGTAGCCGATCGAGCCGAGTGCCACTTCTCGGCGCGCCGACTTCATATCGACTGCGACCCGTTCAGCCAGGACTGGATCAGCGCCGTTTGGGAGCAGTCGGCCCACGAACTGGTCGATCGCAGCGTCGAAGTCGTCGCGGAACGGAGCGACGAAGGCCGCGACTGTATCCGGAGGCGCGGGCTGCTCATCCCCCAGCGACCGGAACCCGTCGATCCACACCAGTCCTTCAACGGCCGAGCCCAACTCGCGGGCAGCGAGCGTCACCGCGTCAGCGCCCATCGAATGGCCGACGAGAATTACTCGGGCCGCGGCGACTTCTTCGATCACGGCCAGCACATCGTCCCCGAATGCCGCCAGGGTCCAGTCGGCGCGCCCCGATGCGGACTCGCCGTGTCCGCCGAGGTCGAGCGCGATCACGTCGTAACCCTGCGTGAGCACCTCGATCTGCGAGTCCCAGTAGGTGCGGTTGCCCAACCAGCCGTGCACCAGCACCACGGCGGTGTTAGCGAGGTCACCCCGGCTCGGGTGTACATCGAAGGCAATCTCGACCCCGTCGCGGCTCCTCGTCATGCGACAAGATTGGCACAAACCGTGCTGGCTGAAAACGGTGTAACGGCGTTGCACTCAGGCCCTCAGGCGTTCACGCAAACTGGTTGCAGTACGCCGTGCTGATGGGTCGCACCTGTACTTCTGCTCCGGCAGCACCCGGCAGCACCCGGCAGCACCCGGCAGGGTCAGGCGGATAGGTCGCCGCGCCGCAACCAGGCGCAAAGATTCGAGACCGAAGAACAGGCTGCTGAGATGCCTCGCAGTTCGAAATCAATGCCGCTGCCACGGAGTACTTGGTCATGCAGGCCCGTTGATTGTTCGGAACCCTCCGTTTTGTAGACGGGAGATCTACCTCTCGATGGAATCTGGATCATCGAACCGATTCTGTTGGCGTTCTCGGTGACTGCCGGTGTAAACCCGTCGACCGACGAGCCAATCGGTCCCTTTCCACTCAATCGTTCGGTGAGCGCCCTCTAGGTGCCCCACGCAGAAGTGCAGCCGTTCGCCGAGAAGCACAATTCCTCGCGTCCATAGAACGGCGGGAAGAACGTCAGGAAGCCTGCTCCGAGTGACCCACCTGGGGGCAAGTCGACGACGCCCACCAGCCGACTGAACGAACTGCCACCAGACCATGAGCGGAATGCTGGCACAGACTGTCCGCAACCGTCCGATAAGGAGACGGGCAGTCAAGGTGTAGTGGCAGGATCTTGGCGTGGGCATCAGGTGGAAGTACTCGGCACGCGCGATGCGCGTGATCTGGTTCGGGAACGGCGTGCTATTCGTAGGCATCGTGTTCCTGTACTTCGCTCCTGTCGTGACGATGGTTCTCGCCCCGATCGCCACTGGAATCACCCTGTATGGGATCTCGTCGGACCGCGGCGACAAACGGGCGCGGACTGAACAGTCCTGACCGCAACGACCTGCTGTCTCAGAATCGTCCGTTTCGGAGACGTGCTGGTCAGGCGGGCCCGAACCGTGGCTTGCCGTCGCCGACCCATTCTTCGCGGTACTGATCGAACGACAAAGGGGCAGCAGTGCCGGGGTTGTCATCATTGCCAAACTCGTAACCGCAGTTCGGACAGACTTCGTATGACGGCTTTCCCAACAGGTCTTCGTAGGGAGGCGTCAGGGTCAGGCCTTGCTGCGGTGGCCAGGACTCATAGGGCTGACGGGTCAACTCCACCGACCCGCAGACAGGACACTCGAACACGTCTTGTTTCTACACGAGTGCGCCAGCACATGCCGCAGTACGAGCGATGTCTCACAACCGTCTACTAGACGATTCCCATAGGGCCGGCGTCTGGCCAGACTCGGTCTAGGTGTCCGGCGGGGTCGCTCTCCAACCCTCTGCCCATCTGTGGATGTGGTTCTAAACGGGTTTGCGTCC
>JBKJIN010000004.1:0-19956 GCA_046598425.1 Marmoricola sp. | reverse complement strand
GTCGGGCTGACAGGATTTGAACCTGCGGCCTCGTCGTCCCGAACGACGCGCGCTACCAAACTGCGCCACAGCCCGCTGCAGCCTGGGCGAGTCTAGCCAAAGGTGTCGGGCTGGATGAAATCGGGTCAGGGTCAGTGCGCCGGCTCGACCGGCGTGAGGGTGAGCAGGCTCGCCTCGGGCCGGCAGCAGAACCGGACCTGCGCGTACGGCGAGGTGCCCGCTCCGGCCGAGACGTGCAGCCAGGAGGAGCCCGGATCGCCGGGCCGCGAGTCGGCCGGGTGCCGGTGCAGCCCCTTGGCCCGGGCCGGTTCGAGGTCGCAGTTAGTGACGATTGCCCCCTTGAACGGTAGGCACACCTGGCCGCCATGGGTATGCCCGGCCAGGGTCAGGTCGTACCCGTCGGCGGCGTACTGGTCGAGCACCCGCAGGTACGGCGCGTGCGCGACACCGATCCGCAGATCCGCCTCGGCCGGGGCCGGGCCGGCGACCGCGTCCAGGTCGTCGTACTCCAGGTGCGGGTCGTCGACGCCGGCGAACGCGATCGTGGTGCCGTTGACCTCGAGCCCCCCCGAGGTGTTGGTGAGGTCGAGCCAGCCGACGGAGAGCTCGGCCTTGAGGTCCTTCCACGGCAGCTCCGGGGTGGCGGTGTTGCGGGTGCCGTCGTCGGGTCTCAGGTACCACAGCGGGTTGCGCGGCTTCGGTGCGAAGTAGTCGTTGGAGCCGAGGACGAACACCCCCGGTACGTCGCGCAGCCGGCTGAAGGCTTCCAGTAGCGGCCCGACCGCGTCCTGGTGGGCGAGGTTGTCGCCGGTGTTCACCACCAGGTCCGGGTTCAGATCTGCGAGCGAGGCGATCCACCTCCGCTTGCGGGCCTGCGTCGGGGTGAGGTGCAGGTCGCTGACGTGCAGCACCCGGAGCGGGCGGCTGCCCGCCGGCAGGCAGGGGATGTCGAGGTGGCGGACGGTGAAGTTGCGGACCTCGATCCCGGCGGCGTACCCGATCCCCGCGACTCCCGCGAGCGCCCCCAGGCCGACAACGCGGCGGGTGGTGCGAACAAGTCGCGATCGGGAACTCATGTGACAAGGCTGCCACAATGGGGGCCATGACCCTGAAGGACCGCCTGCGTACCGATCTGACCACTGCCATCAAGGCGCGCGACCAGGTCACCTCCTCCACGCTGCGGATGGTGCTCACCGCGGTGACGAACGCCGAGGTCTCCGGCAAGGAGGCCCGCGAGCTCAGCGACGACGACATCCTCACCGTGCTGGGCAGCGAGGGGAAGAAGCGCCGCGAGGCGGCCGAGGCGTTCGACGCCGCCGGCCGGACCGAGCAGGCGGACAAGGAGCGGTCCGAGGCCGCGGTGATCGCGGCGTACCTGCCCGAGCAACTCAGTGCCGAGGAGATCGCCGCCCTGGTCGCGGACGCGATCGCCCAGACCGGTGCCGCCGAGCTCGGTCCCCGCGGGATCGGCGCCGTGATGGGCGTGGTCTCCCCGCAGGTGAAGGGCCGCGCCGACGGCGGTGCGGTCGCGGCCGAGGTCCGGCGTCAGCTGGCCTGAAGCGGCTCAGTCGCCGCCGTTGCCGTTGCCGCCGCCGTTGCCGTTCCCCGGCCGGTCGTTCCTGGTGGCGTCGTTGCCGGGGCTGATCTCGGTGCCGTCCGGGGCCGGCGTCGGGGCCGGGGTCCCCCTGCGGCTGCCGAAGGAGAACGAGCGGACCACCCGCTCGAAGTCGACGTCGGGCAGCAGGCTCTGGATGGCCCGCATCGCCTCGGCCCACATCGGCCCGGCGGTCGTCGAGCCGGCGGCGGAGACGACGAACCGGCCGCCGACGGTCTGACCGTTGAGCGAGATCGGCTGGCCCTGCTGGTTGGCGCCCGCGATCATCGAGGCGGTCGCCAGCGACGGGGTGTAGCCCATGAACCAGACGGCCTTGTTGAACGAAGTCGTTCCGGTCTTGCCGGCCGCGGGCTTGTCGAGGGCCAGGCGTGCTCCGAAGCCGCCCGGCTCGATGACTCCGCGCAGGATGTCGTTGACGGTGTCGGCGGTAGTCGCCTTCATCACCTGCGTGCAGCGCTTCGGGTACTCCTTGAAGTCCTTGCCGTCAGCGTTCAGGATCCGGACGACCGGGCGGTTGTCGCAGTGCCGACCGCGGGCTGCGAACGTCGCGTAGGCGCTGGCCATCTCCAACGGGCTGACGTCGGCGACGCCGAGCGTGAAGGACGGCACCCGCTCCTGGTCCGGTTCGGTCAGGTCGACGCCCATCGCGCGGGCCAGGGCGTAGGGCTTGCACAGGCCGGTTTTCTTCTCTAGCTGGGCGAAGTAGGTGTTCACTGACTTCTGGGTGCCGCGGTACATGTCGAAGTAGCCGGAGCCGGTCGAGTTGTTCACCGGCCAGGTGCCGGTTGACGCGTACGGGCCGCCGCAGGTCTGGAACTCCCGCTCCGGGATCAGCAGCCGCTGCGGGGAACGGAAGCCTGTGCTCGTCGGCAGGCCCTGCTCAAGCGCGGTCGCGAGGACGAACAGCTTGAAGGTCGAGCCGGCCTGGAAGCCGTTGGAGTCGCCGTACTTGCTGTCCACGACGTAGTTGAGGAAGGTCTGGCCCTTCTTCTTCTCGCGCCCCATCGGGCGTGACTGGCTGATCGCCCGGACGTTGCCCGTCCCGGGCTCGACCATCGCGAGGGCGCCGATCGCCCGGTCGGTGGCGCGGACGTTGTTGGCCGTCGAGCGGTCCGCCGCGCGCTGGAAGCGGAGGTCGATGGGGGTCTTGATGGTCAGGCCGCCGGAGTTGAGCAGCCGTTCCCGGTCCGCGACCGTCTCGCCGAGCGAGGTGTCGGCCAGCAGGTAACGGCGGACGTAATCGCAGAAGAACGGTGCCCGCGAGCCGACGCAGCCGTTCCGGGTTGGCTTCACGTTCAGACCGAGTTTCGCCGCGGCCTCAGCGGCGGCCTTCTTCGGAGTGATGATGTCGAGCTCGGCCATTCGGCGCAGCACCAGGTTGCGTCGATCGGTGGCCTTCTCCGGGAACGCCGTGGGGTCGTAGCCGACCGGGTTCTTCACCAGGCCGGCAAGCAGGGCGGCCTGCCGGAGGGTCAGCTTGCTGGCGTTCTTGCTGAAGTAGTGCTGGGCGGCGGACTGGACGCCGTAGGTTCCGTCGCCGAAGTACGCGATGTTGAGGTACCGCTCGAGGATCCAGTCCTTCGAGTAGGACTTCTCGGCGCCGATCGCGTACCGGAGTTCGCGGAGCTTGCGCTGGTAGGTATCCGCGGTGGCGGCCTCGCGCTCCGCCTTGGTGTTCGCCTGGTCGAGCAACGTCATCTTCACCATCTGCTGGGTGATCGACGAGCCGCCCTGGGTGATGCCGTCGTTGGCCTGGTTGGTGGCGAACGCTCGCAAGGTGCCCCTGAGGTCGATCGCGCCGTGGTCGTAGAACCGGTAGTCCTCGATCGCGATGATCGCCTGCCGCATGACCTTGGCGACCTTGGAGAGCGGGACGTTCACTCGGTTCTGGTCGTAGAAGGTCGCGATTGTCTGGCCGTCGGCGGCCAGGACCCGGGTGCGCTGTGCCAGCGGCGGGGTCTCGAGCTCCTCGGGAAGTTCTTTGACCCCCTGCGACAGCTCTTTGGCCCCGAGCCCGATGGCGCCGGCGAACGGGATGGCGAGACCGGCGACCAACAGCCCCATCAACGCCGACAGCGCGACCATCACACCGAGGTGCGAGACCACGTCGCGGGGCGACAGCGGGGAGGGGGAGCGGCTCGACATGTCGGCCAGTCTAGGTGCTCTTCCTAGACCACCCCGCGCACCGGGCGACACCAGGCCGTTGAGCGCGCGTGCGCGGATATGACTAGACCGCATAGTCAGTTCGGACTAGGTCGATTCGGTACATACAGACCTGTTCCGAAACGCGCGAGAACCTTAACTTCGATATGTGGGGGGACTGGTCTAGAAGACCAGGGACCACGCTTTTCAATGGGGGTTTCAATGTCTTGGAACGAAGAGTGGGCTGCAGTCGCAACGTGTCAGAAGTCGCGCCCTGATGAGTTGTTCGTGCGTGGTGCCGAACAGCACCGAGCCAAGGTCGTCTGCGCGACGTGCCCGGTTCGGGCGGAATGTCTTGCCGAAGCGCTGGACAACCGCATCGAGTGGGGCGTCTGGGGAGGCATGACCGAGCGCGAGCGCCGGGCCGTTCTCCGCAAGCGTCCGAACGTTACCTCGTGGCGTTCGCTCCTGGCTGCGGCCAAGGACGCGCACCTCGAGGCGGTCGAGAGCGCCTCAGCCTGACGGCTCAGCCTGACGGCTCAGCCTTGCGGCTGGGCCAGAAGGTCCCCGATCCGACGGAGTCCGTCGAGGTCGTGGACGTCGCTAGGTAGCGCCGGCAGGACCACCGTCCGTACGGCGGGGTGCGCGGTGGCGAACCGGCTGCGCAGCCGGGCCTCGCGCTCGACGATGAGTTTGCGGTCGGCGTGCAGCCGTAGCAGGCCGGCCGCCAGGTGGGCGTCGTTGTCCTGGGCGTCGCGGAGCTTCTCGTAGCCCGACATCGCAGCCGCCGCGCTCAGGTCGCCGCCGGGGTCCGAGCTCGCCCGGTTGATCACCAGCCCGGCCAGCGGCATCTTCTCGGCACTGAGCCGTTCGACGAAGTACGCCGCCTCGCGCAGCGCGTCCGGTTCCGGGGCGGCGACGACGAGGAACGCGGTGCCGTCCGCCTGGAGCAACTCGAAGGTCCGCTGCGCGCGCTGCCGGAAACCGCCGAACAGGGTGTCGAAGGCGGAGACGAAGGCCTGCATGTCGTTGAGGACCTGGCCGCCGATGATGGTCGTGACCGCCTTGGTGACCAGGCCGAAGCCCGCGGTCATCAGCTTCGCCGGACCGCGTGCCGGCGCGAGAAGCAGCTTCATGAACTTGCCGTCCAGGAAGCTCGAGAGCCGCTCCGGGGCGTCCAGGAAGTCCAGGGCACTGCGCGACGGCGGGGTGTCGACGACGATCAGGTCCCAGCGTCCGGAGGCTCGCGCGTCCTTGTCGAGCTGGCCGAGCTTCTCCATCGCCATGTACTCCTGGGTCCCCGCGAACGAGCTGGAGACTGCGATGTAGAACGGGTTGTTCAGGATCTGCTGCGCCTTCTCCGGGGTGGCCTGGCTCTCGACCACCTCGTCGAAGGTGCGCTTCATGTCGAGCATCATCGCGTCGAGGCTGCCCTCGCCGGTTGAGCCTGTCGAAACAACGCCCGGCACCGGCCGCGGTGTGTTGTCGAGCGCCTCGATCCCCATCGACTGGGCCAGGCGGCGGGCCGGGTCGATCGTGAGGACCACGACCTTGCGGCCGCGTTCGGCGGCGCGAAGCGCGATCGCCGCCGACGTGGTGGTCTTGCCGACGCCGCCGGAGCCGCAGCAGACGATGATCCGCTGCTCCCGGTCGTCGATCATCGCGTCCACGTCGAGGGCCGGGACCGGTCCCGGCGAGGAGGTCATCGGGCCGACCCGCGGCGTCGTACGGGCGCTCATGCCAGACCCTGCTCGACCAGGGCCGAGGCCAGCTCGTAGAGCCCGCCGAGGTCGGCGCCGCCGGCCAGCTGCGGGAGCTCGTAGGTCGGGATGCCGATGCCCTCGACGATCGTTCGCTGGGAGTCCTCGAGCCGGCGGCGTTCGGCGTGGTCGCGGCCTTCGGCGATCAGGGTCGGCACGATGTGCGCGGGCGCCTTGATCCCCGCGGAGGTCAGTGCCTTGGCGAGCGCCTTGGTGTCGACCGCGCCGGCGAGCAGCTCCTGGCGGGCGCCCTCGTCGAGGTCCTGGGGGCGGACCAGGTTCACGATCACGCCACCGACCGGCAGTCCCGCTTTGCGCAGCTCGGCGACTCCGTCGGCGGTCTCCTGGACCGGCATCTCCTCGAGCACGGTGACCAGGTGGACGGCCGAACGGGCTGAGCGCAGCAAAGTGGTCACGGTGTCGGCCTGGGCCTTGATCGGGCCGACCTTGGCCAGGCCGGCGAGCTCGTTGTTCACGTTGAGGAACTGGGTGATCCGGCCGGTGGGGGGCGCGTCCAGCACAATCGCGTCGTACACCCGGGCGTTCTTGTTGCGCGCGTTCCGCTGGGCTGCCTCGTAGACCTTGCCGGTCAGCAGCACGTCCCGGACCCCGGGGGCGATCGTGGTGGCGAAGTCGATGACGCCGAAACGGTCGAGTGCCTTTCCGGCCCGCCCGAGGCGGTAGTACATCGAGAGGTACTCCAGCAGCGCCGACTCGGCGTCGATCGCCAGGGCGTAGACGTCGCCGTGCCCGGCCTCGGTCGCCTTGGCGAGCAGTCGCTCCTCGTAGGGAAGCGGCGGTACGTCGAACATCTGCGCGATGCCCTGGCGGCCCTCGACCTCGCAGAGCAGCACGGTCTTCCCGCGCGAGGCGAGCGCCAGCGCGAGGCTGGCCGCGACCGTGGACTTCCCGGTCCCGCCCTTGCCGGTAATGATGTGCAGCTGGACTCCCGGAAAATCCGGGGAGGGTCCAGGGGTCGTCACAGCCATGGACGCAGCCTAGAGGGTGGCTGGATGCTTGCGGAGTGCTTCGCAGAGGGGGAGCGTGAGCCTGGTCACCGGTCGAACTGGACAACACCCTCGTGGTTAGCGATCATTAACCTCGGCAACGAGGGTCGGGAGGCTTGGCGTGGACAAGGTCGTGACAAGTGCTGATCTGGCGGTGGCCGACATCCCGAGCGGAGCCACGCTCGCGGTGGGCGGGTTCGGGCTCTGCGGCATCCCGTCGGTTCTGATCGACGCCGTGCTGGCCGCAGGCATCGACGGGCTCGAAGCCGTCTCGAACAACTGCGGTGTCGACGAGTGGGGGCTGGGCCGTCTCCTGTTCGAGAAGCGGCTGCGCCGGATGGTGTCCTCCTATGTCGGGGAGAACAAGGAGTTCGCGCGGCAGTACCTCTCCGGCGAGTTGGAGGTCGAGCTCAACCCGCAGGGCACGCTCGCCGAGCGGATGCGCGCGGGCGGGTCCGGGATCGCCGCGTTCTTCACCGCGACCGGTGGTGGCACCCAGGTCGCCGAAGGCGGCCTTCCCTGGAAGTACGCCGCCGATGGCAGTGTCGCGGTGGCCTCGCCGCCCAAGGAGACCCGACTGTTCCCGGACCAGAACGGCGAGGCTCGTGAGTACGTGCTGGAATCGGCGATCACCGCCGACTTCGGGCTCGTGCGGGCCTGGAAGGGCGACCGGCACGGCAACCTCGTCTACCGGGACTCGGCGCGGAACTTCAATCCGCTTGCCGCGATGTGCGGCCGGATCACCCTCGCCGAGGTCGAGCACCTCGTCGAGCCAGGCGAGATCGACCCGAATGACGTCCACACACCGGGGGTCTACGTGCAACGGGTCGTCGCCCTGACCCCGGAGCAGGCCGCGGACAAACGGATCGAGAAGCGCACACTCCGCCCTCGGCAAGAGGAGCGTCGATGAGCTGGACCCGTGAACAGATGGCGGCCCGCGCTGCCGCCGAGCTGACCGACGGCAGCTACGTGAACCTCGGCATCGGGCTGCCGACGCTGGTGCCGAACTACGTGCCGGACGAGGTCGAGCTCGTGCTCCAGTCCGAGAACGGGATCCTCGGCGTCGGTCCGTATCCCTACCCGGGGGACGAGGACCCCGACCTGATCAACGCCGGCAAGGAGACGGTCACGCTGCGGCGTGGTGCGTCTTTCTTCGACTCCGCGACCAGTTTCGGGATGATCCGCGGCGGCAAGATCGACGCTGCGATCCTCGGTGCGATGCAGGTCTCGGCTGCCGGCGACATCTCTAACTGGATGATCCCCGGGAAGATGGTTAAGGGGATGGGCGGTGCGATGGACCTGGTTCACGGCGCCAAGCAGGTGATCGTGCTGATGGAACACGTCTCCAAGGACGGCGAGTTCAAGATCGTCAACGAGTGCTCGCTCCCGTACACCGGCCGCAAGGTGGTGCAGCGGATCATCACCGACCTCTGCGTCCTGGACGTGACGCCGGACGGGCTGAAGCTGGTCGAGCTCGCCCCGGATGTCACACCGGAGGACGTACGACGCCAGACCGAGCCGCCCGTCTTCTAGGAACTACCTGCCCTAGAACCCGGGTCGCCGAGGGGCGGGCTCCAGCGCCGCGAGGACCGCGGCCCACGCAGGCGTGGTCGGATCCAGGAAGTCGAAGTGCCCCGTGCCGGGAAGCTCGGTCAGGGGCGCCCACGGGTGCCGGGCCGTGAACCGCCGGCTGAGCTCGACTGGCACCGGCTCGTCCTCGGTCCCATGGATCAGGACGACGGGGGCTCCGGGTGCCTCGCTCAGCAGCGTCATCGGGTCGGCGTCGGTCACCGGGGCTCCATCGAGGAGGCGGCCGACGGCGTCGTTGCCGAGGCCCAGCTCCTGGGCGCGCGCGAGATCGGCTACCGGCGCGATCCCGACGACCACGTCGAAGGCGATCGGTAACGGGCGGCTGAGAAGCCAGAGCGCCAGGTGGCCACCGGCCGAGTGGCCGGTCATCACCGCTCGGTCCCAGGTCAGGCCGAGTCCCTCGAGCAGACCCGGCAGCGCGACGACAGCGTTCTCCAGATCGGTCCCGGTCGTCGGCCACCCGCCGCCTCCGCGGACCCGTCGGTACTCCGGGGTCGCGACCAGATAACCGCGCTCGGCCAAGTCCCGGGCCTGGTCCCGGGTATGGGTCCGATCGAAGACCTCTTTCCAGAACCCGCCGTGCACTAGCACCAGCAGCGTCCCGTTGGGGCGCTGCGGCAGGTGCAGGTCGATGATCGCCAGCTCGTGCTCGTCGTACCGGACCACGGCATCGGGGAGGAGGGGGGACTCGGGCACGATCGCAAGACTAGAGTCACCCGCATGGCTGAGACTTCAAGGACAGTGTGGGAGTACCAGGTGGCGCCGATCCCGCTCCACAACGAGACCCTGATGCTTAACAACTTCGGTACGGACGGCTGGGAGCTGGTCCACATCGAACGGAACGAGCAGGGCGGCCTGGTCGCCTTCCTCAAGCGCCCCGCGTCGGCCTGATGTCGACCCCGGAGGAGCGCCTCGCCGGGCTCGGGCTGAGCGTGCCGGAGGTCGCCAAGCCGGTGGCTGCGTACATCCCGGCGGTGCGCAGCGGCAACCACGTCTTCACCTCGGGTCAGTTGCCGATGCGCGACGGGCAGCTGATGAACACCGGCAAGGTCGGCGGCGAGGTCACCCAGGAGGAAGCGGTCGCCTGCGCGCAGCAGTGCGCGCTCAACGCCTTGGCCGCTGTCCGGGCCGAGCTGGGCGACCTCAGCGCGGTGAAGCGGGTCGTCAAGGTCGTCTGCTACGTGGCCTCGACCCCCGACTTCACCGGCCAGCCGCTGGTGGCCAACGGGGTCTCCGAGCTCCTCGGCGAGGTCTTCGGCGAGGCCGGTCGGCACGCCCGCTCGGCCGTCGGCGTGCCAGTGCTGCCGCTGGACGCGCCGGTCGAGGTCGAACTGATCGTGGAGGTCTGAGGAGATGGCCGGGATCGTCCAGCTCCCCAAGGAGTTCTGGGACCAGGCGGTGGCGTTCGTCGACGGGTCGAAGCCGCCGGCGGAACCCCGGGATGCGGCCACCGTCGCGCTGATCCGGGCCGGTGACCGTGGGCCCGAGGTCTACCTGCTGCGCAGGCAGGTCTCGATGGACTTCGCCGGAGGCATGTGCGTCTTCCCCGGCGGCGGGGTCGACCCCCGCGACTTCGACCACGAGATCGCTTGGGCCGGGCCCTCGCCGGCGGAGTGGGCGCGCCGCCTCGGCACCGACGAGGCGAACGCGCGCGCCCTGGTCTGCACGGCCGTGCGCGAGACGTTCGAGGAGTCCGGGGTGCTGCTCGCCGGCGAGTCCGCCGACTCGGTCGTCGCCGACACGACCGGCGCCGACTGGGAGGCGGACCGGCAGGCGCTGGAGAAGCGCGAGCTGGCGATGACCGACTTCCTCGCCCGGCGCGGCCTCGTGCTGCGGACCGACCTCCTCGGCGCCTGGGCAGGCTGGCTGACGCCGGTCTTCGAGCCGAAGCGCTACCGGACCTGGTTCTTTGTCGCCGACCTCCCCGAGGGCCAGCGCACCCGGGACGTCTCCACCGAGTCCGACCACGTCGTCTGGGTGCCGGCGATCGAGGCGGTCGAGCAGGCCGAGTCGCACACCATCCTGATGCTGCCGCCGACGTACATCACCTGCCTGGACCTGGCCCAGTACGCCGATCCCGACGCAGTCCTCGCGGACGCGGCGACCCGGACCGTGGAGATGTTCTGCCCCGGGCTCGAGCCCGAGGAAGACGGCTACACGCTCTCCCGGCCGCCCGCGGCGGACGCGCTCCTCGAGCAGCGGGAGCAGGCGGCCCGCTGGGGTCACCGGTGACCACGGTTCCCGATTCCTGGCAGGGGGGTTCCTTCGGGGAGCGGGCGCAGTGCGTGCTGGCGCCGAACGCCAATTTCATGACGCTCGACGGGACCAACACCTGGGTGCTCCGTGAGCCCGGTTCCCGTCGTTCGGTGATCATCGACCCCGGTCCCCCGGACCCGGGGCACCTGGCGGCGATCGAGGCGGCAGCGGGCTTCGGCGACGGCGGCAGCGTGGGCACGGTGCTGCTGACGCACCACCACGCCGACCACTCCGAGTCCGCCAGGGAGTTCGCGGCGCGCTGGGGCTGCGGCGTCCGGGCGCTGGACCCGGGCTACCGGCTCGGCAGCGAGGGTCTGGGTGACGGGGACGTCGTCGAGGTCGACGGCCTGGAGGTCCGCGTCGTCGGTACGCCGGGCCACACCGCCGACTCCCTCTGCTTCTTCCTGCCGACCGAGCAGGCAGTCCTCACCGGGGACACCGTCCTGGGTCGCGGTACCACCGTGGTCGCGCACCCGGACGGCGAGCTCGGCGCCTACCTGGACTCCCTCGACCGGCTGCACGCCCTGGCCGTGTCGCACGAACTCGCCAGCATCTGGCCCGGCCACGGCCCGGTCATCCCCGACGCGCTGGCCGCGCTCGATTACTACATCGCGCACCGACAGGAACGGCTCGACCAGGTCCGCGAGGCCGTACGTCGCCTGACCACCGAGCCGCATCCGGAGGGCCTCGCGGTCGAGGAGCTCCCGCGCAAGGTCGTCGAACTCGTCTACGTCGACGTCGATCCGGTCCTCTGGGGGGCAGCCGAGCTGTCCGTCCGGGCTCAGCTCGCCTACCTAGCTCGTTGAGTTGGGCCTGGTGGTCTGTTGAGTTGGGCCTGGTGGTTATCCCCACCCCACCTCGCCGGGCCGCGTTCCCCAGGACCGGTCCTCACCGGCCCACCCTGACCTGATCGGTCCGACCATCGGTCGGTGACCGATCTGACGCGCGAACCCTTCACCACCGCCGACATGTCCGCTATCGGCATGCCTCGGGGACGCCTACGCAGAATGATCGCCTCGGGCGACGTACGCCGTTTGCTCACGGGCGTCTACGTCGCGGCCGACGTCAACGACTCGCTCGAGCTTAGGCTGGCCGCGGTTTCCAAGGTCGTGGCTCCCGGCCACATCGCCTGCGACCGTACGGCGGCGTGGCTGCACGGGGTGGACGCGTACACCTATGGCGAGCGCGCCGTCCTCCCTCCGGTCGAGACCTGTGTACGGCGCGGCAGCGGCGCGACCCAGCGCAGCGACGTACGAGGGCGCACTCGCGATCTTGTGGCACGCGACGTGGTCGATCTCAAGGGCGCCCTGGTGACCACGCCCCTGCGGACGGCACTGGACCTCGGCTGCAACTTGACCCGGAAGGACGCCCTCGCGGCGATCGACCAGCTGCGCAGGATTCACGGGGTTGGTCTCGAGGCGCTGATGGCCGAACTGCCGCGGTTCTATCGGCGCAGGGGGGTGATCCAGCTGCGTTCGTTGATCCCGATAACCGACCCGCGGTCAGAATCTCCGCGAGAGTCGTGGGTGCGGATGGCCCTGATCGATGCGGGCCTCCCGGCGCCCGAGCCGCAGTGGTGGGTCGACCTGGATGCCGTCAGTCGGGCTCGACTCGACCATGCCTACCCGGAGCACCGTGTCGCGGTGGAATACGACGGCCGCGAGTTCCACTCCGAAACCGAGAAGGTCGAGGCTGATCTCGAGCGGCGCCGGCGGCTGCGCCAGCTCGGGTGGGTGGTTGTCGTCGTACGGCTCGGTGATTTCACCGGGGACCGGCTCGACTACTGGCTCTCCGAGGTACGACGGGCGCTCGCCGACCGTCCGACCAACCTTCGCTGGTAGAACGACCAAGGGCCCTGGCTCAACGAGCCAAGACCCCTGATTCGCGCGACCATCAGCCCGAACTCAACGAGCGCGGCGCTTCATTCGTTCGACGTCCATGATCACCACGGAGCGGGGCTCGAGGCGCAGCCAGCCGCGCGAGGCGAAGTCGGCCAGAGCCTTGTTGACGGTCTCCCGGGAAGCGCCGACCAGTTGGGCGAGCTCCTCCTGGGTGAGGTCGTGGTGGACGTGCACGCCGTCGTCGGCGGTACGGCCGAAGCGGTCGGCGAGGTCGAGGAGCGCCTTCGCGACCCGGCCCGGTACGTCGGAGAAGACCAGATCGGCGTTGACGTCGTTGGCCTTGCGCAGCCGGCTGGCGATCTGCGCGAGCATGCCCAGCGCGACCGTCGGTCGGCCCTCGAGCCAGCGGATCAGGTCATCGTGGCTCAGCGTCAGCAGGCTGGTCTCGGTGACGGCGGTGACGGTCGCCGAGCGCGGGCCCGGGTCGAAGAGCGAGAGCTCGCCGAACATCTGCCCCGGCCCGAGGATCGCGAGCAGGTTCTCGCGTCCGTCCGAGGACGTGCGACCGAGCTTCACCTTGCCGTCGGTGACCAAGTAGAGCTTGTCGCCGGAGTCGCCTTCGTGGAACAGAACCTCCCCGCGGCGCAGCCGGGCCTCGGCCATCGACGAGCGCAGCGCGATCGCGGCGTCGTCGTCGAGGGCGCTGAACAGTGGTGCCTGACGCAGTACGTCGTTGTCCACTCCACATTCCTTCCAGGATCGAGGGCGCCCGTCAGGGCACCCCAGTGTTGCAGGTCACAGTCTGGCCCATGACCCCGTGTCACGTCACGGGACACCCGTGGCGCGGATATGTCGGCGTTGCTGCGTAGGCTGTCGACGTGCCTCGTCCCACCCCCGTGTCCCCCGTGAAGGGCGCCTCGGCAGCGCCTGCCAAGCCGGACATCTCGCTGGTGCGCCGGGCGCGCAAGATCGACCGTGTGCTGGGCGAAACCTACCCGGACGCGCGGTGCGAGCTGGACTTCGCCAACCCGTTCGAGCTCCTCGTCGTCACCGTGCTGAGCGCGCAGACCACCGACCGGCGAGTGAACGCGGTCCGTCCGACCCTCTTCGCGGCGTATCCGGATCCCCGCTCGATGGCCGCGGCGGCGCGCGAGGACCTGGAGCGGATCATCGGCCCGCTCGGCTTTTTCCGGGCCAAGACCGAGTCCCTGCTCAAGCTGTCGGCCGCCCTCGTCGAACGGTACGACGCCCAGGTCCCGGGCCGCCTGGAGGACCTTGTCACCCTGCCCGGGGTCGGCCGGAAAACTGCGAACGTGGTCCTGGGCAACGCCTTCGGGGTCCCGGGCGTCACAGTGGACACCCACTTCGGCCGACTGGTTCGCCGGTTCGGCTGGACCGAGGAGACTGACCCCGTCAAGGTGGAGCACGCCGTCGGGGCGATCTTCGAACCGCGGGACTGGACGATGCTCAGCCACCACGTGATCTGGCACGGCCGCCGGGTCTGCCACGCGAAGAAGCCGGCCTGCGGAGCCTGCACGGTTGCCCAGTGGTGCCCGTCGTACGGCGAGGGTCCGACCGACGCAGCTGAGGCGACCAAGCTGGTCAGGACGCAGGGTCCCGCATGACCGGCGCGCAGCACCCCATCCCCGAATGGCTGGTCCCGATCCGTGACGGCGCGCTGACGATCAGCGGTGAGGACCTCACCAAGTTCCTGCCGCCAGAAGGCTCCGACGCCCGTCCGGGCGCGGTGCTGATGCTCTTCGGTGAAGGTGCGGACGGGCCCGACCTGCTGCTCACCGAGCGCGCCCATACGATGCGCTCGCACCCGGGGCAGGTCTCGTTCCCGGGCGGCTCGGTCGACCTCGCCGACGCTTCGCCGACGGCGGCGGCGCTCCGCGAGGCCCAGGAGGAGGTCGGCCTAGACCCGTCCTGCGTCGACGTCCTTACGACCCTTCCCGAGCTCTGGTTGCCGCCGAGCAACTTCGCGGTCACCCCGGTGATGGCGTGGTGGCGGGAGGACTGTCCCGTCGGTGTCGTCGACCCGGCCGAGGTGCACGCCGTCTTCCGGACCCCGCTGGAGGAGTTGCTCGACCCGACCCACCGGCTCACCGTGACGCACCCGGCCGGCTACTCCAGCCCGGGGTTCCTGATCGGCGAGCAGAAGGATGTCCTGCTCTGGGGTTTCACCGCCGGGCTGATCGCCAAGCTCTTCGATTTCGTCGGCCTGACCCGCCCGTGGGACGCGTCGCTCACCCGCGAGCTACCGGAATACATGCTCCGCGTGCGTCAGGATTGACCGCAACGCCCTGCCCGCTGACCCGAAAGGGACCATGAACCTCCTCGACTGGTGCCTGCTGCTCATCGTGATCGCCTACGCGCTCTCGGGCTACTGGCAGGGCTTTATTACGGGAGCGTTCGCGACCGTCGGGCTGGTGACGGGCGGCCTCCTCGGGATCTGGCTGGCGCCGCGCCTCCTCGGCGACGCGGCGCCGTCGCTCTGGGTCTCGTTGGCGGCGCTCTTCGTGGTCCTGGTCTGCGCCTCGTTCGGCCAGGCCTTCCTCCAGTACGGCGGCACGAGGGTCCGCGACAAGATCACCTGGCAACCGATCCGGGCGGTCGACGCGGTCGGGGGCAGCGTGCTCTCGGTGGTGGCGGTCCTGGTAGTCACCTGGATGCTTGGCGTCGCGGTCAGCGGTTCCCAGATCCCCGGGATCGGTCCGCTGGTCCGAGACTCCAAGGTCCTCACCCGGGTCAACGACGTGATGCCGGCCGAGGCGCAGGGGCTGCTGCGCAGCTTCGACCAGGTCGTCGGGTCCAGCTTCTTCCCGCGCTACCTCGAGCCGTTCGCGCCGGAGCGGATTGTGCCAGTCACGCCGGCTCCCGGGAACGTGGTCAACGACCCGGAGGTCCAGGAGGCTCAACTCAGCGTCTTCAAGATCCGCGGCAGCAACAACTGCGGCGACGGCGTCGAGGGCAGCGGGTTCCTGTTCGCGCCCCGCAAGCTGATGACCAACGCGCACGTCGTCGCCGGGGTCGACGAGCCGCGGGTCCAGGTCGGGACCCGGAGCGTCCCCGCCAGGGTCGTCTACTACGACGCCGACGTGGATGTGGCGGTGCTCGACGTCGACATCGACGGTCCGACCGTCGAGTTCGACACCGACCCGGGAGGGCAGGCACGGCAGGCCGCTGTCGTCCTGGGCTACCCCAACGACGGTCCATTCGACGCGCAGCCGGCGCGGATCCGAGCCCAGCAGCGGCTGCGGTCCCCAGACATCTACGGCCGCGGGACGGTCACCCGCGACGTGTACTCACTGCGCGGCCTGGTGCGCCCGGGCAACTCCGGCGGTCCGCTGGTCTCGATGGACGGGCGTGTCCTCGGCGTGATCTTCGCGGCATCGGTCAGCGACAAGCAGACCGGCTACGCCCTCACTGCGGACCAGGTGGGTACGGCGGCGCTCAAGTCGCTGCGCAAGACGAGTGCGGTCGGTACCGGCAACTGCGCGTGATCGGATCGGTTGTGGGCCGCAGCGCGTCGCCGACGACGCGCTAGGGCACACAACTTGTTAGCCCTGCGAGAACGCCCGGGGAAGCTCGCTCGCCTGGGCCAGGGTCCGCTCAGGCGCCCGGACCTTTCGGATGCGCAGGTAGCCGACCAGCGCCAGCAGTCCGGCGAGCAGCAGGTAGCCGCCGAAGACGATCAGGAACGCCCACGCCGGGTCGAAGCCGGCCATCACGATGAAGTACGCGATCGAGATCGAGACCATGATGATCGCCAGCAGCGAGATGAAGCCGGCCAGGGCGAAGAGCGCGATCGCGACGCCGCCAGCCACGGCGCTGACCTTCAGCTCGGACTTGGCGAGCTCGATCATGTGCCGGACGAGCGCCCCGATATCGTCGAACGCGTCGACGACCAACTTGCCGATCGTCGGCTCTTCCTGAGCGGGCTCTCGGAGTGCCATGGGACTGCCTTTCGCGTGCTGACGTTCAGGACTGTCGTGCTGCTCGGACCGACCCTATCGTTCACGCCGCCTGGTGGTGGCGGTTGCGTCGCCGGAGCAGGGCAGCCCCGAGGAGCGCGGCGGCCACGGACGCGATCAGGACCGCGGTTTTGGCCTCCTCGGCGCGCGCGTCGGCGAAGGAGAGGTCCGCCACGAGGAGTGAGACGGTGAAGCCGACCCCCCCGAGGAGCGCGACGCCGACGAGGTCCCGCCACGAAACGCTCGCATCGAGCTCGGCCCGGGTGAACCGGGTGACCAACCAGGAACCCCCGAGGATGCCGATCGGCTTGCCCAGGACGAGCCCGAGGACGACGCCGAGGAAGATCGGCTCGGTGGCCATCTCGCCGAGGCCGGAAACGACCACTCCGGCGCTCATCAGCGCGAAGAACGGAACCGCGACGCCCGTGCTAAGCGGCGAGAGGCGGTGCTCGAGCCGCTCCGCCGGCGGGTGGGTCTCCTCGTCGTCGGGCAGGACCCGGGTGAGCAGGCCGAGGGCGACCCCGGCGACCGTCGCGTGGATCCCGCTCTCGTGCAACAACCACCAGCTGCCGAGGGCGAGCGGCAGGTAGACCAGGACGCTGCTCACCCGCAGTTGCTGGCAGGCGCCGTATAGGGCGATCGCGCCGAGGGCGCCCAACAGGCTCGGCAGGTCGATCGCACTGCTGTAGAAGGCGGCGATGATCACGATCACGATCAGGTCGTCGACCACGGCGAGAGTGAGCAGGAAGGCGCGCAAGGAGCTAGGCAGCGCCGACCCGACGACCGCCAGTACCGCGAGCGCGAACGCGATGTCGGTAGCAGCCGGGATCGCCCACCCGCCGAGATTGTCCGTGCCCTGGTTGACCGCCAGGTAGATCGCGGCGGGGACGGCGACGCCGCAGACGGCCGCGACGACGGGTACGGCGGCGTCCGCCGGTCGCCGCAGCGACCCGAGCAGGAACTCACGCTTGAGCTCGAGCCCGGCCAGGAAGAAGAACAGGGTGAGTGCTCCGTCAGCGGCCCAGTGCTCGAGGTCCAGGGGCCCGATCTCGAAGGCCCGGAAGCCCTCGTAACCGGCGTGGTCGAGCTGGGCCCAGACGACGGCTGCAGCCGCAGCAACCAGGGCGATGATGCCCCCGATGGTCTCGGAGCGCAGCAGCGTCCCGATGAAGGTGTCCTCGCGCTCCTCCGGTCCGACGATCCGGGGCCAGGTACGGGACGGGTTTCGGGATGCGGGGCTCATAGGACCTCGGGATCATGGGTCGACTGTGGACTGCCGACCAGACTTCCCGGCGCACCGAGGTCCAGGGTATCGGGCCGGGTGTCGGGGCCGGGGTTGGGGCCGGGTGTCGGGGCCGGGTGTCGGGGTGGTTGTACCGGGATGGGAGACTGTCCGGGTTGGAGGGGAGTATTCCTTCGCGGCGGTTCCGTCATCACGGACAGCGGCAACGCTGGCCCGGGGCCGTCGGTCCGGCTGGCACTGTGCCCGGTCGGGCGGAAGAGACCTCCGGACCCTGCCCTGTTCTCAGCATGTCCGGAGGAAACCAAGCATGGATGTCTCGCCCCTGGTCTGGTGGCTCACGATCGGTATCACCAGCGCGCTGCTGCTCTTCGACGTCGTGGTTGTCGGCCGCCGCCCGCACGAGCCCAGCCGCCGCGAGGTCACCGTCGCCCTGACCGCGTTCATCGGCCTCGCCGTGGCTTTCGGAATCGGTGTCTGGGTCACCTCCGGAGCCCAGTACGGCACCGAGTTCTTCGCCGGTTGGCTGACCGAGTACTCACTCTCGGTCGACAACCTGTTCATCTTCCTGATCATCATGGCCAAGTTCCAGGTGCCCCGGCAGTACCAGCAGACGGCACTGCTGATCGGCATCGTGCTGGCCCTGGTCATGCGCGGCATCTTCATCGCGGTCGGCGCTGCGGCGATCAATAACTTCAGTTGGGTCTTCTACGTCTTCGGGCTGTTCCTGCTCTACACCGCGGTCAAGCTCGCCAAGGAGGGGGCTGAGGACGAGGACGCCTACGAGGAGAACCGGATGATCAAGTGGGTCGAGACCCACCTGCCGGCGACCTCGGAGTGGCACGGAACCCAGGCTTTCGTGGTGCAGAACGGCAAGCGCCTGATCACCCCGATGTTCATCGTGATCCTGGCGCTGGGCACCACGGACCTGTTGTTCGCCCTCGACTCGATCCCGGCGATCTACGGGCTCACCGACGAGCCGTATCTGGTGCTGACCGCGAACATCTTCGCCCTGATGGGTCTACGTCAGCTGTACTTCCTGATCGGCGGTCTGCTGGAGCGCCTGATCTACCTCTCCTACGGACTGGCTTTCCTGCTCGGCTTCATCGGCGTCAAGCTGGTCCTGCACGCGATGCACGAGAACGAACTGCCGTTCATCAACGGCGGCGAGCACGTCGAGTGGGCTCCGGAAATCCCGATCTGGCTCTCCCTGGCGGTCATCGTCGGCACCCTGGTGGTGACCACGGTGGCCAGCCTGCTGGTCTCGCGGCGGATGAGCGAGGCGGAGCTGGACAAGGCCACCGGACCCCGGGGGCACTGAGCCCCGCGGCGCCCGCCAGCACGCGTGTGAGATGGGCCTCGGCGTTCTTCGGTACAAATCGCCCTAACCTGCGGTGGGTTCGCTCGTTGAACCGGCCATGGAATGGTTTCGACGCAGGCCCAAGGTCGCTGCTGCCTCTGGCGTGGTGGCCGCTCTCGTGGTGCTCACCCTCATCTGGTTGATGGTGCGCGACACCGACAAGCCGGCCCCTGACCCGGGTATCGCCGTCGGGCTCCCCACCCCGAGCGACCAGCCCACGGTCGGCGACCTGCCGACGGCCACCGGCACCCCGGTGCCGACCACGGCCGCCGAGTACCAGCGCGCTGCCCAGGAAGCCTTCAAGCAGTTCGCCAACGGCCTCGGCACCAGCGGGCTCAGTTCGGGCCAGTTCAACATGCCCGGTATGCAGGGCGGCAGCATCTACAAGAGCCTGCCCCGGCACTCGGTCACGATGCGGATCACCTCCGAGGCTCCGATCGGCACCGTTGGGTACGTCATCCCGACCAGCCTGCGGCACTCCTCCGGTGTGGTGAAGAACGTCCAGCGCTCGTGGAGCCTGAGCACCACCGTGTACGGCGACCCGGACTACGCGCAGCTCTTCATGCAGGCGGGCGCCCGCGGGTTCCCGATCACATGCACGATAATCGTGGACGGCAGGGTCACCGAGCGTCGCTCCACCGAGGGACCCTACGGCCAGATGATCTGCCAGGGCTGACAGACCAGCTGACCCGGCGCGACCCCTCAGTCCTCGGTGCTCTTCGCGGCCCCGGCGGAGATCAGCTGCATGATCGAGGAGTCGGCGAGCGTCGTCACGTCGCCGACCTCGCGGTTCTCGGCGACGTCGCGCAGCAGTCGGCGCATGATCTTGCCCGACCGGGTCTTCGGCAGTTCCGGGACGATCATCACCTTGCTGGGCTTGGCGATCGCGCCGATCTCGTGGGCGACGTGGTTGCGGAGCTCGGCGACGATGTCGGCGCCGCCGTCGCCGGCGGACTCGCGGAGGATCACGAACGCGACCGGGCTCTGACCGGTCATCTCGTCGCTGGCGCCGACGACCGCCGCCTCGGCGACCTTCGGGTGCGACACGAGCGCGGACTCGATCTCGGTGGTGGAGAGCCGGTGGCCCGAGACGTTCATGACGTCGTCGACCCGGCCGAGCAGCCAGATGTCGCCGTCGTCGTCCTTCTTGGCGCCGTCGCCCGCGAAG
>JBKJIN010000021.1:0-113671 GCA_046598425.1 Marmoricola sp. | reverse complement strand
CCCGGAGCTCTGGTCCTGAGCGGACGTCTCGCTCGCAGCGGACATGACAAGGCCCCTGCCTGCGTTTCAGCAGAACAGGGGCCTGCCTCGTGGTGGGCGATACTGGGTTCGAACCAGTGACCTCTTCGGTGTGAACGAAGCGCGCTACCACTGCGCCAATCGCCCGATCTCGCACCATCGGTGCGCGGGAAACACTAGCCCATCAGGTTGGCGCGTTTCACATCGACCTGCGGTGCTGGCTCACATCCCCGGCAGGTCCGGCAGGAACCCGATGTAGGACTGGGCCTTGTCCCAGACATCGAGCGACCACCCCGGCCAGTCCTGGAGCGCGACGTAGAGCGAGACGAGGGCGACCGTGCTGACGGTGACCGTCGTCAGGACCAAGGCTCGGCGGCGCCGACGACGGGTGTCCTCCTCGGTCGCACCTTCCATCGCTTCGTCGAGCTTGCGCCGCGCCACCTGGAGCCATCGGTCGGCCCAGTCCCACTCGGTGGAGAGGATCGCCAGGCCGGCCGCGATCCCGACCAGACCCGGGCCGGGGGTGACCATCATGATCAGGCCGGCGACCAGTACGGCTGACCCCACCAGGGTGACGACGAGTTTGGTGGTCGCCGACATTGCACGGTTGCGGTGCAGGTGGCCGTGTACACGCTGCCAGCGCGTCGGCCCCTCAGGCTTGGCTGCGGGTGGGGTGCTCACGTTCACAGCCTGCCAAACAGTTGTCTGATCCGAAGGCAATTCGGTCTAGACCACAAGCCACTTCAAATAGACCAGTAGCGCATTTTTCGTAGACCACCACCCGGACAATCCACTCATATCGGGCATTGGGACTTGCCAATGAGGCGTCGGTCACACACTCTCAGATTGTTGCGCAGGGACCATGCGGGAGGGCTTGATCCACATGACGCGACCATCTGAAAGGCAAGTCCGATGAACAAGAACACCAAGCTGATCACGGAAACGGCCCAGGCCATCACCGAAGAGATCCAGATGGAGTTCGTCGACGACGAGGGTACGTCGACCCCGCTGGCTGCTTCGCTCGAGTTCGACCCGGCCGACCCGTTCGCAGTCAGTGTCTTGTTCAAGGCGGAGCCGGTGCCGGTGCGCTGGACCTTCGCTCGCGACCTGCTCATCGAGGGCTTCTACGAGCCGACTGGTGACGGCGACGTCCACGTCTGGCCGTGCCTGTCCGCCGAGGGCAACGCCGTGGTGATCCTGGAGCTGAACTCGCCCACTGGTGAGGTGCTCGTGCAGGTCAGCTCTCGGGCGGTGTCGACGTTCGTCCACCAGATGCTCGCGGCCGTCCCGCAGGGCGCCGAGGCGGACCTGCTCGACTTCGACACCGAGCTGACCCGGCTCCTCAGCGCCTGATCAAGCCGTCGCTTCTGGTCGCCTCACCTCGGGTCAGGGATCGACGTCCTCGGCCTCACAGGCCGCCCAGGTCTTCATGGCCTGACGCGTGAGCGGGCCGGGCACCGCGAACTCGCGGTCATCGAGCCGCCGGACCGGCTGCACGTCACGCGTCGTCGAGACCAGGAACACCTCGTCGGCCTCCTCCAGCACGGAGAAGGGTTCGTCGATCTCGTGTACGTCGCACCAGTCGACAACCAGCGCCCGGGTCACCCCGGCCAGGCAGCCGGAGGCCAGCGTCGGGGTCCGGATCTCACCGCCCACGACGTAGCAGACGTTCGAGCCGGTTCCTTCGCAGAGATTGCCGACAGTGTTGGCGAAGAGCGCCTCCGTCGCGCCGCGCTCGGCGGCGTACGCCAGTGCCACCACGTTTTCGGCGTACGACGTGGTCTTGAGCCCGGCAACAGCACTGCGTTCGTTGCGCACCCATGGAACCCGCACCACGTCGGTGGCTGCTGCAGCCGGTGCCATCGGGGCGGCCACGACAACCAAGGTGGGTGGCCCTCCACCACGTCCCGAGCCGAGCGGCGCAGGCCCTGCCGTCCAAGTGATGCGCAGCCGGCCGAGGGGCAGCTCCTGATCGGCAACCACCGCGTCGACCGCGCGGCGCACCTCGTCCAGGTCTGGTGCCAGCAGCCCGAGCCCGGCGGCGGAGTACGTCAGTCGATCGAGGTGCCGGGACAGCGCGAACGGTTGTCCGTCACGGATCTTCACTGCTTCGAACACCCCGTCGCCCACCGTGAACCCGTGGTCGTCGACCCGGACCGAGGCTGCCGTCGGATCCTCGAGGACCGAGCCGTTGAACCACACGCGCATGGGTCGAGCCTAGGCGGTCCCCACCCTCGACCCGCCCATAGACGGGCCCGAATTGGCCCTTGCGTAGGCATCCGCTAATGTTCTCTTCGCACCTCCGGTCCGCCGGAGGTTGCAGGCGGACATAGCTCAGTTGGTAGAGCGCAACCTTGCCAAGGTTGAGGTCGCGAGTTCGAGTCTCGTTGTCCGCTCGGAGTAAGAACAGCCGAACCTCCGCGGTGGGTTGGCCGAGAGGCGAGGCAACGGACTGCAAATCCGTCTACACGGGTTCAAATCCCGTACCCACCTCGAACTGCAAAACAGAATCTCTGCTTCACCTAGGGCGATTGGCGCAGCGGTAGCGCGCTTCCTTGACACGGAAGAGGTCACTGGTTCAAACCCAGTATCGCCCACCAACGCGAAACAGCCCCGGTCCTGCGCACGTTGCAGGACCGGGGCTGTTTCGCGTCGCGGATCATGCTGGCTGATCAACGAGCGCAGGTCAGAGGACGTCGTCGACCTTCTTCTTGACCTTGTCCTTCACGTCCTCGATCTTGTCCATCACGCTGGCTTTGGCCTGCTCGGCCTTGCCCTCGGCCTTCAGCGAGTCGTCGCCGGTGACGGCACCCATCGCTTCCTTGCCACGACCGATGAGGTCCTCGGTCTTGTTCTGGATCCTGTCGTCGACTCCCATGGTGACTCCTTCGGTTGGATGCCGTTCACGTGCCCAGATCTCGTGGAGTCATGTATTGGTTGACGTGCGCCGTAGTGGGTATCACACCGCCATGGCACCCTCGAGGCGCACCACCTCGCTGCGGCACCGCCGCCACGCCGACCGGCCGCGGCCGTGGACCCAGTTCCCCTGGACCCTGCTCGGCATGGCATTCGTGACCTCGCTCTTCCTCGCGAGCTACCAGGCAGCCGGGCCGGTCCCTGACGGGTCCCCCGACAACCAGGTCGAGCGCGTCGATCCGTCCGCCCGTTGACGCGGAGAAGGCCGGACGCTCCCTGGGCTCACGAAGCGATCGGGCGGTCCAGGATCTCGGTCTGGATGCGGGCGAGGAGGTCCCGGGGAACCTGGGTGCCACTGCACCGGGCGGCCACGTATGCCTCGGCCACCGTGGCGAACTGGTCCTGCGGCAGCCCACGGATGTACTCCGCGTGCTCCGTCGGCAGGAAACTCGCGAGCGCCGCCACCGTCTGCCGGATCTCTCGGGAACTCATCGGCTCCGCCTTCGTCATGGGGGCGTCCTACCCGGTCCCGCGACGTTCCACGCCTCGCGCGAGCCGGACCGCCCCGTCGGTACGTCATCACACCCCGGCCCGAGGCAGATCCCTGGTTTCGGTGCGCACCGAAACCAGCGCGCGATTACGCTGGTCTGGTGCCAGACCACGACCAGTTGCTCCCCGCCCTCCGCGAGCTCGCTGCCCTCTGCGTAGGAGACGACAACCTCGCCGAGACAGCCGAGAGCGTGGTCGCGCTCGCGTGCGACACCCTCGGCTGCGAGCACGCCGGTCTGACCGTGTTCCGAGCGGGCGGCGCCTTCGAGACGCTGGCACCGACCTCGCCCTTCGTGGTCGATGCCGACCTGCTGCAGTACGAACTGCGTGAGGGTCCGTGCGTCGAGGCTGCTTGGGAGCAGGACACCTTCGTGTCGAACGACCTGGCGAACGACCAGCGCTGGCCGCAGTGGGGACCGAAAGCAGCCGTGCTCGGGTTCGGCAGCCTCCTCGCAGCGCGCCTCACCATCGGCGGCACCAGCCTGGGAGCCCTCAACATCTACTCCACGGACAAGCGCGAGTTCACCGCCGACGACCGGGACACAGCCGTCATCTTCGCGACCCACGCGGCCGCGCCCCTGATCTCCGTGCGCGAACGGGAGAACCTCCGGATCGCCGTGGACGGGCGGACCGTGATCGGGCAGGCCCAAGGCATCCTGATGCAGAAGTTCGAGGTCGACGCCACCACGGCTTTCGCTGTCCTGCGCCGGTACTCGCAGGCCGAGAACCTCAAGCTCCGCGGTGTAGCGGAACTCGTGATCGCCAACGGCGAACTGCCCCCGGCCACCGACTGATCGTCTCCCCACGCGGGGCGGCCCCGACGCTGTGCAGTTCAACGCCGGGACCTCGAACCGAAGCCATGGCCATGGCGACGCCTCTTGGTCAAGAACTGCCCGGTCCCGCAATGAGCATGCGCGCTCCACGGCGCGAAAACTCGCAGACCGGAAGATGCATACTCCGGCCGCCAGGTGGGTAGAACTGTGGGGACTTACGTGGTCCAGAAACGCGCCACGGATCGCACTGCTCCCCCGAAAAGGGCGTGTTCTCAGTGACGTCATCAAGCGCTTCGGCGCTCCTCCTCCCGGTTCCCCGCAACCCGTCGACCGAACGTGACGAGCAGACCCGGCACCAGAAGTCACGCGACGATCAGAGCGTCGACCTGCTGACGCGGGCCCGTACAGCGTCGGCCGAGTGCCGACGCACCCTGCACGAGCAGGTGGTCACGCTCAACATGGAGCTGGCGGTCAATCTCGCGCGGCGCTACAGCCGGCGCGGGCTTGCCGACGACGACCTGCGCCAGGTCGCGTTCCTCGGCCTCCTGAAGGCTGTACGAGGGTTCTGCCCGGACCGTTCCGACAGTTTCACGGCGTACGCGATCCCCACCATCCGCGGCGAGCTGCGCCGCCACTTCCGCGACACCGGCTGGACGGTCCGTCCGCCACGGCGGATCCAGGAGCTCCAGGCACGGGTGCGCGCGGTCGAGGCCGAACTGGTCCAGGAGCTGCACCGGAGCCCGACTGTGAAGGAGCTGGCCGAGGCGGTCGGTGCCCACGTCGACGACGTCACCGAGACGATCGCCGCCGGGAGTTGCTTCACGCCGCTCTCCCTCGACGTGCCGATCTCGGAGCACGGCCAGGACCTGGGCTCGACCCTGGAGGACCTGAACCACGAGTTCGCCGGTGCCGACGCCCGCCTGCTCCTCGGCCCGGCCCTAAGGCGCCTCGGCGACCGGGATCGCCGGGTCCTAGAGCTCCGCTTCTTCCAGGGCCTGACCCAGCAGGAGATCGGAGACCACCTTGGCGTCTCGCAGATGCAGGTGTCGCGCATCCTGACCCGCGTCCTGACCCAGTTGCGCGGCGAGATCCTCGGCGAGGCGTCGTGAGTAAGGAGGACGAGGCCGAGCGGCTGGCGCGGAACTGGGACGACCTGCTCCAGGAGATCCGGGTCACCCAGACGGGCGTCCAGATCCTCACCGGATTCCTGCTCACCGTCCCGTTCAGCCAGCGCTTCGAGTCGCTGGACGACACCCAGCGCACGACCTACCTGATCGTGCTCGCCGGCGCGGTCGTCACCACCGGGCTCGTGGTCGCCCCTGCCGCCTTCCACCGGATCCTGTTCCGACATCAGGCACGCCCGTGGCTGGTGGCGGCTGCGGACCGCTGTGCCCGAGCAGGCCTGACCATGGTCGCGGCCACGGTCAGCGGCGTTCTCTACCTCGCCTTCGACCTGGTGGCAGGCGACCGAGCAGCCGCGATCGCGTTCGTGACCTCGCTGACGTTCTTCGCTGTCCTGTGGTGGGCGACCCCGGTCCTGCTGGGCCGCCACAACCACCCCGGGACCGATGATCGCGACCTGCCGCGGTAGCCGTGGCGAGGACTGTCGGAGCCCTGGTCCAGGATCGACCCATGATCGTCGACGAGTCTGTGGAGTTCTCGGCCGAGCTGTTCGCCTGGAAGGGCGAGGGCAGTTGGCATTTCGTGCGGCTGCCCGTAGAGGCTGCCGACGACCTCCGCGACCTCGTCACCGGCCCGCCGCGCGGGTTCGGCTCGATCCGGGTCTCGGTGCGCCTCGGTCGGTCGGCGTGGGCGACCTCGGTCTTCCCCGATAAGGAGAGCGGCGCGTTCGTCCTGCCCGTCAAGAAGCCCGTACGCATCGCGGAAGGGATCGAGGACGGCGACCTGCTCGACGTGACGCTGACACCGTTGGACGACTAACCCTGACGGTGCCCCAGCAGGCGCAACCCCTCGCTGAAGACGTCCACCAGCGGGATGTGTTCCGGGTCAGGCTCGCCGAGCCGGTGGCCGGGACAGTAGGTGGGTCCGCCCGAGCTGAGGCCGAGACCGATGTTCGCCGCGCCGCACCCAGCGTCCAACAGAGACGGGTCGATCCAGTGGAACTGGGTCCAGTGCTGGCCCTGACAGCCGCGTTCGTGCTTGCGCAACCACCTTGAACGGTCATCACTCAGGTTGCCGTGCACCTGGCCGAACCAGCCGTCGTCGAGGAGCGCGAACGGGCCGAGCTCCCAGACCGAGTGCTGGTGCTTGGCCGTGCCCTTGCACTGCACGACCAGGAAGCCGCTGGGCGCCAACGAATCGCGCCGGATGGTCGCTGTGGCCGACGAGATCAGCTCCGCGAGCGCAGGCGCCCGGTGCCGCCGCTGCGGAATGTTCTCGGGCGAGGTGCGAGGCGCCGGGACGTGCGCTGAGGGCGATGCCTCCTGGAGGCGCCGCGCATCCACAGTTGTCCCCTCAACCATGGCGTCACCGTAACGACCGCCACACGGATCCAGAACAGATTTTCGGATCCGACGAGAACCGCCGACACCTGTGAGGTCGGTGCCACCTGATGTGACTGATGTGGCGGCCTGGTCCAGCCCACCGAGCGGTCTCCCGCCGAATCAGTCCGCGTCGTCGGCGAGCGTCTCTCCGTGGGTGCCTGGGCGGGGGGCCCACGGAAGCTCCTTGGACGGCCGTACGACGACCAGCTTGTCCCCGCGGGCCAGCTGGGTAACCGTCGGGTCGAAGTAGCGGTAGACCTTCTCGTCGCGCAGGACCGCGAGCACCTGGTCGGGCAACGACTGCGGCGCCTTGCCGACCTCGGTGACCAGCAGGTCGCGCTCGGCCACCTCTAAACCCTCGCCATAGGTCAGAAGATCCTCGAGCACCGAGGCCAGCGGAGGCGAGATCGAGGACAGGCCCACCAGGCGACCGACGGCGTCGGAGGACGTCACGACCGCGTCGGCGCCGCTCTGCCGGACCAGCGGCACGTTGTCCTGCTCCCGGACCGCGGCGACGATGTAGGCCGACGGGTTCAGCTGACGCACGGTCAGGGTGGCCAGCACAGTGGTGTCGTCTCGTGGCGTCGTGATGATCACCTGACGAGCCCGCTCGACACCGGCACGCCGGAGCACCTCGCGGCGGCTGGCATCGCCGGTGACGACTGCCAGGCCGTTGGCGTGGGCCTCGCCGAGAGCAACGCTGCTCGGGTCGACGACGACGATCTCCTCCTTGTCGATCCCGTTGTTCACCAGCGTGTCGACGGCGCTGCGTCCCTTGGTGCCGTAGCCGATCAGGACGATGTGCTGTTCCATGTGCTTCCTCCAGCGGGCGGTGCGGAACATCTCGCGTCCCTGGGTGGCGAGGACCTCCAGGGTGGTACCGATCAGGAGCACCAGGAAGCCAATGCGCAGCGGGGTGATCACGAATGCGTTGATCAGCCGGGCGCTCGGGCTGACCGGTGCGATGTCGCCGTACCCGGTCGTGCTCAGGGTGACGGTCGTGTAGTAGATCGAGTCGATCAGGGTGATGCCGTCAGCATCGGGGTGCGCGCTGTCGCGGTAGTTGCCGCGGTCGAAGTACACGAGGGCGACCGTGAACAGCAGGATCCCGACGGCGAGGAGCAACCGTCGGACGAGCTCCCACCACGGCGAACGGGTCGAGACGGGGAGCTTGAGCACCCCGGGGACGACCTTCGACTCGATGTCAGGCACCGGCAACTCCCACCGGGGCCGACGGAGTCATGTTGCGCACACGCAGAGCATGGCACGTGGCGGTCGTCATCCGGAGGAGGGTCGGGTCAACCGTGCAGAGCAATGACCTGGGCGAGCCGTGGCGCCCGCGGCCAGACGTCCTCGATCGTCACGCGGTCGTCGGCCCAGCCTCGCAGCACCACCCAGTCCCCCGGGCCGGCCAGGGAGCTGCGGTCCCGAGCGATCCGGGCGAGCATGCTCCCGGCGTAGCTGGCACGGACCTCACCGCGGTCGGTCAGCACCCGGGCGACCCCGGTCTCGCTGCCGACGACGCAGCCGACCCAGGGGTCGATGTGAGTGACCCGTTCAGCGCTCATCGAACCCCCCGTTCGCGGCCCACCGGTAGGACCCTGCATCTGCCCAATGTACGGCGGCTTGCGGAGGGGTGCACAGAATTACTCGCCCCTCTCACCGGACGGACCGCGCCACGGCAGCAGTGCGCCCAAGGAGAGTCTGCGGCGGAGGTCAGACCGGGCGCTCTCGGTCGTCTTCTGGGGCCAGATCTGGTCGAACGCAGCGTTCAGCGCGGCCCCGATCAGCACCGCGATCGAGAGGACGTAGAGCCACAGCAGGATGGCGATCGGCGCGGCCAACGGCCCGTAGATCGACGTCGACCCCTGGGCGGTCGCGACGAGCACGAGCCGCAGGACGGCCGACCCGACGATCCAGCAGAACATCGTGAACACAGCGCCCGGGACGTTGAACCGCCACGAGGTCCGGACCGGGACGGACACGTGGTAGAGCGTGGTCAGGAAGCAGACGCACAACAGGACGACGGTCGGCCAGTAGAGCTCGTTGAGCACGTCGAGCCGCTGGGGCAGTACTTCGTCGACCAGGCCCGGACCAGCGACCACGAGCGGGATGGTCACGACTCCGGTGAACATGCCGAGGACGTAGAGCACGAACGAGAGCGCTCGCGTCCGGACGATGCCGCGATGCCCGCCGAGCCCGTACATGATCGTGATCGTGTCGACGAAGACGTTCAGCGCCCGCGACCCGGACCAGAGCGCCAGGATGAAGCCGATCGAGATGACGTCGTACCGACCGCCTTCGAGGACGTCGTTGAGCGTTGGCCGGATGATGTCGTCGACGGTCTCCGGGGTGAGCGCTCGCGAGGCCATTTCGATGACGGTCTGACGGACGTCGTCTATCTGGCTGGCGCTGAACTGCGCGAACACGTAGCCGATGGAGCCGGCGAGCGCGAAGATCAGCGGCGGCAGCGAGAGGATCGCGAAGAAAGCCGCCTCTGCGGCGAGCCCGGTGACCCGGTTCTTCATGCAGGTCGAGACGGTCGAGACGATCAGCCGCCAGATCGCGTGCCGGAACGCGGCGATGGTCCACCTCACCGGGACTGGGCGCGCAGGCGTCTGCGCTCTGCCCTCCGAGGTCATAGGGACAACCGTACGGCCTCGCGTCGCGAACTCCTTGACAGCACCCGGGAGGCACCAGCACCGTCTGACGTCTGCACGAACGATCCTCCTTGGGCCCCGCCGCCGTACCCGACGATGAGCTGAGCCGGATGATCGCCGACCTCTTCGGCGTCAAGCCTTGTGGTCGAGCTCCTGGACTCGGCCGTCGCCCGGGTGCCCTACGACATCCCGTCGATCACGACGGCCTCGCGGAACTTCGTCCGCGGCCGGGCCCGGATCCGCGGCAAGGCGGTGCCGTTCAGCCTGTTCGTCAAGCACGTCCAGTCGTGGGTCCGGTCGCCGTTCTTCGCCGAGGTGCCGCCAGACCTGCGCGAGATGGCGGAAGCCGGCGTGCCCTGGCGGATCGAACCGCTCGTCTACCGCTCCGATCTCCGCGACCGGCTCCCGGAGGGCCTCTCGGGCCGCGTGCCCTCGGCATCCACAACCTCGACGAGAAGCCGGCAGCGATCTGGCTGGAGGACGTAAAGGTGCACGCCACCGCGTGGGACCTAGCCCGCTACGAACGCGCGGCCGACCTGCTCGGTCGGCTCTCCGGCAGTACCTCCGTGGCGCCGTACGCCGGGGTCGGCGAGTTCGAGTGGGACCTCAACACCTACCTCTTCGGACGGCTCGACACCCAGGTCCCTGCCGATGCTTCGCGCCGCACCGCTCTGGGATCACCCAGTGATCACCGACGCGTTCGACGAGGACCTGCGGGCACGCCTGCTCGCGGCGGCCGACCTGGCACCGGCGTACGTGGCGGAGCTGCGTGAGTTCCGCACCACGGTCGCACACGGTGACGCCTGCCCGGGCAACCTGCTGGTCACCGGCGACGACGGGTTCACCCTGATCGACTTCGGTTTCTGGCAGTCGCTCCCGGTCGGCTTCGACTTGGGTCAGCTGCTGGTCGGTGAATGTCCAGATCGGCCGACGTTCGGCGGACGACCTGGCCGAGCGCGGAGCGACCTGCCTGGCGGCGGGCCGGGCGGCGATCGCCCGGCACGGCCTCGACCTCATCGAGGTCAGTGCCTAGGCGTCAGCTCAGGACGAGGCCCGGGTACAGCGGGAACTTGTCGAGCATCTCGGCGGACTGCGACCGGACCCGGTCGGCCACTCCGTCGGCCAGCTTGTACGTCGCCTTCGACGGCGCACCTGCCTTGTTGGTACCTGCCTCGGTGTTGGTCAGCACGTCGACGATCATCTCGGCGACCTTGTCGAACTCGTCGTGACCGAAGCCGCGGGTGGTCAGCGCCGGGGTGCCCAGCCGGACGCCGGTCGTGTACCAGGCGCCGTTCGGGTCGTTCGGGACCGAGTTGCGGTTCGTGACGACGCCGGCATCGAGCAGCGCCGACTCCGCCTGACGTCCGGTGATGCCGAATGAGGCGACGTCGAGCAGCACGATGTGGTTGTCGGTGCCGCCGGTGACCAGCTTCGCGCCGCGGGTCAGGAACCCCTCGGCGAGCGACTTGGCATTGTCCGCGATGTTCTGCGCGTAGGTCTGGAAGGACGGCTGGCGGGCCTCGGCCAGGGCGACGGCCTTGGCCGCCATCACGTGCGAGAGCGGGCCGCCGAGCACCATCGGGCAGCCGCGGTCGACGTCGGCTGCGAACTCCTCCTGGGCCAGCACCAGACCGCCACGGGGACCGCGGAGCGACTTGTGGGTGGTCGTGGTGGTGATGTGCGCGAACGGGACCGGGTTCTCGTCACCGGTGAAGACCTTGCCCGCGACCAGGCCGGCGAAGTGCGCCATGTCGACCATCAGAGTCGCGCCCACCTCGTCGGCAATTTCGCGCATCTTGGCGAAGTTCACCCGGCGCGGGTACGCCGAGTAGCCGGCGACCAGGACGGCCGGCTTGAACTCACGTGCCTTCGCGGCAACGACGTCATAGTCGAGAAGCCCGGTCACCGGGTCGGTGCCGTACTGCTGCTGGTGGAACATCTTTCCGCTGATGTTCGGACGGAAGCCGTGGGTCAGGTGACCGCCGGCGTCCAGGGCCATGCCGAGCAGGCGCTGGTTGCCGAACTCGTGGCGGAGCTGCTCCCAGTCGGTCTCGGAGAGCTCATTCACGTTCTTCACCCCGTACCGGGCCAGAGCCGGGGTCTCGACCCGGTGGGCCAGGATCGACCAGAAGGCGACCAGGTTGGCGTCGATGCCGGAGTGCGGCTGGGCGTAGGCGTACGGCGCCCCGAAGAGCTCCCGGGCGTGCTCGGCCGCGAGGGACTCGATGGTGTCGACGTTCTGGCAGGCCGCGTAGAACCGGTGACCGACGGTGCCTTCGGCGTACTTGTCGGAGAACCAGGTGCCCATCGTCATCAGCGTCGCCGGCGAGGCGTAGTTCTCCGAGGCGATCAGCTTGAGCGAGGACCGCTGGTCGGCGAGCTCCTTGCGTGTGGCCTCGGCCACACGGGGCTCCACGGACGCGATCACCTCCAGCATGGCGTCGTACGCTGTGGACGTCGTCTTGGCAAGGGATTCGGCGCTCATGCGCACAGCCTAGAGGGGCTCGGAGACAGGCCGCGGTGGGCCTCAGGGCGTACCAGATCCTGGACAGTCGTCTCATGACATGAGATTCCAGTTTGTAGAACGGGTGTCCGAAACCTGAGACTGGGCTTCATGATCAGCGCTGCCACCTCGACCTGGCTCGTGACGCGTCGTCACGTGGACCTCGGTCGTACCGGCAGCATGATGTGTTGGCCCCGCTGAGCTTCCGCTCTGTCCTCGTTCGCAACGGCGCGAGCACCCCTTTTCAGCGAAGGACCCCACCCCACACATGCCTGACCTGCGCTTCGACTCCCGACCGCCTCGCCACACCGAGATCCCCCGCCCGAAAAGGGCCGAGGGGCAGTGGGCGCTGGGCCAGCGCGAGCCGCTCAACAAGAACGAGCAGTCCAAGAAGGACGACGACCCGCTGAACGTGCGGGACCGGATCCTCTACACCTACTCCAAGCGCGGCTTCGACTCGATCGACCCCGCCGACCTCCGTGGCCGGTTCCGCTGGATGGGCCTCTACACCCAGCGCAAGCCGGGTATCGACGGTGGCCGGACCGGGTCGATGGAGGAGGAGGAGCTGGACGACCGCTTCTTCATGATGAGGGTTCGCAGCGACGGCGCCCTGCTGGGCGCACCTCAGCTGCGCGCACTCGGCACCATCGGCACCCAGTACGCCCGCGGCACCGCCGACATCAGCGATCGGCAGAACATCCAGTACCACTGGATCGCGATCGAGGACGTCCCGGCGATCTGGGAGCTCCTCGACGGGGTCGGGATGAGCAGCATGGAGGCGTGCGGCGACAGCCCGCGCCCGTTCCTCGGCTCCCCCGTGGCCGGGATCGCCGCCGACGAGATCATCGACGGCTCCTCGGCGCTGGAGGAGATCAAGCGTCGGTACTTGAACAACAAGGATTTCTCGAACTTCCCGCGGAAGTTCAAGACCTCTCTGACCGGGCACCCCAGCCTGGACACAGTGCCGTCCGTCAACGACGTCTCCTTCGTCGGTGTCGTCCACCCCGAGCACGGCCCTGGCTTCGACCTCTGGGTCGGCGGCGGGCTGTCGACCAACCCGATGTTCGCCCAGAAGCTCGGCGTCTGGATCCCGCTCGACGAGGTCCCCGACGCATGGGCCGGCGTCGCCGGGATCTTCCGCGACTACGGCTACCGCCGGCTGCGCGCACGCGCCCGCCTGAAGTTCCTGGTGGCCGACTGGGGCGTAGAAAAGTTCAGGGAAGTTCTCGAACAGGAATACCTCGAGAAGAAGCTGATCTCGGTCGACTCCCCCGCGGTCTCCACCGACAGCGGTGACCACGTCGGCGTGCACGCGCAGAAGGATGGGAACTACTACGTCGGCGCTGCCCCGGTAGTCGGCCGGATCAATGGCGAGACCCTCACCGGCCTCGGCGACTTGGTCGAGCAGTACGGCCTCGACGGCGCCCGGCTGACCGCCCAGCAGAAGCTCGTCGTGCTCGGGATCAAACCCGCCGACGTGGACGCGGTCGTGGCCGGTCTGCTCGAACTCGGCCTGGACGCCAACCCGTCCAACTGGCGCCGCAACACGATGGCCTGCACCGGCATCGAGTACTGCAAGCTCGCGATCGTCGACACCAAGGACCGCGCCCGCGACCTGGTCGGCGAGCTCGAGAAGCGCTTCCCCGAGCTGGACACCCCGATCACCATCAACGTCAACGGCTGCCCGAACGCGTGCGCCCGGACCCAGGTCGCCGACATCGGCCTCAAGGGCATGATCGCGATGGACGAGGCCGGCAACCAGGTCGAGGGCTTCCAGGTCCACCTCGGCGGCGGCATCGGCCTGCACGACACCTTCGGCAAGAAGCTCCGCGCCCACAAGGTGACCAGCGCCGGCCTCGACGACTACGTCACCAACGTGGTCACGGCGTACCTCGCAGGCCGGACCGAGGGTGAGACCTTCGCCGCCTGGGTCGTGCGCGCCGACGACGAGCTCCTGCGCGGCGAGAAGGCGCCGGAGCCGGTGACTGCCTGATGAGCGCGCGCGCGACGCCGAACCACTGCCCCTTCTGCGGTGACGACAACCTCTGGCCCCACCAGGCCGAGGATGCCGGCCACGCCGCCTGGGAATGCCGGTCCTGCCTTCGCGCGTTCACTGTCTCGATGATCAAGCAGCTCCCGCGACCCGCGTTGGGAGCAGCTGGGTCGGGAGGCACCCCATGACCACGCCCACCACCCTGGCAGCACGCGCTGCTCGCGGCTCCCTGACCGAGGGCCGGAGCATCGACGAGCTCAAGGACATCGTCTTCCAGGTTGGCGCCGAGCTCGAGCTCGCGCCCGCGGAGGACATCATCGAATGGGCGCACGCCACGTTCGGGGCGCGGTTCTGCGTGACGTCCTCGATGGGCGACGCCGTCCTGGCGCACGTCGCCGCCAAGGTCGCCCCCGGCATCGACGTCGTCTTCCTCGACACCGGCTACCACTTCGTCGAGACCATCGGGACCCGGGACGCCGTCGCGGCGACCATGCCGGTCAACCTGCTCACCATCACCCCGGTGCAGTCGGTGGCCGAGCAGGACGCGCAGTACGGCAAGGACCTGTACAAGACCGACCCTGACCTGTGCTGCAAGCTGCGCAAGGTCCAGCCGCTGGCCGACTCCCTCGCCGGGTACGACGCCTGGGCGACCGGTCTGCGCCGCGCGGAGACCCACAACCGTGTCATCGCCCCGGTCGTCGGCTGGGACGAGAAGAAGCAGAAGGTCAAGGTCTCCCCGCTCGCCCGTTGGACGGACGAGGAGATCGAGCAGTACATCGTCGAGAACGGCGTACTGGTCAACCCGCTGCAGTACGACGGCTACCCGTCCATCGGCTGCTGGCCCTGCACCCAGCGCGTCGCGCCGGGCGAGGACCCGCGCAGCGGCCGTTGGGCAGGCACCAACAAGACCGAGTGCGGCATCCACCAGTAGTCGCCCTGCACCTGGGGCTCCACCACCCACCACGCGACGACAACGGCGTCGGAGCGAGATCGAAGAGAAGGGAGGCCGGTCCATGACCGCTCCAGCCCTCATCGCCCTTGCCCACGGCAGCCGGGACCCACGCTCGAAGGCGACCATCGAGGCACTCGTCGCCGAGACCCGCCAGATGCGGCCCGACCTCCGGATCGAGGTTGCCTTCCTCGACCACGTCCGGCCGTCCTTCGAGACGACCGTCAACAAACTGGTCCGGGCGCGCTTCGACGAGATCGTGGTGGTCCCGCTCCTGCTCAGCGAAGCCTTCCACGCCAAGGTCGACGTCCCCGAGGCGATCGCCCAGGCGAATGCCCAGCACGAGGGCCTCCAGGTCCGCGCCACCCGCGTCCTCGGGCTCGAGCATGCCTTCCTCGAGGTGCTCGACAAGCGCCTGCGCGAAGCCCTCAGCGCCGCACGCGTCCGCGAGCTCGATGCCCTGGTGCTGGCTGCTGCCGGTTCCTCGGACCCGCTGGCGAACCAGGCCGTCGCCCGGCTCGCCCGGGTCTGGGGTGCGCACCACAAGCTCCCCGTGACGGCTGCCTTCGCCTCGTCCTCTCCCCCGGCCACCGGTGAGGCAGTGCGCGCCTTCCGGGCCGAGGGTCGTCGTCACGTCGCCGTGGCCTCGATGTTCCTGGCCCCCGGGTTCCTGCCGGACCGAGCCGCCGAACTCGCTATCGAGGCCGGCGCCGTCGCAGTCTCCGAGCCGCTGGGCGCAGACCCGGAGGTGGCTCGCGCGATCCTCGCCCGGTACGCGGTCGGAGCGGTCGAACTCGTTCCCGTCTGAGGGGATAAGGATAGGGAGTCTCAAACGCCCCACCCCCGCAGTCCGGCCCAGTTGAGCGGGCATCCGAAGCAGCCCAATCCGTCAGGTCGACCCCGGTGTCCGTAGCCGTGCGAACCGGCGATTGTGCGACAACCGATTGCGGACACGGGTTTTGAGACGGGTCGCAGCGGGAGCGCAGGCTCACGGGAAGCGCGACACCCCGGTGTCGAGAAACGGCCGTAATCGTGCGTTTGCGAGACGACGCGTGGGTCGCGGCAGATCCGTGCGCCAGCGCACACGCAATGCGGCATGTGCGAATGGACCGCAGCGCACGCGGCAGGTCCGGATGGCCGCAGAGGACACCTACATGTCCCCGTAACTGTTAGTGAACTGAAGCCAATGGGAGGTGAACGTGGCAGCCGTCGTGGTGCCCGTGGGGAGTCATGGGAAGGTTGGCGTTCGCGCCAGCGACTCCCCAGGCAACGGTGGTGGCATCGCATGCCTGTTGAGGAACGTCGACCGCTGGGCCGGCAACAGCCGGTGCGGCGACCAAAAGACCAAGCCCGGCGGTCAAGGCGGATACAACGAGTGCACGCTTCACGCCTCGAGTGCCCGCTCGGTTAAGGTTGCGTCCTATCATGGCGCTTCACTTCCTGAAGTTTCATCCGCGAGAACCTTTGGGACTCTCACTGTGCTCGCGCTGGAACCGATTACCAATGGCCCTTATGGGTCATGCGGGTCCTTGTGCAGCGCCAGTGAGTTCCAAAGCAAGACCAGTCGATCGCGAAGGTCGCGCGGCTTCTGTCGGGCGGTGTTCTCCTGACGCCGGCATGGCAAGCGCGCCGATTGGCTCACGGCCGCTCGCCAAAGGGTAGTCCGCAGAAGACGCTGCACCACCTCCACTGCGGCGGAAGCGTGAACCCTAATTGCGGCACTCCTTCGTCGCTGCATTCTGGGCTAAGTGGGACGCCCGCTCATCGGCATAGGACGTTTCTAAGCGCGGCGTTTCACAACCGTCTGTGAACACGTCAATGTTCAAGTTCTGGCCACGGTTCCACCAGAATCCGTCCTGACTGGAGCGTCGACGTTCACGCGCGGCCAGACGCGGCCAGACGCGGCGCAGCGACCGCCTACGGCTTGGTCGCCAGGGTGAGTGCGAAGTCGCCATCCTCGTCGGTCCAAACCCGCGTAATCCCGAACCCGGCGGTCTCCAGTTCGGCGGCGATCGAGCTGACCCGGAACTTGGTCGAGATCTCCACCCGGATCTCCTCGCCGCTGGCGAGATCGAGGACCAGGTCGGCTCCCGGGATGGTCACGCGCTGCGGCATCTCCGCGCGCAGCCGCAGGTCCATCCGCTCCATGTGGGCGTCCCAGAACGGGACGTAGGAGAACCCGTCGAGGTCGAAGTCGGCGCCGAGCTCCCGGTTAAGCACCTCCAGCGAGTTCAGCACGAACTGCTCGGTCACCCCCGCCTCGTCGTTGTACGCCGCGATCAGCCGGTCCGCGCTCTTGACTAGGTCGGTGCCCAGCAGCAGCGAGTCGCCCGGCTCCAGGACGTCGTTGAGTACGCCCAGGAACGCGGCGCGCTCCTCGCGGTACAGGTTGCCGATGGTGCCGCCCAGGAAGGCCACCATCCGCCGGCCGTGGCGGGGCAGGTGCGCCAGGTGAAGGGTGAAGTCACCGACGACTGCCTCGACCTGGACGCCCGGGTAGCGCCGGGAGATCTGGTCCGCGGCGGTGCGCAGGGTCGCCTCCGAGACGTCCACGGGCGCGAAGCACTGCAACGTGCCGGTGGCCGCGAAAGCGTCCAGCAGGATCCGGGTCTTCTCGCTGGTGCCGCTGCCCAGCTCGACCAGCGTCGTCGCCCCGCTGGCGGCGGCAATCTCGTCCGCGTGGTCGGTCAGGATGGTGCGCTCGCGGGCGAAGGGGTAGTACTCCGGCAGCCGGGTGATCTGGTCGAACAAGTCAGAGCCGGCGTCGTCGTAGAGCCACTTGGGCGGCAGCGCCCGCGGGTGCGAGGCGAAGCCGCGGCGGACGTCCTCGACCAGCGAGCCACTCGCCCAGTCGGGGTCCAGGAGGACCGAGACGACGGGTTGCTTGGGGTCTGTCATGAAACGGCTCCTGTCGTGGAGGGCTCGCCGCCGTCGGCGAGCCTCACCCCGGAGAGCGCCCAGCGCGCCCCGGGAGGGAAGAAGTTGCGGTAGCTGGCTCGTGCGTGCCCGGGAGGGGTCAACGCGCACCCGCCGCGCAGCACCATCTGGTTAGACATGAACTTGCCGTTGTACTCGCCGATCGCGCCGGCCGCAGGGTGGAAGCCCGGATAGGGAAGGTAGGCCGAAGAGGTCCACTCCCAGCAGTCGCCGTACGCCTGCCGGAGCCCGGCGGAGGTGGGGCCAGCCGCACGCGGGTGGAACGTCTCGGTGTCGGCGAGGTTGCCCGTGACCGGAAGGTCCTCGCTGCGGACGGCGTGCTCCCACTCGGCCTCGGTAGGGAGTCGCTTGCCGGCCCAGGTCGCGTACGCGTCGGCCTCGTAGTGGCTGACGTGGCTCGCCGGTAGCCCGGGGTTGACCGGCCAGGTGCCGTGCAGCGTGTGCTCGAACCAGACCCCGTCGTGCTGTTCCCAATAGAACGGCGCCCGCCAGCTCTCCGCCTTGACCTGCGCCCACCCGTCGGAGAGCCAGAGCTCGGCCCGCTCGTAGCCGCCGTCAGCCATGAAATCGAGCCATTCACCGTTGGTGACCAGCCGGTCAGCGAGGCGGTATGGGGCGAGCCAGGCCTGGTGCTCCGGGAGCTCGTTGTCGAAGCTGAAGCCGCCGCCGGGGTGGCCGATCTCGACGAGCCCGCCCTCGACCTCGACCCACCCGAGAGCGCTCGGCTCCGCAGGCGCGCTCGCAGAGCCGGCGTACACCGGCCGGAGCGGGTTGCGCGAGAGCACGTGCTTGATGTCCATCAGCAGCAGCTCCTGGTGCTGCTGCTCGTGGTGGAAGCCGAGCTCGATCGTCGGGGCGAGCTTCTCCAAGGTGCCGCCATCGAGGGAGTCGAGGAGGTCGCGGACCCGACCGTCGACGTTGTCGCGGTAGACCCCAACGTCATGGGCCCCGGGGCGGCTGATCAGCCCGCGCTCCGGGCGCGAGAACCGCGGCCCGACGGCCTCGTAGTAGCTGTTGAAGAGGAACCAGTACTGGTCCTGGTACGGCGCGAACCCGGCCTCGTGGTCGGCCAACAAGAAGGTTTCGAAGAACCAGGTGACGTGCGCGCGGTGCCACTTCGTCGGGGAGGTGTCCGGCATCGACTGAACGGTCTGGTCCTCGGGCGAGAGCGGCGCGGCCAACGTCTCGGTGTGGGACCGCACCTCGTCGAAGCGCTGGAGGAGGGACCCGGCGTCCCACTCGGTGGTCGTCATCAAGACTCCTCCTGATCTCAGCGGCGTCGGTCGCCCCCGGAGCGACAGCGACCCCTCGACCTTAGACAGGTACACCGACACAATTCGAGGTTCGTCACCGATCCGTCATCGGATGGTCACAGTTTTCTCCCGGTACCCAAACAGCCCCCGCTGATGCCGTCTGGTGCACGATGTGCGGGTGATCGACCTGACCGCGGAACGCGCTCTGACCCCTGGTTGCCTGGACAAGGTCTTCCTGGACAGCGCGGGATCCTCGTTGCCACCGAGCCCGGTGGTCGAGGCATGCGTAGGGCACCTGCGCCGCGAGGCGGAAATCGGCGGCTACTGCGCAGCGGCCGAGCGCATTGGCGATCTGGACGGGCTCCGCGACTCGCTGGGCAGGCTGCTGGGCTGCGACCCCGACCTGGTTGCGCTGACCGACAGCGCCACCCGGGCCTGGAACCTTTTCGTGACGGCACTGCCCTTGACCGCCGGGGACAGGATCCTGATCGGGGACATGGAGTACGCCAGCAACGCGATCGCCCTGCTGCAGCGGGCCCGGATCGACGGGTGCACCGTCGAGGCGGTGCCCAGCGACGCCGACGGTCGACTCGACGTGGCCGCACTCGAGACCATGATCGACGAGCGGGTACGCCTAGTCTCCCTGGTCCACGTCGCCACCAACTCGGGTCGAGTCAACCCGGTCCGCGAGGTGGCCGATATCGCCCACCGCGTAGGTGCGCTGGTGCTTCTGGACGCCTGTCAGTCGGTCGGCCAGATCGCACTGGACGTCGACGCCCTCGGGATCGACGCCCTCTCCGCCACAGGCCGGAAGTGGTTGCGCGGCCCGCGCGGCACCGGTTTCCTCTACGTCCGTCGCGAGGCGCTCGCAGGACTCGAACCCGCCGCCGCTGACATGCGCGGAGCCACCTGGACCGCCGCTGACCACTACGCGCTGCGCTCCGACGCGGCCCGCTTCGAGCTGTGGGAGGCCGATGTCGCCGGCCGACTCGGGCTCAAGGCGGCGGTCGACCACCTGCTCGATCTCGGACCGGCCGAGGTCGAGCAGGCGATCAGAGCGATCGCGGCCCGCCTGCGGGCCGGGCTCCGCGAGCTGCCCGGTGTCACCGTCCAGGATGCCGGCGCCGACCTGTGCGGGATCGTCTCGTTCACCGTCGCGGGACGCACTCCCGACCAGGTTCGGGACGAGCTCGCGACGCTCGGTGTGACGGTGACTGTCAGCCACGCGTCCTCGACACTGCTCGACATGACCGAGCGCGGCCTAGACAGCATCGTCCGCGCGTCGCCGCACTACTTCGTCAGCCCCGAGGACGTCGACGCCGCTGTCGCAGCCGTAGCCCGACTCACAGATCCAGGGTATTGATCCCGGGCGCCGGCTCGCTCCTCGTGAACTCGACGAACTGGGAGTCCTCGTCGACGTGGACGTTGTGCCCCGGACGCAGGTGGTAGGCCTGGCCCTCGGTCAAGGTTTCGGTCTGGCCGTCGGTGTAGCGAACGGTGCAGGTGCCCGCGAGCACGTAGCCGAAGTGGTCTTCCTGGCACGCCCCGCCGGGCAGCTCGGCGAACCACTCCCCGGTGTCCAGGCCGGCCTTCCATTGCTCCAGGGCGATGATCATCCCGCCGGACTCGGCGCGGTGCTGCCGCCCGATCCCGTCGAGCTCGACCGCGACCTCGGTGTTCTCCATCGTGAACGTTCCCATGATCAATCTCCATGCTCGGGACCGGCCCTATGCGGCCCATCGCGGCGAATCTAGGCCTTGAACCCGAGTTCAATGTCAAGTGCTTGACCTTGAACCCCGGTCACGGGTTTACGGTGGTTAGATGCGCATCTCAGAGCTCGCCGACCAGATCGGAGTGCCCACCTCGACCGTGCGGTACTACGAGCGCATCGGTCTGCTCGGCTCCCCGGCCCGGACGGCCTCGGGCTACCGTGACTACGACGCAGATGCCGCCACCCGCCTGCTGTTCGTCCACCGGGCTCGTCGGATGGGGCTCAGCTGCGACCAGATCACCGAACTACTCCCGGTCTGGGACGGCGCCAACTGCTCCGCAGCCCAGGAACGGGTCTCGCGACTGATCACCGACAAGCAGGCCGAAGTCGCCGACCGGATCAGCGACCTACGCGACTTCGCCACTCAGCTCGACCAGATCGCGGCTCAGCTGAGCAGAACGCAGGCGCCCGAGCTCTGTCGCAGCGACCTGAGCTGCTGCGTCCCGGAGTCCGATGGGAGTTTCGTCCCGATCGATCTGATCACCTCCCGGCCCAGCCACTGACGCACCAGCCTCTAACGCACCAGCCCCTAATGCACCAGGACGTCGAGCAGCCGGGACAGCTCAGCGGCGGGGTCGGTCGTCGTACCGCCGTGCACGGGGCCTGGCTGAACGACCGTGGAGCGTGGCGCCTTGAGGAACCCGAAGCGGGTGCCCAGGTCCCCCGCGGCGACCGCGCCGACGACCTCGTCGCCGCGACAGACACCTTCCACGAACGCGAGCGCGGAAGTCACCGCCGCCACGTTGAGGTCGGGCCAGAACGCGCGCAGCCGGGCCTCGTCGACATGACAGTCGGCCGCCAGGAAGCCGGCGTCCTGACAGTAGGCGACCACCCCGACGTTGACGAACTCCTCACGGTCTACCCGCGGGACGCAGCGCAGGATCACGTACTGGTACGCCATCCGACCAACGACCGGTCCCGTCATGCGGCACCCCGCCTCGGGACCCAGCTGCGGGAACCGTCGCGGCGGGCGCGCAGGAAGTCCCGGTACGCGGCCCGGAGCACCTCCGGGGCGACAGGACCGACCAACCACTCGTCGGGGACCCGGGCGATCACGGCGTCCACGACGTCGTCGGTCACCAGGGCGGCGAACTCGTCGGCAACCGAAGCGAGCTGATCGACGTACCGGGCCATCACGTGGTCCTCGACCGACCACGGCTGCTCCGCGAAGCGCGCGGGATCGGTGGGCCCGTTCGACCACGCGTGGTGGAAGTACAGGGCAGCGCCGTGGTCGATCACCCAGATATCGCCGTGCCAGACCAACAGGTTCGGGTTGCGCCAGCTCCGGTCGACGTTGGCGGTGAAGGCATCCAGCCAGAGCACCCGGACCGCGAGATCCAAGCTGAACTCCACCGTCGGGTCGAACCCGAACGAGCCCGGCAGGAAGTCGACGCCAAGGTTGCTCCCGAGACTGGCATTGAGCAGGTCCTGGACCTCCTCGTCGGCCTCGTACCGAGCGATCGGCTCGGTCAACTCGACCTGGACCAGACGCGGGGTGCGGAGCCCGAGCACCTCGGCCAGGCCGCTGACGATCACCTCGGCGACCAACACTGAGGGTCCTTGGCCGGCACCGCGGAACTTGCAGACGTAGGTGCCCAGGTCGTCGGCCTCGACGATGCCGGGCAGCGACCCGCCTTCGCGCAGCGGCGCGACGAACCGGGTCGCGGTGACCAGCGGCAGGTCGGTCATGCGTCCGCCTCGTTCTCGAGCCGCGCGCGCTGCGCCGCGACGTCGTAGTCAGGGACTGGCCACAGCGGAGCCATCTCCCGCAGGGTCTCCAGGAGGAGCGTGGCGATGGCCCAGTTGCGGTACCACTTCCGGTCGCTCGGGACCACGAGCCACGGCGCCGCGTCGGTGTGGCAGCACTCAAGCGCCGCCGCGTACGCCGCCTGATACTCAACCCAGTGCTCGCGCTCGTCGATGTCGCCGGGCTTGAACTTCCACTGCTTGGTGGGGTCCGCCAGCCGGGCCAGCAGCCGCTTCCGCTGCTCCGCGGCGGAGATGTGCAGCATGCACTTGATGATCGTCACGCCCTGGTCGACCAACGTCTGCTCGAACCGGTTGATGGCGTCGTAACGACGCTCGATCTCATCGGAGTCGACGTGGTCATGGGCCTTGACCACCAGGACGTCCTCGTAGTGGGACCGGTCGAAGATGCCAATCTCCCCGGGGTCGGGGAGTTCACGCTCGATGCGCCAGAGGAAGTCGTGCGCCAGCTCGTCCTCGGTCGGCTTCTTGAACGACTTCAGCCGCAGGCCCGTCGGGTTGAGCAAGCCCACGGTGTTGTTCAGGACCCCACCCTTGCCGGAGGTGTCCATCCCCTGCAGGACCAGGAGCACCCGACGGTCACCCAGGTCGGTGTACGCCTCGGCGTACAGCTTCTCCTGCAGCTCGGCGAGCTCGGGGCCGAGCCGCGGCAGCGCGGACTCCCCCGCAGCCTTGTCGCCGTCGAACCCGGGCTGGCTGTTGGGATCCACAGCCGCGAGGTCGCGGCCAGCCAGTCGGAGGAGTTCGGAGAGCATGCGAGGACTCTACTGAGCACAAGCACGGAGTAAGGGACAGCCGCCGAGTTGAGTACCTGCTCGCCGAGCGGTCAGACCCAGGGAGAATCCAGTTCGTTGCTCCGTGGTTGCGCACGTGCTGCCGCCATCACCAGCAGATCCGTGATGCTTGCGCCGCAGAACATCACGTCCTCCCAGGCGAACCTGAGTACGACCCAGCCGTCAACCACGAGTCGGTTGTAGCGCTGGGCGTCCCGCCGCAACGCCCGGCGGTCGCCATGCCACGTGAACGAATCAGCTTCCAGGACGAGCCGCAGATGCTCATCGGCGAGGTCGACCCGGGCCGCGCCGATCCTGACCTGGGGCCGCACCTCCAAACCCGGCACGTCGATGCAGATGGCGCGAAGCACGGACTCGAACGGATTGGCCGCGCTCCCGTCGGCTGCGTGGGCCACCTTTCGGAGCATCGCCGAGCCAGGTCCCCGCGCGTCGACTGAGAGCGCACGAAGGCGTTCGGCGGAGTATCCGCTGCGGAGGGCAGAGTCTGCGATGGCCAGGGCCTCGTCGAAGCGGAGCGAACGCAGGCACTGCTCCAGCGTGAGGTCGCGCCCGGTGCGGCCGTCGGTGATCTGCTCCGGGAGCAGATCACGCCGATGAAGATGGATACCCGTCACGTCACGAGTGATCTTCCGCTTCACCGGAACGGTGACGTGCGGCCGGTCGGGCACGGTCTTCACAGCCCACCCCCACCCGAGCGCTGCGCTCGCATGGCTGAGGATGCCTCCGCAGGCGTGAGCGGCCGCTACGGCCTCATCACCCTCGGGCAACGCGTAGCACCCCCGCGAAGTCCGCACGATGACTCCGCGCTCGACTGCTTTGGCGACATCGCGGCGCCCAGAGAGCGCGACGAGCTGGCGGTAATTCGAAGTTCCGCCCAGCTCCACCAACCGCCGCCGCACTGACATCGGTGCAGGGTGTCGGATGCGGGCGTCCTCGCGCCGACGCCCTCCACAGAGTTCCCCTACTACCCTCGAGCCCATGGACCTCCCGGTGATGCCTCCCGTCCAGCCGATGCTCGCGAAGTCGGTGAAAGGCATCCCGGACCCGGCCACGGTCGAGGGTGGACTGTCCTTCGAGCCGAAATGGGACGGATTCCGCTGCATCGTGTTCAAGGACGGCGACGAGGTCGAGCTGACCTCGCGCAACACCAAGCCGCTGACCCGTTACTTCCCCGAGCTTGTCGAGGCGCTGCAGCGCCAGCTCCCGGACCGGTGCGTGCTCGACGGCGAGCTGTTCGTGGCGCTGAGCCGTTCGGGTCAGCCGCGGCTGGAGTTCGAGGTGCTCCAGGAGCGGATCCATCCGGCCGCGTCCCGGGTGAAGCTCCTCGCCGAGCAGACCCCCGCGAGCTTCGTGGCCTTCGACCTGCTTGCCCTGGGGGACGAGGACCTGACGTCGCTGCCGTTCGCGGAACGCCGCGCCCGGATGGAAGCGGTGCTGACCGGCCTCGACGGACCGACGTACCTGACCCGGACGACGCTCGACCCGGACGAGGCGGAGTCCTGGTTCGAGCAGTTCGAGGGCGCCGGGCTCGACGGCGTGATCGCCAAGCCTATGGAGGCGCCGTACCAGCAGAACGCGCGGACCATGCTGAAGATCAAGCACGCGCGCACTGCCGACGTGGTGGTGGCTGGCTACCGGCTGCACAAGAACTCGACCGAGGAACGCCCGCTGCTCGGCTCCCTGCTGTTGGGCCTGTACGCCGACGACACGCTCCAACATGTCGGCGTCGCTGCGTCCTTCACCGAGGCGCGGCGCGCCGAACTGGTCGCCGAACTGCGGCCGCTGGTTTGCGACATCGCCGACCACCCGTGGGGGGCGTGGCAGGAGTTCCTGACAGCGAACCCCGACCGCGTCCCCGGCACCCAGAGCCGGTGGAGCAACGGCAAGGATCTCTCCTTCACGCCGCTTCGGCCCGAGCTGGTGCTCGAGGTCGGCTACGAGCACATGGAGGGCCGGCGGTTCCGGCACACCGCCCAGTTCAAGAGGTGGCGACCGGACCGGGATCCGGATTCCTGCGGTTACGAGCAGTTGGATGAGCCGGTGAGCTACGACCTCACTAGAGTGTTGGGTGTGGAGACATTCCGGGAGGCGCAATGAGTGACTACGACGTGGTGCTGCTGGTCGAGCAGACCCTGACGGCCCAGGACGCGGTCCAGGTCCGCAGCCTTCACGACGAGATCGACGAGGGTGTGCTCTACCACGTGCTCGTCCCGGTGGAAGACAGCGCGTCGCGCATCGAGGCCGGGATGGGAACGCTCGCGACCGGCGAGGTCCTGGTCGCCCCGACCCTCCTCGCCGACCCGGAGGCACTGGAGCAGATGCGAAACGACCTGCTCGAGGTCGCCCGCGCCGCGGTGACGTCCTCTGTCGCAGCGATCGTCGAAGCCGGCGGTCAGGCGGTCGGCGACATCGTGACCGTCGACCCGATCCAGGGGCTCGCGGCCAAGGTCAGCGAGGTCGATGCCCGCGAGGCGATCATCCTCACCCGCCCGCACGTGGTGAGCGAGTTCTTCCACCTCGACTGGAGCTCGCGCGCGCGCCGCAAGCTCGGCGTACCGGTGCTGCACCTTCTGGAGCACGAGACCTTCGACGAGCAGGCCGGCGAGGGCGAAGGCATCAGCGGGTTCTGAGCATGCTCATCGCAGCACTCGACGGGCGTGCAATCCGGGTACGGCGTCGCTGGGTCCCTTGGCGGCTCCGGAAGCGGCAGTTCGAGGGTTTCAACGCCTTCGACATCGTCGGCGGTGCCGACGATCCGGTGAGCTTCATCGGTCTTCTCGTACTGGCCATCGCACTGGCTCTCTTCGGCGGCATCATCGCGACGATCGCGGTCCTCGCTTCGGAGGCGCTGCTGCTGGTCGCCCTGCTGATCCCGCTGCTCGCGGTCGCCCGGATGCTCTGGATCCTGCCGTGGATCGTCGAGGCCACCAACGGCGACACCGTGCTCGGCACGGTCCCGGTCCGCGGGTGGCGTGATTCTCAGGACCAGATCCACGACCTCGCCTCGGCCTACCAGCGCGGCGAGAACCCGTTCGAGCCGAAGAACTACTCGGTCGGGACCTGAGAGCTCTCAGCCCATTACCCGCAGCTGATAGAACCCGTGCGTCCGGGCCACTACGACACCATCCTCGCCGGTTACCTCGGTCAGCAGCTCGAAGTTGGCCTTCCCGTTCGCGGCTGCCTCGTCCTTGACCCGCGCGAACTCGGCCTCCGACAGCGTGGTCCGAGCGGTCGACGCTGTCATCGCCGGGCGGGTGAAGTCGATCTCCAGTCGCTTCACCAGTGGAACGCCGCCGGGGACGTCGAAGAAGCCCCCGATGATCCCGCCGAGCATCTCGGCGACCGAGAACAGGCACCCGGCGTAGGTGACCCCGAAGTGGTTCACGTTCGGCTCGGTCGGGATCCGCGCGGCGGCAGCGTACGGGCCGGCCTCCACGACCTCGAGACCCATCTTCCCGAGGATCGGGACGAGGGCGTGCACGTGCGCGGTCTGCTCCTGGAGATCAGTCATGCCCGAAAGATAGCGGCTGCGCCTCGTTGGTCGGTTCAGCACTACACGGCTCGACGACGAGGTCCAGTGGTTCCTCGACCTGTCTAGATCAGGAACCGGGGTTTCCCCGAGATCGCCGACCCTCGGACCGGTAGGGGCGAAGGTGGCAGGGAACGCCCCCACATCGACGCTCACCCCTCCCGGAGTCGACATGAAGCGCCCCTTTGCCCTCGTCCTGACGCTGTCCGTCGCCGTCGTCGTGTTCCTCGTCCCGACGCAGCCGGCCAGTGCAACCACGGTCTACATCGCGGAAGCCGTCAACGGCTACAAGTTCACCGTGACCGTCGCCTCCGCCGTGGAGAAGCTCAAGGTCGCCACCGAGAACCGGTACGGCTACGAGCGTTCCAAGTTCAAGCACTGGCACGACGCCGATCGCGATTGCCAGAACACCCGCGCGGAGGTCCTAAAAGCCGAATCCCAGGTCGCGACCACCGGGTGCAGCATCAAGTACGGCAAGTGGTACTCGACCTACGACGGCCTGACCTTCAAGTACGCCTCCGACATGGACATCGACCACGTCGTGGCGCTGGCGGAGGCGTGGGACTCGGGCGCCCGCGCCTGGTCGGCCGCCCGCCGTGAAGCCTTCGCCAACGACCTGGCCGACCCCCGCTCGTTGATCGCCGTGTCCGACGACTCGAACTCCGCGAAGGGCGACAAGGACCCGACGGACTGGCTGCCCGCCCGCAACGTCTGCGGCTACATCCGGGTCTGGACCCTGGTGAAGCTCCGCTGGGACCTCAAGGTGGACACCGCTGAGAAGGCCTTCCTGCGCGAAGTCGCCGCCAACTGCCCGGCGATGTCGTTTACCACCCACAAGGCCGGCGTCAAGGTCACCTCCTACTCGACCGGCGGCGACACCGGTGGCGGCGGCAGTACGACGACCGACCCCCGCTTCAGCACCTGCACCGCCGCCAAAGCCGCCGGCTACGGGCCGTACGTCCGCGGCCGCGACCCCGAGTACTACTGGTACACCGACCGCGACAACGACGGGATCGTGTGCGAGTAGGAAGCAGGTCGCTACTCGATCCTGTTGCCGTCCGCGTCCCAGTGCTCGGCGACCTTCTTGCTCGGCTGCACCCTGGGCGGCTCGCCCGGCATCTTCGGGGTGCCTACATGGAGAGCGTTGTACCTCTGAGCGCGGCAGGCGAGAGATTGGGGAGCGTTGTGGCCCAAGTTATCGGGCGAGTTTCGCCCCGAAGGGAACCGACATGACCACCGACGAATCTATCCTGACCGAGTTTGCCGAACTCCGTGAGAACGACACGACCGACTACGGCTGCCCGGACTGGTGCACCAGCCACCCGGAGAACGAGCCGGAGACCCACGCGTCTAAGACCTGGCGCGGTCACGGGCTCGCGGTCTCGATGGAGTCGAACACCGAAGCGGGCGCAGAGATTCACGTAGACCACGGGCTCGACTTCATCGACCTCACGGCCACCCAGGCCCGCACTCTCGCGGTCGAGCTCGTCCGGTACGCCGCGATGGCTGAGCAGGTGTCGGCGTGAGCACCGCGACCGTCCCGCTGACCATCACCTGCCCGGAATGGTGCACCCGGACGCCGGAGGAGCACGTCGGCGAACTGTGGGACTACGGGGGCAACTGCATCCACCACTCCGCCACGATGTTCGCTCTCGACACAGTCGGCTATCGCGAACCGATGCAGGAACCACGGTTCCACTCGCCAATCGAGGTCCTCATGACCGCGCAGTCGCGGCCCGAAGGACAGGAGTCCGCGAGCCCCGTCGTCCACCTCGAGGGGCGCGAACTGAGCCCAGCGCAGGCGCTCGCTCTGGCGGATGTCCTCCGCGAGACCGTAGAGACGTACAGGGCCTCAGGCGGTGCGGAGTGACTGCCCCAGTGAGCGAACACACCCACATCACCGACATCACCTTCTACCGCGAGGACGGCGAGACCATCGTCTGGGTCGACAAGAGCGGAGACCTGCCGTTCCCCAGGGCGCACAGGGGCAGCCACCCACCGAAGGACTACCTGGCTGCCATCGAGAAGGTCGGGGCTCCCGTCACCTGAAAGTCAGCACTGACAATTAGAACGACCCCCGGCGCACAAATCGCCGGGGGTCGTTTCATGTCCGAGGCTAGCCACTGACGGGTCGGGCTGCTACCTGTAGTGACTGCCGAGAGTTAGTCGGCAGGGGTGCTGTTGGTTTGACGCTGCTCGCTGGCTCAGTAGTCAACCTCATCGACGGCGGTCACAACGGCCGCGAGCACGGTGCTACTGCTCGGTGTGGTCAGGTTCTCGTCCTCGTCGAACGCGAAGGTTCCGTCCTCAAGGCGCATCGTGTTGATCTGCGGCCCGTCCTCGCCGCCCCTTACCTCATACGTGATGTCCCAGGTGCGGCCGGCGAGCTGATCGGCACTGACTGGGTACTCGAAGCTCGGATCAATCTGGAACACCACGATGCACCCAGCCGATCCAAAACAGTCCTTCTCTCGCGTCTTCACGGTGAACTTAAGGTGACCAGGCTTCAGTTCGAACGCGACAGGCTCGGGGACGGGTTCAGCCACGGGTTCGTCGACAGGGTCCGGCTCGTCCTTAGGCTCGTCCCGTTGCGTATCACTCAACCCAGCTGACTGCGGATCATCCGACCCCGATGCACCCGCTGATCCAATGCCGATACCGACCAGAAGTGCAGCAACGGCGATGATCCAGGTGCGGCGATACCAAGGCTGTTTGCCCGCACCCTGCGCGGCGCTAACGGGCGCGGGCGGCGGGGGTGCCACGGGGCTTCTGATCTGGTCGGTCCAAGCAGCACCGTCCCAGTACCGCTCGTTGCCGGGTTCGCCTGCGGGATACCAGCCTGCTGGAGTCGTCATGTCCCGGATCGTGGCAGCGGGTCCCGACACATGTCTAGGGGCTGCGCCGGAGGAAACAGACCTGACCTCAATATCCGAACTGATAATGAGGCCACTGACCCCGGGCGCGGAAATCGCCGGGGGTCGTTGTCGAGTTTGGATCAGGCGTGTTCTAGAGCCTCGACGTTGAGTCGCTTGTCGAGTTCGGTCCACTCCCAGCCTGGGGTCGACCCCCCTGCCGCATGGATTGCCGCGCGAAGCGAAGACTCTGCGGTTCGCTGAGCCACCTGGAACGTGCCGCCGCCAGCAACGAGCTCAACTACGACCTGCAAAGAGTCGAGGTCCAGCGAGATCGCAGCGTTTGTGATCGCCACGGCGCTTTGCTCAATGAGGATCAGTTCTCGCATGACGCGATCGACTTCCTCGCGAATGGCTTCCCGGTCACTGGTCGGATGGGTCACCGTCAGCGTGCATTGAAACTCGATTGTGATCATCACTGACTCCCCTCCGTATCGTTTTTCTTGCTGCAATCCTGCCGGTCTAACCACTTCAACGCATTTCGCACATAAGCGTTACCCGAGGGCGTCAAATGGATCCATCGGTAGTGGCTGCCACAGGGGCACTTTACCGAGTAGTAGGTCGGCGGGTCCTCGATCGTCCAGCCTCGCCTATCGAACTCCTCCAGGAGTGCTCCGATTTCGGGTCGGCGAGCCTTCTTCCAGTATCGGCCCATGCACCCCCCAATCCAAGGTGAAACCGGTCACCGGTTTCCGATCGGGCGCGACCTTACCGCGAATCGGACTGCACGGGCTCGCCGCGACCTTGCGCCTGTGTCACCTGACACACCCTCAGGCCCTACGGGGAGTGGGCAACGGCGAGGCACCGACGTCGAAAGACCGGACCGGACTCGACGTGGATTCCGGGCCGGTCTCTCAACTTCGCGCAGGTCGGCTCTCACGGAGCGATCGTTCCCTCAGAACTCGCTCTTGTCCGACCTTCCGTTCCGCCCGACGCTGAAAGGAGTGCTCAACGAGCTGTCCGGGCGGCGTGGTTGACGCGAGTTCTTGTTACGCGGTCGTCGCGACGTTCAGCAGGCGCAGGCCGTTGATGTTCACGGCATCCCCACCGACACGACCCCAGAGGAACGCTCCGCGCTGACCGGTCGGTCGACGGTTGGTTCCAACGAGGTTCGGGATCAGCTCGATGGTCGACCCGATCCGGTCCACGATCACGTAGGACTGAGCCCAGTCACCGACAGCGAGCAGGAAGTTGTCTGCTGTCGCTGCGGCGCTGAACGAGCCGTCCATGTTGCTGTTCTCGTAGACCGGCTTGCGCAGCAGGCGGTTGTTCTCCAGCTCGGGGAACTTCTTCGACCCGTTGGTGGTCTCGAACTGGTCGATCAGGTTGAGGATCGACAGGTTCGCCTGCCATGCGGCGTTGGCGCGGAACCGAGCCGGGACGGCCTCGATCAGTTTGTAGAGGTCGGCTGCGGCGAACGTCTCCACGGTCGTCGGGGCTACCTCTGAGGCGGTGCCGTCGAGCGCGGTCACGAACCCCTTCGGTGCCGTGGTCCCGTTGCCGGTCACGAACGCGGTAGCAAGCAGCTGCTCGTATCCGTCGGTGAGGAGCTTGGCGATCTCGGGCAGGAAGTTCCGCGCGTCCATGTCGACCTCGTAGGAGTACGGGACGAACGCCGAGCCCTTGAACGTCGGGATCTCCGGGCCGGCGAGCGTCGGGCCGGCGTCTGCGGCCTCGACTCCCTCGGCCAACCACTCGGCAGTGACACCGGCCGAGGTGACGCCCTTCCAGGTGTCGGTCATGGTCTTGACCTGGCGAGCGACCTGCCGCATCGGGTTGATGCTGCCTGCTGAGGTGATCAGGACACTCGGGTCGAGCGTCAAGGGAACGAGGTGCCCGCCGTTGCCATCGGTCAGGCTCATCGCGGTACGGACCTCGTTCGCGGTCTGGTACGCAGCGAGCTCGCGAGCGTTCCACATCAGGTGACCCTTGTCGGGGTCGGCCATCAGCTTCACGAACGCGTCGCGGTAGGCCGGGTCGCCAACAGCGGTCGCCCACCGTGCAGCCAACGACTGATCGGCCTCTCGACCCTCATCGAGGAGCTTGGTCACCGTCTCCGCGGCGTGGTCGGGAAGGTCACCAGAGCGGAAAGCCTCATCGACGACCCGAGCAGCACCGTCACGCTGGGAACCGAAAGGTCCCGAGCGGGAGGTGGTGTTGCTTCCGGTGCTGTAGCTGATGACCCGTCGCGGGTCCTTCGCTGCCTCTCGGATCTCGTCATGCTTGTTGAGCTTGTCGATGTGCGTGATGGCGCCCAGAGCCTCGTTGTAGCGAGCCTCCTGCGCCCTACTCAGAGTGCCGGCGTGCTCGAAGTGCTGGAGACGCTCGGCCTCTTCGATCAGGTTGACCCGCTCGGCGGCACGCTCGGCGGGAGACATTGACTTGAGGCGGGTCGCCTCGTCAGCAGTGATGTCAAACATCGGAAGTCCTCTCAGGACAGGGAAATGAGTCGGAAGGAATGCCTGACGCGCACGGTCGCGTTGCGACCCGGGTCGGGCGATACTGCCTTCGCGTCCAGCCTTTGGCTGACGGTCCCTTGACCTGACGACTTACGGTGCTGCGTCGAATCCGGCTCTTGCCGTACGGGGCCCCTTGGCCCACTAACTCGATAGGACAATCGTACCCGCCAGCGCCGACAAATGCTCACCATGACTCACCGCCGAACTGATCGGGAGTGACGTCCTCGGCCCACCGAGAAGCGTCGAGACGCGCGGCACCGATCTCAAGTTGAAGGTCCAGAACGAGCGCAGCGAGCTGCTCGTGGATCGCCACCAGAACGGCCGCGATCTGGCGTTGGGTCGAACCCTCCTCGAAGGCCGGCAAGCCCTGTCGTCCGCCGACCGCCAACTCCTCGATCTCGTGGGACAACACCGGCGCCAGAGGACCATCCGCGTACCGCCGCAAGACCCTCAGGAGTGCCTCTACCTGAGCGCGGGAGTCGACGCTGTCCGGTAGCCGCGTCATGCGCTCTGCCCGCCGTCGAAGTCGTCGTAGGTGGCGACGATGCTTCCGTCTGCCTCACGCACGACCCGGCGAACCTCTGTCAGTCGCTCGGTAACGCCCAACGCGATCATCGATCCGTCTTCCTTCACACCCCACGCCGAGACGATCCCAACGCCGGTCATGCCGTCGCTGGTCTTGTACTCGACCGGGGCCGAGCTACCGGGAACGATGCCGACCACCCGCGTACCGGACTGCGGCTCAACGACCGGTGCCGGGTCCTGAGCCATCCAGGCGACCCAGCCCTGACCCATCGACGCGAGTAGCGCACTGACCGGCACCAACCCCATGACGTCCTGGGGACCGACAGCGCTCTGAGTGCAGACAACCAAGGCGAACCCCTGATCATCGAACGCGACGACCGGATACCGGAGCGCCGGAGACTCAGAGCCTTCCGGCGGGGTGAACGTGACGAACAAGCGTGGAACGGGATTAGCGATCATGACTGATCCTTCTGATTGGTTTGGTCGGCTCGACGCTTGTCGACGAACCTGACCGGCTCCGTGTGAAATAACGAAGGAGTGGGGGTCCTCAGCCGCTCCCGAAGTTGCGTCGAGGGGATGCCCCCGGGGTGAGGGGTCGCCGGGTGTCACTGCGCCACCCATCCGACGCCGGCTACGAGTCGAAGCCCCGCAGGTGCTTCTGTCGCTGCCTCGTCGTAGGCACAACCCACCGCTTGCTGTTCGCTGGGCTCGGTCTCTACTACTTGGGGTGGGTGGTTTTCGTACCCCTGAGACGATTCCCCAGCGGGACTGTGGCGGTCCTCTGGTACGGATTCCGTACCTACTACTTGGAAAGCGTTTCCGTACCAAGCAGGCACCTCGTCACTGTCGGTGGTTGGTACGAATCCCGTACCAACCACCAGACCCTGATAGACCGCCGTCACGCCAGGTCGACCGCGACGGACTATGTCGAGGAACCCCGCCGCCTTCGCCTGCTTGACCCACTCGCTCACACGGGCAGGCGCGACCCCGAGATCCTCGGCCATCCTCGAGCGTGGGATAGAGACGATCGCCTTCGCGTTCATCGCCTCCGACATCCACAGGAGCAGAACTTTGCAGCCCGCAGTCAGGCTCGGATGCCGGTAGACACCGCGCCTGAACCGCATCACGCGGTCTGAGTAGGACTTTGACATCACTCATCACCGCCGCCGAACAGGTCAAGCTGATCGGGCTCCGTCGGAACAGTTGTTCCGGTCGTGGACGCCTCGCGGTTGTCCGCACCCCGTGGGGCCTGAGGTGCGTCAGGTGACACAGTTGTTACACCTGAGAGGTAGACGACCTCGACCGGGACGTTGCGCCGCTGCAAGTACGCGAGCAGGTCCGGCAACCGCTTGGTGTCAGCAATCCACGCACCATGTACGCCGCTGAATGTCGGCCGAAGACCTGCCCCGAGCGCGAGCCCGTGAGCCTTCCACCCGCGGATAGCGAAGATGGTGGTTCCCGCAATCTCGATCGTGATGCGTTGCCGGGTCATGCCGCACCGCCCAGGATCGCCGCGTGCCAGGCGCGGACCGCCTCGGGACTGTCCGAGGTGATCTCCACGTCCAGACGCTCCGCAGCAGCCCTCAACCGAGCCACCGTTTCCGGGGCCGGGAACCTGCGCGACCCGACCGCCACCCGAACGTGAGCACCGCTCGGTACGCGGTCCAACGGCTCCAGGGCGTGCCGGTCACGCCGGGTCACGTCGAAGTCATCAGCAGCCGCGGCGAGGTTCACCGAAACCGTGGCCCGGAGCCGTAGAATCGGGGTGACGCCGCCAAACGTCTCAGTCGCCTCCAGGTCGCCCTGGGGGCGACGTTCGTTCCCAGGGCGGCTCACGCTGCACCGCCGTTCTTACGGCGGACCTCGGCGGACTTCAGTGCAAGACGTCGAAAGTACGCCTTGCGAAGGTGGGCCGCGCGAACCGGGTCGCCTTCGGCCTCATCGAGGAACTTCTGCTCACGCGCCGCGCGGGCAGGAGCAGTGCGAGCCGTTCGATCCTTGGTGTTGGCCCAGCTGATGTGGGCGCCGATAGCACCCCAAGCCGACGCCGATGTGCTGTCGTTCATAGCCAGATACCTCTTCGGCAGAGGTCTCGCGGTAAGGCGAGACCAATCGCCGTAGAGTGGTGGCCGCACCGTGCCAACCGGCGATTGTCCTGCTCGTTTCAAGCGGTCTTGCCGCTGACGTGGCTGGGTCGCTAATCCGGTGTTGGGCTTGTCTTCCCCCAGATGGGCGAAGGGGCTCCGGCTTTACGGTCCTCCACTGATCGGAGGATGCGCTAAGCGTACAACGGACATCGCCGATCTCGCTGCATTCGACACGCCCTAGACCCGGTCCCCACGTTTCATTCGTTGGGCCGCAGCCTTTGCCCTGGCGTCAGCAGCACTGGCTCCGTACCGCTCGAGCATGACGTCTGAGCTCCATCCGGCGAGCCGTTTGAGGTCGCGCTCCTGCCCGCCGTTCATCAGGAAATCGTGAGCCCAGGTATGGCGAAAACGGTGAGGGTGCAGGTTCTCGATGCCTGCGCGCTCCCCCAGCACCTTCATCCGCTCCCGAACACCATCAGGTGACATCGGGCCACGCTGGGTCAACAGCAGGGCATCGAGGTGCGCCCAGCGATGCTTCCCGCGCTCCCGGACGTAGCGGTCGAGGGCCTGGACGGTGCGGGCGCCGAAGTAGACAGGGCGGACCTTGCTGCCCTTGCCCTTCACCAACGCCATGCCGGCGTCGAGGTCGAGAGTCTCGGTCGTCAGCGCGGTCGCCTCGGAGACCCGTAGGCCGGCGTCGAGGAGCATCCGCAAGATGGCCTGGTCGCGGCGGTCGTTGAACTCCTTCCCGCTGCACGCCTTGAGTAGAGCCTCGAGCTCGACGTCACTGAGGATCGGGACAGGCTTGGCCTTCGGTTCCGGTGGGGCGAGTTTCAGCATCGGGTTCTCTGCTAGCTCGCCTTCATCGACGAGCCACCCGCAGAAACGGAACAGGCCGCGGTAGCGCGTCTTCACGGTCCCGGCCTGCTGACCACGTTCCTGCAACTGGGCGAGCCATTCGCGGATCGCCGCTCGGGTCAGCTCATCGAGGGTCGCGGTACGTCCCTGCGCCTCGAGCCAAGTGGCGTAGAAGGTGATGGACTGGCCGTAGATAGTGATGGTCCGATCGGCCTTGCCCTCTGCCCGTAGGTGTCGGGCGAAGGATCGGTGCAGGTCTTCCAGTCGCTCAGCCACGGTCACCCTCGTCCGCGGGTCGCGACTCTAGGTGTGCCGAGTACTGCCGGATGATCCACCAGCCCGCCAAGCCGAAGCAGACAGCGAACGCGAGCACGGTCACGGGAACCGGGGCACCAATCTCCTTCAACACGAACCCAGGAATCCAGCAAAAGAGTGGGGCGACGACGACCCGCGCTGCCGCAGCCAGGTTCTGCCCAACACTCTTGTCAGAGTTCCATAGCCAATAGAGCCACATGGTGTTAGGTTATCCGGTGAGTAAGCGTTGTGCTACTCGCCACGACACAACTGAATCACTCGTTTGCCCAGTTCAGAGGGTTCTTTCGGCTCGGCTGCACCCTGGGCGGCTCGCCCGGCATCTTCGGGTAGTCCGGCGGGTAGTTGAGCTCAACGGCGCCTTGCTCCTCCCAGAGCGCGAGCAGCGGCTCCAGCGAGTTCGCGACGTCGTCGATCGCGGCCATCGCGTCGCCGCGGTCGGCGAACAGGTCGGGGACAGTGAAGAGGTTGTAGACCTTGGGGTCACTGACCTCGGCGAGCTCGTCCCAGGTCAGCGGCGTGGAGACCGGCGCGCCCGAGATCGGCCGCAGCGAGTACGCCGAGGCGATGGTCCGGTCGCGGGAGTTCTGGTTGAAGTCGACGAAGATGCGCTCGCCCCGCTCCTCCTTCCACCACGCCGTCGTGACGCCGCCGTCCCGGGCTTCCAGGGCCCGGCCGAACGCGATCGCAGCATGCCGGACGTCGGTGAAGTCCCAGCGCGGTTCGATTCGGACGTAGATGTGCACGCCGCGGTTGCCCGAGGTCTTCGGGAAGCCGACCATCCCGAGTTCGGCCAGCAGTTCCCGGGCGACGCCCGCGACCCGGACTGCGTCGGCGAACGTCGTACCGGGTTGGGGGTCGAGGTCGATGCGGAGCTCGTCGGGGTGGTCTGCCCAGGAATCGACCGCAGGAGTACGCCGGACCGGCCAGGGGTGGAAGGTCAGGGCGCCCATCTGCGCGCACCAGACCAATACCGCGATCTCGGTCGGGCAGACCTCCCTCGCAGTCCGGCCCGACGGAAACGTCACCTCGCAGGAGTCCAGGTAGTCGGGAGCGCCCATCGGAACCCGCTTCTGGTAGAAGGCGTCGGCCTTCTCCCCCGGACGTCCGGTGCCGAGCGCGATCCCGGGCTGCACTCCCTTGGGCCAGCGCTCCAGCGCGGTCGGTCGGTCACGCAGCGCCCGCATCAGCCCGTCGCCCACGCTGGCGAAGTACTGCGCCACCATCACCTTGGTGACCTCGGGCGTGGTGTCGGTCGCCGGGTAGATCACCCGCTCCGGGCTGCTGACCCGGACTGCCCGTCCGCCAGCCTCGACCTCGATCGCGGGAGTCACCTTCGCCATGGTCCGACCCTAGCGAGACCGACCCCCATCGACCGGCCGTCACGGTTTCGTAAGGGAGATGACTGGGGTCCGAGGAGTCCGCCGACTACCGTTGCGGCCATGGGTTACCAGGTCGAGAAGTCCGACGCCGAGTGGCGTGAGCAGCTGTCCCCCGCCGAGTACCAGGTCCTGCGCAAGGCCGGCACCGAGCGCGCCTTCGCCGGCGAGTACACCGACACCAAGACCACTGGCGTCTACAAGTGCCGCGCGTGCCAGGCCGAACTGTTCCGCAGCGACACCAAGTTCGACTCGCACTGCGGCTGGCCGTCCTTCTTCTCCCCCCTGGCCGGCGAGTCCGTTGAGTTCGTCGAGGACAGGTCCTTCGGCAGCGTCCGGACCGAGGTGCGCTGCGCGAACTGCGGCTCGCACCTGGGTCACGTGTTCGAGGGCGAGGGCTACGGCACGCCGACCGACCAGCGTTTCTGCATCAACTCGATCAGCCTGACCCTCGAAGCGGACTAGCAGGTCAGCCAAGGTTGCAGCGTTTGGTCCAGCTTCGGACTAGGCGCGATCTGTCTCGGACCATGAGTTCGAGCCCACGCTCAGAGACCGAAGACTCGCCGGACCCGACTACTACATCATTCGGTTCGCTAGGAAGCCGATCGCAACGACCAGGCCGACCAACACAATCAAGGACACGACCGCGAAAACGATTGCGTGGGTGCGCACTCCGTTCCCTTGGCCCTTCGCGTGAATCCGAGCAGAATCACTAGCTTTGGGGGCTGCCATGATGCGAGCGATCTTGCTCGCAGATAGTAGGTGCTTCGGCTCTGGGGGCGGTGAGTCCGGGCCTTCTACATTCATCGGGGATCAGTCCAATCATGAAAGCGGACGAGGGCGGCAGCGTTCTGCCTTGCCTAGGGTTCGGTTCTGGTGCCGCGATCGGATTGCGCGCTACCCAAAGTTGGCCCAGAGCAGAGCTGAGATCCAGGTCGCCCGACCACAGAAAGCGCAGCCAGGGTTGACGGACCACCCGTTGCGGCCTCAGGGAAGCGCGTTGATCAGTACGCTCGGCTCCAGCCGACGACCCGTGTAGAACGGCACTTCCTCACGGACGTGACGCCGAGTCTCCGAACCGCGCAGGTGCCGCATCAGGTCGACGATCCGGTACAGCTCGGCTGCCTCGAAGGCGAGCATCCACTCGTAGTCGCCGAGGGCGAAGGAGGAGACCGTGTTGGCGCGCACGTCCGGGTAGTCCCGGGCCATCTTGCCGTGCTCGGCGAGCAGTCGGCGGCGCTCGGCGTCCTCAAGGAGGTACCACTCGTAGGAGCGCACAAACGGGTAGACACAGATGTAGGGCTGAACCTCCTCGTCGGCCAGGAACGCCGGCACGTGGCTCTTGTTGAACTCGGCGGGACGGTGCAGCGCCATCTGCGACCAGACCGCGTCCAGGCGGCGACCGAAGGCTGTGGAACGAAAACGTTGGTAGGCGTCCTGGAGCTCGTCGGAGGTCTCTGCGTGCCACCAGATCATCAGGTCGGCGTCGGCACGCAGACCCGAGACGTCGTAGGTGCCGCGGATGACCACGTCGGCGGCGTCCAGCTCCTTGAACAACGCTTCGACCTCGCCGACCTCGGCGGCGCGGTCCGCGTCGGGGCCAAAGAGATCGCGGATCCGGAAGACCGACCACATGGTGTAGCGGGACATCTCGTTGATCTCTCGGGCCTTCTTCACGTTCAGGGTCATGAATCCATCCTCCCAAGGGCTCGGTCGACAGGCGCAGGCAGGTCGGCCAGCAGCGACGAGATCGCCAGGTGCGCTGAGGAGATGCACGCCGGGATCCCCAGCCCGTCGTACGCCGCACCGCAGACCTCCAGGCCCGGCACCCGGGCCACCTCGGCCCGGATCGATGCGACCCGGTCCAGGTGCCCGACGGCGTACTGCGGCAGGCTTCCTCCCCAGCGCTGGACGTGGGTGTCGATCGGTCGGACCGAGAGGCCGATCGCGTCGGCCAGGTCGTGCAGGGCCAGCTCGACCAGCTCCTCGTCGCTCGCCTGGAGCTGGTGCTCCTCGCGGTGCCGACCCAGGGAGGCGCGCATCACCAAGGTCCCGTCGCCGGCCTCACGGACCCAGTCCCACTTGGCGAACGAGAACGTCGAGGCCTTGATCGCGCGCTTCTCCACCGGCGGCACGAGGAAGCCCGAGCCGGTTACCGCCGGGAAGTCCCGAGCTGAGAAGGCCATCGTCACCAGCGCCACGGACGCGTACTCGATCCGGGCGAGCTCCAACGCCGCCCCGGGGACGATGTCGCTGAGCAGCCGCGCGGCCGCCCGGGCGGGAGTGGCCACGACCACCGCGTCCGCCTGGACCAGCCGGGGGTCCTTGGTCGACCCCACGACGAGGGTGAACCCGCCTCCGGGACGCCGAACCAGGTCGCGCACTACGGCGTCAGTCTCGATCTTCGCGCCGCTCGCCTCGGCCACCGCACCCGGAAGGCGGCCCACCCCACCGACGATGCCAGCGAAGACGGGGGTTGCACTGGCGGGCCCGGAGGTGGCCCGGGCAGCGGCCTTGCCGAGCGAACGATCGCGGTCCAGGAGCGCCACCACCTGCGGGACAGCAGCACGCGCCGAGAGCTCCCGGGCATGGCCGGCGTACACGCCGCCGAGCAGCGGCTCGACCAGGCGGTCGACGACCTCCTTGCCGAAGCGCTCCTCGACCAGGCCGCCGATGCTGGTGTCACGCCCTTCCAGCGAGGTCGCCGGCAATACCGCGTCCATCGCGGCCCTGGCCATCCCGGCCTTGGAGATCACCCCGGACTCCGCGAGCTGGCGCAGGTCGATCGGAATGCCCATCATGGTCCGCGGCATCGGGAGCAGTTCGTCGCGGGTCCAGAGGTTCGCCGTGATCGTGGCCGGGTGCACGATGGAGTCGGCCAGGCCGGAGAGCCGGGCCAGCGCCACGCCCTCGGGCCGCCGGTTGAGCATCGACTCGGCGCCGACGTCCACGCGTACCCCGCCGACGTCGGCCAGCTTGAGCTTCCCGCCGATCTCCCCGGAACCCTCCAGAACGATCACCTCGGCGTCCGGTCGCTCCTCCCGCATCCGGGCCGCGGCGGCGATTCCCGCGATGCCGCCTCCGATTACGACGACGGTGGGAACAGAAGTGGACACGCTCCCAGCGTACGGCGCAGGCATCACGTCGGAACCGCGAGGGATCCGAACGGTGCCGTGCTGCGTCCTAGGTACATGACGATCCCAGGCCGCAAGTTCCTGCTCACCGTTCTCGTTTTCCCCGCGGTGCTCCTGATCGGCGCCTGCGGCGCCGCCTCCTCCGAGGACGCCAAGACGATGACGGACTCCGCACCTGCCCCGGCCGATGCCGGCGGCGCCGTCGCTCCCGGGGCGCCGGAGGGGGTCGCCGACGAGGCTTCGGGGTACCGGGGCGCGGACGACGGAGCGGCTACCCCGGACGCCCAGCAGCGCGCCGTGATCTCGAAAGGGCAGATCTCGCTGCACACCGACGACGTCGAGAAAGCGCGTTTCGAGCTCCAGAAGCTCCTCGACAAGTGGGACGGCGTGATTGCCAACGAGGAGTCCGGCGCGGACGAGAACGGCACCACCCAGCTTGCGCGCCTCGAGCTCCGGGTCCCGAGTCCCCGGTTCGCGGAGGCGATGGAGGCGCTGGCCGGCCTCGGAACCCTGGTCGACCGCAGCCGTACGTCGGAGGACGTCACCACGCAGGTGATCGACATCGAGGCCCGGATCCGCAGTCAACGCGCCAGCCTCGCCCGGATCGAGGCTCTGCTCGCCGAGGCCCGCGACCTGAACCAGGTGATCGCGATCGAAACCCAGCTGAGCCGCCGCCAGGCGGATCTGGACTCGCTCGAGCAGCAGCAGAAGTACCTCGCCGACCAGACCTCGCTATCGACGATCACCGTGTACCTCGCCGTGCCCGACGACGACGTCACCAAGGACGACGACGGCGGCTTCTGGTCCGGGCTCACCTCCGGGTGGAAAGCCCTGGGCTCCAGCACCGAGGTGGCGCTGACCGTGATCGGCGCGGTGCTGCCGTTCGCCGGGGTGCTCGGCCTGATCGCCCTGCCGAGCTGGGTCGTGTGGCGGCGCCGTACCGGTCGGGCGGGCCGTAACGAGCGGTGATCAGACCGCAGTGACCGCGTGCACGTGGTCGGTCAGCCTCTTGAGCTGATCGGGGTCGGTGCTCGGGATGACGCCGTGGCCCAGGTTGAAGATGTGGCCGGGAGCCGTACTACCGGCCGCGAGGACCTGGTCAGCACGGTCGAGCATCACCTCGGTCGGGGCGAAGACCAGGGTCGGGTCCAGGTTGCCCTGGACGCTGCGGCCGCCGACGCGGCGTACGCCCTCGACCAACGGGACCCGCCAGTCGACGCCGACGACCTCGGCGCCCGCCTCGCCCATCAGGTCCAGGATCTCGCCGGTGCCGACACCGAAGTGGATCCGCGGGACGCCGGTCCGCCCGATTGAGCCGAGCACGTCGGTGGAGTACGGGAGAACCTGCGCCTGGTAGTCGGCCCGGGTGAGCGCGCCCGCCCAGGAGTCGAAGAGCTGAACCGCACTGGCTCCGGCCGCCACCTGGACGTGGAGGTAAGCCGCCGAGATGCCGGCAATCTTCCGCATCAGCGCTGCCCACACGTCCGGGGCGCCGAACATGAGCGCCTTGGTCTTGGCGTGCTCCTTCGACGGTCCGCCCTCGACCAGGTACGACGCGACCGTGAACGGGGCTCCGGCGAAGCCGATCAACGGGGTCGCGCCGAGCTCGGCGACGAGCAGCTTCACCGACTCGGTGATGTACGGAACCTGCTCCGGGGTCAGGTCCGGAATCGCCTCGACGTCGGCCAGCGTGCGGACGGGGTTCGCGACCACCGGGCCGACGCCGGGAACGATGTCGAGATCGACACCGATGGCCTTCAGCGGTAGCACGATGTCGGAGAAGAAGATCGCCGCGTCCACGCCGTACCGCCGGACCGGCTGCAGGGTGATCTCGGTGACCAGTTCGGGGCGCATGCACGAGTCGAGCATCGTGACGCCCTCACGGATCTTCAGGTACTCGGGCAGCGACCGGCCGGCCTGGCGCATGAACCAAACGGGGGTGTGCTGCACCGGCTCACCACGGGCGGCTCGCAGGAACGCGGACTGCAGGACAGGGTCACGGAGCTCGACGGACATGGGGTCGATCTTCGCAGGTCAGGCGGCGAGTCGAGGACGCGGGATCCAAGAATCAGTCTTAACCTGAGGCCATGTCCGCACCCCGCGAACGGGATATCGAGCCGCCGCAGACGCCGGCAGAGTTCGAGCGCGCCGTGAAGCAGTTGCGCGCGGCGAAGTTCCGCCCGGAGGTGTACTCCGAAGAAATGCCGGCGCCGCAGCGGATCGCGCCGTACGCCTCCGCTATCTCGGCGGACGTCACCGTCGACGGCGAGGACGTCGGGACCGGTCGCATCGTGATCCTGCACGACCCGGCCGGCAACGACACCTGGGACGGGACCTTCCGCTGCGTGGCCTACGCCCGCGCCGACATCGACCCCGAGCTGGTCATCGACCCGATGCTCGCCGAGGTCGGCTGGACCTGGCTGACCGAGGCGCTCGAGGCGCACGGCGCGGAGTACGGCGCCCCGTCCGGAACTGTGACCTGCGTGTCCTCGGAGAGCTTCGGCGGCATGGCCGGTGAGCCCGGCACCGCCCAGATTGAGATCCGCGCGTCGTGGACCCCCGTTGGCGACCTCACCCCGCACGTCGAAGCCTGGGGTGAGCTGCTCTGCACCGCCGCCGGACTGCCCCCCGTCCCCGAAGGCGTCGCCACGATGCCGAGCCGACGCGGTCAGCGCGGCCCGGAGTAGTGGCAGCGTGATGGCGGCAGAGCAAGACGGGGACAGCACCAGCACCGAGGCACAGTCCGAGGTCGCGCCCGAGGAGCAGGCCCCGGCACCGCTGCTGACCTTGCGCGACGGTCTGCCGGACATCATCGAGACCCGGCCCGCCCTCGACGAGATCGTCGCCGCCGTCGCCGGCGGCAACGGGCCGATCGGCCTGGACGCTGAGCGCGCCTCCGGCTACCGCTACTCGGCACGCGCCTACCTGATCCAGCTCAGGCGCGAAGGCGCCGGCACTGCGCTGATCGACCCGATCGCGTTCGAGGACCTCAGCGACCTGAACGCCGCGATCGGCGACGCCGAGTGGATCCTGCACGCGGCCAGCCAGGACATCCCGTGCCTCCGCGAGGTCGGCCTACTCCCGAAGGCGCTCTTCGACACCGAGCTCGCCGCCCGACTCCTCGGCTACCCCCGGGTCGGGCTGGCCACCCTGGTCGAGGTCATCGTCGGCAAGTCGATGCGCAAGGAGCACTCCGCGGCCGACTGGTCCAAGCGCCCGCTCCCCGACGCATGGCTGGAGTACGCCGCGCTCGACGTCGAGGTGCTTGTCGAGCTCCGCGACGTGCTCGCCGCCGAGCTCGAGGAGACGGGCAAGACCGAGTGGGCCCGCCAGGAGTTCGAGCACCTGATCACCCACGAACCCCCGCCGCGCCAGGATCCGTGGCGTCGTACGTCGGGGATCCACAAGGCCAAGGGCCGCCGCGCTCTGGCTGCGGTGCGCGAGCTCTGGACCGTCCGCGACGAGCTGGCCGAACAGTTCGACACCACTCCCGGGCGGCTGATCCCGGATTCGGCCGTCATCGCCGCCGCCAACGCGTTGCCCACCAGCGGCAAGCTGCTGATGGACACTGACGGGTTCCACGGTCGTGGGGCCCGCCGCTACCTCGACACCTGGGTGGAGGCGCTCAAGCGTGCCCGCGCCCTGCCCGACAACGAGCTGCCGCCGGTGGCGAACCGTTCCGACGGCCCCCCGCAGGTCCGCTCCTGGGCGGACCGAGACCCGGTCGCAGCAGCGCGGCTGAACACGGCTCGGGCTGCTGTTACAGAGTTCTCCGAGCGCCGCAACGTCCCGGTCGAGAACCTCCTGACCCCCGACTACATGCGCCGGGTGCTCTGGTCCCCGCCGAAGGTTGCCGACGCCGAGCTGGACGAAGCGGTCGCCACAGAGCTGCTGGGCAACGGCGCTCGCCAGTGGCAGGTCGAACTGATGGCACCGTTCATCGCCGAGGCCATCCGCAACCCCGGCAAGATCGGGCCCGGCGAGATCGGGCCCGTCGAGATCGGGCCCGTCGACGCCGGGTCCGCCGCAACCGGCTCCTAGGACTCGCCCTCCGGGGTTCCCTCCTGGGTAAGCAACGGCACCGACGCGTTGTCGAGCACCTCCAGGCGCATCGTCAACGGATCGATCACCGGCTCGTAGAACAGGTCGGTCAGCAGCGCGGCGGCCATCAGCTCCACCGAGCGCCAGCCGGCGACAGCCGGCATCGGGCGGATGTCGCGGACCCTGGCGGGGAAGACCGCGGCGCTGGCAGGAGCCTGCCCGGGCTGGAGGAAAGACGGCGAGTACGCCGCCGCCAGGTTCGTCGGGACGACGTACCCGGTCTCGGCGAGCAGCGCACTCCCCTCGTCGGAGGCGACGTAGGCGAGGAAGTCAGCGGTCTCCACGGGGTGCGGGGTCGTGGCGCTGAGACAGAGGCCTGAGCTCCGACCCACCGTCACCGGGCTCCCGATCGCCGGGAGCGGCATCACGTCGAACGCAGGCCCACCCGCGGCCCGGAGGCGGGGAGTCAGATCTCGGTATCCCAGGATCATGCCGAGCTTGCCGGCCCTGAACCGTTGGACCGCGGGTACCGCCGCGATCTCGTCCTCGTCGAAGGTCAGCTGCGGGTCGCGGACGATCTCCAGGAGCTTCTCGATCGCCGACGCGCTGGAATCAGACCCGAGCCGCAACGTGGTGGGGTTCGCGACGTCGTCGACCAGCGTGCCCCCGCCGGACTCCAGGAACGGCGCGACCTGCTCGAGCTCCGGCGCGACGTACACGCCGCGGGCGTCCCGTCCGGTGACCTGGGCAGCGGCAGCGGCGAACTGCTCCAGGTCCCAGCCTGTGATGGCGTCGACCGGGGCCGCATCCGGTTCCGCGAGCTCCCCGAGGTCGACCAGGTCGGTGTTGTAGTAGACCACCAGGGGCGATACGTCGACCGGCAGGCACTGGAGCGCGTTCTCGGCGCTGAACGCCTCGAGCGAGGTCCGCTGGAACCCGTCGCCGAAGTCGACCTCCCGCTCCCCGAGCAGCTCGTCGACCGGTTGCACGGTCTTCGCCGAGACCAGGCCCGGGAGGTCACCCACGCCCGCCAGGAACGCATCGGGGACACCATGGTTGCGCACCCCGTGGGCCAGCGCGGTGCGGGCGCTGGCCGCCGAATCGTAAGGCCGGACGCTCACCGTGACGCCGGGGTGCGCCACCGTGAACCGGGCGGCGATCTCGGCGTACGCGGTGACCACCTGGGGCGGCCCGTAGACCGAGACCGAGAGCAGCACTGGGCCCTGGGGACCGGCCGACCGGGTCGGAGCAGTCGAGGGATCGTCGCCGAAGCAACCTGCCACCACGGACATCGACAGCGCGAGCGCGGCGACTGTGACGATCCGTCGGTTGCCCGGCACCTCTGCTCCCTCCATCAGCGTGAGCCCGTCCCACGGCATCGTCACGATAGCGGGACACGCCGTCCAGGTCCGTGCGTCCCCCGGTACGACGACGCCGCCCGCATAGTCTCGGCTCATGTTCCTCGCGAAGAGACCTGCCCGAAGCCGGGTAGCCGTGACCGCAGCCGCCCTCGCCCTCAGCCTGACCGGGTGCGCCTCGGAGACCGAGCTCGACCAGCGTGCAGCCTCGGACCAGCCCACCTCGACGCCGTCAGCGACCAGCACGCAGACCCCTTCGGCGACCGCGGAACCGACTGCGGAACCGACCTCTGGGCCGACCTCTGGGCCGACCTTTGGGCCCGCCCTCACCCTCAAGCAGCGGTTGCTCCCGACCTCCTCAGTCCCTGGCCTCAACGCGGCCTGGACGTGGCAGGACGGCAAGACCCGACGGCCCGGGACGGCCCCGTTCGGGATCTGCGCGAGAGTCGACCTGCGGAGCATCGGTGCGACCGAGGTCGTCGAGCGCACCTGGTTCCCGCCGGACGACAGCGACGACAACGCGGCCCAGCAGGTCGCGACGTTCGCCGACGCCAAGAGCGCCGCTCAGGCCTGGTCGGTGCTCGCGTCCTGGCGCACATCTTGCGGCGAGACGGTCAGCGCGGACATCGGTCTCAACGTCCGCCCGATGACCGCGGTGACCGTGCCCGACGGCCAGGCTCGGTGGTACCTGGTCTCGTGGGAACCGGTAGGCGACGAGACCGGTCGGTTCGAGGCGCTCGGCATCGTCCGGAACAGCGCCACCCTCACGGTGCTGCGGATCACCAACAGCAGTCAGGACTACAACTACCCCCTCGGCCGAGAACCGATGGTCGGCATGGTGCGCGCGGCCGCGGCGCTGCTCGCGAAGTAGTCCCGGGAGTCCGCCCCATCTGCCGCCTTCGTACGGGTTCACCGGCGTAGGCTGAGCCGATGACGGACCGGGCCCACCACCGCCCCCAGATGCCTGGGGCAGGGCACTTCGAGGCGATCGAGAGCACCAGGCACGGTGTCGATCCCGCGGTGCTCGCCGAGGCAGCCGACAGGGCCGCGACCGCTCTCGTCCGGGGCGCCCGCGACCAGGCTGACCAGGACCTGGTCTCCCGGGTTGTCCACCTCGCCGACACCGAAGGGCTCGAGACCCTGGCCGACCTCTGGGCAGGCGCGGCTCCGGACTCGCTCGCCGGTGCGCTCTGGCGGCTCTACCTGCTCCGCGCCTGGGTATACGCCGATCCGCGCACCGCCGCTGCCGAGTACGACCGGGGCCGGTTGCTCGCGCCGGTCGCCGAGGCTATCTCCGGGGTCGAGGAACCGCCCGGGCCCGACGAGGTACGAGCCCTGGTCGACGCCGTGCTCAGCGGGGTGGTCGTCGGGGACTTCGCCGACACCCTGTTCCGGGCCTCGGCGTTCGCCCGGGTGGCTGCGGCCGGTCGGGCTCACTCGGAGTCCACCGGGTCGTCGTACCAGTCGGATCTGGCGGCCTCGAAGCTGCTCACCCTCGCCGAGCAGCTCGACCACGCGGCGCGACTCGAGCTCGACGGGACCCTGGGTTGACCCCAGGACAGCCGGTTGCCGGTTAGAATTCTCGAGCGCCGGGCCGTGGCAGCCCCGGGACCTAAAAAGAGCCGCTTCGAGCGGCCACGCGCCGTGAGGCGCTCCCGGCCCGGCGCACCAACACCTGGATCCACCGACTAGTTTCGGACCATGGCGTTCCAACTCCCGCGTCGACGTGGCCAGGCCAGTCCGCCACCCGTTGTCTACGCTCCCGTCCACAACGGCCGGCCCGATCCCGGAGAAGTCATCTGGGCTTGGGTGCCCTACGAGGACGATCCAGACCGGGGCAAGGACCGGCCGGTGCTGGTCCTGTCGGTGGCTGGCGGCCGGGTGACTGGTCTCGGCATGACCAGCAAGGACCACGACCGGGACGAACGCCAGGAGGCTCGGGCCGGACGGGTCTGGATGGACGTCGGGACCGGGGGCTGGGACCGGCAGGGTCGGGAGAGCGAGGTCCGGCTGAACAGGGTGCTGTCGCTGCCCGAGTCGCGGGTCCGCCGCGAAGGCGCAGTACTGGACCCGGGGATGTTCGCCGACGTGCTCCGCGCCGTCCGTCCCTACCTGTAGGCCCTGTCCCTGATCAGGCCTGATTCATCGCCTTGCGCACCCGAGCATCGGAGACCGGCTCGCTGGTGGTCAGGTGCTGCGCCCACAGCGAGACCCGGTACTCCTCCACGAGCCAACCCAGCCGGGTCAGCGCCGCGCCCGGTGGCCGGCCTGCGGGCAGGGCTGCCAAACGCTGCTCGTAGCCTGCCTGGAACTCGCCGACCTGGGCCATCAGCTCAAGGTCGCGGCCCGGCGCGTCGGCCAACCGGCGTTGCCGTTCCGCCATCGCCGCCAGGTAGCGCGGCAGGTGGGCCAGTCGGGCGCTACCGGCGAGCGCCACGAAACCGGGCGCGGTCAGCCGACCCAGGTGTTGACGCAGGTCGTTCATCGACACCAGCGCCCCCAGTTCGACCCGGCCGGAGAGGACTCGATCCAGACTCATCGCATCCCGCAGCACCCGGACGACCTGGTCCCGCACCGCCACGGCTCGGGTGCCGACCTCGGCCTCGGCCAGGGACAGCAAGGCAGCGAAGGCCTCCTCGTCCCAGACGCCCGCCGGCCCGGCCTCATCGACCAGGTCGCCAAGGGCGGCCAGCACGCAGTCCGCGAGCAGCATCTTGACGTCGCGGTACGCCGATCCGGCCAGGACCAGCTTGGTCGCGTTGTCGAGCCCGGCGGCCAGATCAGGAGCCGAGACGGCCAGCGCCAGCAGCCGACGGACGCCGAGCCGCTGCCGGGCCTGCTGCTCGTCCTGGCTGGCGAAGACCTCGAGCCCGACCGTGGCACCCTCGTCGACCAGACCGGGATAGCCCCGCACCTCGTGACCGGCCCGGACCTGGGTGAAAGACCGCTCCACGGCGCCGAAGGTCCAAGTGCGCTGACCGGTCGCCGCCAATCCGGAGTCGCGGGCGGCACCAGCAACAGCCGCCTCGAAGGACGGCCGCAACGGGCTCTTCAACGCCTCCAGGTCCTTGCCCTCGCCGAGCACGGCGCCGGACTCGTCGAGGATCCGGAAGGTGGGCCGCAGGTGGACCGGCACCTTGGACCAGTCCCAGGCTTCCTCGGGGACCAGCACGCCGGTGGAGGACAGCAGGTAGCGCGACAGCGCCTCGGTGAGCGACTCCTCCCCGGGCGGCACCGCTGCCAGGAACGCCTTGGCGACGTTCGGCGCCGGCACGAAGCTCACCCGCAGCCGCTTCGGCAGCGAGCGCAGCAGCGCGACGACCAGGTCCTCGCGAAGGCCCGGGACGTGCCAGCTGAACGGCTTCGGACCGAGATGGTTCAGTGTCGCCAGCGGTACGTCGACCCGGACGCCGTCCCGCTCGGCGCCAGGCTCGTAGCGGTAGTCCAGCGGCAGCTCCAGCGCGCCCTCTCGCCAGGCGTCCGGGAAGTCCCCCGGCGCGATCTCGGCGGCGGTCTCGTGCACCAGCATCGCTGGGTCGAAGGTCAGCAGGTCCGGCTGCTCGCGTCGGGTCGCCTTCCACCAGGTGTCGAAGTACACGCCGGACACGACGATCTCGGGGATCACCCGGTCGTAGAAGTCGAACAGGGTGTGCTCGTCGACGACCAGATCCCGACGGCGGGCCCGGTGCTCGAGTGCCTCGGCCTGTTCCAGAAGCTCGCGGTTCTTGGAGAAGAACCGGTGGTGGGTGTGCCACTCGCCGTAGACCAGGGCGTGCCGGATGAACAGCTCGCGGGACAGCGCCGGGTCGACATCAGCGAAGCCCACCAGCCGATCGACGACCAGCGGGACGCCGTACAGGGTGACCCGCTCGCGGGCCATCACCGCGGCGCGCTTCTTGGACCAGTGCGGCTCGGAGTAGGTGCGGCTGACCAGGTGGCCGGCCGCCTGCTCGACCCAGATCGGATCGACCGCGGCGACCTGACGTCCCCAGAGCCGCGAGGTCTCCACCAGCTCAGCGGCGACCACGAAGTCCGGCTGCTTCTTGAACACGCCGGAGCCGGGGAAGATGGCGAACCGCGCGCCCCGCGCGCCGAGGTAGTCACGCCGGCGTTGTCCTGAGCCTGTCGAAGGGTCCGGGTCGCGCTGGCCGATGTGCGAGAGCAGCCCGGCGAGCAGTGCCCGGTGGACCAGGTTCTCGTCGGCCCTGGCCCCTCCGGATTCCCGTGGCGGCACCGTCATACCGACCTGCTTGGCGACCTGACGCAGCTGGCTCTCGAACTCCTGCCACTCCCGGACCCGCAGATAGTTCAGGTACTCGTTGCGGCACATCCGCCGGAACGCGCTGGAGCCGAGCTCGCGCTGCTGCGCCCGGAGGTGCTCCCAGAGATTCAGGATCGCCATGAAGTCCGAGCGCTGGTCGCGGAACCGAGAGTGCTTCTCGTCGGCCTTGGCCTGCTGGTCGGCCGGCCGCTCGCGGGGGTCCTGCAGCGACAACGCCGCGGCGATCACCAGGACCTCGCGCAGGCAGCCGAGCCGGTCGGCCTCGAGCAGCATCCGGCCGAGCTGCGGGTCGATGGGAAGCCGCGCCAACGACCGGCCGATCTTCGTCAACCGGGGCCGGCCGCTCTCGCCGGGCGCCAGCGCACCGAGCTCCTCGAGCATCATCGTGCCGGAGCGGACGTTGCGGGCGTCCGGCGGCTCGACGAAGGGGAACCGGGCAACATCGCCCAGTCCTAGCGAGGTCATCTGGAGGATGACGCTGGCGAGCGTCGTACGGAGGATCTCCGGCTCGGTGAACTCGGGGCGGGCGAGGAAGTCCTCCTCGGAGTAGAGCCGGATCGCGATGCCGGCCTCGATCCGGCCGCAGCGTCCGGAGCGCTGGTTGGCCGAGGCCTGGCTGATCGGCTCGATCGGCAGCCGCTGCACCTTGGTGCGCACCGAGTACCGGCTGATCCGGGCGACCCCGGTGTCGATCACCGCGGTGACCCCCGGAACGGTCAGCGAGGTCTCGGCGACGTTGGTGGCGAGCACCACCCGACGGCGGGTGTGCGGCTCGAAGACCCGGTGCTGCTCCGCGGCGGAGAGCCGCGAGTAGAGCGGGACGACGTCGAACCCGCCAACTCCTCCACTGCGACCAGCGGCCTTCTTCGCGAGCGCGTCGGCGGTGTCGCGGATCTCCCGCTCGCCGGGCAGGAAGACCAGGATGTCGCCGTCGATCTCCGCGAACAGTTCGTCGACCGCGGCCGTGATCGCTTCGGTCTGATCCCGTACGACGACCTCGCCGTCCTCGTCCTCCTCGGGCCGCGCGACCAGCGGCCGGTACCGGGTCTCGACCGGGTAGGTCCGCCCGGAGACCTCGATCACCGGCGCGCCATCGAAGTGCCGGGAGAACCGCTCGACGTCGATCGTCGCGGAGGTGATCACGACCTTGAGGTCGGGACGCCGTGGGAGCAGGCGCTTGAGGTAGCCGAGGATGAAGTCGATGTTGAGGCTGCGCTCGTGGGCCTCGTCGATGATCAGGGTGTCGTAGCGCCTCAGGTCCCGGTCGCGCTGGAGCTCGGCGAGCAGGATGCCGTCGGTCATCACCTTCACCCGGCCGGCCGCTGAGGTCCGGTCGGTGAACCGGACCTGGTAGCCGATCACGTCCCCCAGCTCGGTGCCGAGCTCCTCGGCGATCCGCTCGGCGACGCTGCGGGCCGCGATCCGGCGGGGCTGGGTGTGCCCGATCAGTGCACCCTCGCGGCCTCCGGCACCGCGGCCCAGCTCGAGGCAGATCTTCGGGATCTGGGTGGTCTTACCCGAGCCGGTCTCACCGGCGACGATCACGACCTGGTGGTCGGCGATCGCCGCAGCGATGTCCTCACGGCGGGCCGAGACCGGGAGCTCGGCGGGGAACTGGATACGCACAACCGACTCAGTGTGACGAAAAGCAGCCGACCCGCGCCAATCGCCGCACCCATGGCGGTCGCCACGGGCCGCGCCGGATCAGGACGCCGACGGGCTAGGGGTTACCTCCGGGGCGTCGTCGTTCGCGTCGTCGCGCTGCTCCTGAAGCTCCTTGCGCCACTCCCGCATCTCCTTGCGCATCTCCTTGCGCATCTCCTTCAGCTGCTCGAGATCCTCGCCCTCGCGGCCCTCGCCGAACTCGCGGCCACCCGGGAACCCGCCGGGGCCGCGGCCGTTGCCGCCGTCGAACCGGCCGATCCGGACCATGTCGTCCTGCTCGTCGTCGCCGGAAACCGCGGCAATCGCCGAGCCGATCCCCCCGCCGATCACCAGCGACGCAAGTGCGACCGCCACCACCGCGCGGAAGGACCAGACCCGGCTGGTGAAGCCCGTGGGAGCCGCTGCGGCCGTCTCGGGGTCCGTCTCGGTAGCGGGCGCGGCTTGGTCGACGACAGTGTCGTCGGCGCCCGCGGTGATGTCGTCTGCTGCCATAGACCCAGGATGCACCGGGAACCTGTCAATCACCTGTGGATCAGCTAGATAGTGGCTCAGCGCCGTGGATCGAGGTCACTCGCAGGCTGTGTCCTTCACAGGAAAGACACAGCAAATCCATGGCCGGTCCTGGCTGCTCTGCGTCAGGCTGAGCCCATGAGAACTGCCCGCGGACCCGAACTGACCCGCCTGGACGGCACTCCCCTCCGGGTGCTGGTCGTCGACGACGAGGCCAACATCGCCGAACTCCTCCGGATGGCCCTGCGTTACGAGGGCTGGGACGTGGAGGTCGCGCACACAGGCTCCAAGGCGGTGGCCGCGGCCCGCGCGTTCAGTCCTGACGCCGTCGTGCTGGACATGATGCTCCCCGACTTCGACGGCATGGAGGTGCTACGCCGGCTCCGTGCCGACGCGGACGACGTACCGGTGTTGTTCCTGACCGCGCGGGACGCCGTAGAGGACCGGATAGCCGGGCTGACCGCCGGTGGCGACGACTACGTGACCAAACCGTTCTCGCTGGAGGAGGTCGTCGCACGCCTCCGGGCCCTGATGAGGCGCGCCGGTGCCCAGCAGACCGCCGACCACTCGATCCTGTCGGTCGGCGACCTGCTCCTCGACGAGGACAGCCACGACGTCAGCCGCAGCGGCACCCCGATAACTCTGACCGCCACCGAGTTCGAGCTGCTTCGCTACCTGATGCGAAACCCGAAGCGGGTGCTCTCCAAGGCCCAGATCCTGGACCGGGTCTGGAACTACGACTTCGGCGGTCAGGCGAACGTCGTCGAGCTCTACATCTCCTACCTGCGCAAGAAGGTCGACGCCGGCCGCAAGCCGATGATCCACACGATGCGCGGCGCCGGGTACGTCCTGAAGCCGGTCGAGGGCGCTTCGTGAACAACCTCCTCCCCCGCACCCTGACCAGCCGTCTGGTGGTGACGGCGGTGGCCCTGGTCGGCGTCGTCGGCATGCTGGTGGCGGTGAGCGCGACCCTGGTGATGCGCGGGGTCCTCAACGACCGGCTCGACGGCCAGGTACAGGATGCCCTCGGGCGCTCGTTCGCCGGGAAGCTCGGCGGACCGGCCGGGCCCGGGACCGAACGGCAGAGCCCAGGCACGCTGATCGCCGTCGTCTCGGTCGACCGCACCTTCACATCCGTGGGCTACATCCTCAAGGACGGACCGAACGAGCGCCAGGAACTCTCAACACGGGCGCTCAACCTCCTCGCCGCCCGCGGCTTCACCCGCAGCCCGCGCACCATCGAGGTTGACGGCCGCGGCTACCGGGTGCTGGCCACTCGCAACCGAGCCGGGAACATCATCGGGGTGATCGGGCTGCCCACCGAGGACGTCGACGACACCGTCAGCAGCATGCTGACCTCGTTCGTGCTGCTGACCCTCGTCGGCACCGGGATTGCCGGCGTAGCCGGGACCTGGCTGGTACGCCGCCAACTCGGCCCGCTGCACGCGGTCGCCGAAACCGCCCGGGTCGTCTCCACCCAGGACCTCTCCAGCGGCGAGACCACGATCAGCACCCGGGTGGACTCCACGCTCACCGACCCCGAGACGGAGGTCGGGCAGGTAGGCGCAGCCCTGAACACCCTGCTCGACCACGTGGACGGCGCGCTGGCGGCCCGGCACCGCAGCGAGCAGCAGGTCCGACAGTTCGTGGCGGACGCCAGCCACGAGCTGCGCACCCCGCTATCCACCATCCACGGGTACGCCGAGCTCTCCCGCCGTACGCCGGACGACCCCGCCGCGCTGGGCGCCGCCCTGAACAAGGTCGAAACCGAGGCCGGCCGGATGTCCGCGCTGGTCGAGGACCTGCTGCTACTCGCGCGACTCGACGCCGGTCGGCCGCTGGATCGCGCCGAGGTCGACCTGACCCGACTCCTCTTGGAGGCCGTCGCCGATGCACGCGTCTTGGCGCCCGGTCACCACTGGCGCCTTGAGTTGCCCGGCGAGCCGGTGACCGTCCTCGGCGACGAGGCGCGCCTGCACCAGGTAGTGACCAACCTGCTCAGCAACGCACGCCATCACACTCCCGAGGGAACCACGGTGACCGTCCGGACCGGCGCCAGCGCGGATGGTGCCCGGATCGAGGTCCACGACGACGGTCCCGGCATGACCCCCGAGATGGTCACGGAGGCTTTCGAACGCTTCACCCGAGGCGACTCGAGCAGGACCCGCGCCTCCGGAGGCTCCGGGCTGGGCCTCTCTCTGGTCAGTGCGATCGCCGAGGCGCACGGCGGGAGCGCTCAGATGGCCTCCCAGCCCGGGGACACTACGTTCACCGTGAAGCTCCCCGGAGCCTGAGACGACCAGTCACCCGAGGGTCAGCGGGTCGCCTCGACGACGATCTGCGCACCTTCCTGCGCCAACCGGAAATCGATGCCTCTGAGCGCCTCGTGCTCGCTCTCGCCCATCTGGCAGAACACGACCGAGTGGAAGCCTGCTCGCTTGAGCTCGTCCTCGAGAACCTCGAAGTCGTAGACGTAGCCCTCGTGGTGGCCGAAGCTCCCGATCGGGATCCGGATCAGGTCGATGGGGTGCTCGACGACCAGACCCAGGTCGCGGTACTCCTTGGCGACGTCGCCGCGGACCGAGCTGGCGCCGGCGAGGTAGAGGTCGACGTGCTTGCGAATGTCCGGGGTGACCAGCCGGATCACACCGCCTGGTTGCAGCACCCGGTAAGCCTCGCGCAGCATCACCCGACCGGCGGCGAGCGGGATGTGCTCGATCACGTTGTCGGAGAAGATGTACGCCGCCTCACTGTCCTGGAGCGGCCACGTGCTGGTGGCGTCCAGGTAGTTGCGGGTGACTGCGTTGACGTTGGTGATCACCCAGCCGTCCCGAGGCTCCAGGCCACCGATCTCCAGCTTGAGCGGGCGTTCGGCGGCGGCCAGCGCGCGGTGGGTGCGAGCCTTCGCGAGCGGAGTGTTGACGGCGCGGACAGCGGCTCGGACAGCGGCGCGGGTACGAGGGGTGCGCAGAAGAAAGGCAGGATTCAGGGAGAACACGGGACCCATCCGTAACTAGTCGATGCGAATCCCCCGAATAACTGGACTCAGTATAACCGTAAATTTCCCTGCCGGCCTACCTTGCTCGGCGCGACATGCCGACGACCTGGTTGTTCTGGTCTACCCCGAGAAGGTTCCGGGAGAACTCCTCGGCAGTTGCCGGCGGCACGGTGTTACGTCGCGGGGCGTCCGGATCACGTTCCAGAACCCGACGGATCGCGGCACCGATGCTCTCCGCGGTCATCTCCGCGGTCTCGCCGCCGTCGGTGGCAGCCAGTTCGCGTGCCCTGACCTCAGAACCCGCTGAGACCACCGGCACGCCCGCTGCGTGCGCCTTGCCCATGATGCCGCTCGGGCCGCCGTGGACCTGGGCGATCGGGACCGCGTCCACGGCCGCGACGTGCTTGTCGAGCAGGTCGTTGCTCAAGAACCCGTCACGGACGACTACCCGGTCGCGGTCCGCGGCGTCGAGACCGTCCAACCACGCCCTTACCTCGGGCTTCACGCTGCCGCCGAGCACCAGGGCGCCGTCGATCCCGGCCACCGCGAGCGCTTCCAGGACCAGATCAGGCCGCTTGTCCGCGCCGATCACTCCGAAGATTCCGACCAGCGGTCGGTCGGGATCCAGTCCGAGCTCGGCTCGCAACGCCGTCCGGTCGCGCGAGTGTGCCGAGCAGATCTCGGGGTCGCGCGCGCGACGCACTACCCAGCCCCGCGACATATCGTCGCGCCCCGCGAAACCAGCGATGTGGTCCGCAGAGCGGCTTGCCCGCGCGAGGACCGCCAGAAGACCCTTGGACAACCGCAGCCGGACGCACAGAGGATCGGTGTACTTCAACCGCGCCGGATAGCGGGTCAGCATGAGCACCAGGCGTGGTCTGCTGTCCAGACCACGTAGTGCGCGGGGCGCGGTGAACCACCAGCGCTTGAGCGCCTGGTCGGCGTCCATCAGCACGGCGGTGCTGACCTCGCGGAGCTTCGCCTGTTCGGCGACAGCGCGCGCGATCTCCGGGGTCGGCGGGTAGATCTCGGAGAAGACCTCCTGAACCTCGAGCTTGGCGTCGGCGAGGTAGACCTCGAAGGCCTCCCCAGCCGAGGCCCCGGCCGAGGTCAGCAGCACCACGTCGCCGGTCTCGTTGGCCACGGCGACGACGTTGGCGACCGCCTGGAAGCGGTGGCCACTCGGGTCGGGCTCGACGATGACAGTGACACTCCGGGCCGGTGCACTCACCCGAGTGCCTCCGGCAGCAGCTGGCGAGACTTGCTGACCAGGTTTTCGGCCATGAAGCGCGGCGTGAACTGCTTGGCGAGCTCGGCGCTGCCCTGGCTGATCCGTCGACGCTTGTCAGGGTCGGCGTCGGCGATCCAGTGCATCGCCTCGACCAACTCCTCGACCGCGTCGACTGCGATCACGCGTCCGTTGTAGCCGTCGTTGACCAGCTTCGAGGCGGCCCCGCACTCCTCGGTGAGGATCACCGCCTGCCCGGAGGCGACTGCCTCGTGCACGACCACGCCCCACGGCTCGAACCGGCTCGGCAGCAGCAGGCATCCGGTCTCGGCCATCACGGCGGGCAGGTCCTTGGGCACTACAAAGCCGAGGAGCTCAACACCGTCGATCGCCTTGAGGTCTTCGTCCATCGGGCCGATGCCGACGATCTTGAGCGGCCACGGCGCCTTCCCGGCGGCCGAAGCCTGCTCGCGGTAGATCCGGTAGGCCGTGGCGAGCACGTCGACGCCCTTGACGTCGACGAGGCGACCGGTGAAGAGGAAGGCGTCCTTCGGGGTCTCCTGCGGGCCGGTGAAGAACGCGTCCTCGCAGGTGTTCAGCCCGGTGATGATCTCGTGCTGCTTGAAGCCGAGGTGCCGGGCGAAGACCGCCTGCGGATCACTCGGGAGCCAGGCAGCTTCGAAGTACCGCTGGATGTAGAGGTTCCGGGTCAGCCGGGCTCCCCACTGCTTGACCGAGCCGATCCACTGGTGGTCCATGACGACCACGCGGAGTGCCTTGCCCTGGTACCTCTTCGCCAGTCGCATGTAGGCGCCGATGTGCCACGAGTTCACCACGAGCACATCGGGCTGGAACGCCTCCACCTCGCGGACCAGCAACTCCTCGTCGGGTTGACCGGACCAACCGACGGCGTCCAGCCCCTGGGTCAGCTCGGCGTCGTCGAAGGGCGCCAGGAAGGGCGGCTTCACCAGAGCCTCCTGGTACATCAGCTTCACGGTGTGGCCCTGCTTCACCAGCTCATGCATGCCGGACGTCGAGTAGCCGGTGATGTACTGCCAGGCGAGGTAGATACGGAGGGGGCGGTCAGTCACCTAAGAACCTCAGAGTCGTCGAGATGTACGGCACGGAGCGTAGTCGCTGTTCGGCTTGCCTGGTCGAGCGGACGCCGGGTCAGGTGCGAGCCGATGAAACCAGCACCGCCAGTGACGAGCACCCGCTTGGGCGGGCCCGGGAGATCAGGAACAGGGTTGCGGATCATGGGGCGAAACTTAACCGACGCCGACGTCCGTCGTTCACCGAACCCAGCGCGTAGCGAAGTTCTGGACCGTTACCATCGCGCCATGAAGATCGCCATCGCCGGCACCGGTTACGTGGGTCTCTCCAACGCGGTGATCCTGGCGCAGCACCACGAGGTCTGGGCGCTGGACCTGCTGCCGGAGAAGGTCGATCAGATCAACGCCCGGCGGTCACCGATCGACGACCCCGAGCTCGAGGAGTACCTCGCCACCAGGCCCCTGAACCTCACCGCCACACTGGACAAGCAGGCCGCGTTCACCGGCGCCTCCTACGCAATCGTGGCAACACCTACGAACTACGACGAACGCACCAACTACTTCGACACCGGCTCGGTCGAGTCGGTGATCGCCGACGTCCTGACGATCGAGCCGACCGCGACGGTCGTGGTGAAGTCGACGGTTCCGGTCGGGTTCACCGCCAGGATGCGCGCAGAGCACCCCGGGGCGTCGATCATCTTCTCCCCCGAGTTCCTCCGCGAGGGCCGCGCCCTCTACGACAACCTGCACCCGTCGAGGATCGTGATCGGTTCGGACACCGAGCAGGGGCACCGGCTCGCCGCGCTGCTCGTCGAGGGCGCGATCAACAAGGACGTTCCGGTCCTGTACACCGGGTCCACCGAGGCCGAGGCGATCAAGCTGTTCGCCAACACCTACCTGGCGCTCCGGGTCGCGTACTTCAACGAACTGGACACCTACGCGCTCAGCCACGGACTCGACACCCGCCAGATCATCGAAGGCGTCGGCCTCGACCCGCGGGTCGGCAAGGGCTACAACAACCCGTCCTTCGGGTACGGCGGCTACTGCCTGCCCAAGGACACCAAGCAGCTCCAGGCGAACTACAGCGAAGTGCCGCAGAACCTGATCAGCGCGATCGTCGATGCGAACACCACCCGCAAGGACTTCATCGCCACCGACGTGCTCCGCCGCAACCCGCAGACGGTCGGCATCTACCGACTCATCATGAAGGCCGGCTCGGACAACTTCCGGGAGTCCTCGGTGCAGGGCGTGATGAAGCGGATCAAGGCCACGGGCGTCGACGTGATCATCTACGAGCCCGCGCTCGCGGAAGACTCGTTCTTCAACTCCGAAGTGATCACCGACCTCGACGAGTTCAAGAAGCGCTCCGACGTGATCGTCGCCAACCGGCGGACCGATGACCTCCAGGACGTGACGGAGAAGGTCTACACCCGGGACATCTACGGCAACGACGACTGAGGCTCACCGGTGATGGCGATCGGCGGGTTCAACGGCTCCGTCCCGTGCGGGACTGGAACGACGCCCTCACCTATGGTCAGGCGAGGACGATCGCCGGCAGCGCCCGGGCGAGACGATCGAGCAGGTCGTCACGAGCGATCCCACGCGGATCGGCGACCCAGTCGATGATGACCTGCTCGTTCATGGCCGCCCAGCCCTTGACCAGGAGGCGCATCGTCGGCGAGTCGGTCAGGCCGAGGGCTGCCAGTCTCTCCGGCCCAGTGACCTCGAAGATCCGGTCGGTCAGCGCCCGCCGACCCTCGTCGTAGATCGCGCGCAGCTCCTCGTTACCCCCGGCCGCGGCCCGAACCAGCGAGACGTAGCCGGTGTAGTTCTCCACGACGTAGTCGAGGTAGGCGCCGATGGAGACGGCGAGCTGCTCGAGCGGGTCCTCGATGTCGCGGGGTGCGGTGATCGCCACCAGGTCCTCGACCGCACGTCGTACGACGGCGAGGTGGAACTCCTGCTTGTTGCCGAAGTAGTGGTAGAGCAGACCGCGGGAGATACCGGCCTCCTCGGCGAGCACCTCGATGGAGATCTCATCGAGCGTGCGGGTCGAGAGCAGCTTCGTGCCGAGCTCGAGAAGCTGCTCACGCCGGCTCGCGGGCGACATCCGCAGGCGACCGCTGCGGGATCCGGTACTCGAGGTCATGTGGGCCACATTACTGAACAATCGTCAACAACGCTATTGACGCTCATTCAACAGCGGTTAGAGTTCTCGCATGGCTACCCACCCCTCCCACCGGACGAGCGAGCCCAATGAGGCCCTCCCCGAGCGCGTCCGCGTCCTTGTCGTCGGTGCCGGCTTCGCCGGCCTCGGCGCGGCGATCCAGCTCGACAAGGCCGGCCGCCCGGACTTCCTCGTCCTCGATAAAGGCAGCAGTGTCGGCGGAACCTGGCGCGACAACGTCTACCCGGGCGCTGCGTGCGACGTACCGAGCCAGCTGTACTCGTTCTCGTTCGCCCCGAACCCGAACTGGTCGCGCTCGTTCTCGCCTCAACCCGAGATCCACGCGTACCTCCAGGACGTCGCCCAGTCCTCGGGTGTGCTCGACCGGTTCCGCTTCGGCGTCACCGTCGAGGACCTGACCTGGGACGAGTCCGACCTGACCTGGACCGTGACCACCAGCGCCGGGACCGTCGTCGCCGACGTGGTGATCAGCGGCTCCGGCGGCCTCTCGGAGCCGAAGAACCCGGAGATCGACGGCATCGACGGCTTCACCGGCGAGATCTTCCACACCGCTCGCTGGAACCACGACGTCGACCTGACCGGCAAGCGCGTCGCCGTGATCGGCACCGGTGCCTCGGCGATCCAGGTCATCCCGGAGATCGCGAAGCAGGTCGACCACCTCGACGTCTACCAACGCACGGCCCCCTGGGTGATGCCGCGCCACGACCGCAACTACCTGGCGGTGGAAAGGCTGGGCTTCCGGTTCCTGCCCGGCCTCCAGAAGCTCTACCGCACGGCCATCTACTGGGGCCGCGAGACCTACGTGCCCGCGTTCACCTGGCAGCCGAAGATCCTCGCCCCCGTTCAGGCGATGGCCGAGGGCAACATCAAGAAGGGGATCAAGGACCCCGGGCTGCGCGCCAAGGTCACCCCCGACTTCCAGATCGGCTGCAAGCGGATCTTGATCTCGAACACCTACTACCCCGCCCTGGCGCAGGAGAACGTCGAGGTCATCACCGACCCGATCGCGAAGATCACGCCGACCGGGATCGTCACCCGTGACGGCGTGTCGCGCGACATCGACGTCCTGATCGTCGCCACCGGGTTCTTCACCACTGACCAACCCATCGCGCACCACATCAAGGGCCGCGATGGCGTGACCCTGGGGTCGCTCTGGGCCGAGAGCGGGATGGCGTCGTACAAGGGCACCACCGCCGCCGGCTTCCCGAACCTCTTCCAGATCGTCGGCGCCAACACCGGGCTGGGGCACTCGAGCATGGTCTTCATGATCGAGAGCCAGATCGCCTACATCCTCTCCGCCCTCGACCAGATGGACACGCAGGGCATCGCCACGGTCGAGCCGACGCCGGAGGCGCAGTCCGCGTGGAACGCCGACATGCAGCGCCGGATGCAGCGCACCGTGTGGAGCACCGGCGGCTGCGCCAGCTGGTACCTGGACGAGCACGGCCGGAACACGACACTCTGGCCCCGGACCACGTTCGCGTTCCGCGGCCTGCTCCGCACGTTCGACCTCGAGAAGTACGTCGTCACCGTTCAGTCCGACGCTGGCATCAACAAGGAGAAGGTCGCATGAAGTCGCTCAACGACAAGGTCGTCGTCATCACCGGAGCAGGCTCCGGCATGGGCCGCGAGATGGCGCTCAAGGCGGCCCGCGACGGCGCACTGCTGGCGATCTCCGACTGGAACGCCGAAGCGCTGGCCGAGACCGTCGACCTGGTGAAGGCTCTCGGCGCCGAGGTCCGCAGCGACGTCATCGACGTCTCCGACCGGGCCGCGATGGCCACCTGGGCGGCTGCAGTCGCCGAGCAGTTCGGCCGAGTCAACATGGTCGTCAACAACGCGGGCGTCACCGTCACCGGCGACTTCGAAGAGATGTCCTACGAGGACTTCGACTGGATCGTCGGCGTGAACTTCCTAGGCGTCGTCAACGGCACCAAGGAGTTCTTGCCGCACCTGATCGCCTCCGGCGACGGCGCGGTCGTGAACATCTCCAGCCTCTTCGGCCTGATCTCGATGCCCGGCCAGACGGCGTACAACGCCACCAAGTACGCCGTCCGCGGCTTCACCGAGGCTCTCCGCGAGGAGATGCTGATCAACAAGCACCCGGTCACGGTCACCTGCATCCACCCCGGCGGCATCAAGACCGGGATCGCCCGCAACGGGCGCAAGACCGCCAGCCAGGACGCCAGCAAGGTCGACGAGCTGTTCGAGAAGAAGCTCGCCCGGATGACCGCCGAGAAGGCCGCGAAGATCATCCTCGACAGCGCCGTGAAGGGGAAGGCGCGCGTCCTGGTCGGTATCGACGCCCATGCGCTGCACCACTTCGCCAAGTGGACCGGCTCCGGCTATCAGGACGTCATCGCCCGGGTCGCCCCGCTGACGATGCCGAAGAAGAAGTAGTCGGGACCACTACGCTGCCCAGGTGACCGATCCCCGCACCGTCCGGGTGCTGACCCGCAAGTGGCCGGACGAACCGCACTGGGAGTTCGACGCCGTCCGCCTCGGCGTCGACGCCCACGGTCACTGGGTCGGCGTACCGAAGGGAACCTGGCTGTCCAAGCCCGGGAAGGGCTTCACCGCCTGGGCGGACCACGTCGTGCTGCTCCCCCACGACGCCTGGTGGGTCGCCACGATCTACGGGGACGACGACGACCGCCCGGTCGACTTCTACGTCGACATGACCACCGCGTGCGTCTGGTCCGAGGATCGCTCCGAGGTGCGCTGCGTCGACCTGGACCTCGACGTCATCCGCGAGACCGACGGCCGGGTGTGGATCGACGACGAGGATGAGTTCGCCGAGCACCAGGTCTCCCGCGGCTACCCCGCCGAGGTGATCGCCGGTGCCCGCCAGGGCTGCGAGGAGGCGCACACCGCGATCCTGGCTTCCGAGGCCCCCTTCGACGGGACGGCCCACGGCTGGATCGCCCGCCTCCGGCGCCTGCGTCTCGACACCCCCGACGACCGGTAAGGGTTAGATCGTTCCGGTGTACGGGTCCCGGTCGGTGATGCAGTACAGCATGCCCGCGGGGTCACGCAGCACCGTCCAGTGCTGCCTTGTGGTCTCCACCCGAGCGCCGAGGCCGCGGTGGCGGTCGGTCTCCGCCGGCCGGTCGGTGGTGGCGATGTCCAGGTGCGCGCACACTGGGCCGTCGGCCTCCTCCAGACGCTGGAGCAGGATCCGCAGCGGCATCGCATCAGGCCGGACCAGGGCGCCGAACTCAGGACGGCTGCTCTCCACCAGATCCCAGCCCGTCGTCTCGGCCCAGAACGCGCACTCGGCCTCGTACGACTGGGCCGGGATGTCGAGGCAGACCTGGTCGACCAGGCTGGCATGCCCTCCCGCCCAGATCCGCGGGAGCGGGCGGGTGCCCTGCTCACCCTCGTTGAGGCAGAACGGCAGGCCGCCCGGCGACCGGGACGGCAGCAGCGTCCGATCGGGGGCGTGCAGATCGAGGTGGACGCCGGCCGGACCGGACCCGATCCGCTGCAGTCGCAGGTACGCGTCGCCGTCCGGTGGCTCGAAGGTGGCGAACTCGCCGTCGGCACCGCGGCTGGGCGAGAGCGTCGAGCCGGTCACCCCGGACCAGAACGCCGCCGACACGGCATGCCGCGACGCCGGTACGTCGAGGAAGGCAGTGAGCCAGGCTGTCGTCACGGTCGCCATGCTTCCATGTGGAAGCATCGAGGTGTGGCCATCGACTTCGCAGAGTCCCCTCGTCCGACACTCGGGGTCGAGTGGGAGTTCGCGCTGGTCGACCACACGACCCGCGACCTGGTGAACGCGGCGTCCGAGCTCTTCGACCTGGTCGCCGAGCGGCACGGTGCTGAACCCCGGCTACACAAGGAGCTGCTGCGCAACACCGTCGAGCTGACCACCGGGATCTGCGAGAACACCGACCAGGCCATCGCCGAGCTCGTCGAGATGCTGGCCAAGGTGGTGCCAGTCGCGGCCGAGCTCGGCGTGGACCTGTTCAGCGCCGGCACCCACCCGTTCGCCGCCTGGTCCGACCAGCTGCTCACGCCCGGGCACCGCTACGAGGAGCTGATGGCCCGGACCCAGTGGTGGGGTCGGCAGATGCTGATCTGGGGCGTCCACGTGCACGTCGGGGTCCGGCGCGACCAGGTGATCCCGATCGTCTCAGCGCTGCTCAACTGGTACCCGCACCTCCAGGCGCTCTCCGCGTCCTCGCCGATCTGGGCGGGACACGACACCGGGTACGCGAGCAACCGGGCGATGATGTTCCAGCAGTTGCCGACCGCCGGGCTCCCGTTCCAGTTCCACACCTGGTCCGAGTTCGAGTCGTATGCCGAGGACCTGCTGACCACCGGGGTGATCGAGCAGATCGACGAGATCCGGTGGGACGTCCGGCCGGCGCCGAGGACGGGGACCGTCGAGATCCGGATCTGCGACGGGGTCTCCACGCTGTGGGAGATGCGTGCGCTGGTGGCGCTGACCCACTGCCTGGTCGTCGACCTCAGCGAACGGCTCGATGCGGGCGAGACCCTGCCGACGATGCCGCCCTGGCACGTCCAGGAGAACAAGTGGCGCGCGGCGCGTTACGGACTCGATGCCTGGATCATCCTCGACGACCGGTCCAACGAAGCCTTGCTCCGCGACGATCTGAAGGGCCTGATCGACCGGTTGCTGCCAGTCGCGGAGCGGCTGGGCTGCGCCGAGGACCTGGTCCTGGTCCACGAGATCACCCGGCTCGGGGCGTCGTACCAGCGCCAGCGGGCGATCGCGGAGCGCGCCGGCGGCAACCTGGTCGCGGTGGTGGACGCGGTGGTCCGCGAGCTTTAGGCGGGGAACGGCGGGATCTGGTCGGTGGCTTCGAGGCGCTCCATCCCGCTGACGGCGAGCAGGTCGGCGATCAGCGAGCGGATCTGAGCCAGCACCACCTCCGCCGAGAGCACCGAGGTCCGCGGCAGGTCGTTCGACTGCTCCCCCAGGGCGACCAGAGCGGACCGGACCGCGCTCGCCATCCGATCGGCCCGGAGGTCGGCGATCATCTCCTCGCAGACCGCGGCGAGCTCGCGGAGGAAGACCGCGTACGCCGCCGGGATCGGCTCGTCGCGGTAGCACGCCACCGCGACCCGTCGGGCCAGCACCCGCGTAGTCCGGACCGCGAGATCGAGCGGCTCGACCAGCTCCACCATCTGCCGGACGCCCTCCTTGTGCCGCCACCGGAACGGGCTGGAGGCCAGCACCGAGAGGCCCTCGTCCGAGGCTGCCCGCAGCTCGGCGATGAGCCGGTCGGTCGTCCGGGCGTCGCGGAGGGTCGCCATCGCCAGCTCGACGTCGGCGTCCTCGATCCGGTCGGCAGACGCCCGCAGCAGGGTGACCACCTTGCCCAGCACCACGGCGACCTGCTCCCGGGGACGACGCAACGGCGCCTGGGGTACGACGGTCGCCGCCACCAGGGCGACTCCGCCGCCGATCAGTGCGTCGGTCCACCGGACGAACGCCTGGCCCGGATCCGGCACCAGGGTGCTGACCACGATCGCCTGGACGGCCGCCTGGGTCACGAAGATCGCGCTGGCGTCGAGCAGCAGCGCCGAGACCATGGCGAGGCTGACGATCAGGGCGATCTGCCACGCCCCCGACCCGAGCGCGTGCGTCAGCAGGTCCCCGAGAAAGACACCGACCGCGACCCCGAGGGTGACCTCGGCGACCCGGCGCAAGCGTTGGCCGTAGCCGGTGCCAAGACTGACCACGGCGGCGATCGGCGCGAAAAAGGGCTGGTCGTGACCGATCAGGTCAGCGGCCACCCACCAGGCGACGCCGGCCGCGACCGCGCACTGGGCGATCTGCCAGGACTTCGAGCGCAGCCGGGCGATCCGGGCCCGCACCGAGGTCCGCCCGCGAGCGACCACCAGGTCGACGTACAGGCGGGGCTGCGGGTCACCGCCTGCGCTGCTACTTCGAACGGTCGCCCCCGCGTCCGTGCAGCATCGTGATCAGCTTGCCGAGCTGGTCCTCGGCCTTCTCGGTCCGCTTGAACGTGGTCAACGCGAGCAGCGGCTTCATCCGCTGGCGGGTGATCGCGTGCGCGTAGGTGAACTCCTTGAGGCCGTCTGGACCGTGGATCCGACCGAAGCCGGAATCACCGACGCCACCGAACGGCAGCGACGGCACCCCGGCGAAGGTGATCACCCCGTTGATCGCGGTCATCCCGACGCGCAGTTGCTCGGCGATCCTCATGCCGTTGGCCTTGCTAAACACCGAGGAGCCGAGTGCGTACTTCGACGCGTTGGTGAGCGCGACAGCCTCGTCCATGGTCTTGACCTTGGTGACCGTCATCGTCGGACCGAAGGTCTCCTCGGTCACCGCGGCGGACGTCTCGGGGACGTCGACCAGGATCACCGGCTGAACGAAGCGGTCCCCCACCGACTCCGGGCCGCCGAGCACGGCGGTGCCGCCGTCAGCGATGGCGGAATCGATGTGCCGCCGAATGATGTCGATCTGGCTGGGCATCGTGATCGGGCCGATCTTGGCGTCGGCGTCGTCGGTCGCGTGGACCTCCCCGGTCCGGGCGATCACCTGGGCGAGGAAGTCGTCGTACACCCGCTCGTGGACGTAGACCCGCTCGACACCGGCGCAGGTCTGGCCCGCATTGGCGTTGGCGCCCCACACCGCGCCGTCGACGGCTGCGGCGATGTCCGCATCGGCGTCCACGATCAGAGCGTCCTTGCCGCCAGCCTCGATCAGCACCGGAGTCAGCGACTCGGACGCCGCGGCCATCACCCGCTTGCCGGTGGCGGTCGATCCGGTGAAAGCCACCTTGTCGACCCCGGAGCGGCAGAGCGCCGCACCGGTCTCACCCAGACCGGTGACGACCTGGAAGACCGGCTGGCCGATCACCTCGGCGAAGGTCTGGGCCAGCCACAGCCCGACGCCCGGGGTGTACTCGCTCGGTTTGAAGACCACGGCGTTGCCGGCGGCGAGCGCATACGCGATCGAGCCCATGGGGGTGAACACCGGGTAGTTCCAGGGGCCGATCACCCCGACAACTCCGAGCGGCCGGTACCCGACGGTTGCCTTCTGGTTGGCCATCACGATGCCGCTGGACACCCGACGACGCTTGAGGACCTTCTCCGCGTGGCCGGCGGCCCAGGCCAGGTGGTCGATCGCCAGCGCGCACTCGAGGAGCGCGTCACCGTGCGGCTTGCCGGTCTCGGCCTCCATTACTGCGGCGAGCTCACCGATCCGACGGGTCACGACGCCCTTCCAGGCGTTCAGGTGCCCCTTGCGCTCGTCGAAGGTGAGCCCGCTCCACCACCCGGCAGCTGTCTTCGCCCTGGCCACCGCGGCCTGGACGTCGGCCTCGGTCGCGATCGGATGGGTGCCCACCACGGCACCGGACCGGGGGTTCAGCGACTCGAACGTCGATGCGGAGCGGGTACTGGTCGGATCGGTGATCGTCATGGCACGAAACCTACTCCGGTGGACGCCCCGTTCCCAGGCCCGGTCATGCTTCCCAAACACCCCACGAGGCGCGAGGATCACCACGAGCCGCACCGCGCGGCAGCACATGGGGGTGCACCGTGGCTGTGACGATCGACCCGACCTCGCTCGGTTTCCTGCTGGCCGAGAACCGGAACCAGCCGATGCACGTAGCGGGACTCCAGCTCTTCGAGCGACCGGCCGACGCCGGTCCGCACTTCGTCCGCGAACTCTACGAAGGAGCGCTCGACACCGAAGAGGTGGCCCCACTGTTCCGCAAGCACCCCTCGCGTGCGCTGGGTGGCCTCGGCCAGTGGATCTGGACCGACGACAACGACCTGGACATCGAGCACCACGTGCGGCACAGCGCCCTCCCCGAGCCGGGGAGGATCCGCGAGCTGCTCGAGCTCGTCTCCCGGCTGCACGGGCAGATGCTGGCCCGCGAGCGTCCGCTGTGGGAGGCGCACATCATCGAGGGCCTCGCCGACGGTCGGGTGGCGATGTACACCAAGCTGCACCACTCCCTGGTCGACGGGATCTCGGCGATGAAGCTGATGCAGAGCGTGCTGAGCACCGACCCAGAGCGGCGCAACATGCCGCTCCCCTTCGACGCCCGGGCGACCCGCGCGAAGAAGACCCGGGACGCGAGCGAGCAAAGCCTCACCGAAGTCCCGATGGATGCACTCCGGACCGCGTTCGGTCTCACTGCCGACGCCGCCGGGATGCCGGCGGCGCTGATCCGCACGCTGACCAAGGGCGTGCGTAACGAGGCGTCGGCGCTCTCGTTCTACGCCCCGAAGTCGATGTTCAACGTCAACATCACCGGCTCACGCCGGTTCGCAGCCGACGACTGGCCGCTGGACCGGATCCGGGCGATCTCCAAGGCGAGCCGGACGACCCTGAACGACGTCGTGCTGGCGATGTGCGGCGGAGCGGTTCGCAACTACCTGATCGAGCTCGGCCGCCTCCCGGACGCCTCGTTGGTCTCGATGGTCCCGGTCGGGCTGAAGTCCCGCGGGGCGGACTCCGAGGCCGGCGGCGGCGGCAACGCGGTCGGCTCGGTGATGGTGAAGCTCGGCACCGACCTGGCCGACCCGGCTGCCCGTCTCGCGGCGATCAACGCGTCGATGAAGGCCGGCAAGGAGGCGCTCGAATCGATGACACCGAACCAGATCGTCGCGATGAGCGCGCTGGGCATGACACCGTCCCTGGTGATCCCGATGCTCCGGCTCAACGGGATCGTGCGACCGCCGTTCAACCTGATCATCTCCAACGTCCCCGGTCCGCGGAGCACGCAGTACCTGAACGGGGCCCGACTGACCGGCACCTACCCGGTCTCGGTGCCGATGCAGGGGATGGCGCTGAACATCACCTGCAACAGCTACGCCGACGACATGTGCTTCGGGCTGACCGGCTGCCGTCGCACCGTCCCGCGCCTGCAACGGCTGCTGACCTTCCTCGACGAGGAACTGGCGGCGCTGGAGAACGCTGCCGGGGTCGCCTGACCCTGCTGATCGAGCCGGTCGAGACCTCAGGCGGCAGACGCGACGACGGCGCCCGTTCGGGCCGACGGTGCCGCCAGGAACGGCTGCTCGACGGCGGCCTCGGCGAGGATCCGGGCCTCCTCGGTCGCGACGGTGTCACTGACCTCGCGCAGGACCGCGGAAAGCGGCACCTCGAGGGCCTCACAGAGCGAGGCGAGCAGTTCCGAAGACGCTTCCTTCTGGCCGCGCTCGATCTCAGAGATGTAGCCCAGGCTGATCCGGGCCCCCGAGGAGAGCTCGCGCAGCGTCATGCCGCGGCGCATGCGCTCACCGCGCAGTACGTCACCGAGTTGCCGACGGAACAGCACCATCTCAGCGATCCCCTCTCTGTGTTGCTGGCCCAACGCTACCGGTAGGCCGGTTCTTCCCGAGGTGTTCTCCCTGAACGAGACGACGTTTAGGGCTACTCATGACGCGATCGCACCCCGGGCTCACCTCGCCGCCCGACTGTACTGGCCCCGGCGGTGCTCCAAGGCGTCGTGGTCCTCGAGCACCTCGAGTCCCTCGATGACGCAGCTGACGAGCACCGACCAGCCCTCGGGTCGGGTCGACTCCAGGCGGATCAGCGCCCGGGTCCTGCCCACCAGGGCGGGCCCGTGAGGCGTCTGCGTCCACTCACCCGACGCGAATGCTCCCCCGGGCGCCGGAGCGGTGCCGGCGAAGGCCTCGGCCAGGTCGCGGTCGGACCAGGTCAGCAGCTGGACGACGCCGAAGCCGGTGTCGAGGAGCCGCTCGGTCAGGTCTGCGTCCGGGTCCAGGAGGCCGAGCACCCGCGCCGGCTCCCCGTTCGCGAGGAGCAGCGAGGAGACCGTCAGGCCGGCTCTGGCCGGCCCGTCCCCAGCCGTCCAGAGGGAGACTGCGCCACCGAGCCGGCCGCGGAACCGGCGCACCGGGTCCGGCGGCTCGGCGAACGGGTTCGAGTTGTGGATCGTCACCGGACCGGGTCACCGGCCACGGTCAGGACGCCTTGGACTCGGGCGAGTCGTCGCCGGGCTGCCCACCCTGGCCAGCTGCCTCGACGACGGCCGCCTTCTCAGCTGCGGCTGCCCGGTCGGCCGCCCGGGCAGCGGCCTCGGCACGCTTCTGCTCGTCCTTGGCCCGGCCGGCGTACATGTCGACGTACTCCTGGCCCGAGAGGCGCATGATCTCGTACATGATCTCGTCGGTGACCGACCGGAGGATGTAACGGTCGTTCTCCAGGCCCTCGTAGCGCTCGAAGTCGAGCGGCTTGCCGAAGCGCACCACCGGACGGGTGAACCCGCCGAACTTCTTGCCCGGCGGCGCCACGACGTCGGTGCCGACGACAGCGACCGGGATCACCGGGACACCGGTCTCCAGAGCCAGGCGGGCGACACCGGTCTTGCCGCGATAGAGCCGACCGTCGTGCGACCGGGTGCCCTCGGGGAAGATCCCGAACATATCGCCGTCGGACAGGATCGCCTTGGCTGAGCTCAGCGCGCCCTCGGCAGCCGAGGCGCCCGATCGGTCGATCGGGACCTGGCCGGCGCCGGAGAAGAACTGCTTCTGGAACCAGCCCTTGATGCCCGGGCTGTTGAAGTACTCGGCCTTGGCCACGAAGGTCACCCGGCGCGAGAGCGTCAATGGCATGAAGAGCCAGTCGGCGTACGAGAGGTGGTTGCTGGCCAAGATCACCGGTCCCTCGGCCGGGATGTTCTCCGCACCTTCAGTGCGAGGACGGAAAAGTAAACGCAGGAGCGGTCCGATCGCAATGAATTTCAGGAACCAGTAGAACAACCCCGACACCTCCTCGACGCTGCACGGGTCACCCGAACCCTAGCCCCTCCACCAGGCCCGTGAAACGATGACCACGTCTGCTGATACCCGGGCCCGGACGCCGCGGCCCGATCGTCTTCCCCAACCCTGAGCGAGGTCTCCTGTGTCCCTGGCCCCCCACGCCGAACCGTTCTTCAGCGACGGCACTCCGGACGCGTCCGGCCGCCGTGTCGGAGTGCTGCTGAGCCATGGTTTCACCGGGTCGCCGGCATCGATGGCCCCGTGGGGACGGTTCCTCGCCGAGCGCGGGTACGCCGTTGCCGTACCGCGCCTGCCCGGGCACGGCAGCACCTGGCAGGACATGCTCCCCACCCGGTACGAGGACTACTACGCCGCGCTCTCGGCCGAGCTCGACACCCTGAGGGAACGCTGCGACGTCGTGGTCGTCTGCGGTCTCTCCATGGGCGGCTGCCTCGCCCTCACCCTCGCCGAGCGCCGGCCCGACGACATGGCCGGCATCGTCCTGGTCAACCCGGTGGTCACCAGCGCCAACAAGCAGCTCCTCCTGCTGCCGGTGCTCAAGCACCTGGTCAAGGCCTTCCCAGCGATCGGCGACGACATCAAGAAGGAAGGCATCAGCGAGTACGCCTACACGAAGACCCCGCTCAAGCCGCTCGCGTCGATGGTCACTGCCTGGAAGCAGATCCGGGCCGACCTCGGGAACATCAAGGTCCCGGTGCTGCTGTTCCGGGCCCAGGACGACCACGTCGTCGACTCCACGTCGGCTCCGGTCATCATGGCCGGGATCAGCTCGACCGACGCCATCGAGCGGGTGCTGACCGAGAGCTACCACGTCGCCACGCTCGACAACGACGCCGAGCAGATCTTCACCGAGTCGCTGGCGTTCATCGAACGGGTCACGTCGCCGTGACCGCGCGGGACGAGGACGCCCGGCGGGCGCAAGAGGACGCCGAGTTCCTCAGCATCGTCGAGTCGTACGGCGATCGCCCCGCGTTCCCGGCCCCGCCCCGTCCCGAGCCCGAGCCCGAGCCCGAGCCGAGGGACGATCCGGGTCCGGTCCTCGAGGAGCCCGCTGAGTTCACCCCGTCGTGGGACGACGACGACGGCGGCTACGTACCACCACCCGCACCACCGGTCCCCCGACCCCAGGGAGTCAGGGCGTTCGCGTGGTTCGGCCTCTTCGGCGTCCCGGTTCTGGTCCTGGTCTGCATCGTGCTGAGCATCTCGCTGCCGTCGCCGGTGACGCTGCTGTTCCTGGCGTGGTTCGTCGGCGGCTTCGGCTACCTGGTCGCTACGATGCAAGGGCCGGACGACCCGGACTCCGGCTGGGACGACGGCGCCGTCGTCTGACCCGGATCCCGCCGGAGATGCGGTCAGCCGACCCGGGCGAGATCGGCCGCGCCGATCAGACCGGCGTCGTTGCCGAGCGCCGCGCGGGCGACCCTCGCCACCGGCCGGTGACCGAACCCGGTGACCGAGGTCTCGAAGGACGCCACGATCGCATCCATGTCCAACCACGGCGACTCGCTGACGCCCCCGCCGATGACGATCACGTCGGGATCGATAACGGCGGCAAGACTGCCGAGGCCCTCGCCGATCCAGGTGGCGAGCTCGGCAAAGCTCTGCAACGCCGCAGCGTCCCCGCGATCCGCCGCCGCTGAGACCATCGGCCCCTGGATCGCGTCGGCGTCGCCGCCCGCGAGCTCGAGCAGGGCGACCGCGCTCGACGGGTCGGCGAGAGCCAGCTCGCGTGCCCGCACCGTGAGGCCGGTGCCCGACCCATACGCCTCCCAGCAGCCGTGTAGCCCGCAGGCGCAGGGGCGTCCGTCCCGGACCACCCGGAGATGTCCGAACTCGGCGGCGACCCCGAACCCGCCCCGGAAGACCTGGCCGTTCTGCGCATCGGTCTGCGCGTCGTTCTGCGCGTCGTTATCGGGGCCGCTGAAGACCAGCCCGCCGCCAATGCCGGTGCCGATCGTGGCCATCAGCAGGGTGCGGGCGCCCTGGCCGGCTCCGAACCGGTACTCCGCCCAGGCCGCCGCGTTGGCGTCGTTCTCGATCACCGTGGGCAGCTCGACGCGGTCTGCCACCAGCTGGCGCAACGGTTCGTCGCGCCAGGCGAGGTTCGGGGAGAACATGACCTCGCTCCGCCCGAGGTCGATGAAGCCGGCGGCGGCGACGCCGACCCCACGGACGTCGTACTCGGCGGCGTACTCGGCGACCAGGGCGCCAATGCCCTCGGCAATCGCCGCCGGGTGCTCGGCCGGCGACTCACGTCGCGAGGTCGCCAGGACAGTCCCGTCCTCGGCCACCACTCCGGCCGCGATCTTGGTGCCGCCGACGTCGATCCCGATGGTGAGGCTCATCGGCACGTGCGATCGGTCATGACTCGTCGTCCCAAGCGCCCGCGTCGAGATCGATCTTCTCCACCGGGGACGTCTTCGAGTCCGTGGGCACCTGGGTCGCCAGGACGCCGGCGGCGGCGTGCATCAACGAACTCGCGGCGATCGCCAGGTGCGCCTTGACCTCGGGGCTGGTCGAGCGGACCGCGGAGATCACCTGGCACAGCGGGCAGTACTTGCAGTCCTGGCCGTCGGTGGCGATGTGCTCGTTGACGTTGTGAAACGCGTCGGAGACGGCGCTCGCCGCACCGGCCGCCGTACCGGCGTAGTCCGTACCCTGGTCCTTCGCCCAGCCCGAGAGGGCGGCGAACAGCTTCGCGGCCTCCTCGCCGACGTTGCCGATCGGCTCACCGTTCGGAGCGGTGTCGAAGTTGGTATTCCCGGGCCAGGTCCCACCCGGCCCACTCGTGTCCGCGTCGTCGTTCACGGCTGCTCCTCTGGTTCGTCGGTGTCGCTGCGGAACCGGACCTGGAGAGACCCTGCCTCCACCCGCGCGCCCGTCACGGTATGCCGTGCCAGCGCGGCTGGCAGCGCCAGGAGACGCCGGTAGGACCCGACCGTGACGACGAGCTCGTCACCATGCCGGGCCAGGTCGACGTCCTCCTTGACCGCGAACGGCAGTGCGATCCGCAGGACGGCTCCGGACTCGGTCCGGCTGATCGTCATCGGGCCCTCGCCGACAGGGACGGCGAGAGGGTCGGTGCCGTCGTACGCCGCCTCGGCGAACTCCGCGAGCGCGTCGGCACCCATCGGCTCGCCAGGTTGGTACGACGAGGTCCAGATCGGCAGGTCGACGAAGGACTGGCGAACCTCGGCGAGCACCGCCTCCTGGGCCACCACCCAGGCCTCGCGCCAGGGATCGGCGCCGTCGCGCGGGAAGACCCGGTTGGCGATCACGCCGTCGACGCGGTAGCCGTAGAGGGAGAGCGTGGTGAGCGACCGCCGGGCCTCCGCGACCACGACGGCCTCCGGGGTCAGGACCAAGCGGACGCTGGCATCCTTGTCGGTGAGGATCTGCTGGATCTCCTCCAGCTCGGCGTGCAGCCGCTCGATCGCCTCGAAGACCGAGTCCTCGGGCATCGGGACGCCCGCCGCACGGGTGAGCACCGGCCGCAGCGCCCGCATCACCCGGCGCTGGACGCCGAACATCCGGCTCATGTACCAGTTGAGCGCCTCGGGGAGAGCCAACAGGCGCAGCGTCTCCGCCGTCGGGGCGCAGTCGACGACGATCACGTCCCACTGACCCGACTGCGCGTGCTCGCGGAGCTCCAGCAGCGCGAGCACCTCCTCGGCGCCGGGGATCACGGTCAGCTCCTCGGCCGTGATCGGGTCGACCCCGGCGGCGTCCAGGACGGACATCAGGTACCCCTGGATGTCGCCCCAGGATCGTTCGAAGCGACGCTGGGCATCGACCTGGTGGACCCAGAGGTTCTCCGCGACCGCCGTCGGCTCGGCGCCGATCGGGCACGCGAAGGCGTCACCGAGAGAGTGCGCGGCATCGGTGGAGAGGACGAGGGTGCGCTCCCCGCGTCGGGCTGCGAGCGTGGCGGTCCCGGCGGCGGAGGTCGTCTTCCCGACGCCCCCCTTACCCGTGAACAGGATGATCCGCACGCTCATGAGGTCAACCCAGGGACTCGACGCGCTTCTTCAGACCCTTCAGCGCCGTGTCGATGATGACTTTCTCGGCCTTGCGCCGGAGCAGCCCGATCATCGGGATCGCGACGTCAACGGAGAGCTGATAGGTCACCTGGGTGCCGCTCCCGGTCTCGACGAGCTCGTAGGACCCCTCCATCGCCCGCAGCATCCGCCCCTCGGCGAGGGTCCACAGCAGGGTGTTCTCACCGACGTACTGGTACCGCAGCGTGTAGGAGTCCTTGATCGGGGCGGCTTCGAGCTCGAAGTGGACCGCCTCCGCTCGACCGTCGGCGTCACGACTGACGACCTTGGCGGACTTCATCCCCTGCGCCCAGGCTGGGTACGCCTCGAAGTCGACGATCACCGCCATCACCTGGGCAGGAGTGGCATCGATCACGATGCTCGACGTGGTCTGTTCGGCCATGTCGAGGAGGCTATCGGATCTCGGAGACGCCCTAGTACCGTGCAGGTGGCGGATGAGCAGCAGGTCACACCCGCCAGATCGCTCGGAACACCAAGAGGAGCAGCGTGCGCGAGTACTCCACCCCCCTACAGGTCATCGTCGAGGACACCGGGAACCTCACCGACGACGTGGTCCGGAACGGAGTCGAGCACCCGGACGCGATCGCCTTCGCGCGGCGTACCGGGGACACGTGGAACGACGTCACCACAGCGACCTTCCTGACCGAGGTCCGAGCGGTCGCCAAGGGCCTGATCGCTGCGGGCGTCGAGGTCGGCGACCGGGTGGCGCTGCTCTCCCGGACCCGGTACGAGTGGACGCTCTTCGACTACGCGATCTGGTTCGCGGGCGCCGCGACGGTCCCGATCTACGAGACCTCGAGCGCGGAGCAGATCGAGTGGATCCTCGCAGACTCCGGAACCCGTGCGGTCGTCGCGGAGACCCAAGAGCACACCGGCAGGCTCAAGGAGATCCGCGACCGGCTCGCCGACGTCCACCACGTCTGGTCGATCGAGGAGAACGCCGTCGCGGTGCTGACGACGCTCGGCTCCGAGATCAGCGACGAGCAGCTCGAGACACGGCGTACGACGAACGGGCCCGACGCGCTCGCCACCCTGATCTACACCTCGGGCACCACCGGGCGCCCGAAGGGCTGCATGCTCACGCACGGCAACTTCATGTTCGAGCTGACGGTGGCGGTCGAGGAACTCGACCAGCTGTTCGGCGCCGACCAGGACGGCACCGCCCCCTCGACCCTGCTGTTCCTGCCGCTTGCCCACGTCTTCGCCCGGATCATCCAGGTCGGTTGCGTCAAAGCCAGGGTGCGAATGGGGCACTCCTCGGACATCAAGCACCTGCTCGATGACTTCGCAGCCTTCCGGCCGACGTTCATCCTCGCCGTCCCCCGGGTCTTCGAGAAGGTCTTCAACACCGCCTCCCAGCGAGCGGTGGCCGACGGCAAGGGCCGGATCTTCAACCGGGCTGCAGACGTGGCGATGGCGTACTCCCGCGGCCTGGAGACCGGGAAGGTCGGTGTCGCGACGAAGGCACAGCACGCCGTCTTCGACCGACTGGTCTACGCGAAGCTGCGCGACGCCCTCGGCGGGAACTGCACGTACGCCGTCTCTGGGGGCGCCCCGCTCGGCGATCGTCTGGGCCACTTCTACCGCGGCATCGGCGTCAACGTCCTCGAGGGCTACGGCCTGAGCGAGACGACGGCCGCACTCACCGTCAACCTGCCGTCGGCGCAGAAGGTCGGCACGGTCGGTCGGCCCCTCCAGGGCACCGCGGTCAGGGTCGCCGACGACGGCGAGCTGCTCTTCCGCGGCGGTCAGGTCTTCGCCGGCTACTGGAACAACGACGAGGCCACCAGGGCGGCCCGCGACGACGAGACGGGCGGGGGCTGGTTCCACACCGGCGACGTCGGCGAGATCGACGACGAGGGCTTCGTACGGATCACCGGCCGCAAGAAGGAGATCCTGGTGACCGCCGGCGGGAAGAACGTGGCTCCCGCGGTCCTCGAGGACCGCCTGCGCGGCCACCTGCTGATCGACCAGTGCATGGTGGTCGGCGACGGCCGCCCGTTCATCGGCGCGCTAATCACCCTGGACCGGGAGACCGTCACGGACTGGGCAACGCACCAGGGCAAGCCGACCGACCTCGCCAAGCTCCTCGACGATCCCGAGCTGTATGCCGAGGTGGAGGGCGCCGTCGAGGAGGCCAACAAGGCGGTCTCGAAGGCCGAGTCGATCCGCAAGTTCGCGGTGCTCCGCGACGAGTGGACCGAGGAGGGCGGCCAACTGACGCCGAGCCTCAAGCTCAAGCGGAACGTCGTGATGCGGGACAACGTCGACGAGATCGAGGCCCTCTACTCACGGTGACAATGACCGGACGGAGAGGGCTAGACCGGCAGCAGTGGACCCAATGAGAACAAATGGAGTAAATTGGATAAATAGCCCTTTTGGACCACTCGAACCATGACAACTGGGTCGTGTAATGCGGTCTGTGGTGCACAGGGGGTGACTATCGGGCAGAGTTTCCCTGCATCGGCACCGGAGGGCGTGCCGACTAGACACTTCGGTGGTCGTCCAGGTGACCGCCGCCCTGGGCTCCGGCCCGGGACCTTGGTCATCAGAGCAGCACCAATGAAGGAGGGCTTCGGCCATGGACCGCAGAAGAATCCTTATCGCTGTCGCCGCGATCATCGCTGCCCTAGGAACGGCATTGGTCTTCTTCTACGTCCAGGGCGCCGACAACCGCGCGAACGAGAAGTTCGACGCTGTCACGGTGCTCCGTGCGGTGAAGCAGATCAACCAGGGAGAGAAGGTCTCCGAGGCCCAGGCTGCCGGGAAGATCGAGGTCGGCACCGTGAGCCGCGACCAGCTGCTCCCGACCGCGCTCAACTCCCTCGCCGGCATCGAGGCCCAGCTCGCCCAGACCACGATCTTCCCCGGTGAGCAGATCATCGCGTCGAAGTTCGCAGCCACCATCGCGGCCTCCAACACACTGACGATCCCGAAGGGCAAGATCGCGGTCTCGATCAACCTGACCGACACCGCGCGGGTCGCCGGCTTCGTCAACCCGGCCGACAAGGTCGCCATCTTCCTGACCACGCCCGAGACGACCCGGCTGCTCCTGAACAACATCGAGGTGATCGCCGTGGGCACCACCACCGTGGTCGCGACCACCACGACGGACGCCAGTGGGGCGCAAACGACCGAACAACTCCCCCGTACGCTCTTCACATTGAGCGTCACGCAGGCGCAGGCCCAGAAGCTCCTCTACGCGAGTAGCGGCGGGTCGGCAGGCGGCGAGCTCGCGTTCGGTCTCCTCACCGACGCGTCGGTCGTGAAGCCCGGGCCGGGAGCGAACGCAGGCAACCTGTTCCAAGGACAGTGACCGCTCTTCTCTCCCACGAAAGGTAGCTACATGCCGGTCCTCGTCGAGAATGACGCTGCTTGGGCGAGTGCTCTGGCGGCCGGCTTGCCCGCGGGCACGCAGGTCGTCAGCACCGTCGCCCAGCTCGACAACTGGCTGGGACACCAGGACACCGAGTATGCCGTCATCCTCGGACCGAACACGGACCTGGCGGAAGCGATTGCCCTGGCCGAGCGCGTCAGGTTCGACCACCCGACCACCGGCATCGTGCTGTTGCGGCACGAGCTGACGGCGGAGGTCTTCCAGACCGCCATGCGCGCCGGGATCCCCGCTGTGATGGCGGCGAACGACGTCGACGGCATGGCGGCCGCCGTCGACCGCTGCCGCCAGACCTGGGAAGCAATCCGCGGCCCGGCGTCCAGCGGCGACCGCAACGGCCAGGTCATCACGGTGTTCTCGCCCAAGGGCGGGGTCGGCAAGACCACCGTGGCGGTTAACCTGGCCGTCGCCCTCGGCGGCAGCGGCGCTGGCCGCGTCTGCGTCGTCGACCTGGACCTCGGGTTCGGTGACGTCGCCATCACGTTGCAGCTGATCCCTGAGCACACGATCTCCGAAGCCGTCGAGGCCGAGGAGCACCTGGACTTCGCCCTGCTCGAGACGCTGCTGACCCGGCAGGAGAACTGCTCGATCCTGGCGGCACCGACGCATCCCGACGGCAAGGACCGGATCTCTCCCAGCCTGGTGCGCCGGATCCTGCGGATCCTGCGTCAGCACTTCGACTTCGTGGTCGTCGACACCGCGCCGGCCTTCGACGACCAGGTGCTGCACGCCTTCGACGAGACCGACGAGTGCGTGATCGTCGCCACCCTCGACGTGCCGACGATCAAGAACGTGAAGGTGGCCCTGGAGACGCTCGACGCCCTGAACCTCGTCGAGGGTCACCGCCACCTGCTGCTCAACCGGGCCGACGACGAGGTGGGGCTCACCCCCGCGAACGTCGAGAGCCTGCTCAAGATGCCGGTGACCACGGCGCTCCCGACGGCCTTCGCTGTCGCCAGCGCCACCAACCACGGGCGTCCGATCGTGCTCAGCCGCCCGGACCACGCTGTCAGCAAGGAGCTGATCAAGCTGGCCCACCTGCTGAGCGCGAAGTCCGGGAAGACCGGGTCCGCTATCAGCGCGGGAGTGGCGCAGGACGCGGACGCGGAGCAGAAATGGCGCTTTGGGCGTCGTCGAAAGTAAACGGGGGAACTGCAATGAGCGACTTCTCAGACCGGCTCGCAGAGCTGATGCGCAGCACCGCTGGGACTCCGGCCTCACCGGAAGGCAGTCCCCAGTCCGAGCGCGCCCGGGAGCCGCAGTCGGCGGCGCCCGAGGAGTCCGAGCCGACTGCCCCCGCTCCGCCGCCGCCGGCACCGCCGGCACCGCCGGCACCGCCGACACCGGCCGAGCCTGATGCCCAGACCGCTACCCCTCCCGCGCCGCCGTCCTCAACTGCACCGAGCGTCCCCAAGCCGGCCGAAGCGCCCACGTCCCACCTGCCGTCCGGCGGCGAGACTCCGCCGGCCGTCGCACGCGTGACCGCGACACCGAACCGGACCACCGCCAACAAGGGCCGTTTCGACGACCTCAAGGAGAGCGTCCACGAGGGACTGCTCGTCCAGCTCGGCCCCAAGCTGTACGACGCCAACCTGAGCCCGACCGAGCTCGAGTCGATGGTCCGCCAGGCCCTCGCCGACGTGATCGCGGCGAGCGACCGGCCGCTGACCGCCAACGACCGGCAGCGGATCACCCAAGAGATCGCCGACGACATCCTCGGTTACGGCCCGCTCGAGCCGTACCTGCGCGACGACTCGGTGGCCGAGGTCATGGTCAACGGCCCGTTCAACATCTGGCTGGAGCGGAAGGGCCGGCTGGAGCGGGTCGAGGGCACCTTCACCGACGAGGCGCACCTGCGCCGGACGATCGACAAGATCGTCTCCCGGATCGGTCGCCGGATCGACGAGGCCTCGCCGATGGTCGACGCCCGCCTGCCCGACGGCAGCCGTGTCAACGCCGTCGTCCCGCCGCTGTCGATCGACGGCAGTTCGCTGACCATCCGCAAGTTCGCCCGCGACCCGCTGACCGCCGAGCACCTGATCGACTTCGGCACTATGACCCGGAAGACCGCCGACTTCCTGGACGCCTGTGTCCGCGGCCGGCTCAACGTCATCGTCTCCGGCGGCACCGGTGCCGGCAAGACGACCACGCTGAACGTGCTCTCCGCCTTCATCCCCGGTGACGAGCGGATCGTCACCATCGAGGACGCCGCCGAGCTCCAGCTCCGCCAGGAGCACGTGGTCCGGCTGGAGTCCCGGCCATCGAACATCGAGGGCAAGGGCGAGGTCAGCATCCGCGACCTGGTCCGCAACTCGCTCCGTATGCGACCCGACCGCATCGTCGTCGGCGAGGTCCGTGATGCCTCCGCACTGGACATGCTCCAGGCGATGAACACCGGTCACGACGGGTCCATCTGTACGGTCCACTCCAACGGGCCCCGCGACACCCTGGCCCGGCTGGAGACCCTGGTCCTGATGGCCGGCATGGACCTGCCGATGCGGGCGATCCGTGAGCAGGTCGCCTCCGCGGTCGACGTGATCGTGCACCAGTCCCGCCTCAAGGACGGCACCCGCCGGATCACCCACGTCACCGAGGTCGAGCGGATGGAGGGCGACGTGATCACCCTCCAGGACATCTTCCTCTTTGACCACAACGCCGGGTTCGACCACGAGGGCCGCAGCCTCGGCACGCTCAAGGCCACCGGTCTGCGCCCGAAGTTCCTGGAGAAGATGGCGTTCTCCAACGTCACGGTTGACCCGCGGACCTTCATCCCGGAGTCGATGTGAGCCCGATCGCCCGTCGCCTCGCTCTCGCCGCGGCGTCGGCGATGACCGCGGTCGCCCTGCTCCCCGGCGGGGCGGCGTACGCAGCCGACGAGGCGACGATCGACGCGTCGGAGGCGAAGGACGGCGCGATCCAGATGCTCGTCTCCATCCCGGGCGACGAGAGCATCGACCTGGACTCGGTGTCGGTCAGCATCGACGGCACCCGGGTCAAGGCGACCGCGACCTCCTCGGGCCAGACGGATGCGATCCAGCGCACCGCGGTCCTCGCCATCGACACCAGCTTCAGCATGCGCGGCCCGCGCCTGAACGGCGCCAAGAAGGCGGCGCTCTCGTTCCTCGACACCGTCCCGACGAACGTCCGGGTCGGCATCGTCACCTTCGACGTCGGCGCCGACGTGCGCCAGGCGCCGAGCCTGGACCGGGAGACCTCCCGAGAGGTCATCGACAACCTGGAGCTCGGTGCCAGCACCGCCCTGTACGAGGGCGTCAGCACCGCGGTCGACGCCGCCGGCAAGGATGCGGGACAACGGCAGATCCTGATCGTCTCTGACGGACGTGATGACAACACCGACGCCGCACTCGGACCGGTCCTAAGCAAGATCAAGGCGTCCGGGGTCAAGGTCGACGTGGTCGCCCTGGAGCAGGACGGCGCACCGCAGCCGTTGAAGGACATCGCAGCGGCCGGCAAGGGATCCATCGTCTCCGCGGAATCCGCCGACCTCGACGCGATCTTCTCCGACCAGGCAGCGACCATCAGCCGTCAGATCCTGGTGAGTGCCGCAGTCCCACCTGGCCAGACCGCTCCGGACGCCAACGTCACCGTCGCGCTCGACTCGGGCGACACGACGTACGAGACCTCGGCCCTGCTCTCGGTGGCTGGCGCAATCACCCCGGAGGAGCCGGTGACACCGGCTGTCCTCCCCGCCGCGGACGACAGCGCCTTCGACATCCCGAAGGAGGTCATGTACGGCGCTCTTGCCGCGATCGGCCTGGGCGTGATCGTGCTGTTCACGACCGTGATCGCGGGCAGCGGGAACGACCGGCGCCCGTCGCTGGCGACCCAGCTCGACGTGTACGGCGCCACCGCAACCACCAGCCAGAAGAGGCGCGCCGAGGCTGCCGCCGCGGCCGACTTCTCCGGCCTCGCCCAACAGGCGCGCCACGCGGCCGAGTCGATGCTGGCCACGAACCAGGGCTTCGAGGCGAAGGTCGCCGACCGGCTGGAGGGCGCCGGGATGGCGCTCAAGGCGTCGGAGTGGCTGCTCATGCACGTCGGCATCGCGTTCCTCGCTGGCATCCTCGGGTTGCTGCTCACCGGTGGCAACCCGCTTGGTCTGCTGGTCTTCCTCCTGCTCGGGGGAATCGGTCCCTGGGTCTACCTCTCGCTCAAGCGGACCAGGCGCCTGAAGGCGTTCAGCGCCAACCTCGCCGACACGCTCCAACTGATGGCGGGAAGCCTCTCGGCCGGTCTCTCGCTCGCACAGTCGATGGACACCATCGTGCGCGAGGGCAACGAGCCGATCACCTCGGAGTTCAAGCGGGTGATCGCGGAGGCTCGCCTCGGCGTACCGCTCGAGGACGCGCTGGACGGCGTCGCGATCCGGATGCAGAGCAAGGACTTCACCTGGGTGGTGATGGCGATCCGGATCCAGCGCGAGGTCGGCGGCAACCTGGCCGAGCTCCTGCTCAAGGTCGCTGGCACCCTGCGCGAGCGGGAGTACATCCGCCGGCACGTCTCGGCACTCTCGGCCGAGGGCCGGCTCTCCTGCTGGATCCTGGGTGGCCTACCGCCGGCGTTCTTGGGGTACTTGACCCTGACCCGCTTCGACTACGTGAAGCCGCTCTTCACCGAACCGATCGGTTGGCTGATGATAGTGACGATGACCATCCTGCTGACGGTGGGGATCTTCTGGATGAGCAAGGTCGCGAAGGTGGAGATCTGAGATGAGTACCGGAGTCATGATCGCCGGGATCGCCCTGATCTTCGTCGCCCTGCTGATCGTCATCGTCGCGATCGCGCTCTCGCCGCGGGGCTCGGTCGGCGTCAACCGGTCGATGGCCGTTCTCGAGGCGCTGACCGCGGCTCCTCAGGAGCTGAAGGGCGAGCTGGATGCACCGTTCGGCGACCGGGTGCTCGTCCCGCTGCTGAACCGCGCCCAGGGTCTGGGCCGCCGACTGACGCCAGCGGACGCGAACGAGCGCATCCACATGAAGCTGGAACGCGCCGGCAACCCGTCGGGCTGGACCGCGGACCGGGTGAGCGCCGGCAAGGTGGTCGGTTTCTTCGCCGCCCTGGTGCTTTCGCTGGTCTTGTCGTTGGCGATGGGCTTGGGGTTCCTGCCGACCCTCGGCTTCGTGGTCGCAGCCTCGGTCGCCGGCTACATGGCCCCGAACCTGTACCTCTACCAGCGCGCGTACGACCGGGCTGACGTCCTCCAGCGAGCGCTCCCGGACGCGATCGACCTGCTGACGATCTCGGTCGAGTCCGGACTGGGCTTCGATGCAGCTATCGCCCAGGTCGCCCGCAACACCGAGGGCCCGCTGGCCGAGGAGTTCGCCCGGATGCTCCAGGAGATGCAGCTCGGCCGCGGCCGGACCGATGCGCTGCGCTCCTTGGGCGAACGCACCGACCTCCCCGACCTGCGCGCGTTCGTCAGTGCGATGGTGCAGGCAGACGCGTTCGGCATCCCGGTGGCTCAGGTGCTCCGGGTCCAGTCGTCGGAGATCCGGGTCAAGCGCCGACAGTGGGCCGAGGAGGCCGCTCAGAAGGTCCCGGTCAAGATCCTGGTCCCGCTGATCTTCTGCATCCTCCCCTGTTTGTTCATCGCCGTCCTCGGACCGGCGGCCATCTCGATCATGGATAACTTCAGCGGCAAGCTCTGAGATGAAGAGCGTCCGCCAGTTCGCGGTGTCGGCTCGGGTTTTCACCCTGGTCGCGATCGGCTCGGCCGCCCTGGTCGGCGATGTCCAGGCCCGTGGCGTCCTCTGGGTGGTGGTCCTGGCAGCCGTGGCACAGCTCATCTCGTTGAGCCGACGGGTGCCGGAGACGTTCCTGGTAGTGATCGAAGGGATCGGCACCGCCGTCCTCGCGGTCTCGGTGTTCCCGGGTGAGTACGAGGCGGCGCTCCCCTACCTGGCGACGCCGGCCTTGATCGGGGGTATCGCCGGCGGCATCCGATCAGTGACCTTCGTCCTCGCCGCCGAAGCCACCGCCATCGCGGTCGGCTCCTGGCTGATCCTCGGGCGCTACGAGTCCGAGATGGCCGGCAGCGTGCTGACCTGGTTGGCGACCGGGCTGGGGCTCGGCCTCCTCGGCACCTTCACCCGGCGCAACGTCTCCCGGGTGGGGATGGATGCGTCGTATCGCAGCGCGCTCGACCTGATCCGCCAGTTGCACGCGCTGTCGGGACGCCTGACCTCCGGGCTGGACCCGGTCGACCTCGCCGACCAGGCGATCGCCATCGTCACCCAGGAGATCGTGGTCAGCCAAGCCGTCGTCGTCCTGCGGCACGCGGACGGCTTCACCCCGCTCAGGTTCGCGAACGGAGCGATGGGCTTCGGTTTGGACACCGCCGAGCAGCTACTGCGGACGGCCTGGCAGACCAAGCGACCAGCCGTCGGAGGTCGCCGGATCGCACTCCCGATGGCGACCGAGACCGACCGGGTCGCGATCATCCTGATCGAGTGCGAGACCATGCCTGCCCAGCGCAGTCTCGACAAGATCATGGAGCATCTGGAGACCGCGACCGTCCGTCTCAACGCCGCCCTGCTCTTCACCAGTGTGCGCGAGTCGGCCACCAGCGAGGAACGGCACCGGCTCGCCCGAGAGGTCCACGACGGGGTGGCCCAGGATGTGGCCTCGTTGGGCTACCTGGTCGACAACATCGCGGCGTCGGTGACCACCGAGGCCCAGCAGCACGACGTCGCACTGCTCCGCAAGGAAGTCACCCGGGTGGTCGCCGAGCTCCGGAACTCCGTCTTCGACCTGCGCAACGAGGCCAGCGCCGGGCAGGGTCTCGGGCAGAGCATCGCCTCCTTCGCCCGACACGTCGGCTCGCACTCCCCGTTCACGGTGCACGTCACACTGGACGAGTCGGCGATCCGGCTCCGGCCTCGGGTCGAGTCTGAGCTCCTCCGGATCGCCCAGGAGGCGATCAACAACGCCCGTCGGCACTCCGGCGGCGAGAACCTCTGGGTGAACTGCCGGGTGCACCCGCCGCGCGCCGAGATCGACATCGTCGACGACGGAGAGGGCCTCGGCACCGGCCGCGAGGACTCGCACGGACTGCGCATCATGCGCGAACGGGCCGATCGGATCGGCGCCGACCTAGAGGTCTCCTCACCGGCGAACGAGGGACGCGGGACCCGGATCTCATTGCGGCTCGACTGACGCCGGCGAAACACCACACAGGCACGAGCCGACTGGCTACATTGAGCCGTGTGAAGGAGACAGGGATGACGTCATCGGTGCTGCTGGTCGACGACCACGAGCTGATCAGGCACGGATTGGCGGGAGCCTTCACCCGCGACGAATCCTTCACCGTGGTCGGGCAGGCCGGCACGATCGCCGAAGCCCTGGCCCTCGCCGAAGCGGCCCTCCCCGACGTGATGATCGTCGACCTCCAGCTCCCCGACGGCTCCGGTCTGGACCTGGTCCGAGCGATCCGCAAGGAGCGCAAGGACGTCGGGTTGGTGGTCCTGACCATGTACGCCGGCGACGAGCAGATCTTCGCGGCCATGGACGCGGGCGCGTCCGCGTTCGTCGGCAAGGACGCGCCGAGCACCGAGGTCGTGGCGGCCGCCCGCCACGCCGCGGTCGCCCCGCTGAGCTTCACCTGTGCCGGGCTGCCCGAAGCGATGATGCGCCGGATGTCCTCGACCAGTCCGCGACTCTCCGACCGGGAGCGGCAGGTCCTCGACCTGCTCGCGGACGGGCTGGGTGTCGCCGCGATCGCGACCCGGCTCTACATCAGCGAGTCGACGGCGAAAACGCACATAGCGAAGGTCTACGAGAAGCTCGGCGCCGCGAATCGCGCCCAGGCTCTGGTCGCTGCCATGCGCTCCGGCCTGATCGACACCAGCCGGCCGCCCACCTAGTCATAAATGACTAGAGTGCCGCACCAGTTCTCGACCGAACAGCCAATGTCGGGCCGGTGGAGAAAGGCGGAAACTAAAACTTCCAAGGACGACCAGTATCGGTTTTCCTAAGTTCCTACGGGAGGTAATCCCATCATGCTTGAGTTCCTCCGTTCCATGATGCCCAGCCGTCGCAACGAGGACGGCGCGTCCGCCGTCGAGTACGGCCTGCTGGTCGCCGGTATCGCTGCCGTGATCGTCGCCATCGTCTTCCTGCTCGGAGGCGTGATCCAGGACGCTTTCCAGTCCACCTGCGACACCATCGCCAGCGGCGCGTCTACGACCGCCAGCTGCTGATCTAGCTCTCAACAAGCGCCTGCTCGAATCCTCACGGACCCTCGGGCGGGCGCTTGCACGTCCGGCGGTAGCTCGAAAGCACTACGTCACTTCGGCCAATGCGCTGATTCCGACAGATCGCCCGAAATGAAATAGTTAGTGAAGGTTTTGCGCGTTCCGCACAGCCGGTCCCATCGTGTTCCCGAGGGGAAGGAATCCCACCATGCTTGAGTCCATCCGTTCCATGATGCCCAGCCGTCGCAACGACGAGGGCGCTTCCGCCGTCGAGTACGGCCTGCTGGTCGCCGGAATCGCCGCTGTCATCGTCGCCATCGTCTTCCTGCTCGGAGGCGTGGTCCAGGACGCCTTCGAGGGCACCTGTGACTCGATCTCCAGCAACGCGTCCACGGCAGCAAGCTGCTGACACGGCCAGATGCTGCCAGGTAGTCCAAATGGACTAGGCGATTCCGACCGTTCGGACGATGTCGCCAAACGTCCCTAAATAGACACTTAGAACAAATCCTTGCAAAGCACCACCACCATTGCGTTCCCGAGGGGAAGGAACCCCACATGCTTGAGTTCATTCGTTCCGTCATCAGCCGCCGCGACGACGAGGGCGCCTCCGCCGTCGAATACGGCCTGCTGGTCGCCGGCATCGCCGCCGTCATCGTCGCCATCGTCTTCCTGCTCGGAGGCGTCATCCAGGACGCTTTCCAGTCCACCTGCGACACCATCGCCAGCGGCGCTTCAACTGCCGCCAGCTGCTGACCTGAGCAAACACCACACGTTCGCGGTCCGGCTCCTGCCGGGCCGCGAACGTCGTTTTCAGGGTCCTCCGCGTCGCTGGACCACCAGCGCGGCTAGGCCGATCCGCTGCAGCACCGTCGGGTGCGACCCGAACCAGAACTGACTGATCCGGGGCGGCGTCGGGTCAGCGAGCGATCGCACCGCCAGTTGCCGCTGCATCGCAGTGAACGTCGACAGATCGCCGGTCGCGGCGAGTGCCGCACGGTCGGCCCGCGCCTCGATGGCCCGGCTGATGGTGTTCTCCACCGGGCTGGCGAGCAACGCACCGATAGTTGCGAGCGCCAGGACCAGCGGCACGACCCTGGGGTCGGCCGGGCTGTCCGCTCCGGCTCTCGCAAGCAGTCGACGGCGTCGCAGCAGGATGCCCAACAGCCCCACCCCGGACGCAGCCCCGGCGGCTCCCAGACTGGTGCCGAGCAGCACGTCGCGGTGCTTCGCGTGCCCGAGCTCGTGCGCAACGATCGTGGCGGTCTCGGGTTCGCTAAGGCTCTCCAGGACCGTGTCGTACACGACCACCCGGCGGGTGCTGCCGAATCCCGAGACGTAGGCGTTCAAGGTCGTCGTACGCCGGGACGCGTCGGCGACCAGGACGTCGTCGATCCGAACCCCCTCGGCCTCAGCCAGCGCGAAGATGTCGGAGCGGAGCTGACCGGCAGGCAGCGAGTCGAAGTCGTTGGAGAGCGGCTCGACGAGCACCGGGTAGACGTACGACCCGAGCATTGTCAGGGCCGCCGCTGCGCCCGCGGCCCAGGCCGGCCAGGTCCGCGGCGCCCACCGAGCCAGCGCCAAGACGGTCACGACCCCGATCCCGGTGAAAGCCCAGAGCGTGAGGAACGAGATCGCCTGGTCGGTCGCCCAGCCGCTCCACGCCTGTCGGCTCAAGCCTTCGTCACGACGCAGATCGTGGGCGCGAGCGGCCAGCGGCAGCGCGCTGAGGGCACCGAGGAGCGTGACCAGCCCGACGCCGCCGCCCACCTTCACCGGCCACGGTCCGGGGACCCGGCCGACCAGCCGGGCGCCGGCTGTCGTCAGGCCGAGCCAGAGGGCGACCACGAGTCCGACGGCGATGTTGCCCCAGCTGGAGATGCGCATCAACCAGGCGAACTCCTCGGCACGGTCGATCTCGGCAGCGGTGAAAACCGTCCCGGCCGGGACCGGGCGCACGTCTCCGCCCGGAAACCAGTCCCACGGCACCAGAGCAGCGGCGAGGATCACGAACACGGTGCCGCTGATCACGACGGCTGCCACACCGACTCCGAGGGCGGGCCTCCCGTCGTTATGCATGACCTCAGCCTGCCAGGTCGTCGGCCAGCTCCTGCAGATCGGCGCGCCAGCTGCTGACGAAGGCCGGCTCGGTCGTCCCGAGGACCTGACGGAACGCCTCGGCGGCCGCCGTTCCGCCGGCAACGGAACGGTAGAACGCGACCAGCTTCTCCTCGCCGTACCGCAGGGCGATGAACCGGTTGGCGAGCCAGGCCTCCTCGTACGTCGCCCCGAGCCCGGGCGCCGTCGGGGCGAGGTCGTCGGCGGTCGGCAGACGCTTCGGGGGTCCGTCCCTGCGCACCTCGGCGAGGATCTGGGCGGCGGCAGTGCTGACCGGGATCTCCGAGCTCGCCAGCGCCACGTAGTCCGCGAAGCCTTCGAGTAACCAACCGGGCACGACGGCCGACGTCCCAGCGGTCGCGACATGGGTGGACTCGTGGCTGATGACGACCTGGGCGGCACGAGGGCCGAGCGGGTCGAAGACCGCGGGGTTGACGAAGACGTGCACCGGGGCCGTCCGCTCAAGCGACCCGTCAACCGCGGCCGTGACGGCGGCGATGTTGGCGTACCGCTCTTGGGGCGCGTCGAGCGCCTCGTCGAGCTCCTGCTGGGTGGCCGGTACCTCGATCACCAGACGACCAGCCCACTCCGGAAGCACCTCGGCGACGTCGGCCAGCGCTCGGGTCGCTAGCCGGACGTAGCGCTGGGCGGTCACACCTCGGGAGATCACCAAGGCGCGACCCTCGGCGAGGGTCGTCACCCGGCCCGCGATCCAGAGCGGGGTCCGTCCGTCGGCACCCCCGATGTCGGCGATGAGCTGGCCGCCCTCACCGGGGACGAAGGTCATCGGCGTCTCGACCTCGGTGATCCGGTCGTCCCACCCGCGGAGCCGGTAGGTGATCTCGACCGTCCCGATCCAGGCGTGCGGCCCGAAGCTCTGGTCGTCCTGGGGCGAGACCGAGGACCGGTCCTCGACGAAGCGGAGGGACAGGTCGACAAGGTCCAGCGCGCTGACGTTCTCGACCGCTTGGCTCAGCAGGTCTGCCGTGCCGGCGACGCCGAGGGCGGCTGCCGCGACCTGGTCCCTGCGGCGAAGCGCCTCGTCCAAGGCTGCGACCGTCTCACGCGCATCGGCGGCTCGTGCGACTGCGGTGCCTGCGGTCGCCGTCGGCGGAGCAATGCTGGTGTCGCGCGAGCAAGCACTCGTCCCGGCGGCGAGCAGAACCCCCACCACGAGACCCGTGACGGCCAATCTGCGACGGGCCCCGGTCAGGCGCCCGCGGGTCAGATCAGCCAGGACGGACCGCACCGGAGTACGGCATCGAGTGCAGCCGGCTGACCTTGACGCCGGCGCGCGGGTTCTGGGCGTCGACGATCAGTCCGTCGCCGATGTAGATGCCGACGTGGCTGATCGGGCTGTAGTAGAAGACCAGGTCACCGGGGATGAGCTCGCTCTCGGAGACCCGCATACCCGAGCTCTGTTGCGCGGCCGAGGAGTGCGGCAGCGAGACGCCGGCAGCACCCCAGGCGCGCATCGTGAGTCCGGAGCAGTCGAACGCGTTCGGGCCGGTGGCGCCGTACACGTAGCTCTTGCCGACCTGGGCGAGTGCGTACTTGACCGCGGCGGCGGCCCGGCCGCTGGCCGCGACCTTCGGGAGCGGGCCGGAGAAATTCCGTCCGGAACTCTGGGCATAGGTGCGCACCAGGGAGGCACGCTGGCGCGACTCCAAGCGGTTGAGGAGGGCCTGGGTTCTGGCTGCCTTGTCGTCGATCGCCGCCTTCTCAGCAGCCATCTGCTTGGCGAGGTCGGTCAGGCGGCGCGACTCGGCCGCGACGGCCTTCTTGCGAAGCTCCAGGCGCTCGAGCTGGGTGCTGTAGTCGGCCATCACCTCGCCGCGCTGGTTGTAGTAGGAGGCGACGGCGTTCAGGTTGTCCAGGAACGCGTCAGGGTTAGTGGAGAGGACCACCTGCGAGGTCGTCGACAGGGCGCTGCCCTGGTACTGCTCGACGACCATCTGGGCCACCTGGTCGCGCATCGCGTCAACGACCTTCTGCTGCCGCGCGAGGTCGCCCTTGAGCGCGGACATAGTGGTCCTGATCGCGACGACCTTGACCCGGGCCTCGTTGTAGCGCTCCGACGCGACCTCTGCCTCGTGGTCGAGCTTCTCGACCTGCTTCTTGATGGTCTTGAGGTCGGGCTTCGCGACGGCCTGGGGGCCGGCAAGGCCGATCCCGACGGTCACTAGCGCAGTTACCAGGGCAATCAGGGTCGCCAACAGCGTGGCGGTGCGTTTCCGGCCGTGAAGCACGAGCGGACGGTCTCCTCTTTGTTGAACGTCTACCAGGTGAGCTGACGGATTCGGGCGCAAAGATCGCCCTACCAACGCTTCGCAGCCGCGAGCGACTGCTCTGCGTCGGATTCACCCCATGGAAACTTGGTTCCCCGGTTCCGGTTCACGCTTTCCGAGGAGCGTGACGCCAGATTCGACGCGATCCCTGAGCGACCCGGTCGGTAGCTCGTGCAGGGACCTGAGTGACGACACTAAGCGAACCGCTGCATGGGGCCAAACCTGGGCGGCATGTCGCGACTGTGTTTCGGGACACGCCTGTCACAACAGTCACATCAGCCTCCTGAGCCCCACCGGTCACGCTGATTCGACGGCCTTCTGCCCAATCGGCGTGACCATCCGCAAGGGTGGAACGAGCCCGGAGTCGGCGAGAACCTCCAGGGCACGCTGTTCGTCGTTGTCGAAGCTCAACTCCGGCGGCGGGCCGAGCAGCACGGTCACGACACAGTCGTGACAGGACAGGCCACGCACCAAGCAGCTGTCGCAATCGATGCGAACGCTCATGGGATCACTCTCCTCGGGCCCGTCGGGTTGGTGGGCTGAGCCGACCATGACAGGGACCCCCGACAGGTCGGTGGTTGAGCCGGCAGATCGGTGGTCGAGCCTGTCGAGACCTAAGCCCCCGGCGAGGAGGCCACGTCGGCGTCGTTGCGGTCGACGAGCTCGATCGCGTCAGCGCGGCCGCACCACCGACAGGTCACCGACTCGACGATCTCCTCCCGGAGCTTGGTCTGCTCGACCTGGTGGTCCCCGGCCAGGTCGAAGTGCCAGAACTCCGTCGTACGGCGGGTGCTGGCGACGTCGAAGCGGGTCAGGTTGCCACAACCTCCGCAACGCCAGCGCTGGTGGGACTCAGGAAGGGCGACACTCACGATCTCTCCTCGGAACGCTCGGAACTCGCCCCACCCTAGTGCGCGCGTCGCACCGAATGTGTCGGTGGGCTTTCCTACCGTCGGACCATGACCATCGCCCACCTCGACGCCGCCACCGGTTCACCCGGTCGGGCCACGGGCGCTCCGATGAGCGGGAGATGGGCCAACCAGATGAGCTTCGACGAGCTCGGCCGGCCGTTGCGCGACCTGACCTTCTGCGTCGTCGACCTCGAGACCACCGGTGCCGCGGTGTCCCAAGGATCGATGATCACCGAGATCGGCGCGGTCAAGGTCCGCGGAGGGGAGGTCCTCGGCGAGTTCCAGACGTTGGTCAACCCGCACGCCGAGATCCCGCCGTTCATCGCGGTCCTGACCGGCATCACCAATTCGATGGTCGCCGGCGCACCCTCGATCGACGCGGCGCTCCCCTCGTTCCTGGAGTTCGCCCGCGGCTGCGTCTTGGTCGCGCACAACGCCCCGTTCGACGTCGGGTTCCTCAGGCATTTCAGCGAGACGCTTGGGCATCCGTGGCCGACCTTCGAAGTGCTCGACACCGCCCGGCTCGCCAGGCGGGTGATCACCCGCGACGACGCCCCGAACTGCAAGCTCAGCTCGCTGGCAGTGGCCTTCGGATCGACGACCACCCCGAACCACCGCGCCCTCGAGGACGCCCGTGCCACCGTCGATGTGCTGCACGGCCTCTTCGAGCGCCTCGGCAGCCTCGGCGTCCACACGCTGGAGGAGCTCCAAACCTTCAGCTCCCGGGTCACCAGCGCCCAGCGGCGCAAGCGTCACCTCGCCGAGGACCTCCCGCACGCCCCCGGCGTCTACCTATTCCGCGACGAGCACGATCGGGTGCTCTACGTCGGCACCTCCCGCGACCTCCGTGCCCGGGTCCGGTCCTACTTCACGGCCTCCGAGACCCGGTCCCGGATGGGCGAGATGGTCGGTCTGGCGACCCGGGTAGACGGCATCGAGTGCGCGACACCGCTGGAGGCCTCGGTGCGCGAGCTGAGATTGATCGCCCTGCACAAGCCGCGCTACAACCGGCGTAGCCGGTTTCCCGAAAAGGTGCACTGGCTCAAGCTGACCAACGAGGCCTGGCCACGACTCTCGCTGGTCCGTCAGGTGCTTGATGACGACGCCGATTACCTCGGTCCGTTCTCCTCGCGCAAACGCGCCGAGAAGTCCTTGGCCGCACTGCACGAGACCTTCCCGGTCCGGCAGTGCAGCGACAAGTTGCCGCTCGCCCCGGCCAAGTCGGCCTGCGTCCTCGCCGAGATGGACCGGTGCCTCTCCCCCTGCGACGGCAGTGTCGACCTCGACACCTACGCGCTGATGGTCGCCGACCTGCGCGACAACCTAAATACCCGCGCCGACGAGGTGGTCGAGGCGATCTCGGTCCGGATGGACGCGCTGAGCGCGGAGGAGCGGTTCGAGGACGCCAGCGTCCACCGCGACCGACTCGCCGCGTTCGTCCGCGCGGCCTCGCGCACCCAGCGCCTGCGCGCCCTCACCCGGTGTCCCGAGGTCGTCGCTGCCCGGCGCGAGGACGACGGCCGCTGGGCCGTCCACGTCGTGCGCTACGGGCGGCTGGCCGGTGCCGGGGCGATCCCGGTCGACGCTCACGCCGGCGAGTACGCCGAGCAGCTCCGCGCCTCCTCCGAGACCGTGGCCGCCGGGCTCGGCCCGACTCCCGCCGCCACCGCGGAGGAGACCGAGAAGGTGCTGCGCTGGTTGGAGACCGACGGCGTCCGCCTGGTCCGGGTCGACGGCGAGTGGTCCTGCCCGGTTCGCGGCGCCGGTCGCCACCTCGCCGTCCACGACGCGGTGGAGCAGTCCCGGCTCGGCCTGGTCCCGTTCGACGAACGTCGCTCGGTGCCGACGGTCCACCGACCTGCTCGCTGACGCCACTCCCGCTGGTTGAGCCTGGCGAAACCTCCTCCCCGGTAGATTCGTCACCATGATCACCGCCATCGTGTTCGTGAAGGCCGACGTCGCCCGCATCCCTGAGGTCGCCGAGGAGATCGCAGCCCTCGAGGGAGTCAGTGAGGTCTACTCGGTGACCGGCCAGATCGACCTGATCGCGATGGTCCGGGTGCGCGACCACGACGCGGTGGCGACCACGATCGCCGACCGGCTCAACAAGGTCCCCGGCGTGCTGGAGACCGAGACCCACATCGCCTTCCGGGCCTACTCGCAGCACGACCTGGAGTCTGCGTTCTCGCTCGGCTTGGATTGAGGCACTGCGCGCCCGGCCATCGACTCACGCCCCGACCACGTAAGCCGGACCTGGCGGAAAGGTGAGCGTCGCCGAACACAGGTGAAGTCCCGGCCTAACTCCTCGACACCGTCACTGCGAGGACCTTGGCACCGCCAGCGCCCGGCGTCATCGATGAGAATTCCAAGGCCAGGGGCGATGCCAGCGCTCGGTCGACGAGTTCAGCCGGGACAGCTATCTCAAGCACATCTTTTTCCTCGCCCACCCATGCCGATTTTACGGCGACGCCGCCGAATCGCACCGTGACGTCGAAGTCTCGAGACGCGGATACTCGGATCAACGCGGGGGCGCCCGCCAGCGCGGAGGCCAGGCGGAACTTCATGCTCGCCGTCCCACCTTTCAAGCCCACCCCATTCGTCGTTCCGTCCACGCCGAAGGCGTACCAGCCGTAATCCGGCAGTTGATATCCGAGATCGGAACCGGCAGCGATCTCCACCCTCCCGGGTGAGAGCACCGGGTACGGAAGCCGGCATCGCGAGAGCGACGCCAAATACAAACGCCGCAGCACAAGCTGGCGTGAGACCGTCGCCATAGTCGAGCAGTTCTTCGGCGCTTGGCCTCTGCTGTCGAAGGTGACCGCCCAAAACTCGTCGTCGGCTAGCTTGTCAGCAGGGGCCTGACGCTGCTCGATGTACGCCGCGATGGGAGATGACGCCGGGTCCGAGCAGTCAACCCAACCGTCCAAGTGTGCAACCCGAAGGGCCCGTCCGTCGTCGTCCGTTTCCGGAGTGCACACGATCCGTCCGCTTACTGGGAGCAGCGAAGCAAGCTCGCGCCCGCTCGCCCGGTAGTAGTCGCCCTGGAGTGTGAGTCCGGCTACTTTGGCCAGGGTGTTGTACGAGGTGTACCCGTACGGAAATGCCAGCGCCTGGTCAACCAGCGGAAGCGTGATGGCAGCGCACGCGACCGCGATCAGTAGAGGTGGGCCGGTCCGGTCTTTGGCGACCCGGGCCTGTACGAGAGTGACAAGTCGCGCCACGCCGAGCGTTGCGACGACCGCTGTCGCCGGAGCTGCGAACAAGACCTGTCGGAGATCGCCATACAGGCTCGCGCCGTGAACGATGGCGACCAGCGGGAGCGTGACCATCTGGGCCAGCACCAGGGCCACCCGCAGGTGCTGCGCCTCCGGTCGCAATCTTGCCGCGAAGAGGCCCCGGAACGCGACCACAGACCCGACCGCGACGAATCCGAGCGTCAGCAGCGGCATCTGAAATACCACTCTGCTGGGAATGAACGTCCAAGGTGACTCCACGGAGAGGAAGTTGGCCGAGGAGAGCGCCGAACGTATCAGCATAGTGAGCGGTGACCCGAACACCTTCGGATAGATGGTGACCAGGACGATCGCGGCCATAGCCAGTCCCAGGCCAAGATCGCGATATCGCCAGGCATCCTCGCGCATCTTGGTCACGATGCCCTGCTCGGTTCGACGAAGGATTCGGTATCCGACGAGGACAGTGCAACCGGCCGCGACTCCCGCCCACATACCTGGTCGAGTTCCGAGACACAGAATGATCCCAAGCCCCAGGGTCGCCGGACCGCCGAGCCGCGCAACAACCTTCACGTCACGTTCACGACGACAGATCAGTGCCAGGCCCAGGGTCACGAGGGCATAGCCGGTCGCGACCGAGACGTCTTTGACGTTGAACATCGAGTGACCGGTCCACACAGGGACAGCGACAAGGATGGCCGCCGCGAGAACGCCCCAGTCCCAGCCCCGCAGGATCAGTCGAGCCGTCGCAGCGACAGCCCAGAGACCCAAAACGCTGATCAGGCCGATGCCCAGGTGCCGCATCGCATAGGCGTCTGCCGTGGTGGCCGCTGCGCCTGAGTCCTCGACTCCGCTCAGGACCGTCAGTCGGTGCAGGATGCTCATCGTGACAGGCGCGTACACATACTGCTGACGCATGCCCTCGGTCGGTTCCCCGTCGACCACCTGACCGTTCCCGAGATACCACCCGGTTTCGAGGTAGTTGTTGAAGCGCTGTACGTGCAGCGGCTCGTCATAGGTGACGCCGACCCGCAGCCCCCCCACGAAGATCAAGCAGACGCCGACTCCCAGGACGGCCATGCTGACGTACCTCAGCACGAGAGGCACCCGTCCAACCTGATCCACGAACACTCAGGGTCGCCTGTCGGTGCCGACGTTGCGGGCGTGGACGAGCAACTCAGCAAGGAGCCCGAAGAGGATGAGTTGAAGGCCAACGACGATGAGGAGGACGCCGGCGAAGAGGAGCGGCCGGTTGCCGAGGTCCTGACCGCTGATCTTGAGCACGAGCAGGTAGCCGAGCGCGCCAGAACCCAGCAGCAAGCTGGTCGCACCCATCCCGCCGAAGAGATGGGACGGGCGGTGCTCGTAGGACATCAGGAACCGGACGGTCAGCAGATCCGTGAACCCCCGCCAGAAGCGGTCCAGGCCGTACTTGCTGACGCCGTGCATCCGTCGGTGGTGAGCGACCGGGACCTCGAGCACCCGGTACCCCAGCCAGTGCGCGACCACGGTCAGGTAGCGGTGCAGCTCACCGTAGAGCATCGGGGCGGCGTCTTTCGCGACCTCGGCCCGCATCACCTTGAACCCGGAGTTGAAGTCCCGGCCGGGCACCCCGGAGATCATCCCGGTGACGCGGTTGTACAGGCGCGAGGTCGTGCGCTTGACGAACCGGTCGTTGCGGGTGAGGCGCGCCCCGGTGACCAGGTCGGCGTTCCCCTGCTCGAGCTCGGACAGGAGCCTCGCCAGCTCAGCCGGGTCGTCCTGACCGTCCGCATCCATCATCGCCACGAACGTGGCACCCGCCTCGACCGCGTACTCGAAGCCCGACTGGAGAGCAGCCGCCTTGCCGCGGTTGCGGCGGGTCGAGATCGCCTCGACCTCCTCGAACTCAGCGGCGAGCCCCGACGCTACGGACGCCGTCGAGTCCGACGACCCGTCGTTGACCACCAGCACCCGTCCACCGGCGTCGATGTCGAGCACGTTCGCGCGGATACGAGGAATCAGGTCGGCGAGGTTCTCGGCCTCGTTGTAGGCCGGGACGACGACGTAGAGCATCCGGTTCCTCCCCTAGCACCGATTCGGGCTCCTCCGAGTCTGCCAGTCCGCGCTCCCCGGCGCGTCGAATGCGGCAAACCCGACACCCCCTACGCTGATCCCATGCCCTGGCTCGACATCGTCGGATGGCTCGGCTCGGCGCTCCTGATCTACTCGGTCATGCAGGCGCGGGTGCTGCGCTTCCGTGTCCTCAACCTCGCCGCCTGCGTCGTCCTCACAGGGTTCAACGCCGCCCTGGAGATCTGGCCGATGGTGGCGATGAACGTGGCGCTGATGGCGATCAACGCCTGGCACATCCGGGCTCTGGTCGCCACCCGCCACGACACCGAAGCGTACGCCGTCCTCGAGGTCGGCGGCCAGGACGCCTACCTCCGCCATGTGCTGCAGATCCACCAGGGCGACATCCAGAAGTTCCAGCCGGACCTGGCCTGGGACGGAGCCGCCGAGGGCAATGCCGCCTTCATCTTGCAGCGCGGCGACGAGACCGTCGGCGTGGTCCTGCTGCACGTGGAGGACAGCACCGCGACGGTGCTGCTGGACTACGTGACCCCGCGCTACCGGGACTTCTCCCCGGGGCGTTTCGTGTGGCGCAGCAGCGACCTGCTGGCGGGGCGCGGCGTGACCGAAGTGGTGACGTCACCGTCGATGGTCGGCGCGTACTACCAACGGCTCGGCTTCGAGGCACGGGCGGACGGGTCGTACCGGCTCGCCGTGGATGCCTGAGGGGTTTCGGGGCTCGCGCCCGCACCTCAACCAGCGTGGGCAGCCGCGGCGACCCAGCGGTCCAGGGTGGCAGCGGCCGACCCGGAGTCCAGTGCGTCGGTCGCGCGGACGAGCCCGGCAGCCAGTCGGTCCTCCAGCAAACCGTCCTCGTCGGCGTGGACGGCCAGCGCCGCACCGGCGTTGAGCAGGACAGCGTCCCGGACCGGCCCCCTCTCCCCCGCGAGCAGGCGGCGCACGACCTCGGCGTTGTACGTCGCGTCCTGACCGCGCAGACCTTCGGCGGTCCCGGTCTCGATGCCGAGCCGCGTCGGGTCGAGCGATTCCTCGACTACCTCACCGCCGTGCACGGTCCAGATCCGCGAGGTCGTGGTGGTGGTCAGCTCGTCGAGCCCGTCGTCGCCGCGGAACACCCAGGCGTCGACGCCGCGGCGGGCGAAGACGCCCGCCATCACCGGTGCCATCCGTAGGTCGGCACAACCGATCGCCTGGGCGGCAGGCTTGGCCGGGTTCGCGATCGGTCCGAGGAAGTTGAAGGTGGTCCCGATCCCCAGCTCGCTCCGCGCCACGGCCGCGTGCCGCAGCGCCGGGTGGAAGGCGGCTGCGAAGCAGAAGGTGATGCCGGCCTCTGCGGCGACCCGGGCGACGGCGTCGGCCGGGAGGTCGAGGCGGATGCCGAGCAGCTCGAGGACGTCGGCGCTTCCGGCCTTGCTGGAAGCCGACCGGTTGCCGTGCTTGACGACGATGACGCCGGCGCCGGCGGCCACGATCGCGGCCATCGTGGAGATGTTCACCGAGAACGAGCGGTCACCACCGGTGCCGACGATGTCGAGGGTGCGGCCCTCGACCGCGAACGGGGTGGCGTGGGCGTACATCGCGTCTACGAGGCCCTGCATCTCCTCGACTGTCTCGCCCTTGGACCGCAGGGCAACGGCGAAGCCGGCGATCTGGACCGGGGTCGCAGACCCGGTGAGGATCTCGCCCATCGCCCAGGAGGTCTGCTCGACGGTGAGGTTCTGGCGGCCGACGAGCGACGTAAGGACTTCGGGCCAGGTGTGGCCGGACCCGGGTGTCGAGCTCACCTGGTCAGGCCTCGGCGGGGACCCGCGCGCGCAGCAGGCGGATGACCGCCTCGGCGAGCTCGATCGGGTCGAGGGGGTGCGGGACCGCAGCCTCCGCGCGCGACCACGTCGCCAGCCACCGGTCGTCGGGGCGGCCGGTCAGCACCAGCGCCGGCGGCGCCTGGTAGATCTCGTCCTTCATCTGACGTGCGATGCCCAGGCCACCTGCCGGGGTCGCCTCGCCGTCGAGGATGGCCAGGTCGATGGCACCGGAGTCCAGCTGCTGCCAGACGACGGGCTCGGTCGCGACCTCGACGTACTCGAGCTCGGGGAGGTCGGGGTGCACCCGTCGGCCGAGGCCGAGGATCACCTGCTGGCGCACGTCGGAGTCGTCGCTGTAGACGAGGACGCGGAGCGGTCCTCCGCTGGTGTTCGCAGTCACGTCGCTGATGCTACCGGTCCTGCTGCCCGCCCGAGGCAGCCCTTTGCTGCTGGTGCTCCAACCGGTCGAGACGCCGGTCCTCCCGCGCAGCCTCCTTCATCGAAGACCGCACCCACTGGATGAAGAGGACGGCGAAGAACAGCAGCCCGATCAGGTCACCGGAGCTCCACAGGATGCCGCCGGCCAGGTGCTGGTCCTCGAGCGGATCGGGCAGCCAGGCGAGCCGTTGGTGGAGGTCGGGGTACCAGTCGCCACCGATCAGCTCCCGCTCCCCCATGATCGTGACGCCTAGGAACGCGTGGAAGGGCAGGGTCAGGAAGATCATCAGTAGCCGGAAGGGGTACTGCATCCGACCGGGCAGGGGATCGATGCCCATCAGGGGCCAGAAGAACAGCGAACCGACCAGCACCAGGTGCACATGCATCATCTCGTGCTGGTACGCCGAGGTCAGCGTCGCGGAGTACCAGTCGGTGAAGTACAGCGCCCACGGGCTGACGATGTAGATCGCCAGGGTCAGCGGTGCGAAGGTCAGGATCTTGGCGACCCGGGAGTGCAGTACGGCGGTAAGCAGGTCCCGCGGCCACCTGGGCAGCGTCCGCAACGCGAGCGTCACCGGCGCTCCGAGGGCGAGGAACAGCGGCACCACCATCCCGAGCAGCATGTGCTGCACCATGTGCACGCTGAGCAGCGTGGTGTCGTAGGCACCGAGCCCCGACTGCGTTGCCACGTAGAACGTGCCCATCCCACCGCCGACGAAGGCCAGGGTCCGCCCGATCGGCCAGTGGTCGCCCCGGCTCCGCAGGATCCAGACGCCGAGCAGGTAGAGGCCCGCGATCCAGATCGTCAAGATGAACGGGACCGGGTCCAGTCCCCAGGCGGTGAAGAAGCTCGAGCCCGTGAACCGGGGCAGATCCTCGACTGACAACGCGACTGCAGGCACCTCGCAAGCCTAGGCGTCGTGCGACAGGTCCGTCCGACCGGCATCGATACCGAGCAGACGACACAGCTCGGCTCCCATGGACTCCTCGCTGTACAGCTCGCGGGCAGCGGCGCCGAAGGTGCGGCCGGTGCGATCCAGCGCCGGACGGTCCTCAACCAGGGCGTTGAGCGTGCTCGCCCAGGCCGCCGCGTCGCCGGGCTCGATGAGGACGCCGGTGCGGTTCGGGAGGACCGCATCCTTGATGCCCTCGAGATCAGCCGCCACGACAAACGCGTCCCGCATGGCTGCCTCGATCGTCACCAGCCCGAACCCCTCCATGTCACCAGGAACTGAGACGTTCGGCTGGACGAAGAGGTCACAGGCCGACAGCAGGTCCTCGCGCAGCGCGTCGTCGACGCGACCGAGCAGGTGCACCCGGGCCGCCACACCAGCAGCCGACGCGGCCGCGCGGATCGGCTCGAGCTCAGGTCCGTCACCGGCGACGACGTAGTGGACGTCGGCGCTCACCTGCGGGAGCACCTCGCTCACGAACCAGCGGACGCCTTTTCGGGCTACGAGGCGACCCAGGGTCACCAGGAGCACCTGATCCGAGCCAACGCCGATCGAGTGCTCGACCCGCATGCGACTGAGAGCTGGGTCCGCGCGCTGCAGCGGCGGATCGACGCCCAACCGCAGCACGGCGATCCGGTCAGCATCGACGCCCACACCGATCGTCGCCTGGCGGGTCGCCTCACTGATCGCGATGACCAGATCCGCCTTCCTCAGGGCCGTCGGGACCAGACGGCGGTAGACCCGGTTCTCGTAGGTGACGTCGAGGCCCATCACCATCACGGCCCTACGCACGCCGATCACGCGGAGCAACGGCCCCAACGCCGCGTACGTCGGCGCATCGCCGACCAGGACCAGCCCGACTCTGCCGCGCAGCGCCAGCAGGGCGAGCCGGAGCCAGGCCTGCGGCAGCCATAGGAGCAGTCCCCAGTTGGTGCCCCCGTGGGCGATCAGGACGCTGGCGGGCTGCGCCCGGGAGATTGAGCGCCAAACACCGGCGGCGAGGGTCTCCATGCCCCCGACCGACGGGGGGTACCGACGGGTGACGAAGACCGTCGGGCGTTCCGGGGCCGCAACGACCGAGCGGACCTGGGTCAGCGCGAGCAGGAGGTCCACCGCGAGCAGCAGGACCCGGGACAGCAGGGCGATCGTCAGAGCTGCCCCGGTACTCATCACGGCGGCGAGCACCACCGTGATGACGACCTCCCGGACGCCGACGCCGGCGGGCGCGACCACAACCAGGACCCCCAGACCGGCAGCCAGGCTGTACGCAGCGACCGCCAGCAGGAACCCGCGGGCTCCCGACAGCCCGGCTCCGTCACCCAGCACAAGCAGGTGCACGCCGAAGAACCCGTTCCCGACCACAGCCCACCCGGTGGCCCGTGCGATGCCGCGACCAGTGACCTGGACCGTGTCCGTCGGCCGGCGCAGAACCCGTGCGGCGATCGCGATCGTGCGGTTCAGCAGTGCCGGAACCAGCAGTACGCCCAGCAGCGCGGCCAGCGCGGGCGCAAACCAGTACCGGTCGGCTGCCTCGGAATTGGCGAACGGCAGGACCAACGCGCCCAATCCGAGAGCAACCGTGACCGAGAGCAGCAGTGCGACCAGAGACGCCGCTGCCATCCGGGCCCGGGACCCGCCGTACTCCCGCACCATCTGGGCCTGGGTCAGGACGGACCAGACCGATCCGGGGAGGTACTTTCCCGCCTGCCCGACCCCGTAGATCCGTAGTGCCTGACGCCGGGTCAGGTCGATCCCGTGATCGGCGACGACGCTGGCCCACGAGCGGAAGATGGCGTAGACGCCGGCAGCGCCGGCGAGGAACGACACCGGCGCAGCCCACCAGGCGAGTTGCCCGAGCGCGTCCCCAATCTCCGTCCGCTGGTCCACGACGGCCCAGCAGCCGAGGACGACTGCGAGGAGGACGACCCCGGGGCCAAGCACCCGCAGACCTCGCCTGGTCGGCGCACCGGGGCCGGTCACCTGACGATCCGCCGCGGAGGCACCCGCACGTGCAGCCCCCGGGGAACGTCGTCGCCGGGCGTCCCGACCCAGACGAACGTCGGCATGATCGGTTGGAGCGCACGCCAGAACCCGGTCGGCACCCACAGGAGTCCCCGCGGGACCACGTCGGTCGCCTCGAAGGCACTGGCATCACCAAGGACCGCGTACGTGTAGTCCCAGAGACGGAGCCCCCCGCACATCTGCCGGAGACCGCGCCGCGAGCGGAATCTTTCGTAGTAGTCGTCGGCGCGACCGAAGGCCGACACGTACCGGTCGGCGACCCGGGGCGGCACCCAGGAGAGGAACGGCAACCGGTAATGCGGCTCGATCACCTGGTACTTGTTGCCGAGTCCGAAGAACGCCGCGCCGTGCGGCGCCAGCACCCGGGTTATCTCCGCCATCACCGCATCGGCATCGACCACGTGCTCGTACACCTGGTTGAAGACCACCAAGTCCACCGAGCCGTCGGCCAGCGGCATCGCGCCGCCGTCCGCGCAGAGGAACCGAACCCGGTCCCCGAAGCGCGCGTGCGCGTGCGCCAGTCCGGGCTGGTCGATGTCGATGCCGATCACCTCGCAGCCGGCGTCCCGCAGGATGTCGGCAAGGAAACCGGTTGAGCAGCCCGCGTCGAGCGCGACCAGGCCGGTCAGGTCCTCGCGGCCGAGGAAGTGGCGCAGCACGGCGACCACCTTGGCGGCCTTGCGACGCCGACGCGCCTCGTCGCGCGTCTTGTCCTGGATCAGGGAGTAGGCGAGCTGCGGCGCTCGCTCCGGCTCCGGCTCCGGGCCCACGTCAGGCTCCCTTGCTGCGGACGGAGCCGCCACAACCACCAAAACGGGCGAAATCGGCGTCCGAACGGGATCGGACCACGGACACGCACAAGGCCACCGATTCACCCCTCTCCTCGTTCGGCGCCCACCATAACCGCTGCGAGGTTCGCCTCTTCGGAACCGGCAGGAAGCACCGATGTCGGCGTGGGTTCGAACACATGCGGTTCAAAACAGGGGGTCGAGGTGGCGTCACGTCGAAGTATCGACATAATGGCCGCGTGGCGACGACTTCCGTGATTCCAGCATCCCGCCTGCACGGGCACCATGACCGACCGAGCATGGTCGCGGTAGGCACCATCATCTGGCTCTCGAGCGAGTTGATGTTCTTCGCGGCCCTGTTCGCCAGTTACTTCACGATCCGTGCGGTGAACCTCGACCTGTGGTCGGAGATGACCTCCGAGTTGAACGTGCCGTTCGCTGCTGCGAACACCACGATCCTCGTGGCCTCCTCCCTCACCTGCCAGCCCGGCGTGTTCGCCGCCGAGCGCGGCCAGGTCGGCCGTACCGGCACCCTGCTTAACCTGAAGCTCTGGGGCCTGCGCGAGTGGTTCGTCCTCACCTACGTGATGGGCGCGGTCTTCATCGGCGGCCAGGCGTTCGAGTACACCGAGCTGATCCACGAGGGCATCACCATCCCCTCCGACGTCACCGGGTCCTACGGGACGATGTTCTACCTGACCACCGGTTTCCACGGTCTGCACGTGACCGGCGGTCTGATCGCCTTCCTCTTCGTGCTCGGTCGCACGTTGGTGGCGCGGCGGTTCACCCACGAACAGGCAGTCACCGCGGTCGTCGTGTCGTACTACTGGCACTTCGTCGACATCGTGTGGATCGGACTGTTCGCGACCATCTACCTAATCAAGTAAGCCTGAACCGATAGGACCTGTTGTGCGACTGCTCACGCGCAAGATTTCAGCTCGGCTCTCGGCACGTCGGCGCAGCCGGTTCGCCGCGCCCGCGGTGCTGATCATCGGCCTGCTGGCCAGCGGCGGCCTGTACGCCACGCTCGCTCCGGCGAACGCCGACGAGGCGACTGCCGACACCGACGCGATCGCGGCTGGCCGCGCTCTGTTCGCGGTCAGCTGTGCCTCCTGCCACGGCCTGAACGGCGAGGGCATCCTCACCGACCGGGGCAATCAGTACGGCCCCTCCCTGGTCGGCGTCGGCGCTGCTGCTGTCGACTTCCAGGTCGGCACCGGCCGGATGCCGATGGCCGCTCCGGGCGCCCAGGCGCCCCGGAAGAAGGTGCAGTACAGCGAAAAGGAGATCCGCCAGCTCGCCGCCTTCGTCGCTTCGCTCGGCCCGGGCCCCTCGGTCCCGACCGCCGACGAGATCGACATCAGCGACGCCACCAACGAGGACATCGTCGAGGGCGGCAAGTTCTTCCGCACCAACTGCACGGCGTGCCACAACTTCGCCGGCAGCGGGGGCGCCCTGCCAAAGGGCAAGTTCGCGCCCAGCCTGATCGGCGTCTCCGAGAAGCACCTCTTCGAGGCCATGCTGACCGGACCGCAGCAGATGCCAGTCTTCTCCGACGGCGTGCTGTCCCCCGATGACAAGCGCCAGATCATCGCGTACCTGAAGCATCAGGAGGACGCCCCGGACTACGGCGGCTTCAGCCTCGGCTCCGTCGGACCGGTCTCCGAGGGCATGTTCGCCTGGCTGCTCGGGATCGGCAGCCTCGTCGGCGCCGGCATCTGGATCACCGCCGGCAGCGCCCGCTCCAAGAAGTCGACCACGAAGGGGGCGGACGCGTGAGCGCGCCAGAGAACCACCAGAACGGCGGCGAGCTCGTACCCGCCGAGCCGATCGCAGACCCGGGCCTGCCCGAGCACCTGCCGCGTCCGACCGATGTCGACCCGGCGATGGAGAAGCGCGCCGAGCGCCAGGTGGCCGCGCTCTTCGGCCTCTCCTCGGTCTTCGCCGTGCTCTTCTGCGTCGCCTACTTCACCCTAGACATCGGTGAGGACACCGATGTCTGGCTCGGCCTCGGCGCCTCGAACGTCGCCCTCGGCGGCACACTCGGCCTCGCCCTGCTGTGCATCGGCGTCGGCGCGATCCAGTGGTCGCGCAAGCTGATGAGCGACCACGAGATCGTCGAGTACCGGCACTCGGCCGCCTCCCCCGAGGAGGACCGCGCCGAGGCGATCGCCGCACTCGACGCCGGCATCGCCGACGCCGGCATCGGTCGTCGGCCGCTGGTCCGCAACTCGCTGCTCGGCGCGATGGGCTTCCTCGGGCTACCGGCCATCGTCGCTCTGCGCGACCTCGGCCCGCTGCCTGGCGACACTCTCGAGCACACCGTCTGGACCAAGGGCATGCTCGTCGTCCAGGACGTCGACGGCGCGAAAATCAAGCCGTCGATGATGGAGGTCGGCCAGTTGATCAACGCCGAGCCCGAGGTCCTGGTGCACACCGGCGGTCACGGCGAGGAGCGCGAGTACGAGGGCGCCTCCCTCCAGGCCGAGAAGTCCAAGGCAGCCGTCATCCTGGTCCGGATGCACCCCGACGACCTGAAGACTCCGTGGAAGGGCCGCGAGAACTGGGCTGTCGACGGGATCCTGTGCTTCTCGAAGATCTGTACGCACGTCGGCTGCCCGATCTCTCTGTGGGAGCAACAGACGCACCACCTCCTCTGCCCCTGCCACCAGTCGACGTTTGACCTGGCGGACAACGGGCGGGTCGTCTTCGGCCCGGCTGCTCGGCACCTGCCGCAACTGCCGCTGGCTTTGGACGAGGATGGTTACCTGGTCGCCCAGAGCGACTTCACCGAGCCGGTTGGCCCGAGTTACTGGGAACGTGGGTGAGTCTGATGAGTACCACTACATCGTCTGAAGGCACAGTGACCAACGGCACGCAGCCGGCTGCGACGAAGAAGGCCAACCCGGCCGGAGCCGTCGCGACCTGGGCGGACGAGCGCCTCGGCATCGCCACCGCGACCAAGAAGCAGATCCGCAAGGTCTTCCCGGACCACTGGTCCTTCATGCTGGGTGAGATCGCGCTCTGGAGCTTCGTCATCCTGCTCCTGACCGGCGTCTTCCTCTCGCTCTGGTTCAAGCCGAGCATGGGCGAGGTCGTCTACAACGGCTCGTACGACGCCTTGCGCGGTATCGAGATGTCCGAGGCCTACGCCTCGACGCTGGACATCAGCTTCGACGTCCGCGCCGGCCTGCTGATGCGCCAGATGCATCACTGGGCGGCGATGCTCTTCATCGCCGCGATGCTCGTGCACCTGATGCGCGTCTTCCTCACCGGCGCGTTCCGCAAGCCGCGTGAGCTCAACTGGGTCATCGGCGGTGTTCTGATCCTCCTCGGCATCCTGGAGGGATTCGCCGGCTACTCGCTCCCCGACGACCTGCTTTCCGGTACCGGTCTGCGGATCGCGGACGGCCTGGTCAAGGCGACCCCTGTGCTCGGTTCGTACATGTCGTTCTTCATGTTCGGCGGCGAGTTCCCCGGTGACGTGATCATTCCGCGGCTCTACATCGCGCACGTCCTGCTGATCCCCGGACTGCTGCTGGCGCTGATCGCGGCGCACATGCTGCTGCTCGTCTACCACAAGCACACCCAGTGGCCCGGGCCCGGCCGCACCGAGGAGAACGTCGTCGGCTACCCGATGATGCCGGTGTACGCCGCCAAGGCCGGTGGCTTCTTCTTCATCGTCTTCGGCGTCACCGCTCTGATGGGTGGATTGATGACGATCAACCCGGTGTGGCGCTTCGGCCCGTACAACCCGGCCGAGGTAACCGCTGGTTCGCAGCCCGACTGGTACATGGGTATCGCCGAAGGCCTGCTCCGCATCATGCCGGGCTGGGAGACGCACATCTTCGGAGTCACCCTGAGTTGGAACGTCTTCCTGCCAGGGCAGATCGCACCGATCGCACTCCTGATGCTCGTGCTCGCCTACCCGTTCATCGAGCAGTGGATCACCGGGGACAAGCGGGAGCACCACCTGCTCCAGCGTCCTCGCAACGCTCCGACCCGGACTGCCTTCCTCGCCGCGATGATCACCCTCTACGGTCTGCTCTGGGCTGCTGGCGGCAACGACATCCTGGCGACGACGTTCCACCTCGACCTGAACACGATCACGTACTTCATGCGGGGAGCGGTCTTCGTTATCCCGCCGCTCGTGTTCATTCTGGCCAAGCGCTGGTGCATCTCGCTCCAGCGTCACGACAACGACCTGCTGCTGCACGGTTACGAGACCGGCATCATCATGCGGGACGCCGAGGGCGGTTACACCGAGCGGCACCTGCCGATCAGCGAGGACCGCGCGTACACCCTCACTGCTCGCAATCGCGACGAGGTCTACCCCGGCCTCAGCGGCGCCGATGCCAACGGGATCAGCGCCCCGAAGGCCAAGCTGGACGAACTCCGCGCCAAGCTGTCGAAGGCATGGTTCGCGACCAACGTCCAGAAGCCGACCAAGGAAGAGCTCGACGAAGGTCACCACCACGCCGAGCTGGAGAACGCGCACGACGCTCCCCTGGAGGGCCACGCAGCCGACGGACACCAGTTCGACGGCCGCCACGACGTCGACGGCGAGACGCTGCGGCACTGAGGTCCGACGAGGTCGACCAGCATTCGTCGAAGGGTCCGGGAGTTTCTCCCGGGCCCTTCGTCGTACCCGGAGAAGTATGTCCTCGACCGGATGCAACCGAACCCCCGGCCGCCCACGCGAATCCATCGCGACAGTGCACCCACCAGCTCGGGAAGGTCCCATGGACCAGGCAGGGTTCGACGAGTTGGCGAGCGTCCTGCCTGTTGATACTGGTCTGACCACTTGACCACCTGACCAGTCTTGAGCCATAGTGCTCTCTATGGCCCTGACCCCGATCACCAAACGCCTGGTCCCCGACGACGTCTTCGAGCAGCTCATGACCGAGGTCGTGGACGGCTCGTTCGCCCCCGGTGACGCCCTTCCCTCCGAACGCCGTCTCGCGGAGCTCCTAGGGGTCTCCAGGCCCGCCGTACGGGAGGCCCTGCAGCGTCTGTCGGCCACCCGCCTGGTCGAGGTGCGCCACGGCGGCTCCACAACGGTTCGGGACTACCACCGGCACGCCGGGCTCGACCTGCTCCCCCGGCTCCTGGTCCGCAACGGCGAGCTTGATCCCGACGTCGCCCGCAGCATCATCGAGGCCCGCCTCTCGATCGCGCCGGACGTCGCCCGGATCGCCGCCGGCCGCGCCGCCCGCGCGCCCGAAGCCGCCTGTGAGCACCTCCGCGACACCGTGGAGTTCCTCGCAGCCGCGGGAGACCCGATCGCCCGCCAGCACGCCGCCATGGCCTTCTGGGACGCGGTGGTCGACCTGTCCGACTCGATCGTCTTCCGGCTGATGTTCAACAACCTCCGCCAAGCCTACGAGCCCGCAATGGAGGCCCTGGCCCCGCTGCTCGACTTCGAGGTCACCAACATCGCCGGCTACCGGGCCGTCAGCACCTCCCTGCTCGCCGGCGACGGCGAGGGCGCGGAGGCAGCAGCCGAATCCCTGCTCCGCCCAGCCACCGAGGCGATCGTCAGCTTCCTCGACCAGTTTGAGGACGAACTCAGCGAGGACGACGTCGAAGGAGAAACCCGATGAGCAGACCCACCCCCGAGATCGAGGCACTCGCCCAGGACCGCCTGGCCGCTGAAGAGTCCCGAATCACCGGCTCCCGGCGTACGACGGTGGGCCTCGTTAGCACCTTCGCCGAGTTCCGCCGCCACCCCAGCCCCTGGATGATCGCCGCCACCCTGGTGACCGCGGTGGTCTGGCGGGCCGTCGAGGGCGACTGGCGCCTGAGCGACCTCTGGGCACCGGTCATCCTGGTCGCGCTCTTCCCGGTCATGGAGTGGGTCATCCACGTCTTCATCCTGCACTTCCGGCCCCGCAAGATCGCCGGGATTCGGCTCGACAGCGAGCTCGCCCGCGACCACCGACGACACCACGCCGACCCGCGCGACATCCCGTTGGTTTTCATCCCGTGGCGATCGCTGATCGCCGTCATCGTCGGCGAGTTCGCGATCGCGGTCTACGCGTTCCCCCGCCTCGGCCAGGGGCTCACGTTCCTGGCGGCCACCGCGCTCACGGGCCTGATCTACGAATGGATGCACTACCTGATCCACAGTGACTACAAGCCCAGGACTGCGGCGTACAAGGCGGTCTGGCGCAACCACCGACTCCACCACTACAAGAACGAGCACTTCTGGTTCACCGTCACCAGTACCGCGACTGCGGACCGGCTCTTCGGCACCTACCCCGACCCGACCGAGGTCAAGGCCTCGGCCACGGCCAAGAACCTGCACGGCAGCAACGCCTGAGAGCACTCGGGGGGTTTCGACAGGCTCGACCAGCGGTGGTCGAGCCTGTCGAATCCAGAGGTCAGCAACGCGGCGCCTTCGTTCCTTGGCGCACCGGGGTGCGCGAAGATTCGGTGCCGCTTGTTGGTTGCGGCCCGCAGTGGCTCGGGTTGATGCTGGTGGGGTTCGTCGTGGTCGACCCCGAATGCTCTGTGGTGCCTGTGAGCCTGTAGGTCAGCATGGTGGTGGAGGGCTTCCACGGGAACCGTGGATTGGTGCCATCGAACCCGAGTGTCAGACTTCCGATTTCTCCCTGCCCTCCCCGCGACGGACACCCGGTGTCTGATGCTGAGGAGGTAGATCTGATGGAAGTGGTGCATACCCGCTGTGCGGGGATGGACGTGTCGAAGAAGGACGCGAAGGTCTGCGTCCGACATGCCGGCGCGGGGCGCCGAAAGACCGTCGAGACGGTCACGACGTGGTCCTCGATGACCAGCCAGATCTTCGCGTTGCGTGAGCACCTCGCCGAGCAGCAGGTCACGTGTGTGGTGATGGAGGCGACTGGGGACTACTGGAAACCGTTCTACTACCTCCTCGAGGACCTGCCCGGGGTGGAGGTGATGCTGGTCAACGCCCGCCACGTCAAGACGTTGCCTGGTCGCAAGACCGATGTTGCGGATGCGACCTGGTTGGCCCAGCTCGGCGCCCACGGTCTGGTTCGTGGCTCGTTCGTTCCGCCCGAACCGATCCGCCAGTTGCGAGACCTCACCCGGGCCCGGACTGCGATCACCCGCGAACGCGGTCGGGAGGTGCAGCGGCTGGAGAAGCTCCTCGAAGACGCCGGGATCAAACTCTCCAGCGTCGCCTCGGACATCATGGGCGTCTCGGGGCGGGCGATGCTCGAGGCGCTGATCGCCGGCGATCACGACCCGGCCGGGCTGGCGGACCTGGCCAAACGCAGGTTGCGGTCCAAGATCCCGGAGCTGACCGAAGCGTTGAACGGGCGGTTCAACGAGCACCACGGTTTCCTGACCCGTGTCCATCTCGATCTGATCGACCGGCACACCGAGGCGATCAACCAACTCACCGCGCGGGTCGAGGTGATGATGGAGCCCTTTCAGGGGTTCCACGACCTGATCTGCACCATCCCGGGGATCAGCGTCTTGACCGCGGACGTGATCGTGGCCGAGACCGGCGCGGACATGACGAGGTTCCCCACCGCCAAGCACCTCGCGTCCTGGGCCGGGACGACCCCGGGCAACAACGAGTCCGCGGGGAAGGTGAAGTCCAGCAGCACCCGCCCCGGGAACCCCTACCTCCAAGGCGCGCTCGGTGCCGCGGCAATGGTCTGCGGCCAACATCCGGGGACCTATTTGAACGCGAAGTACCGGCGCATCGCCACACGCCGCGGTCCGATGAAGGCCAACGTCGCCGTCCAACACGCGATGCTGATCGCGATCTGGCACATGGGCACCACCGGCACTCTCTACGAGGATCCCGGCGGCGACTTCTTCGCTCGACTCCACCCCGACCGCGCCAAGAAACGCGCGGTCGGGCAACTTGAAGCCATGGGCTACCGCGTCACCCTCGACCACGCATCCTGAATCAGACCTCTGGCACGAAGACCTACCCACCTGGAGTGAATCTTCGTGTCAGAGCGACGGGGACTGGCCGTACTCCGCGAACGGCACGTTCCAGTCGCCGAAGCCGTTCTCGAGCGTCATCATCTTCGTCGTACCCGTGTACTCGATGACGTCGCCGACGATCGTCTGAGAGTAGAGCCAGCCAGCGTTCTCGGTGCTCATGCCGGTGCAGCCGTGGCTGACGTTGGCGCGTCCCTGCGAGCCGACCGACCACGGCGCGGCGTGCACGAACTCGCCCGAGTAGGTCAGTCGCATCGCGTACTCGACGTCGTCCAAGTCGTAGCCGTCGGCGCTGTCGACAGGAATGCCGACGGTCTCAGAGTTCATCCGCTTCTTGCGGAACTTCTCGATGATCACCTTCGTGCCCGACCGGGTGGTGAACTTGGGCTGCTCCCCCGTCGTGATCGGCAGCGTCCTGATCAGCTTGCCGTCGCGGTAGACCTTCATCGTGTAGGTGTTCATGTCGACCCGGCTGATCATCGACCGACCGATGGTGAAGTTGTTGGTCCGGCTGACCTGTCCGAAGACGCCGTTACCGGCCGGGACGCTATCGATGTCGGCGACCACGGTGACCTTGGTGCCGGGCTTCCAGTAGACCTTCGGCCGCCAGTGGATCTCCCTGCTGGAGACCCAGTGGAAGCCGCCCGCCTGAGCCGGCTTGCTGGTGACCTTCAGGTGCTTCTGGATCGAATCCCGGTCGGTGACCGGCACATCGAACCGGACGATCACCGGAAGGCCGACGCCGACCGTCGACCCCGGCTGCGGGAAGAAGCTCGGGTAGGTCTGCTTGTCGATCGGCAGCGCCTCGGTCCGGAACTTGGCGTCGTACAGCCGCTCCCGGCCCGCTTCGTCGACCGCCACGCCGCGGACCCGGTACGTCGCGCCGGGCTGCAGACGGCTGGTGCTCTGCCAGCTGGCCTTGTCCGAAGACAGGGCCCCCTCGACCGGACCGGACGTGCTGCTGACGGTCACGGAGCTGAAAGCGCCATCGTCGACGTTGAGCCGGACCGAGCGGTTGACCTTCACGTTCTTGGTGCCGGCGGGAATGCTGGAGGTGATCGAGGCGTCCGACTCCGGCGACGCCGACACGCTGGGCGCACGCGTCCCCTCGCTCGCGGTCGACCTCGTGTCCGGGTCTTTCGAGCAGGCGGAGGCAGTCGCCATCATCAGGACCACTGCTACAGCGGCCCACGTACGTCGCGAATGCATGGTTCTCCTGGAACTACTCAGCCGGTGGACAGGCCAAGCGTAACAAGGCGCGCACGCCGGTTACCCCGTTCAGCACGTGGGGCGAATCACGCCGGGCCCGGAGACTCCGTGCGGGTGATCGCCGCAGTCAGTGCGCGTGCTCGCCGCGGTAGTACTCGAAGATCAGCCCGGTCAGGGCCACCGTGCCGAGCGCCGTGCCGATGATGAACAGCCACCACCCGATGACCACACCGAGGACCATCGTCGCCAGTGTCAGTCCGCACCAGAGCGGCCACCAGCTGTACGGCGGGAAGAAGCCCAGCTCGCCGGCGCCGTCGGCGATCTCGCCGTCCTTCCGGTCCTCCGGGCGCGGCTCCATCTTCCGGGCGTGGAACCCTAGGTAGAAGCTCACCAGAAGAGTCAGCAGGGCGGTCATCACTAGCGCCGAGGTGCCGGTCGGGTCCTCGGCCACGAACCAGTAGGCCGGAGCCACCAGGACGAAGAAGAACGTGCACATCACGAAGATCCAGGTCTCGGCCTTCATCAGGCGTTCCTTCCTTCCAGCTCGTTGTCCTCGTACTCCAGCGCGGCGATCTCCGGGTGGTGGAGGTCGAAGGCCGGTGACTCCGAACGGATCCGCGGGATCGAGACGAAGTTGTGGCGCGGCGGCGGGCAGCTGGTCGCCCACTCGAGCGAGCGGCCCCAGCCCCACGGGTCGTCAACGGTGACCTTCGAGCCGCGACGCGACTTGTAGACGTTCCAGAGGAACGGCAACGTCGAGGAGGCCAGCAGGAAGGCGCCGATGGTGGAGATCTGGTTCAGGGTGGTGAAGCCGTCGTCCTTGCCATAGTCGGCATACCGACGAGGGAAGCCCTCGACACCGAGCCAGTGCTGCACCAGGAAGGTGGTGTGGAAGCCGACGAACAGGAGCCAGAAGTGGATCTTGCCCAGGCGCTCGTCGAGCATCTTGCCGGTCATCTTCGGCCACCAGAAGTAGAAGCCGGCGAACATCGCGAAGACCACCGTGCCGAAGACGACGTAGTGGAAGTGCGCCACCACGAAATACGAGTCGGAGACCGCGAAGTCGAGCGGCGGGGAGGCGAGGATGACACCGGTCAGACCACCGAAGAGGAAGGTGGTCAAGAAGCCGACCGCCCAGAGCATGGGCGTGTCGAAGGTGATCGACCCGCCCCACATAGTGCCGATCCAGTTGAAGAACTTGACCCCCGTCGGCACCGCGATCAGGAAGGTCATGCCGGAGAAGAACGCCAGGTCGACCGCACCGGTGACGAACATGTGGTGCGCCCAGACCGCAACCGAGAGCACCGCGATGCCGAGCGTCGCCGCAACCAGGCCGACATAGCCGAAGACGGGCTTGCGGCTGAAGACCGGAAGGATCTCGGTGATGATGCCGAAGAACGGCAGCGCGATGATGTAGACCTCGGGGTGGCCGAAGAACCAGAACAGGTGCTGCCACAGGATCGGTCCGCCGTGTGCCGGGTCGAAGACGTGGGCACCGAGGATGCGGCCGGCCTCCAGCGAGAGCAGCGCCCCCGCGAGGATCGGGAACACCATGATCACGA
>JBKJIN010000023.1:0-28259 GCA_046598425.1 Marmoricola sp. | reverse complement strand
TCGCCGAGCATCCCCAGCACATCCTTGCTGGTGACGCCGTATTCCTTTGCGAGTTCGTGGACTCGGACCTTGGACACTCTTGTTCCTCCTGGTCCGAGCCACGGTTGAAACCGGGGTCTGCGGACCTTTAGTTGATGTGCATGCTCATCGCGAAGATCTCATCGCAGGCTCATGAGCTGATGCTCCAGTTTCATCTCGGTAGATCTAGGACAGGTCGCGTCAGGTACTGCTCCAACTGCGTCAGGTCGAGTGCACCTCCCGATCCTCCGGCGTACCGGAGGGCCCTGGAGAAGACGCGCTTCCTGACCGCGAGCTCAAAGCATGCGACGGTCGGGTGCAGGTGCGCACCACGGCCCGCCGCCGAACCGCCCGGATCCGGGACGACCGTCCCGTCACCTGCGACGACTCGCAGCAACTCACGCTTGGCGGCCTTCCTGCGACATCCGACGCACGTCCGGACGGGGCCGGTCGGGCTTTCGGGGTCGTGGGTGGTCACCAGCGAGGAGTCTAGCCCGTCCGAGCCCCATCTCCGAACCAGCCCACCCCGGCGCCGCGTCGAGGTCCCCGCTACTCCGCGGGCGCTTCGTCGGAGCGGATGTCGATCCGCCAGCCGGTGAGCCGGGCAGCGAGGCGGGCGTTCTGCCCTTCCTTGCCGATCGCCAGCGACAGCTGGAAGTCCGGGACGACCACCCGGGCGGACCGGGTGGCCTCGTCGACCACGGTGACGCTGCTGACCCGGGCAGGGCTGAGCGCGTTCGCGACCATCTGCGCGGGATCGTCGGACCAGTCGACGATGTCGATCTTCTCGCCGTGCAGCTCGGCCATCACGCTGCGCACCCGCTGACCCATCGGTCCGATGCAGGACCCCTTCGCATTGACCCCGGGGACATCGGTCTTCACCGCGATCTTGGTCCGGTGGCCGGCCTCGCGGGCGATCGCGACGATCTCCACGGTACCGTCGGCGATCTCCGGGACCTCGAGCGCGAAGAGCTTGCGGACCAGGTTCGGGTGGGTGCGCGAGAGCATCACCTGCGGGCCGCGCATGCCCTTGCGGACGCTGACCACCAGCGCCTTGAGGCGGGCGCCGTGCGAGTAGTCCTCACCGGGCACCTGCTCCCCCGACGGCAGCAGCGCCTCGAGCTTGCCGAGGTCGACCATCACGTCGTTGGGGTCGCGACCCTGCTGGATCAGCCCGGAGACGATGTCGCCCTCCTTGCCGGAGAACTCGCCGAACCGGATCTCGTCCTCGGCGTCGCGGAGGCGCTGAAGCATGATCTGCTTCGCGGTCGTGGCCGCGATCCGTCCGAAGTCAGCCGGGGTGTCGTCGAACTCCTCGCCCTCCGGCTTGCCGTCCTCGTCGGTCTCCTGCGCCAGGACGACCACGTGGCCGCTCTTGCGGTCGAGCTGGACCCGCGCCTTCTCCAGCGCCCCCGGCGTCTTGTGGTACGCCGTCAGGAGAGCCTGCTCGATCGCCTCCACCAGTACTTCGAAGGAGATCTCCTTCTCCCGCTCGAGCATGCGCAAGATGCTCATGTCGATGTCCACGTCTCAGCCTTCCCGCTTAAATTCGATCTGGATCTTGGCCTTGGCGACGGCGTCGTAGGCAATCGTCTGCTCGTCGCCGTCGACGTCGACGGTCGCGCCGGTCTCGTCGGCCGCGACGATCCGGCCGAGGAGCGGATCGCCCTCGCGCCGGTCGATCTTCACCAGCCGGGTGATGTTGCGCCGCCAGTGCCGCGGCAGCGTCAGCGGACGGTCGACGCCCGGCGAGGTCACCTCGAGGGTGAATGCGTTCTGGCCCATCAGGTCGGAGTCGTCGAGGACTGCGGAGACGGCCTTGGTCGCCGCGGCGATGTCGTCCATGTCGACACCGCCGTCCTTGTCGACAGCGATGCGCAGGACCGAACGCTTGCCCGCCTTGGAGAGGTCCACGGCCTCCAGGTCGAGGCCGAGCGCCTCCACCGGTGCGGCCAGCACACCTGCCAGTCGGTCCGTGACATCCGGCGTACCCGCGGTGCTCATCGGCGTGGACCTCCTGCTGTGTTGTTGTGGTCCGCCAAGCCTAGGGCATGGGTGATGAACTTCTGCCGCGGCGAGGCCCCGCACCCCGGATGGTTACGATGCGCCGTAATGAGGCCGACAGACGAGGCGCACGGGACACCAGGACGGGCGGTCGAGCGCCGTACCCTGCTGCTGGCCGGCGCTGTGGGCGCAGCGCTCACCGGATGCTCGTTGAACAACCCGTTCAGCACCGACAAGACACCGGCGGCCGAAGCCGTCCGCGACCTCTCACCGGACGTCGCCGTCGCGGTAGAGGCAGTCACACTGCTACTGGCAGCCGGCGCCGCCGTCGAGGCCACGGCTGGGACGCACCCGGCGCTGAGCGCACGGCTTACCGGGCTGACGGCGACCCATCGGGCTCACGTCGCGGCGTTGTCGGCAGCGGTCCCGGACCGGGTCGACGTCACCGCCGATCCGGCCCCGTACGTCGTACCGCTGACCCGGAGCGCCGCCCTGGTCGCCGTCCGCCGTTCCGAGACCGCTCTCCAGGCCAAGCTCGTCGGCCTCGCCCTGCGCGCCGAGAGCGGGCCCTTCGCGCGACTCCTAGGAACCATGTCGGCGGCGCTCTCCCAGCAGTTGGCGGTGCTCGGCCAATGAACCCGATCGAAGCGCTGCAGGCAGCGCTCGCCGCCGAGCACGCTGCTGTCTACGTCGTCGGAGTTCTCGGCGCCCAGGCTTCGGAGTCACGACAGCCGACCCTGTACGCCGCGCTCGCCGACTCCTACCGGGACCACCGGCGCAGCCGCGACCAACTGAGCGTCCTGATCGCGAAGAACGGTGCCGATCCGGTCGCCGCCGAGGTCGCGTACGCCACGCCCGCGGGCCTGCGCACCTCCGCACTGTTGAACGATGCGGCGCTCCAGGTGGAGCGCCGCATCGTCAAGACCTTCGGCCAACTCATCGAGAGCACCACCGGCGCTGAGCGCCGCTGGGCCCTTGTCGCCCTCAATTCCGCTGCCGTCCGTCAGGTGAAGTTTCGAGGAACCCCCGAGATGTTCCCCGGCTCCGCGTCCTGATCCTCCCGACCCGGTGGCGTCTCGCGGAACAGTCAGCCTGCCTCCGGTTCATGCACTGCAGAACCTCGCAACAATTCCCGCGATCTCGGACAGCTCGTGCGCGACCGCGTCCGGGACGCCTTCGGTGTGGCCGACCTGCTCCTCGGGGATCACGCTATGCGGGACGTGGATCGCCTTGAGGCCGGCATTTTGGGCTCCCCAGACGTCGTCGAAGGGGCGGTCGCCGACGTAGACGCACCTCGTCGGGTCAGTCGCTCCCACCGCCGACATCGCCGCACCGAACGCGTGCGGCGAGGGCTTCGTCCACGGGATCTCGCTCGTGTACACCTCACCGTCGAGCAGGTCGAGCACGCCGTCGCGCCGGAAGAACTCCTGGTGCCAGGCGCGGGGCCAGATCGTGTTCGACAGCACCCCGACCTTGATCCCCTGGGCCTTCAACTCCTCCCACAGCGGGCCGACCTGCGGGTCGGTCAGGGTGTGCGGCTCCCAAAACTCGTAGTAGGCAACAAGCAGGTCGGGATCGTGGTCGAGACCAGCTTCGTCGAAGAGGACCTCCACCGTGGCACTGCGCTGGTGGTCACGGCTCCACCCCCAGACGGTGCCGCCCGCCTGGTGGAGCCGCACCGCGTGCGCGTGGTGGTCGTCCTCGGTCGACGGCGTGCTGATCACGGCCTGGGCCAGCGCCAGCGACTCCGCGTGGAAGTCGATGTCGTGCCAGGCGGTCAGGGTGCCGCCCCAGTCGAAGATGACGGCGTCGATGCCCGGAGTATCCATCGCGCGAACCTATCGGGCGACGGCTCCCCGGGCACCTGCCTCGTCAGCGACCGGTCAGGACCGGTACGCCGTCCACATCTGGTCCATCCGGACGGACTGGCCCGCGCTGAACTCGAAGTAGCAACTGTCGTAGCTGTAGTCCATGTAGTTGTGAATCGGGTCGACCCCGGAGGCAGTGCAGGAGTCGCGACCGGTCGGGCAGCCCGAGGACGGCGAGGCCTGGGCAGCCGTGTCTCCGACCTCGTCGCCGGCACCAGTGCACCCGCCCTGGAAGGTGTGGAAGAGCCCGAGCCAGTGGCCGGCCTCGTGGGTGGCCGTCTCGCCCAGGTCGTAGTTGGTCGCGGAACCGCCGGGGAAGGAGCTGTAGTCCACCCGGATGCCGTCGATCGACGGGTTCGCGGCGTAGTCCCACGGGAACGTGGCGATCCCGAGGTACCTGAAGTCGACGACCCAGATGTTGAGGGCGTTGCGCCCGCCCTGCCGCGTCTGGGACCGGTACGTCGTGCTCTTCCGATCGGCGTGCCAGGTGTTGTTCGCGATCCGCTCGGTCCCCGCCCAGGTGAACCGGATGCCGGTGTCGCCGGCCGTACCGTTGACGTCGTTGCCGGAGTAGGTCTGGTTGAGCACCGTCATCTGGGCGTCGATCTGCTGGTCGGTGACGTTGCCGGCGCCGCTGGTCGAGATCATCACGTGGAAGTAGACCGGGATGTCACTCTTTACGCCGCCGGGGCCGGTCCCGCCGCCGCCTCCGCCACCACCGCCGGGCTTGCCCTTGGCGGCGAGGATCTTCGCGGTCCGCTCCCGGATCGCCTTCTGCTCCGCGGCAGTGATCTCGCGGTGGTCGTCGGGACGCGCACCGGTCCCCCCACGCGCCGCACCCGCCGGCTCGGCGCAGTCAACGACAGCGGCGTCGCTCGCGAGCGCTCCGCCGGAGAAGGCCGGGACCGCCGACCCGGTCAGCATCATCGAGCAGGCCAGCGCACCGATCGTGGCCGAAGCACGCAGCAATTTCCGGTTCATGGCAGTTCCTCCCGGTTGTCAGGTTTGCAGCGTAACCCTCCAGGGCCGGTCTGCGGAACGGCTCAGCCCCGGACTAGCCCGATCAGGTACGACGCCGCGTCGCCGACGGCGACCTCGGTGCGCTCACCGGTACGACGGTCCTTGACCTCGACGGTTCCGTCCGCCAGACCCCGGCCGACGGTGACGATCGTCGGTACGCCGATCAGCTCGGCGTCCTTGAACTTCACGCCGGGGCTGACCTTCCCGGCGCGGTCGTCGTACAGGACGTCCAGCCCGGCCGCGGCCAGGGAGTCGGTCAATTCCGCAGCGGCGGTGAAGATCTCAGCGTCCTTGCCAGCCGCGACGATGTGCACGTCAGCAGGGGCGATCTCGCGGGGCCAGACCAGGCCGAGCTCGTCGTTGTTGCCCTCGGCGATCGCCGCGACCGCGCGCGAGACGCCGATGCCGTAGGAGCCCATCGTGACCGTGACCAACTTGCCGTTCTCGTCGAGGACCTTGAGGCCCAGTGCCTCGGCGTATTTCTGGCCGAGTTGGAAGATGTGCCCCATCTCGATGCCACGCGCGGACTCCAGGGTCCCGTCGGCGCCGGTGACCGAGCACTGCGGGCAGGCGTCGCCGTCCCGCACCTCGGCGGCCTCGATGGAGCCGTCGGCGCTGAAGTCGCGACCGGCGACCAGATCGATCACGTGGCTGCCGGCGACATCCGCACCGGTGACCCAGCGGGTGCCCACCGAGACCCGCGGGTCGAGGAGGTAACGGACGCCCGAGGGGGACTCCTCCCCCAGCGCCCCGGGACCGATGTAGCCCTTCACCAGTGCCGGGTGCTTCTGCAGTTCGGCGTCGTCCATCGGCTCGACCTCGATCGGCTCGAGCTGGCCCTCCAGGCGTTTCTGGTCGACCTCGCGGTCGCCCGGCAGGCCGATCGCCAGCGGCTCCCGGGTGCCGTCCGGGTGCTTGAGCACGACCAGGACGTTCTTGAGGGTGTCCCCCGCCGCCCAGGAGCGGTCGGCGCGCGGGAACGCCTCGTTGAGGTGCGCGACCAGGGTGTCGATCGTCGGGGTGTCCGGGGTCGCCTCGGCGTGCGCGTCCGGGGCGTCGTCGTACGGGACGGGCGCGGGCGCGGGGACCTTGACGGCCTCGACGTTCGCCGCGTAGTCGCAGGCCGTGCAGCGGACGTAGGTGTCCTCACCGACCTCGGCGTTCGCAAGGAACTCCTCGGACTTCGACCCGCCCATCGCGCCAGCAGTCGCCTTCACGATCACGTAGTCGAACCCGAGCCGGTCGAAGGTCTTCACGTACGCCGCCCGGTGCGCGGCGTACGAGGCGTCCAGGCCTTCGTCAGTGGTGTCGAAGGAGTAGGAGTCCTTCATCACGAACTCGCGACCGCGCAGGATGCCGGCGCGCGGACGCGCCTCGTCCCGGTACTTCGTCTGGATCTGGTAGAGCCAGACCGGCAGGTCCTTGTAGGAGGAGTACAGGTCCTTCACCACAAGGGTGAACATCTCCTCGTGCGTGGGACCGAGGAGATAGTCGCCATCCTTGCGGTCCTTGAGCCGGAAGATGCCGTCGCCGTAGTCGGTCCAGCGACCGGTGGCCTCGTAGGGCTCCCGGGGCAGCAGCGCCGGGAACTGGAGCTCCTGGGCGCCCATCGCGTTCATCTCCTCGCGGATGATGTTCTCGACGTTGCGCAGCACCCGCAGGCCCAGCGGCAGCCAGGTGTAGATACCGGGAGCGGCGCGGCGGATGTAGCCCGCGCGCACCAGGAGCCGGTGGCTCGGGACCTCGGCGTCCGCCGGGTCGTCGCGCAGGGTCCGGACGAACAGGGTCGACATCCGCAGGATCATGGGGAGCAGGCTATCTGCGGGGGTGAGTCGGCCGCGAAGCGGTTCTCTGAGTCAGGCGCGACCGGCGCGCAGCGCCGCCCGGATCATCGGGATCTGCAGCGGCAGCCGGCCGTACGCCGCGACCTTCAGCGGGACGTTCGAGCCTTTCGAGGCGTCGAGCGCCATCTTGACGTTGCCGACGTAGACCCCGGCGAGCAGCGCGGCACTGGCCAGGCCGGCGATCTTGCGGGTTGGCGGGAGCAGCAGCCCAGCGGCACACGCGATCTCGGCGACCCCGGACCAGATGATGACCTGCCGGTGGGCCGGCACCCAGTCCGGCATCAGCGGTTCCCAGACGTCCGGACGCACCAGGTGCACGGTGCCGGAGGCGAGGAATCCCCCGGCGAGGAGCTTGGCGTCACGGCGCAGTGGTGCTGTCATGGCACCACCCTAGCCAGCGCCTGTGAGACCGCTCAGAACATCAGGGTGGAGAAGGTGGCGGTCTGGGTGAAGCCGACCTTCTCGTAGGCACGCCGCGCTGCAAGGTTGTGCGCGTTGACGTAGAGCGCCACGGTCGGCGCGATCTCGCGCCGGGCGAACGCGACCACCGCCGCCATCCCGGCTGTGCACAAGCCCTCCCCCCTGTGTTCGGGGTCGACGTACACACCCTGAACCTGGGCCGCGAGCGGCGAGGCGCAAGCGATCTCGGCCTTGAAGAGCACCTTGCCGTTCTCGATCCGGGAGAACGACCAGCCGCGATTGACCAGCTGCGCCACCCGGGCCCGGTACATGTTCCGGCCGCCGTCGGCCTCGGGCGAGACCCCGACCTCCTCTGAGTACATCGCCACGCAGGCTGGGTAGAGGTCCTCGATCTCCTCGGTCGTCGTACGACGGACGGCGGGGTCGGCGGCGACGGCCGGCCGCTTCGAGATGGAGAGGTGCGGCTGGTCCCAGCGCTCGTCGCGGGCCGGACCCCAGTGCTCCTCCAGATCGGACCAGAGCCAGCTGACGGCGTCGCGTGGGCCGACGATCGTGGAGCTCTGCCGCCGCTGCCGCAGGGCGCGGTCCGCGAACGCCGCGCACGCCGCGTGAGTCGCCTGGACCGGGACCAGGTTGGCGCCGACGTGGCACAGCGAGACCAGGTCGCCGTCCTCGACATACCCCCAAACCTGCCCGCCGAGCCAGCGCTGGTCGAGCTGGGTGATCCGGCTGCGGTAGTCGGCGAAGACGTTGATGACCGGGTCCTGCTCGATGACCTCGAGGGCTGCCGGGAGGTCCGCCGGACCGAGGACGCGCACCGCCGCCGAACGGCCGACCGACCGCTCCGCGTCCGGTCCCTGGGAAGCGAGCACGTGCCGAGCGTAGTCACGGGCGCGGCGGGTGTCGCCCCCACCCGCTGACCGTTGTCCTCCGGATTAACGGCAGGGCCGCTACGGTGACCTCATGGTTCGTCGCGCCACGGGGGTCGTGGCTGTTCTCGCGCTCACCCTCGGGCCTGTCCTGACCGCGTGCGGCGCCGAGGAGCCGGTGACGCCGGTCGCGGTGCCGCAGACGCTCCAGGAGTGCCGCGACCAGTGGCACGAGGTCGGCGAGAGCGTGATCGGGCTCGACGAGGACCCGAACCCCTCCGCGCTCGCCTCGCGCTGGAACAGCGTCACCGCGACGGTCGTGCTCTACGAGAACACCGAGAGCGCGGAGAACTGCCAGGTCAACATCGAGGCGCAGGTCAGGGCGATCACGCTGCTGCGCGAGTTCATGGTGACCGTGCAGCCCTACGACATGGAGTACCAGCTGGCCCAGGTGGCTGCCGGTGTCGACCTGTACCTCAACGACGCCCTCCCCTCGCCGTACCAGGACTCGACCGGGAAGTCGGTCACCCCGCCGACCAAGAAGGCGGTCCGCGTGGCCGCCGCCGACCTCAGCCAGTACGCCGCCGCAGCGAACGCCGAGCTGCAGCCCGCGTGGACCCGGCTCGCGACGGTCGAACTGACCGACGCCGACGCCGTGAAGTCCGCCGTCAGGGACCTGGCCGCACTGGCCGAGGTCAGCCCCAGCTGGCTGGCCTGCCAGGCCGGCTTGCAGGTGATCCTGGCCGCCATCACCGCCCAGGAGGGCGGCGGGACCAGCGGCGGGACCAGCCCGACCCCCTAGGAGACGGTGACCTCGGCGGAGGCGCCCTCGACGGGCTCCATCTCCTCGGCGAGGCGCATCGCCTCCTCGATAAGGGTCTCGACGATCATCGACTCCGGCACGGTCTTGATGACCTCACCGCGGACGAAGATCTGGCCTTTGCCGTTGCCGGAGGCCACCCCTAGGTCGGCCTCGCGAGCCTCGCCGGGGCCGTTCACGACGCAGCCCATCACGGCGACCCGGAGCGGGACCTCCATGCCCTCGAGGCCGGCGGTCACCTTCTCAGCGAGCGAGTAGACGTCGACCTGGGCGCGGCCGCAGGACGGGCAGGAGACGATCTCCAGCTTCCGCGGACGGAGGTTCAGCGACTGGAGGATCTGGATGCCGACCTTGACCTCCTCAACAGGCGGTGCCGAGAGGGAGACCCTGATGGTGTCGCCGATGCCCTGCGAGAGCAGAGCGCCGAACGCGGTAGCCGACTTGATGGTGCCCTGGAACGCCGGACCGGCCTCGGTGACACCGAGGTGCAGCGGCCAGTCCCCCGCCTCGGCGAGCATCTCGTAAGCACGGACCATCACGACCGGGTCGTTGTGCTTGACCGAGATCTTGAAGTCCCGAAAGCCGTGCTCCTCGAAGAGCGAGGCCTCCCACTTCGCGGACTCGACCAGCGCCTCGGGAGTGGCCTTGCCGTACTTCGCGAGCAGCCGCGGGTCCAAGGAACCTGCGTTGACGCCGATCCGGATAGAGGTCCCGCGGTCTGCGGCGGCCGCGGCGATCTCCTTGATCTGGTCGTCGAACTTCTTGATGTTGCCCGGGTTGACCCGGACCGCTGCGCAGCCCGCGTCGATCGCGGCGAAGACGTACTTCGGCTGGAAGTGGATGTCGGCGATCACCGGGATCTGCGAGTGCTGGGCGATCTCCTGAAGCGCCTCGGCATCGTCCTGCGAGGGGCAGGCGACCCGGACGATGTCACAACCGGCGGCCGTGAGCTCGGCGATCTGCTGGAGGGTGGCGTTGACGTCCGAGGTCAGGGTGGTGGTCATCGACTGGACCGAGACCGGGGACTCGCTACCGACCCCGACCTTGCCGACCTTGATCTGACGGGTCGTACGCCGAGGCGCCAGGACCGGTGGCGGGGCTTCGGGCATGCCGAGCGAGATCGAGGTCATGGGGCCAAGGGTATCGGTGGGTGGTGCGGCCGGCTCAGGCCACCGGGGCGACGATGTCCGCGTAGACCAGCAGCACGGTCATCACGAGCAGCACCCCGGCCATCACGTACGCGACCGGGAGCAGCCGGGCGACGTCGAAGTGGCCCGGGTCCGGGCGCCCGAAGATCCGCGCCCAGCCACGTCGTACGGCTTCGTAGAGGGCGCCGGCGATGTGGCCGCCGTCCAGCGGGAGAAGCGGAACGAAGTTGAACATGCCGACAAAGAGGTTCACCCCGGCGAGAAGGGTGACCACGAACGCGGCCCGGTCGCCGAAGTTGATCTCCTGGTCCGAGGTGACCTCACCGGCGACCCTGCTGACCCCGACGACGCTCATCGGACTGTTCGGGTCGCGCTCCTCGATGCCGACCACCGTCTTCGCGACGCCCCAGAGCTTCTCGGGAAGTCGACCCAGCGCCTTCACCGTCTCGACGGTGTAGTCCCCCATCTGACCGAGGGTGTAGACCGGTCCCTTCGCGACCAGTTCCCGGGTCGGCGTGATCCCCAGGTAGCCCACGTCGACCGAGGTGGTGCCGGCGTCGAGGTCCGGGAGCTCGTTGACCGCGGTAGTGGCCCGGAGCACCGTCTCGGCACCGTCCCGCAGCACGGTGATGGAGACCTCGTTGGCGCCGTTGGCCCGGATCAGCCTCTGGAGCTGGGTGTAGGAGGTGACCTCGGTGCTGCCGAAGGCGACGATCTGGTCGCCCGCCTGGATGCCGGCGAGCTTGCTCGGGGCGACCGGGTCGGCGTCGGTGCAGGCACGCGGCGCCTGGTCGGTGCGCACAGCCATCACGCAGTCCGCCACGGTGTCAACCTTGGTGGTCGTCTCGGGGACGCCGTGCAGCCAGAAGACCGCACCGAAGAGGAAGAACGCGATCACCAGGTTCACCGTCGGACCGCCGGCCATCACGATGACCTTCTTCCACCACGGCAGCTGGTAGAACATCCGGTTCTCGTCGCCCGGTTCGAGCAGGTCCGCCTCCGCCTGGCGGGCGTCCGCGATCATCCCGGCGAAAGCCCGCGGGCCGCGGGTCGGCTCCTGCGGCGGGTGCGGCGGGAGCATCCCGATCAGCTTCACGAAACCGCCGAGCGGGAAGGCCTTGATGCCGTACTCGGTGCCGCCGCGCTTGGTCGACCAGAGCGTCTTTCCGAAACCGACGAAGAACTGCGGCACCCGGACACCGAACCGTTTCGCCGGGATCATGTGGCCACATTCGTGCAGGGCGATCGAGACGGCCAGGCCGACCACGATCCCCAGCACCCCCAGGATGTAGAGCAGTGCGGTCATCGGTGGGTCTTCTCCAGGATCAGGGCGACTTCGGCACGCGCCCAAGCATCGGCGGCGAGCACGTCGTCGAGAGTCAGATTCGTCTGACTTGAGCCTACGTCGTGCCGGGTGAGAACGGTGCCGATCGTGTCCACGATGCCGAGGAACGGCAGCCTCCCGCTACGGAACGCGGCAACGCACTCCTCGTTGGCGGCGTTGTAGACCGCGGGTGCGGTCCCGGCCGCCATCCCCGCCTCCCGGGCCAGCCGTACGGCGGGGAACGCCTCGTCGTCGAGCGGGAAGAACTCCCAGGTCTGAGCGGTCGTCCAGTCGACGCCCGGTGCCACGTCGGGCACCCGGTCGGGCCAGCCCATCCCCAGGGCGATCGGAATCAGCATCGTCGGCGGCGAGGCCTGCGCCAGGGTTGATCCGTCGGTGAACTCGACCATCGAGTGCACCACCGAGGTCGGGTGCACCACCACCTCGATCGCAGCGAAGGGAATGTCGAAGAGCAGGTGCGCCTCGATCACCTCCAGACCCTTGTTCACGAGGGTCGCCGAGTTGATCGTCACCACCGGTCCCATGTCCCAGGTCGGGTGCGCCAGCGCCTGGGCCGGGGTGACGTCGGCGAGCTCGGCGCGGGTCCGACCGCGGAACGGCCCGCCGCTCGCGGTCAGCACCAGTTTGCGGACCTCGCTGGCGGCACCCCCGCGCAGGCATTGGGCGAGCGCGCTGTGCTCGCTGTCGACCGGGACGATCTGGCCGGGTGCGGCGGCCGAGGTGACCACGGTGCCGCCCATGATCAGCGACTCCTTGTTGGCCAGGGCGAGGAAATTGCCCGCCTGGAGCGCGGCCAGCGTCGGCCTCAGCCCGACCGCACCGGTGATGCCGTTCAGGACCACGTCGACGGTCATCGAGGCGGCCTCAACCGACGCGGCCTCCCCCAGACCGGAGAAGGTCGGCGCGAACTCGGCCACCTGGGCGTCGTACAGGTCGCGCTGGGAGCCGCCCGCCGTCAACCCGACGACGCGGAAGAGCTCGGGGTTTGCCCGTACGACGTCCAGGGCCTGGGTCCCGATCGAGCCGGTGGAACCCAGAATGACGACGTCACGACGCGAGGAGGAGGTCACCGGACCATCCTCGCAGCCGCGATGTCAGCGCGGGAACGTCTGGTCCAGCACACCCTCCCCACCGAAGGTCTCGAAGCGGATCAGCCTGCCCTCGGCGTCGTAGGTCAGCAGGTCCACGGACCTGTTCGTCTGCCCGGCGAGCTCGACGTCGCAGAGGACCACGACGGTGTCCCCTTCGGCGATGAACTTCGTCGGCGTGGTCGTGAAGCCCTTCTCGACGAGCTTCATCCAGAAACCGCCCACCGCGTCCTTGCCGCGGTAGGTCCCGGTCAGCGCGTTGTCCCCGCCGACCAACCACTCGATCGAGTCGGAGATGTCCTTCATCGCGGCCTCGGGGTCCATCGCCCCGAACGCCTGGTAGCCGTTGATCGCGGCTTGCTTGTTCAGCGTTGTTTCCATGGTTGAGCCTCCCTTGTCCTCCCTCCGCCGACGCTAGGACGAGCCCGCAGGAGCCACAAGACACGGACGGGCCATTGCCAGGCCCGCAGGCTGCCTAGACGTTGATCGCGACGTACTTGGTCTCCAGGAACTCCGCGATGCCCTCGTTGCCGCCCTCGCGGCCCGAACCGGACTGCTTGACGCCGCCGAACGGCGCCCCGGCGTTGGAGACGATGCCCTGGTTGAGGCCGATCATCCCGGTCTCCAGTGCCTCGCAGACCTTGAAGGCGCGGGTCAGGTCACGGGTGAACACGTAGGCGACCAGGCCGTACTCGGTCCGGTTGGCGGCCTCGATTGCCTCGGCGTCGGTGGTGAAGGTCGCGATCGGAGCGACCGGTCCGAAGATCTCCTCGTTCAGCACCCGCGCGTCGGCCGGTACGCCGGTCAGGACGGTCGGCGCGAAGAAGTAGCCCGCACCCTCCCCGGCCGTGCCACCGGTCAGGCAGGTCGCGCCCTTGGCGACCGCGTCCTCGACCAGCTCGGCCACCTTCCCCTGCTGGGCGGCGTCAACGAGGGGGCCGACGTCGGTACCCGGTTCGGTGCCACGGCCGACGGTGAGCGCCGCCATCCGGGCCGCCAGCTTCTCGGCGAACTCGGCCGCCACCGACTCGTGCACGTGGAACCGGTTGGCCGAGGTGCAGGCCTCCCCCATGTTCCGCATCTTGGCGAGCATCGCGCCGTCGACAGCGGCGTCGACGTCGGCATCGGCGAAGACCAGGAACGGCGCGTTGCCCCCGAGCTCCATGGAGACCTTGAGGACCTGGTCGGCTGCCTGGGCGATCAGCTTCTTGCCGACCTCGGTCGAGCCGGTGAAGCTCAGCTTCCGCAGCCGCGGGTCGCTGATGATCGGTCCAGAGATCTCACCGGACCGCGTCCCCGTGATCACGTTGAGGACTCCCGGCGGCAGACCGCACTCCTCGAGCACCTTGGCCAGGGCCAGCATCGAGAGCGGGGTCTGCTGGGCGGGCTTGACGACCATGGTGCACCCCGCGGCGATCGCCGGACCGATCTTCCGGGTGCCCATCGCGTTCGGGAAGTTCCACGGCGTGATGAAGTAGCAGGGGCCGACCGGCTGACGCATCACCAACACCCGGCTCTGCCCGTTGCCGGAGGTCTTGTAGTAGCCGTCGAGGCGCAGGGCCTCGCCGGAGAACCAGCGGAAGAACTCGGCCGCGTACGCCAACTCCCCCTTCGACTCGGCGACCGCCTTGCCCATCTCCAGGGTCATCAGCAGCGCCAACTCCTCGGCCCGGTCGCCGAGAGCCAGAAAGGCGCGGTGCAGGATCTCGGAGCGCTCGTTCGGCGGGGTCGCGGCCCACCCGGCCTGCGCGGACACGGCGGCATCGAGGGCGGCGCGGGCGTCGTCCGGGGTCGCGTCGGCGATCGAGCAGAGGGTCAGCCCGGTGGCCGGGTCCTCGACCTCGAAGGTCCCACCCCCGGTCGCGTCGCGCCACCCTCCGCCGATCAGTAGCTGCTTCGGTACGGCGGCCAGCACGGACTGCTCGGTGATTGCACTCATGGACGCCAGCCTAGAGTCGGGGCGTGCGTATCGTCAGCCTGCTGCCCTCGACCACCGAGATCCTGTTCGCGATCGGCGCCGGCGAGGACGTCGTCGGGGTCACCTTCGAGTGCGACTTCCCCACCGAGGCCCGCAGCCGCACGATTGTGTCGACCTCCGCGATGCCGGAGGGTCTGACCCCCGCCGAGATCGACGCGTTCGTGGTCGGCGCGATGGCGCGCGGCGAGGACCTGTACCACCTCGACGAGGGCGCCCTGGCCGGTCTGGACGCCGATCTCGTCGTCACCCAGGACCTCTGCGCCGTCTGCGCGGTCGACGTCAGCGTCGTCGACGACGCCCTGGCGCACCTGGGCTGCACCGCGGAGGTGCTGACGATCGACCCGCACACTCTGGCCGAGGTGTTCGCCTCGATCGAGCAACTCGGCGCCGCGACCAGCCACGAGGACGAGGCCCGGGCCCTGGTGGCCTCGCAACGGGCACGGCTGGAGGTGGTCAAGGAGCGGGTGGCCGGGCGCGCCCGGCCGCGGGTGACGTTCCTGGAGTGGACCGATCCGCCGTTCGCTCCCGGTCACTGGATCCCGGAGATGATCGCCCTCGCCGGCGGCGAGCCCGTCCTCGGCTGCCCAGGCGAGAAGTCGGTCCGGGTGACCTGGGACCAGGTGCACGCGGCGTTGCCCGAGGTGATCGTGGTCGCGCCGTGCGGGTTCGACCGCGACGGTTCCGCAGCGCTGGCCGACGAGCTGGTGGCGAGCGGGGTGCTGCCGGTCGGCGTACCGGTCTACGCGGTCGACGCGAACGCCTCGTGGGCGCGACCCGGCACCCGACTGGTGGACGGTGTCGAGGAGCTCGCGGCGATCCTGCACACCTGATAACCAGTTGCCCCGGGTCGTCGGGTTCGGCGACCCTGGTGGCCAGCGGGTCCGGTCAGCGGGCTCCGGAGAGCGAAGGAGGCGTGGCGTGCAGATCGATGTTGTCGGCGTGCCCGCCGCCCCTTCCACCCCTCTCCGGAGAACCCACGATGACTTCTTCCGACGCACAGACCCGTCCGTCTGACCCGTTCACCTTCGACTACCGCGCTCTCGACGAACCCGAGGACGGTCAGCGGTTCACCCGCTACTGGGACCTCGAGCCGCTGATGCGCGGACCCCAGCCGGTCCCGGACTGGCTGGTCACCGACCGGGCCGCCGTCGAGACCGAGCTCGGGGTGCTCAAGACCGGCAAGGAGGCCGACGTCTTCCTGCTCGAGCGCGCGGTGCCGGGGACCGAGGGCGTGGTCCTCGCTGCCAAGCGCTACCGCGACACGGAGCACCGCGCCTTCCACCGCAACGCCGGCTACACCGAGGGTCGGCGTACCAAGGACTCCCGCGAAGCCCGGGCCATCGCCAAGAAGACCGCGTTCGGCCGCCAGGCCGCCGCCGGTCAGTGGGCGTGGGCCGAGTGGGAGTCGCTCCAGCGCTGCTACTCCGCCGGCGTCCCGGTCCCCTACCCGGTCCAGATCGACGGCACCGAGATCCTGATGGAGCTGATCACCGTCGACTCCGAGGCTGCGCCCCGGCTCGCGACCACCCGACCGGAGCCGGACCTGCTCGCCGACTGGTTCGAGCAGCTCCGGGACGCGATGACGGCGTTGGCGGTGCGCGGGCTCGCGCACGGAGACCTGTCGCCGTACAACATCCTCGCCGCAGGCGAGCGCCTGGTGATCATCGACCTCCCGCAGGTGGTCGACATCGTCGCCAACCCTCTCGGGGCGGAGTACCTGCTCCGCGACTGCCACAGCGTCTGCGCGTGGTTCGTCCGGCGTGGTCTGGACGTCGACGAGCAGGCGCTGTTCGGCGAGCTGATGGCCAGCGCCTGGTGATCAGCCCGCCAGGCGGACCGGCTGGGGCCGGACCAGGGACTGGTAGTGATCGACCAGGGCGTCGTTGACCGAGGCCCAGGTGCGGTCGCGGACCCCGAGGTACGCCGCCCGCCCCATCCGGGCGCGGAGTCCCGGGCTGCTCACCAGGGCCTCGAGGTGCGCGTACAGGTCGCTGCCGTCACCGGGGGTGAACAGGAAACCGTTCTCCCCCGGCCGGACCAGGTCGCGGGGCCCGCCGGCGTCCGGAGCCACCACCGGCACGCCCGACGCCAGCGCCTCCTGGGCGGCCTGGCAGAACGTCTCGGTGCTGCCGGTGTGCGCGAAGACGTCGAGGGAGGCGACGACCCGGCCCAGGTCGGTGCCGTGCCGGACGCCGAGGAAGTGCGCGTCCGGGAGCAGGCCGCGCAACCGGTTCTCCTCCGGTCCGCCGCCGACCAGGACGAGCTTGTGGTGCGGCAGGTGCTGCACAGCGCGGAGCAGGTCGAGCTCCTTCTCCGGGGCCAGCCGGCCGACGTACCCGACCAGGACGTCGTCCGGGGCCGCGCCGATCTCGGTGCGGAGCTGGTCGGTGCGGCGTCCCGGGTTGAACTGGGTCTCGTCCACGCCGCGAGGCCAGAGGGCCAGGTTCGGCATGCCGAGCGCCTCGAGCTGGTCCCGGCTGGCCGAGGAGGGCACCAGGTTCAGGTCCGCCGGACCGTGGATGCTGGTGGTCAGGCGCCGCATCATCGCGCTCGCTCCGGGGAACTTGTAGCGCGCGGCGAAGCCAATCAGGTCGGTCTGGTAGACCGCGACCACCGGGATGCCCAGGCTCCGGGCAATCACCCCGGCGGCGCGGCCGAGGAGCGCGGGCGAGGCGAGGTGTACGACTTCCGGCTCGAACTCCGCGAAGATCCGGCGCAGCGTGTGCTGCGAGGCCAGCCCGATCGGGAAGTCCCGGTACGTCGGCATCGCGACGGAGGTGACCCGGTGCACCCGGGTTCCGGCGTACTCGTCGGGACCGGACGGGGCCACCAACAAGGCCTGGTGCGGGGTGTCCTGGAGGTGGTCGAGAACCCGGCGGACCGAGTTCGTGACGCCGTTGACCTGCGGGAGGAAGGACTCGGTGACCACGAGGACCTTCAGGCCGCGGCACGGGAACCGGATCAGCGTTCGCATGCTTCGACGCTAGGAACCACCCCGGAACGGACGGGGCGGAACGACCCTCGTGTCGGTGAACGGAGGGTGAGGGATCGGGGGTCGTGTGGGTAGGTTCGGACACGTGGCGGCCAAGGAGATCGAGACGCTCGACGAATTCGACCAGGCGATCGCAGCCGGCCTCTCGCACCTGCGCGGCACGCACCTGCAGTCGCTCGACCTGACCGGTCGGGCCCGCGAGCTCTCCGGCATCGACGTCGCCGGCGGGGTGTTCCTCGGCTGCCGGTTCGCCCCCGGCGAGGCCGCCGGCAGCGAGGACGACGTACGACGCCGGGGCGGACTGCTCTTCCCGACGGTCCCCGCCGTCCCGTTCGACCCGTACCGGGCCTCGTTGTACTCCCCTTCGGACCTGTACGACGGACTCGACGACGGGTACGCCGCGACCCCGGACGCGATCGCCTACGCCTGGTCCCGCCAACCGCGCTCGTTGGATCGCACCCTGGCCGCGGCGCTGCACGACCACGCGATCGACGACGCGCTCGAAGAGTTCACCGCCTCCCGCCTGCTGGTCGGCGTGATGGGGGGACATGCGTTGCGTCGCGACGATGCCGGCTACCGCGAGGCCGTGCTGCTGGGGAGGAGCCTGGCGGGGTCGTTCACGGTGGCGACCGGCGGCGGCCCGGGGGCGATGGAGGCTGCCAACCTCGGGGCCTGGCTCTCCGCTGCCGAGGAGGACGCCCTCGACGACGCCCTCGCCATACTCGCCGCTGCGCCGGACTTCGCAGCGGACGTGGGCGCCTGGGCGCGCGCTGCCTTCCAGGTCCGAGACCGCTGGCCGCAGGGGGCCGAGTCGGTCGGGATCCCGACCTGGTTCTACGGCCACGAACCACCGAACGCACTCGCCTCCGCGGTGGCGAAGTACTTCAGCAACGCGACCCGCGAGGACGTTCTGCTCAAGGCGTGCCGCGGCGGGCTGGTCTTCCTGCCCGGCGCCGCCGGGACCGTCCAGGAGATGTTCCAGGCGGCGTGCGCGAACTACTACGCGGAACCCAACCGGGTCACCCCCATGGTGCTGGTCGGGCGCGACCACTGGACCCGGGAGGTCGGCGTCTGGGACCTACTCCGGACCCTCGGTGCCGGCGGCGCGTTCGCCGCGACGCTGGCGCTCGTCGACGACCCGCAGGAGGTCCTGCCCCTTCTCGTGGAGCACCGCAGCGACCGGCGGTAGCTCACCCTCGCCCAGCGGACGACGCAGCGACCACGGCTCGAGGCGGCGGTAGCCCTTGACCGACATCCGGCGCATCCGGCGCAGGTTGAAGGAGTCGTCCCCCTCGATCGCCTCGGCGAGATCCTTGTCGACCAGCACCCGGCCCGGGCGGGCGATCGAGGTCAGCCGGGAAGCGATGTTCACCGTGGGGCCGAAGACGTCGCCTAGCCTGTTCAGAACCGGCCCCCAGGCGACACCGACCCGCAGCTGTGGGAAGTCCTCGTACTCGAGGTGTTCCTCGACTAGGTCCAGCGCGATCCGCGCCGCATCGGCGGCGGTGTCGGCGGCGTACAGGATCTCATCCCCGATGGTCTTGATTATCCGGCCGTTGTGGGCGGTGATGATCGCCAGGGCCTGCGCCTCGAAGTGCTCGACCAGCGAGGCCAGGTCGTTCCGCGACAAGGTCCGGGTCTGCCGGGTGTAGGCGACGATGTCGGCGAACCCGATCGCCGTGCAGACCCCTTCCTCACCATCCTCGACCGGCGGCGCAAGCAGCAGCCGGGAGGCAGCCGACAGCGTGTGCCGCCGCCAGATGTAGTTCTGCACCTGCTCAATCACTGGGGTGATCTCCCCCATGACGGCACTGAGCCCGTCGCCGTCGAGGTCGGTGGTGTCGATGGTCCGGGCGAGCATGGTGATCTGCCACTCGGCCAGCCGTGCGAAGCTCCGCCCCAGGGTGCGGATCAGCGCCGCCTCGTCCTCGGGGTGGATCATCCCCAGGTCGTGCATCTTCTGGGTCAGCCGCATGGCCTCCAGGTCCGCCTCGGTGAACGCCACCACGTCGTCGCCGACCGCGGTGAACCCGAGCGAGCGCCACCGCTGGCGGGCGACCTCCATCGGGATCCCGACCTCGGCAGCGATCTGCGCCCCCGTCAACGTGGGGTGGCTGCCGAGCAGGTGCAGTTCGACGGCGTCGAAGATCACCTGGGGGTCCAGTTCGTCGGCCATCGGCGTGTCCCTCAGCTCTCGAGACGGTCGGCCGTGGTGCCGCGGAGCGCCTCACCGAAGGAGGGCACCGAGACGAGCAGGCTCTCGAGCGACTCGCGGGTGAAGTGAATGACCTCAAGCGGAGTGACGCTGACGACGCTAGCCGTGCGCAGGGTGTGGCTCACGATCGCGACCTCACCGATCACGTCACCCGGGCCGAGCCGTGCGATCTCGGCGCCGCCCTTGCGGACCGACACCTCGCCCTCGAGGATCAGGTACGCCTTGTCGGCCGGGGTCTGCTCGGAGATGAGAGACCAATCTGCCGGCAGGTGGACGTGCCGCCCGGCCCGGACGACGGTCGCCAGGTCGGCGTCGCTGAGTGCTTCGAGCCGGTTCACCTTCCGGAGGTTCTCGGGCTGCAACGCATCAGTCATCGTCGTACTCCTCGGGGTCGTGCGGGCAGGGCTGAGGGCCCATCGCAGCACAATCTTCGCGGACCGGGACAACCAACGTCTACGGGTGGGTGAAAGCGGGAACAAGCCGCGGTGAACGTTCGGCTACCAGAACGTGACCAGGAGCACATCTGCTCGTTGTGTCCGACATGGAGATGTCGAGACGTAACGTCCTGCGCGGAGCCGCGATCGTGGGCGGCACTGCCGCCGCCACACCCCTGATGCTGTCGCTCAGCGAGTCGGCCGTCGCCGCTCGTCCGACCGGCACCACTACCAACCGCACCCTCGGTCCCGGCCCGACCAACGCCAAGGGCTACGCCCAGATCGTCGAAGGCCCCGGTGAACCACACGTCGTACGCACCGGTCTCGGCGCCGATGCCTACGATGGTCCCCAGCAGGCCCGCAGCGCGCTGCTCGCCTTCGCCCAGTTCAGCGATATCCACGTCGTCGACCACCAGTCCCCCAGCCGAGTCGAGTGGCTCGACCGCTTCGAGGACCCGAACGACCTGGGTCTGACCCCCGGGTTGCTGTCCTCGGCGTACCGTCCGCAGGAGATCCTCACCGCTCAGATCGCCGACGCGATGGTGCAGGCGGTCAACGCGGTCAAGTTCGGGCCGGTGACGCACCTCCCACTGGCGTTCATGATCGAGACCGGCGACAACTCCGATAACTGCCAGAAGAACGAGATCCGCTGGAACATCGACATCCTCGACGGTGGGACGGTCCGCCCCGACAGCGGCAACCTGAACCAGTACGAGGGGGTCATGGACAACAACGTCCTGTACTACGACACCCACTACTGGCACCCCGAGGGCACCCCGCTGCTGAAGTCGCCCGACCGGCTGCGGGCGAACCACGGTTACCCGGTGGTGCCGGGCCTGCTCGCCGCGGCCCGTCGCCCCTTCGACTCCGCCGGACTGGACATCCCCTGGTACACCGTGTTCGGGAACCACGACGGGTTGATCCAGGGCAACTTCCCGAACTCGACCACCCAGCTCGACCAGATCTCCCGCGGCTCGATCAAGGTCGTCACGGTGCCCCCGGGCGTCACCCAGACCGATGTCCTCGAAGCGGTGGAGAACCAGGACCTGGCCGGGCTGCTGAACAGCATCAACCTGCTCCCGGGAGCACGCTTGGTCACCCCGGACCCGGCCCGGAAGAACCTGAGCCGCCGCGAGGTGGTCGAGGAGTACTTCGCCACCACCAGCTCCCCGGCGGGCCACGGGTACACCGAGGAGAACCGCACCAACGGAACGGCGTACTACTTCTTCGACAAGGGCTCCTTCCGGTTCATCGCCCTGGACACGACGAACCCCAACGGGTACGCCGACGGCTCCCTGGACCAGGCGCAGTTCGCCTGGCTCAAGGCCACCGTCCAGTCCGCGACCGCCAAGGCCGTCCTCGTCTTCAGCCACCACACCAGCAGCACGATGAGCAACCCGCTAGTACTCACCGGGGGCGACCCCAGCCTGCGCGTGCTTGGCGCGGACGTGACCAGCTACCTGCTCAGCCAGCCGCGGGTGATCGCCTGGGTTAACGGACATACCCACATCAACGAGATTACGCCGCACACCCGGGCCGACGGGTCGGGCGGTTTCTGGGAGATCAACACCGCCTCGCACATCGACTACCCGCAGCAAGCCCGCCTGCTCGAGGTGGTCGACAACAACAACGGCAGCTTGTCGATCTTCACTACGATCGTCGACCACGCGGGTACGCCGACGGCCAACTATGGCGATCTCTCCTCGACCGTCAGCCTGGCCGGGATCGCCCGCGAGCTGGCGGTCAACGACCCCCAGAACGACGTCGCCACGCACACCGGCGCTCCCGAGGACCGCAACGCCGAGTTGCTGCTGCCCACCCCCCTCGAGCTCCAAGGGGTCCTGGAGCCAGCGAGCCCGGGGGCCGGCGCTCCGGCGCAGAGCTCGGCCGGGCTCGGGATGGCTGCGGCACTCGTTGGCGGCGCGGTCGCCGCCAAGGTGATCGGCCGCCGGGACGAGGGCCTGCGGGTCGACGCCTGAGCCGCGCCGACCGCGGGCCTACTCGACGGCGGCCAGCTGGCCGCAGGCTCCGTCGATGTCGCTACCCCGGGTGTCCCGCACCGTGGTCGGGATGCCCTTCGCCTCGAGTCGGCGGACGAACTCGCGCTCGTCGGCGGGGTCGGACGCCGTCCACTTCGAGCCCGGGGTGGGGTTCAACGGGATCAGGTTCACGTGCACCCAGCCCCAGTCGCCGTACCCGTTCAGGACGTCGGCCAGAAGGTCCGCGCGCCACGCCTGGTCATTGATGCCGCGCATCATCGCGTACTCGATCGACACCCGGCGCTTGGTCTTCCGGGCGTAGTCCCAGGCTGCCTCGACGGTCTCGGCGACAGAGAACCGGGTGTTGATCGGGACCAGTTCGTTGCGCAGCTCGTCGTCGGGGGCGTGCAGCGAGAGCGCGAGCGTGACCGGGATGCCCTCGTCGGCGAGCTGCTTCATCCGCGGCACCAGGCCGACAGTGCTGACCGTGATCCCGCGGGCGGACATTCCGAGACCGTCCGGGGTCTTGTCAGTGAGCCGCCGTACGGCGCCGATCACGGCGTTGTAATTGGCCATCGGCTCACCCATGCCCATGAAGACCACGTTGGAGACCCGGCCCGGACCCCCGGGGACCTCGTCGCGGGCCAGCGAGCGGGCTCCGGCCAAGACCTGCTCAACTATCTCTGCGGTCGACATGTTCCGCTGCAGTCCGCCTTGACCGGTAGCGCAGAACGGGCAGGCCATCCCGCAGCCGGCCTGACTGGAGACGCACATCGTCACCCTGCCCGGGTAACGCATCAGGACCGATTCGACCAGCGAGCCGTCGAAAAGCTTCCAGAGCGTCTTGCGGGTGGCGCCCTTGTCCGCCTCCATCACCTTCAGCGGCGTCATCAGGTCGGGCAGCAGTCCGGCGACCAGCTCGTCGCGGCTCGCGGCGGGGAGGTCCGTCATCTGCGCCGGGTCGTCGACCAGGCGCTCGAAGTAGTGCGTCGAGAGCTGCTTGGCCCGGAACCCGGGGAGGCCGAGCTCCTCCAAGCGGGCTTTGCGCTCCGCTGGAGTGAGGTCGGCGAGGTGCCGCGGGGGTTTGCCCCGGCCCTTCGGCTCCTCGAAGACGAGGGGCAGGGTCTTGATCGGCTCGACGGGTTCGTGGCTCATAACCGCTCGATTCTCCCACCGGCCGCCACGTTCGGACGAATCTAGGAGACCTCGACCGCCCGGAAGGACACCGCCCGGTCACCGTTCGTCACGGTGAGCCGGTCCTCGTCGATCTCGTAGGTGGTCGCTCCGGAGATGATCTCCTCCATGAACCTGCCGGTGGTCTGCTCGCTCAACTGGGACTCGGCGCACTCGGCGGACCCGCCCACGCTCACGTTCCACTCGATCGTCCCTGCACCAATCACTACGTGCCCGCCCGAAGATCCGGCACAGCCCATCTGGGCGCGATAGCTCTTGTCACCGCTGATCCGCACCGTGTACTCCAAACTCTGCGGTACCGAGGAGACCGCACCATCCGGCCCGGTTCCTTTGATCATGGAGTCCAGCAGCCAGGTGGTCCCCACGAGCGCTCGGTCCGGGGAGGCGACCTCGCGGTCGGTCAGGGCCAGCACCACGTCGCCACTGATCAGCGAGGCATCCGGGCCGGTCATCAGCTGCACGTCGCGGCCGAAAAGTCCCGCGACCCAGGTGTCCTGCTCCATCAACGGCGCTGCGCAGCCCATCTCGGTCATCGACAGGTCGCTCACCGTCAGCCGAGTGCCCTCGAGCGCATAGGTCCCGCCCATCGAGTTGCAGCCGGCGGTGATGCCGAGCCGCTGGTCGGGGGTAAAGCGGAGCCGGATCTCGCTCCCCTTGAACAGCGCACGTGGCGCGCCTCCGTCGGTGACCCCGGTGACGACGTACGTCACGTCGAGGTTCGAGCCGCTGCCCGGGCCCGGGTCCGCTCCACCGCGATCACCGCAGGAGAGCAGGACCACGCCGAGCACAGCGAAGACGACAGAGGCAGCGAGCAGGCGCAGGTTCGTCATGGCAGTGGGACGCAAGAACCCGCGCACCGGTTCCCGCCTTAGTTGAAGACCAGGTAGTGCAGCAGCAGCCAGATCGGCGCGATCGTGGCGAGCAGGGAGTCCAGGCGATCCATCAGGCCGCCGTGGCCCGGGATGATCTGGCTCATGTCCTTGATCCCAAGGTCGCGCTTCATCACCGACTCCACGAGGTCGCCGAGGGTGGCCATCACAACCGCCACCAGGCCCAGGACCACACCGACCCACCAGTCGCCGTCGAGCAGGTAGACCACCAGGGCTACGCCGGCGCCGACGCAGAACAGCAGCGAGCCGGCGAAGCCCTCCCAGGACTTCTTCGGCGAGATCACCGGCGCCATCGGGTGCTTCCCGAAGAGCACCCCGGCGATGTACCCGCCGATGTCGGAGGCGATCGTCAGCAGGATGAAGGTGACGATCCCCCGGACCCCGTCGTCGAAGTGCTCGGTACTCCTCCAGTCGCCGCCCTCGGCGAGCATCAGGGCCACGAAGGAGCCCAGGAACGGCACGTAGATCAGGGTGAAGACTGCGGCCGTGGCGTTCTGGACGAAGCCGTCCACCCCGCGGCGGAGCAGCCAGAGCATGATCACCAGTGCAGTCACCGCGGTCGCGGTGACCAGTGCTGGCGCGCCCCAGAAGTAGGCCACGACGACCATGGTCACGCCGCCGACCATCAAGGGCTGCTCGGGGATGTCGATCGCCTTGGCGATCAGCCCGCGGTGCAGCTCCCAGACGGCGACGGCAACAGCGACGCCGACGACCACGAGGAACGCGGTCTTCCAGAAGAAGAGCGACCCGGCGATGATCGCGAGCAGGACAACGCCGGAAGCGACTGCGGCGGGCAGGTTGCGCCCGGCCCGGCCGTGGTCCTGTTGGGGTGCGGGCACGCCCGCGTCTGTCACCCTCATCGGTTCAGTGTCATCTGGTGAGTGCGCGCGTCGGGGTCTCAGACCTCGAGCAGCTCGGCTTCCTTCTTCTTCAGCATGTCGTCGATCTCGTCGGTGTGCTTCTTGGTCATCCCGTCGAGCCGCTTCTCGGCACCGGTGACGTCGTCCTTGCCAGCCTCGCCGTCCTTCTCGAGCTTCTCGAGGTCCTGCTTCGCGTTGCGTCGGATGTTGCGGATGCTGACCTTGCCGTCCTCGGCCTTAGTCTTGGCGATCTTGATGTACTCCTTACGACGCTCCTCGGTGAGCTCGGGGAACGAGCACCGGATCGACCTGCCGTCGTTGGACGGGTTCACGCCGAGGTCCGAGTCGCGGATCGCCTTCTCGATGTTGTCGAGCGCGCCCATGTCGAACGGCGTCACGATGATGGTGCGAGCGTCCTGGGACGCGAACGACGCGAGCTGCTGAATCGGCGTCAGGGTGCCGTAGTACTCGGCGACCAGCTTGGCGAACATGCTCGGGTTGGCCCGCCCGGCGCGGATCGCCGCGAACTCCTCGCGCGTCGCCTCGACCGACTTGCCCATCTTCTGGTCGGCCCCGTTCAGGGTGTCGGTGATCACTGGCTCTCCTTGTCCTTGCTGGCGGGTCCGCTGCCGACCAGCGTTCCGATCTTCTCACCCTGGACCACTCTCAGGATGTTGCCTTCCGGCTCCATCCCGAAAACGATCATCGGGAGGTCGTTCTCCATGCACATCGCGAACGCGGCAGCGTCGGCGACCTTCAGGCCCTTCCTCAGGACCTCCTGGTACGTCACCTGGTCGTACTTCACGGCGCCGGGCACCTTGCGCGGGTCGGCGTCGTACACGCCGTCCACGCCGTTCTTGCCCATCAGCACGACCTCGCACTTCGTCTCCAGCGCACGCTGCACGGCAACAGTGTCGGTGGTGAAGAACGGCATGCCGGCGCCGGCGCCGAAAATGACGACCCGCCCCTTCTCCATGTGCCGGATCGCCCGGCGCGGGATGTAGGGCTCGGCGACCTGGCCCATCGTGATGGCGGTCTGCACCCGGGTCTCGATGCCCTCCTTCTCCAGGAAGTCCTGGAGGGCCAGGCAGTTCATCACGATGCCGAGCATGCCCATGTAGTCGGCACGCGCTCGGTCCATGCCACGCTGCTGCAGCTCGGCGCCGCGAAAGAAGTTGCCACCACCGGTCACGACGGCAACCTGGAAGCCGGCTCGCTGGACCGAGGCGATCTCGCGCGCGATCGTCTGGACGACGTCCGGGTCGACCCCGACCTTGCCGCCGCCGAAGACCTCACCGGACAGCTTGAGCAGCACCCGCTTGTACGTCATTGAATCTCCTTGCCAGACATGTCCGGACCGATGGCCCTGCGCGTGCAAGAAGGCCGGTCCGATGATCGTAGTGAATTCATCGGACCGGCCCCCTCGTTGACGTGTGCTGCGTCGTTGCCGGTATCACCCGGGACGCTGGATCAGGCTCCTACCTCAAAGCGGGCGAATCGCTTCACGGTGATGCCGGCCTCGTCCAGAACCGCCTTGACGGACTTCTTGGAGTCGGTCACCGACGACTGGTCGAGCAGCGCGACGTCCTTGAAGAAACCGTTCAGGCGACCCTCGGCGATCTTCTCGATCGCCCCTTCGGGCTTGCCCTCCTCGCGGGCGATGGCGGCACCGATCTCACGCTCCTTGGCGACGACGTCCGCTGGGACCTCGTCGCGGGAGAGATAGGTCGGCTTCATCGCGGCGACCTGCATCGCGGCCCCGCGAGCTGCGTCGGCGTTGTCGCCGTCGTACTCAACGATGACACCGACGGCCGGCGGCAGGTCAGCGGCACGCTTGTGCAGGTAGACCACCGACTGACCGCCGAAGTAGGCGACCTGTCCGAGCTCGATCTTCTCGCCGATGTTGATCGCGAGGTCGTTGACGACCTCGCCCACCGTCTTGCCGTCGAGCTCGACAGCCTTGAGGGCCTCGGCGTCGGCAGCCTGCGCCGAGTCGGCAGCCTCGACGATCTTCTGGGCGGCAGCGATGAACGCCTCGTTCTTGGCCACGAAGTCGGTCTCGCTCTTCAGTTCGATCAGGGCACCACCGGAGTGGGCGACCAGACCGGCCGTCGCCTCGCGCTCGGCACCGCGCTCGGCGGCCTTCTTGCCGAGCTTGATACGGAGCAGTTCGCTGGCCTTGTCGAAGTCGCCCTCGGCCTCCTCGAGCGCCTTCTTGCAGTCCATCATCCCCGCGCCGGTGATCTCGCGGAGCTTCTTGACGTCAGCAGCGGAAATCGCCACGCCTCAGGCCTCCTTGGTCTCGTCAGCAGCTGCGACCTCGGCCACCGCGGCAACAGCCTCGGCAGCCTCGGACGCGGCTCCGGTGGCCTCGACGGCCGGGGTGTCCTCGACGGCGGAGTCGCCGCCGGTGGCCTCGACAGCGGCCTCGACGACGGCCTCGGCAACGGGCTCCACGACGGCCTCGGCAACGGGCGCCTCGACGACGGCCTCGGCGGGGGCTTCGGCGGGCTTGTCGCCCTCGAGCAGGTCGCGCTCCCAGTCGGCCAACGGCTCGTTGGCGCCGATCGCCTTCTCCTCACCGTCGGTCTTGAGGCCCGAGCGGGCGATCAGACCGTCGGCGACGGCGTCGGCGACGACCCGCGTGAGCAGGCCGACGGCACGGATCGCATCGTCGTTGCCCGGGATCGGGTAGTCGACCAAGTCGGGGTCGCAGTTGGAGTCGAGGATCGCGATGATCGGGATCCGGAGCTTGCGCGCCTCTTCGACGGCGAGGTGCTCCTTGTTGGTGTCGACGATCCAGACGGCGGACGGGGTCCGGCTCATCTCACGGATGCCGCCCAGGGTCTTGTCGAGCTTGATGTGCTCCCGCTTCATCTGCAGGAGCTCCTTCTTGGTGCGACCGGACCCGGCGACGGTCTCGAAGTCGACGTCGTCGAGCTCCTTGAGGGGGCTGATCCGCTGGCTCATGGTCTGGAAGTTGGTGAGCATGCCACCGAGCCAACGCTGGTTGACGAAGGGCATCCCGACGCGGGTCGCCTGCTCGGCGATCGACTCCTGGGCCTGCTTCTTCGTGCCGATGAACATGATCGTGCCGCCCTTGGCCACGGTGTCCTTGATGAACGCGTAACTGGTGTCGATGTACGACAACGACTGCTGCAGGTCGATGATGTAGATGCCGTTGCGCTCGGTCATGATGAAGCGCTTCATCTTCGGGTTCCAGCGACGGGTCTGGTGCCCGAAGTGGACGCCGCTCTCGAGGAGCTGGCGCAT
>JBKJIN010000077.1:0-79124 GCA_046598425.1 Marmoricola sp. | reverse complement strand
CGACGCCAAGCCACCCTCGGCCGACTCACCCCGATCGAGTTTGAGACCATCTACACAGCCGCACTCGCGGCCTGAGAACCACCCACCCCGAGTGTCAACCAAACTGGGGGCAGTCCCGACGTCGACGAAGTGGCTCAATGGGCACACCAAGCCCGAAACGATCTAAAGGTGAAGACTCGTGAACGGATGCCGGACCGCGCGAACCGCCATGCTGAGATGCGCAACAGCGGTAAGTATGACGACGCCATCGGCCCCAGTTATGAACGAGCGCTACGAAAGAACGGTGGCGATCCCATGAAGGTCATTCTGAGTTCGGGACGATCAAGTCGCTGGTACAACCTGCTGTTCCTGATCTTCCGGTAGGTGTGGGGTGGTTCTGTTACTCGGCGAAAGCGATCGCATCGTTATAGATCTCGACCCCGCGTCGGGGGTATTTACTGTCCGGGAGCTCCCTCGGGTAGTCGGCAACTTCGCCGGTTACGCTCGCCGATGGCCGGGGCCGATGAAGATCCTGGGGTACTACGTAGACACGAGTTCTCAGACGGTCAATGTGCAGTTTGGCAGCAAGACAATTGTTGTCGATCAGGAAACGACGTCGTCCCTCGTGCGCCTAGGCGTGGTTGACCTGCTATCGGTCCGTCGCCGTGGGGTGCTAATGCGGGTTTGGCGCAACAACTTGGAGGTTTTCCGCCTGCAACTCAACGACCCTGTGTTCGATTCTGATGACAAGTTCGCCTGGGATATTCTGCGCCAGATTCACGGTCTCATTCGATCCGAACGCGAGTTCGCGGTCTTTGTCAGTTCGGCAAATCCCGCGCGGCGATTGGAATAGATCCAGGTGGGGGCGGATACCTCGTTCACAATGATCCGTGGTCGAGAGCAGATCCTGATCGAAAGAACGGCGGCGCTCGAAGCGTGGGCTGAACATCGGGGAACGCGATCAATGGCGTGAGTCGCTTCAATCCAATGCGCTGGGAATACTTCCTTCAAGCGATCCGCCTCTTCGGATTCCGTTAGCAGAGCCCCGACCAGATGACAATGCAAGAATGACGAATCGAGACAAGAAGCACGGCATCGGAACCGTCGTCGAAATCCCCCTTGAGGGGGGCGCCGTCAGTTATGCGCGCCTACTCCGAGACTCGTACGTCGAGGTATTCGACTCTTCGTCAGGCGGTGACCCTCGGCCAAACCCGGAGTGGGTGGTTCGCAGTCGCGTGCTGTTCCGCACTTCTGTGGACAATGGCAGTGTCAACCGATGGAGGGTTGTCGGCGTTGTCCCATTGGGAACCGAGTACGACGACATGACACTGTTGTTCTCACACCGGGATGCCGTTTCTGGTCGGCTGTCCATTCGATGGAGGCACTTGGCGTCAGGTCGATGGGGCGAACGCCCTGCTGAGCGCGTCGAGTGCTAGGCCTCGAGCCGTCTGCAGTCTGGAGCAAGGAGGGAATGGAGCTACGTCTCTCTGACCACTTCGCGAACCGCCCGAATGATGCTCTACAGCGGCTTCGGGTGCAATAGGCATGCTGATGACCTGTAATGGTCTCTGCGAGTAGGTGCCGCCCGGGGAGATCGCCAATCCAGTCCGCAAAAAGTCCGCAAGATGTTCGGTAGCGACCGATGACGTTCAACGGCCCAGCCGGCGTTCATGCAGGTCAGAGCGCTACCGCCGTCGACGACCAATGGCAGCCCTCGCTCGGGGTCTGTCCCCGGCCTATGAGCCAGCCCGTCCGCACCCGGGGCTCTGACCTGCCGAAGGTGCGGGCCCGCCGTGATCTGCGAGGAGGCCGTAGTCCGGTTTACCGGGACGTCAGCCAGGCCTGAGCCTGCTTGGTTGCCGCAAGGTGCTCTGCCGGGACGGTTCGGAGGCGTGCTGCGATCACGTCGGGGTTGACGAGGTTTGCGTCGAGAAGCGCCCCGACGAAGTTGCGATCCTTCTCGCGGAAGGCGCAGAGCTTGGAGGTGCAAAGGTCTTCCTTGTCTAGGCACCAGCCGGTGAACTGAGGGTCTCCGCCGGGAGCGGCGGTGTTGGCGTTCTGAACTTTCACGAGACGATCTCGCCAGTTCTCGGGGAGGATCGCAGTGGTGAGATCGACGCCGTCGATGCTGAATCCGTGGATCTGCTCGAACGGCGAGAACTCGCCCGCGACGCCTTCGATCAGGTCGGCAAGGCGAGCAGTCTCGTTGTTGTCGTTTGTGATCGGCAGGATGTCGATCTCGATCGACATCGTCGCGTCGGTCGGGAGTTGGTCCTCGCGGAAGCTGCCCAGGATTGCCTGTGAGCCGATCACGATCACCTCGGCTTGATCGATGATCTGGCACGCGGCTCGAATCGCGTGCTCTAGCTGGTCGCGGCGCATCAGCCAACCAGACCGAGGACATCGGAGCGCTCGTCCTGGGGGAGCAAACCGCCCATCGGGGAGACCTCGCGCATCTCGATCGAGTCGGTGTCAAGGCCGGTCATGACGCGACGCAGACCGGGCAGGTCGCTGTCGCGGACGAGCTTGCGCCAGCGGTCGAGGTTGCGAGTGTGGGGTTGGCCCTGGACGCCTTCTTGCAGTCGGCTCAGGTTCGAACCGATCGTGGGCCGCCATTGGTCGAGTGTCTGGGGAGTGAGGTGGGTGGAGAGTTGTCTGTGGAGTTTCCAGGAGCGCTGTACCGATCGAGTGAGGCTAGGACGGACGGGTCGGCGTACGACCTCGAGCTGGTAGCCCATGCAGCACAGGAGCCGGTCGAGCATGTCGTCGCTGAGGTCGACGCGACCGGACAGGAAACCGCTGATGCTGGGCTGGTGGACACCGCTCAGTCGCGACAGTAGGCCTTGGGTGGTGCGAGTCTCCCGCATCACCTCGCGCAGGACGTCACTCCGTCTGGTCATGAATCAAGCATAGCAAATTCTGCTATGTCGTGGAAAGGGTCAAGTCGAAGCAACCACCCGCCCACCGGCAGCTCGGATGGCGCCGCCAAGGTTTGACGACCACTGTGCGCTACTGCGGTCGTACTGCGGACAAGATTTCCAACGAGGCTCATCAACAGCCACCGGCTCGATGCGCATTCGCGCAGGTCAGACGGCAAATACCAGTCATAGCCGTTGGTGGCCGTCGCTGCGAAGAATCTTCCCGGCCTATGAGCTAGCCCGTCCGCACTCCCCGGCGTCAGGTCCGGGGCAGGATCTCGATGCCCCAGGACTCCAGGGCGAGCACGATCGTGCTGGCGAACAGGAACGACGTCGTGATCAGCAGCAGCATCTTGGCTCCGGCTACCCGGATCTGCCCGGCGTGGAGGGGTCTGGCTTTCTTCATGGTCGCTCCCGCGAGGACGCGCGGGAGACCCGCGCGGACGGTTCCCTCGTCCAGCGTTGAATCGGCCGGCGCGCGTCGCAGTTGAGGAGTTTCGTGGGGTACTCGGGTTTTTGTCCCCTTCAGGACCTGGCTCGGGGCCAGTGGGCGCGGTTTCGGTGACCTTGGTCCATTCTGCTGACGTCGGCGTTCGGGTTGGCTCGGAGCATCGACGATCCGAGGACCAGGACATGCCCGAACTGCTGACGACCCGAACCGCGATGCTCGCCGCGACCCAGCGGCTGGCGGCGCAGTTCCCGTGCTGTCCGCCGGGCTCGGTGATCCGCTGCTTCGCTCGCGAGGTAGCGAGGGCTCGCCGGTCCGGCGCGGCCCGCGACACCCTGGTCGACGTCGCCGAGACGCGGACCCGGGCAGCACTCGTACGCCGTGGTGCTGTTCCCGGGTCCGCTGCGGCCTGATCGCCGTGGAGACGGAGGCGGACCGATGAACCACGGATACCCCGTGCGGGTCCAGGGGCGCCCCGACGACCAGCTGAGTAGGGGCCTGTGGCTGGTGAAGTGGCTGCTGCTGATCCCGCATTCGATCGTGCTGGCCTTCTTGTGGGTCGCGTTCGTCGCGCTCACCGTGGTCGCCTTCTTCGCGATCCTGGTCACCGGGAGGTACCCGCGGAGCATCTTCGAGTTCAACGTCGGCGTCCTGCGCTGGAGCTGGCGGGTCTGGTTCTACGGGTACTACGCACTGGGGACCGACCGGTACCCCCCGTTCACGCTGCACGAGGTCGCCGACTACCCGGCTCGCCTAGAGATCGACTACCCGCCCGCCCTCTCCCGCGGCCTGGTCCTGGTGAAATCCTGGTTGCTCGCCGTCCCGCACTACCTGGTCCTCGCGTTCCTCGCCGGCGGTGGCCTCACCGTGATCCTCGGAACCGAGGACGACCGCCGTTGGACGTGGGGTGGCGGCCTGATCGTGCTGCTGACCCTGTTCGCCGCGGTGGCGCTGCTCGTCACAGGTCGCTACCCCCGTTCGATCTTCGACCTGGTCATGGGGATGGACCGGTGGATGGTCCGGGTCATCGCGTACGCCGCGTTGATGACCGACGAGTACCCGCCCTTCCGACTCGACCAGGGTGGCGAGGACCACGGCGCCGACGACCTGGAGGCGGGACCGGCGGACGGCGTCGCGCCTCCGCACCCCGCACAGCGCGGGTGGACCGTCCTGCCGATCATCGGGGTGGCTGCGGGGAGCCTGCTTGTCGTCGTCGGGGTGGCGGCCGGGGCTGTGGGTGGCCTGTTGCTCGCCGTGGACAGCGGCTTCCGCGACGCCGACGGCTACCTGATGTCCGGTCGCCAGGACATCGCGGCAGCCGGCTACGCGGTGAGCACCGAGGACCTTGAGATCCAGGTGGACGCCGGAACGGGGGACCTCCCGCGCCGGCTCCTCGGCACGGTCAAGATCGTGGCGGAGTCCGAGAGCGGTCGCCCGCTGTTCATCGGGATCGCCCGGGTCGATGCGGTCGAGACCTACCTGGCCGGGGTCGAGCACGTGGTGATCACTGATCTCGGCGGAGCGCCGGACCGGGTGGAGCCCCGCTACCGGTACGTCGCCGGTGACGGACCGGCCATGGTGCCCGGTGTGGCTGAGTTCTGGTCCGCCTCTGCCGTCGGAACCGGTGCCGAGCTCCTCTGGGAGCCCGAGTCTGGTGCTTGGGCCGTCGTGGTGATGAACGCCGACGGCAGTGCTTCCGTCGAGGCGGAGATGCGGGCGGGGGCGACGGTGCCGGTACTCTCCCGTGGCGCCGGCGCGGTCCTGGGCGTGGCTGCGTTCGCCCTCGCGCTGGCGGTCCTGCTGCTCGTGCTGTCCGTCCACCGGGCGCACCGGAGGTCCGCGCCAGCAGGGCTGGCCGAGAGCGGGGGGCGCTGATGTGGCCGGGCAACGCCGCAGGGTCGGGGGCTGGCAACGCCGTCTACGGCCTCTCGGTGTCCCGGGTGCGCTGGCGCATGTTTCGTCGGCGCCACCTGGGGCGCACCGAACGACCCCCAGCTCTATGGGGACCAGGAGATCGACGCAGGCGCGTTGCTCAAGTACCAGCTCGAGGTGCGCGGGTGGCGGGCGTCCGGGTGCCCTTGACGGCAACCTGAACGAGGCGGGGTGCGCCCTCGAACGCGTCCCGCCCCGTCCCGGCCGTGAAGCCCGTCAGTGAAGCTGCTTGCGGGACTCGATCAGCGCGTCCCGAACGTTCTTGTAGGCGGTCTCCAGGCCGCCCCGCAGCGTCTCGGTGACCTCACTGGTCGTCGCCGTGGCGATGCTCAGGTGCTGACGCGCCTTGCCCCACCGGTGGCTCAGCTCGGTGGTCAGCTCGTCGAGATGGTCGCGTGCGTCGGCTGCGCCGAGGTGCACCTGCAGCTCCAGATCGTCGATGCGCGCCTGCCACTGCTCGATGCGAGCCTGGGTGAGCTGCTGACTGATGAGGTCGTGGGACTTCTGCAGGTCGTCGAGTCGGGATTCCAGGTTGGTGATGCGTTCCTCTGTGGTCATGTCCTCAATCTCGTCCAGGCTGACCCTGGGGGCCAGGGACGAAGGTCACCTCTGCCGAGGGCGGTCGACCTGCCTCCGCGCCGATAGGATTGGCCTCGTGTCCAACCTCGCTCTCGTGAGCCGCATCAACGTCCTGACCGCGATCCGCGACCACGATCTCCAGGGCGCGGGGCCGTTCCTCGAGGCGCTCGGTTTCGACGTTCCCGGTGACGAGGTGCTGGTCGAGCGCGGCAAGCGGTACGACGCCCGGGCGCTGCTCGCCTACGCCCACGGCAAGGCGACCGGTGACTACCTCGGCCCCGACCGGATCTCGCTCGCGTCGCTCCAGGTGCTCACCGACCTGGGGTTCAAGGTCGCCTCCCGGGCCGAGCTCGATCGCCCGGCGGCCCCCGTTGCGCGGACCCGCGCCGCTGCGGGTTCCCCCCGCGCTGCTCGGGCCGTGTCGCCGACCGCCCGGTCCAAGCCCGAACCGGTGGTCCGGCTCTGCCCGTCCTGCTTCACCCAGCTCTCGGTCACCGGGACCTGCGACTTCTGCGAATAGTCGGCCAGCCGCTCTAGACCGTCATCGGTCTTCTGGACGCCGTTATCGGACTTTCTGGACGTGATCTCGTACCGTTGGGGCATGGAACGGGACTACTACTCGGACGACGACGATCCGGGTGCCACCATTCACGGGCGCCGGGTGGTCTCGGAGAGCGTGGCGCAGCGGCACGCGGACGCTGTAATGGCGCGGCTCCGCGGCGAGCGCGCGATGTCCCGCCGCGAACGGTTGCGCGAGACTCGGGTCAGCGGGCGCCGGGCGTGGCGCGACCCCGACCCGACGGACTGACGGCATCGCTTCGGTTCCCTCGGTCACGCAGTGGCCGATCTCGACCTGACCCCTGAGCCGCCGCGGATGCTGCTGCTGGCCGACGACGAGCTGAAGGCGATGCGGACGCCGCAGACGGTCGTCCTCTCGCTGCCGTTCGTGGGCACCTGGGTGCTGCGGAGCCGAGCGGAGAACTCGAAGTCGACGTGAGGTCATCAAACCCTCTATGAAAGTGTTGACCCGACGCCGCTCGTGTGAGAACTTCGCGTCACCACCCGATTGAGGAGCCACCGTGTCCGACGACGCCACCATCACCATCACCCCCGCCCTCGCCGCCTCGCAGGCCTCCTGGCGCTGTGTGCAGGCCCGCGACAAGGAGGGCTGGCTGGCCCTGATGGCCGACGACATCGTGATCGAGGACCCGATCGGCGTCGCGATCACCAACCCCGACGGCAACGGCGTCCGGGGCAAGGCGGCGGTCGAGGAGTTCTTCGACAAGAACATCGCGACCAACAACCTGCGGGTCGAGTGTGAGGAGACGTTCCCGTCCTCCTCCGAGCTCGAGGTCGCGCACATCCTCACCCTGCACAGCGCCTTCGAGGGCGGTCTGACCAGCAAGGTCCGGGGCGTCTTCACCTACACCCTGAACGCGGACCACAAGATCACCAACCTGCGCGGCTGGTGGAGCCTGGACCGGATGGTCTTCGGACAGGCCGAGGGCTAGGAATCTCCAGCCTCTCCGAGACGTTTCTCCGGGTATAGAGAGCATGGAGGAGTTCGACGACCTGCGTGCGCCCGGCGGTGCCGCTGCCGCTCGGTGCGGCCCGGGAAGCCATGACCCGGAGTCGGCGTACCGGGTCGCCTTCGACCTGCTCGTATGCCGTGCTGCCGACCAGGCGCTCGACGTCCTGGAGCCTGCGCTGGTCGAGGATCCGGAGAACACCGGGCTGAGGGTGCTGCGGGCCTGGGCATTCTTGATCCTGGTGCGCCTGGTCCATGCTGAGACCGAGCTGTGCACCCTGGCCGAGGAGAACCCCGACGACGACTGGGTCCGGTTCGCGCTCGGCCGGACTCTGGAGCGGCAGTCCCGTTACGCCGAGGCGCTTCCGCACCTGCGGCTCGCCGCCGCGATGTCGGCCGACCCGGAGCACGAGCTCGCGGTGCTCAGGGTCGAACGCCTCGCCGGGCTGCTCTGAGCGGCGCGGCGCCGACCTGCGGGACTACGGGTCGAACGTCGCGGCGACCGGACGGTGGTCGCTGCCGGTCCGGTCCATCACCCAGGCGCTCCGCGGTTGCAGGCCGCGCACCAGGATCTGGTCGATCCGCGCCATCGGGAACCGTGCGGGCCAGGTGAAGCCGAACCCCTGGCCGGCGACCCGCTGGGCCGAGCGCACCTCGTCGAGCAACGGCGTCATCGCCCGGTCGTACGACGACCCGTTGAAGTCGCCCATCACGATCACCTGCCGCACCGGGTCGGCGGCGACCTCGTCGGCGAGCAGGCGGACGGCGGTGTCGCGCTGGGATGACGTGAACCCGAGCACCCCGACCCGGACTGAGGCCAGGTGGACGACGTACACGGCGACCTGTCCCTGGTCGGTCTCGACGACGGCGCGCAGCGCCCGGGGCCAGCTGAGGCCGAGGTCCAGCCGTTCCGAGGCTCTGATCGGGTGTTTGCTCCAGAGCCCGACGGTCCCGCCGTCGGCGACATGCGGGTAGTCGGCCGCGAACGCGTCGTTGATGACCGTCCTGCTCGCGCCCTCGATCTCCTCGATCGCGACCAGGTCGGCGTCGGCGTCGAGCAGCGCCGCGGCGGTCTGGCGGGTCGAGGAGTTGAGGGCCGAGATGTTGTGGGTGACCACGCGCAGGGCGCCCTCGCTGACGTCCTTCGGCCACAAGGTGGTCGTGAACTGGAACAGCCAGAGCGTAGTGAGGGCAGCGACCGCGCCGATCGCCATCGGAGCGCGGCCCAGGACCGCGACCGCGCCGAGAGGCAGGACAGCGAGGCCGAGCCACGGCAGGAACGTCTCCAACAGGCTGCCGAGATTGCCGACGTTCGGGACCTGCTCGTGGAACGCCAGGAGCGCCATCACCAGCACGGTCAGTACCGTGACCGGCCAGGCAGACCGCCACCAGCGAGCTGAGGTCATGGGAGGGTCAGTATCTCCGCGCCGGTGTCGGTCACGAGCAAGGTGTGCTCGAACTGCGCCGAGATGCGCCGGTCCTTGGTCACCACCGTCCAGTCGTCGTCCCACATCTCCCACTCGTGGGTGCCGAGGTTCAGCATCGGCTCGATGGTGAAGGTCATCCCCGGGGTGATCAGGGTGTCGTGCTCGGGGTCGTCGAAGTGGGCCACGATCAGCCCGGAGTGGAACGCGGTCCCGATGCCGTGGCCGGTGAACTCGCGGACCACGCCGTACCCGAAGCGCTTCGCGTAGGCCTCGATCACCCGGCCGATCACGTTGAGCTGACGGCCCGGCTTCACGGCCTGGATTGCGCGGCGCAGCGCCTCCTCGGTGCGCTCGACCAGGTCGCGGACCTCGGGACTGACGCCGGGGGTCAGGAAGGTGGCGTTGGTATCCCCGTGCACGCCGCCGATGTAGGCGGTGATGTCGATGTTGACAATGTCGCCGTCCTCGACGACCCGGCTGTCTGGGATGCCGTGGCAGATCACCTCGTTCGCGCTGGTGCACAGCGACTTCGGGAAGCCCCGGTAGCCGAGCGTCGAGGGGTAGGCGTCGTGGTCGAGGAGGAACTCGTGACCGATCCGGTCGAGTTCGTCGTGCGTCACCCCCGGTACGACGTTGCGGCCGACCTCGGCCAGGGCCTGCGCGGCGATCCGGCCGGCGACCCGCATCCGCTCGATCGTCTCAGCGTCCTTGACCTCGGAGCCGGTGTAGCGCTCGGGCGCCGGCCGGTCGACGTACTCGGGTCGGGGGATGTGCGCCGGTACCGGGCGCCGCGGCGAGATGGTGCCTGCTTCAACGGGATTCACGGTGGCGAGTGTAGTTTCCTGGCATGGACGAGTTCTGGTTCTGCCTGACCCACCACGAGGTCGAGGGCGTGCACGGCTGCCGCAACCAGGATCGGCTGGGCCCGTACCCGAACGCCGAGGACGCCGCCCGGGCGCTGGACAAGGTCGCCGAACGCAACGACGACTGGGACAACGACCCGGTCTGGAACGACGACGCACCCCGGGACGGCAAGGCGTGAGCGACCAGATGGAGCCGCCCCAGAGCGGCCGGATCAAGGACATCCGGGTCTATCGCGACTCCTTCATCGGCATGTGCCTGCTTGCCTGCACGCCGTTCCTGATCTTCGCCTCGATCCCGGCGTACGGGTGGTGGGCCGCGATCGGGCTTTTCGTGGTCTGGGTGCTGCTCGTGGTCCAGGGGACCCGCTGGTTCCTGCCGAAGCCGCGCGGCGTGATCGCGCTCGGGTTGGGCGCCTTCCTGCTCTGGCTCGCGGCGATCGGGTTGGCCGCGCTGTAGCCGACGGCGGGCTACTGCGGGTGCACCCGGAGCACCGAGTCGCCCGAGCCGTTGGAGGTGGTCACCAGCAGGTCGCCGTTGCTGGCCCGGGTGACCGAACGCAGGCGTCCGAAGTTCTGCAGGGCGCCGGGGGAGCGGGTCCAGAGCAGCTTCCCGTTCGTGTCGAACTTCATGAAGATGAGCCGGCTCGCCTTCAGGGCGGCCACGGCGAGCGTGCCGCGCAGGTCGCCCCACTGGTAGCCGGAGACCCAGGTCGCCCCCGAGGTCGCCAGCGTCGGGTACCCGGAACTCCAGCGCGCGCTGACCTGGGTGCCGGGCAGGGCGTGGTTGGTCATCGGTGTGCTCTCGTCGTACCCGGGGACGGGGTTCCAGCCGTAGTTCCCGCCGTTGACCAGCTTGTTCACCTCGTCGTCGCGAGACGTCCCGTGCTCGACCGACCAGAACGAGCCGTCGCCGCGCTGAGCTAGGCCCTGGACGTTGCGGTGGCCGTAGGTGAACACGTACCGGGCGACCGCCGACGGCGACCGCAGCCAGCGGTTCGAGGGCCAAGGGGCGCCGGTGACCCGGTTCAGCCGCAGGGTCTTGCCGCCGTACGAGTGCAGGCTCTGGGGGTTGGTCCCGACCGCAGCGTCTCCCGTGCCGACGACCAGCGACCCGTCCGCGGCGATCAGCAGCCGGCAGCCGCCGTGTCGGCCCGAGGTCACCGGGAAGCCGCTGAGCAGCGTCTTCACCGGAGCCACGGCGCTGTAGTCGTAACTCATCCGCCACACCTGGACGCGGATGTCGTTGCCGCCGGCGGCCTTATAGCCGCCGGCGCAGGTGTAGATCCGCCGGTTCTCGACGAACTTCGGGTCGACGGCGAGCCCCATCAGTCCGGTCTCCCCGGAGGCCCAGATGCGCGTCGGCAGGTTGACCCGCTTGGTCGCTCCGGACTTCCAGGTCACCAGCCGACCGCCGCGCTCGCCGATCAGCAGCCGCCCGTTCGGCAGAACCTGGACGTCCCAGGGGATCGTCAGGTCGCTTACCTGCGTGGTGACCGTCAGGTCGGGAATGACCGCGGCGGTGGCGTCGTCCGGCGTGACTACCGTGGAGACGGACAGAGAGAGGAGGACGCCGAGAGCGACGATGGTGGAGGCGACGACACCGGAGCGACGCATGCCACCGAGGGTACGCCCGGATCTCACCTCCGAACAGCGAGGACGACGCTGTCGGTGAGGGTGACCGGACCTTCAGCGCCGGCCACCTCGCGGGTCGGCGACGCCGCGACCCGGACGTCCCAGTCGGGCCCCGACAGGATCTCGGCGATCTGCTCCGGGGTGAACACCCGGCCCACGTGCGGGTGCCCGCTGGCCACCATCTCGGCGGTGACGTCGACCGGGTGGTGACCGACGATGAGCAGGACTCCTCCCCGACGGACGGCGGCGCCGATGCGGGCGACGTGCTCGGCACGCGTCTCGGCCGGTGGGTGCCAGAACTGCGCGGAGACGAGGTCGTAGGTCCCCGGCAGCGCAACGCCGCTCATCAGGTCGTGGTGGAGCGTCGTCACCCGGTCGCCGACGCCCGTCTCTGCGGCGTGCTCGGCGACCCGGCTCAGGGCGACCTCTGAGACGTCGAGCGCGGTCACCTGCCAGCCCCGGGAAGCCAGCCAGACGGCGTCGGCGCCCTCGCCGGCCCCGACGTCGAGGGCCGTCCCGGGCGCAGTGTCGGATCTCTGGAGGTCGGAGATGTGCGCGACCAGCTGCGGGTTGGGGTTGCCGCTCCACAGCCGGGTCGAGCCGGCGTACCGGGCGTCCCAGGTCTCCTGGCTGTAGAGGTCATCGGCGGGGCGGTCCCCGACCTGGTCGGCGGTCTGGTCGGCGGTGTGCTGGTGGTCGTGGTGGCTGCTCATGGCACCACCGTTCCAGTTCACCTCGACATGAAGTCAAGCGGCCGTTTGGGATCGCGGCACCGGGGTACCTGGGTCCCTAGCAGCCCACCTATCGCGTGGTGCCGCACTGACGAAAGGAACGTCCATGTACATCGGACTCGGCATCGTGTTTCTGGTTCTCGGCCTGATCCTTGCGCTCGACGTGATCACCGTCGACCTGGAGTTCGTCAACGACGGCGCTCTCGGGGCGATCTTCATCGGCGTGGGCATCCTGGCGATCGTGCTCTCGTTGGTCCTCACCGACCGATACCGCACCCGCCGGGTGGTCGACGACGGCGGCCCGGTGGTCGAGGAGCGCCGCATCCGCTGACGCCCTAGAAGGTGTGCTCCGGGCCGGGGAAGGTCCCGGCCTTCACATCGGCGGAGTATGCCTGGGCGGCGTCGTGCAGGATCGCGTGCAGGTCGGCGTACTGCTTCACGAAGCGCGCCATCTTGCCGGTCCGCAGCCCGAAAGCGTCCTGCCAGACGAGCACCTGGCCGTCGCAGCCGTTGCCGGCGCCGATCCCGATGGTCGGGATGGAGAGCTCGCGGGTGATCTCCGCGGCGACGTCGCCGGGAACCATCTCCATGACCACGGCGAACGCACCCGCCGCCTCGATGGCCTTCGCGTCCGCCAGGATCCGCTGGGCGGTCTCGCCGCGGCCCTGGACCCGGTAGCCGCCGAGGGCGTGCTCGCTCTGCGGGGTGAAGCCGATGTGGGCCATCACCGGGATGCCGCCCCGGGCGAGCAGCTCGATCTGGCCGGTCATCTCGGCCCCGCCCTCGAGCTTCACCGCGTGCGCGCCGCCCTCCTTCATGAACCGGACGGCCGTGTCGTAGGCCTGCTCGGGGGAGCGCTGATAGGAGCCGAACGGCAGGTCGCCGACCACTAGGGCATGGTGCGCGGCCCGAGAGACCGCCCGGGTCAGTGGGATCAGCTCGTCGACCGTGATCGGCAGCGAGGTCTCGTTGCCGAGGACGTTGTTCGAGGCGCTGTCGCCGACGAGGAGGACCTCGATGCCGGCCTCGTCGAAGGTGGCGGCGGTGAACATGTCGTACGCCGTCAGCATGGCGAACTTCTCGCCGCGCTCCTTCATCTCCCGCAGGTGCTGGGTGCGGATCCGCTTGCGCGGCGCTGCGCCGGCGGGCTTGGCCACGCCGCTGCCGTAGGGCGCGGTCGTCTCCGGGTTTCCCGACTGGTTCTGCTCGCTCATCGTTGAGCCCTTCTGCTCTCGCGGCTCCCTGACGGAGTCCACGGACCTCCCGAAAAATCGGGCACGGTCAACGCTAGCCCTGTTCGTGCGGTTTTGGCCCTGTGTCGCTCATCACCGCGCGAATCGCCCGGTGCTCAGCCGGTACAGGACGTGTGGACGGTGGGGATCGTCGGTCGGCAGCGCCGGGTGCTCGAAGTCCGCGGCAGGGTCGTACGCCATCCCGAGGCGCTCCATCACCGCTCGGGAACGCGCGTTGGCTCGGGTCGTGAAGGAGACGATCTCGCTCAGGCCGAGGGTTGTGAAGCCGTGCTCGAGGACCGCCCGCCCGGCCTCGGTCGCGTAGCCGTTGCCCCACGACGTACGGGCCAGGCGCCAGCCGATCTCGACGCACGGGGTGAAGGCGGCGGTGAAGGAGGGGCTTGCCAGCCCGACGAAGCCGATGAAGTTGCCGGTCTGCGCGACCTCGACCGCGAACAGGCCCGGCCGGCCCGCGTCCAGCAGTGCCCGGTGCCGTCCGACCATCGCGGCGGCTTGCTCGGGCGTGAGCGGGGACGGGAAGTGCTCCATCACCTCGGGGTCCGCGCAGAGCGCGGCGAACGGGAGCAGGTCGTCGTCGTCCCACTGGCGCAGGACCAGGCGTTCGGTGGCGAGCGCGGTCACCGACATCAACGTCCCTCCGGTCCGTAGGCGCGGTGCACGGTCGCGACCCGGACCTGGTAGTCGGCGTACCAGGCATCGCGGCCGCGATGCTGGGCGATGGCGTGCTCATTGACCTGCTTCCAGGCGCGGGCGGCGGCTTCGTCGCTCCAGTACGAGACGGTGACGCCGAACCCGACATCGTCGCGGGCGGACTCGTAGCCGAGGTACCCGGGCTGCTCCGCGGCCAGGGCCTGCATCCGGGCGCCCATCACGGCGTACCCGTGATCACCGTCGGTGCGTAGGTTGCTGAAGATCACTGCCGTGTAGGGCGGCTCGGGGAGCGAGGCGATGCCGGTCATGGGTTGATTCTGATCGAAACGGCTTCCCGGTATGCCTTGGGGTGGACTTCGACTCCTGTTACGCACACGGCTTCGCGCGGGTGGCTGCCTGAGCCGTCCAAACTTGAAATCTGGTTCTGGGAAACGACGCGTCTATTACCGAAGGGGGATCAGCCCGACTCCCTATTCACATATCTTGCCGGGCGACTTCCTCGCTGAGCAAGAGTAGGACGGCCCGGTCGGACAGACTGGTTTCTCACGGACACGTTTCTTCAAGTTTCACGGAGTGGAAAGTAATGGTCGAGGTCTCGTCGAAACGGGTTCCCGCCTTCGGAGTCTGGCCACAGACTTTCCAGTTGCTGTCGACGACTTGAAAGCGGTTCAGTCCGGCGGCGTCGTCTGAATCTGTGAAGAAGAACGGGTTGTCTGTTAAGGCTTGAATCGTGTCCTGTGCAGTTTGAAGCACCTTGCCGACAACGTTGGGCATGACCCAAGAGGAGGCTTGCGCGACAGGCTCATCAACCGGTTCCGGCTCGGCTTCAGGAGTTGGGATTTGAGAGTGACTCGGAGCGGGGGCGGTGACAGTCACAGTCGGCGCCGGTGCCGAGGCAAGTGTGTTCGCTTCGGTTCCGCAACCTGCCGCGAGACCTGGCAAAGCGAATAGGGCAAACGCCGGAACTAATTTTCGCAGCATGGGGGTTCTCCGATGGAAATGAATCTGAAATGGCCTGCGGACTCTACCGAAATCTGGTCAGTCCAGGCAGTCGGTCTAGCGCATTTCTGGCGAGACTCGTGATGGTTTGTAACTGTTTGCCTAGAGGGTCCCAGCGGCTATCGGAGAATCCTGAACGCAGCCTGAATGCCTGTGTAGTCTGACGCGCGTTGTTCCTACTCCCCTCCCTAGGAGAATCGCCCATGTCTAACCAGAACCCGCCTGCCGGTTGGCATCCGGACCCCAACACTCCCGGCCAGCAGCGCTACTGGGACGGTCAGGCTTGGACCGAGCAGACCCAGAGCGCCTCTATGCCGCCCCCGCCGGGAGCGCCTCAGGGCGGGTACCGCGACGCCAAAGCAGATGCCAAGGCGGCGGCGGCATACGCCAAGGCACAGCGCCCTTGGTACAAGAAGAAGCGCTGGATTGGCACCATCGCAATTGTCGCAATCGTTGCCATCGCCGCCGGTTCTAGTGGTGGAGGCGGGGACGATGACGCCAAGAACGTTGCCGATGCTCCGGTCACCAACTCGCAGAAGGAAGAGCCGACCGAAGAGAAGCCTGCGGTTGAAGAGCCGGACAACTCTTCCAAGGGCAAGGGTGCAATCACTTGGGGCAACTGGGAAGTTGTCGGCAAGTTGCAGGTCACCAAGGAAGAGTTCGTAGATACTTTCGCGGTTGTTGCGCGTGTGAAGAACACAAAGGACAGCGCCGACCGAGGCGCGTTCACAGTCACCATCCTTAAGGGCACCGAGATTCTCGGCACGGCAACTTGCAGCACGTCTGAGGTCCAGCCGGGCGCGGTTGCGACGGCCAACTGCTTCTCCGGAGACGACTACAAGGCTGGCTTCACCGAGGTCACGATTGAGAACGCTTTCTGACCCGAACGAACCTCAGACAAAGCCCCTGCCACTAACCGGCAGGGGCTTTGTTCATCCTCTCAGCGAGGCCCACCGCGCAACGCCGGTACCGTTGACCCATGACTGAAGGCGCGCGCAAACCGAGCGAGTGGGTTTCAGGGGACTTCGACTCCTGTTACGCACACGGCTTCGCGCGGGTGGCTGCCTGCACGATCCCGGTGGCGATCGCGGACCCCGCGACGAACGCCGCGAGGGTGCTCGAGCAGGTGCAGGAGTGCCACGCCGAGGGCGTGGCGGTCGCGGTCTTCCCCGAGCTCTGCCTGACCGGGTACGCGATCGACGACCTAGTGCTCCAGGACGTCGTGCTGGACGCGGCGGAGGAGGCGATCTCGGAGATCGTCGAGGCGAGCAAGGACCTGGGCCCGGTGGTTGTCGTTGGTTCGCCGCTGCGCAGCCTGCACCGGCTCTACAACTGCGCGGTCGTGATCCACCGCGGCGAGATCCTCGGGGTCACCCCGAAGTCGTTCCTGCCGAACTACCGCGAGTTCTACGAGAAGCGCTGGTTCGCCAGCGGCGCGGACCAGGGGGACGGCGGGGTCATCACACTCTGCGGCGCCGACGTCCCGTTTGGCAACGACCTGCTCTTCGCGGCCAGCGACGTACCGGGCCTGGTGCTGCACGTGGAGATCTGCGAGGACATGTGGGTTCCGGTCCCGCCCAGCGCGAACGCGGCTCTCGCCGGTGCAACGGTGCTCGCGAACCTGTCCGGCAGTCCGATCACGGTGGCCCGGGCCGAGGACCGGCGCCTGTTGGTGCGCAGTGCCAGCATGCGCTGCAACGCCGCCTACCTGTACGCCGCTGCTGGCGAGGGCGAGTCCAGCACCGACCTCTCTTGGGACGGCCAGACGATGGTGTACGAGTGCGGCGACCTGCTCGGGGAGAGCGAGCGGTTCCCCGACGGCCCTCGCCGTACGGTCGTCGATGTCGACCTGGACCGGATCCGTCAGGAGCGGATGCGCCAGGGCTCGTTCGACGACAACCGGAAGGCCGAGGGTGTACGCCCGGCCGGGTACCAGCTGATCGAGTTCGAGCTCGAGCCCCCGACCGGCGACATCGGCCTGCTCCGCGAGGTCGACCGGTTCCCGTTCGTCCCGAACGACGAAGCCCGGCTCGCCCAGGACTGCTACGAGGCGTACAACATCCAGGTGTCCGGGCTCGAACAGCGGCTCCGATCCATCGGCCAGCCCAAGATCGTCATCGGCGTCTCCGGCGGTCTCGACTCGACCCACGCCCTGATCGTCGCGGCCAAGGCGATGGACCGGCTGGACCGTCCGCGCAGCGACATCCTGGCGTTCACGATGCCGGGCTTCGCGACCACGGAGTACACCAAGAACAACGCGACGCGATTGGCCAAGGCACTCGGGGTCAGCTTCGAGGAGCTCGATATCAAGCCCGCCGCCCGGCAGATGCTCGACGACCTAGGACATCCGTACTCCGACGGTGCCGAGGTCTACGACATCACCTTCGAGAACGTCCAGGCGGGGCTGCGCACCGACTACCTGTTCCGGATCGCGAACCACCGCGGCGGCATCGTCCTCGGCACCGGCGACCTCTCCGAGTTGGCCCTGGGCTGGTGCACGTACGGCGTCGGCGACCAGATGTCGCACTACACCGTCAACGCCGGCGTGCCGAAGACGCTGATCCAGCACCTGATCCGGTGGGCCGTCACGACCGCTCAGTTCGACGGCGAGGTCGACGACGTGCTGCTGGAGATCGTCGCGCAGGAGATCACCCCGGAGCTGATCCCGACCAAGGCGGGGGAGGTGCCGCAGAGCACCGAGGCGACCATCGGGCCCTACGCGCTCCAGGACTTCACCCTGTACTACGTGCTGCGGCACGGTTTCCGGCCGAGCAAGATCGCCTTCCTCGCCCGGCACGCCTGGGCTGACGCGTCGCTCGGATCCTGGCCCCCGGGTTACCCCGACGACCGGCGGCACGCCTACGACCTGGCGACGATCAAGAAGTGGCTCGGCGTCTTCGTGAACCGGTTCTTCGGGTTCAGCCAGTTCAAGCGTTCGGCGATGCCGAACGGCCCGAAGGTCTCCGCGGGAGGCTCGCTTTCGCCGCGCGGTGACTGGCGGATGCCGTCGGACGCGAATGCCCGGGTGTGGCTGGCGGAGCTCGAGAAGGTTCCGGACTGAGCCTGTGGATGGACGTTTGGCCTAGGCGTTGACGGACGGAGCGCATGATGGATCGCTGTGGGAAATGCGGCGGCAAGCGACGCGAGGACTTGTACTCACCCTTGGGCGAACCGTTGTGCTGGAACTGCCACGCCACGACCAGTGGAGCTGCGATCGGGATGATGACCGACGGGCTGGGTGGCGCGATGGCAGGCGGTTACGTCCAGGGGGGCAAGCCGGCCGGCATCCTTGCCTGGATCAGGCGGGCCCTCGGCAAGGGCGGTTCCTGACAGGCAAGGCGCTCGCGACCCGGGTACAGGGGGTCAGCCGTCCGTGTGGTGGTAGGCCTTCGACATGCGGGCCATCGCGAAGCAGCAGATCGCCAGTGCGGCGGTCCCCATCCCGATCCAGGTCATGCCGGTGATGCTGAACAGGTTGACCGAGAGCAGGACGAACCACAGGCCCAGGAGGTCGCCGCCGATCCGTGGCGCGAGAGCGACCAGTGCGGCCAAGGCCACCTCCACGACTCCGAAGACGAAGACCGCGTCGGATGCCGTACCCGGCAGCACATCGTTGGTCCAGGTGGCGACGTAGCCCTCCCAGTTGCCGTTCATGACGCCGGTGAACCGGTCGATGCCGAAGACCAGGGGGAAGGCGATCATGGTCGCCCACAGCGCCAGGTAGGCCTGGCGTGCAGCGTCGACCGTGGTGATGGTGGCCAGGTCGTGCATCTCGTCCTTCATGTCGTGGACGATGTCGTGCCACGCGTGGGTTAGTGCCATGACGGGTTCCTTTCAGGTGCTCCCCTTCTAAGGGAGGTTGATTTCGACGGTAGACCTCTGGGACTGTTTCGGCAAGGGATCTATCTGATAGAAATGCAGGCATGGCTGAAGACCGGTTCGCGCGACGCGTCACCAAGCTCGGCACGCTCGCCGACCCGATCCGCCGGGCGCTGTACCGCTTCGTCGCGGAGCAGCCGGGTGCTGTCAGCCGCAACCAGGCGGCTGAGGGTGTCGAGATCCCGCCGCACACCGCGAAGTTCCACCTCGACAAGTTGGTCGACGAAGGGCTGCTGATCACGGAGTTCCGACGGCTCACCGGGCGCACCGGCCCCGGGGCAGGCCGGACCGCGAAGCTCTACCGTCGCTCCCGCGCGGAGGTCACGGTCAGCATCCCCAGTAGGCGCTACGACCTCGCCGGGCAGGTGCTCGCCGACGCGGTCGAACGGGCACTCGACGGAACCCCGATGGCGCAGGCAGTTCTTGAGGCGAGCGACAACGCGGCTCGGATCGTCACCACCGCGACCGCAACCACCGCGACGACCGATCTCGGGAGGGCGGCCGAGGTGCTCGACGCGTTCGGCTACGAGCCTCGGGTCGAGGCTGGCCCGGCGCCCAGCCTGACCCTGGGGAACTGTCCCTACGACCGGCTGGCTGCTGACCATCGCACCCTGATCTGTCCGATGAACGCCGAGTTCGTTGCCGGCGTAGTCCGCCATCTCGGATGCAGCGGAACACAGGTCGAATCCGTCGAGCCCGGGGTCGGGTGCTGCGTTCGCGTCATCGGTCCCTGACACGTCGCCCGGAGGAAATCGCTTACCCCTAGAGTTGCCCCATGGGTAAGCAGGAAGACTTCGTGCTCCGCGCTCTCGAAGAGCGCGACGTCCGCTTCGTTCGGCTCTGGTTCACCGACGTGCTGGGCTACCTGAAGTCGGTGGCGATCGCGCCGGCCGAGCTCGAGGGCGCGTTCAGCGAGGGCATCGGTTTCGACGGCTCCGCGATCGAGGGCTTCGCCCGGGTCACCGAGGCCGACATGCTGGCCCGCCCTGATCCGGCTACCTTCCAGATCCTGCCGTGGCGCGACCGCGTCGACGGCCCGGCGACCGCGCGGATGTTCTGCGACATCACGATGCCCGACGGGTCCGCGTCGTACGCCGACCCGCGTTACGTGCTGAAGCGGACGCTCCAGTCCGCCGCCGAGCAGGGCTTCACCTTCTACACCCACCCCGAGATCGAGTTCTACCTGTTCAAGGGTCAGCCGGAGGCGGGCAAGGTCCCGGTCCCGGTCGACCAGAGCGGGTACTTCGACCACACCTCGCAGAGCTCCGGCTCGGATTTCCGCCGCGAGGCGATCACCATGCTCGAGGCGATGGGGATCTCGGTGGAGTTCAGCCACCACGAGGGCGGCCCCGGCCAGCAGGAGATCGACCTCCGGTACGCCGACGCGCTCTCGACCGCGGACAACATCATGACGTTCCGCACCGTCGTCCGGGAGGTCGCGCTGAGTCAGGGCGTCTGGGCGAGCTTCATGCCCAAGCCGTTCACCGAGCACCCCGGATCCGGGATGCACACCCACGTCTCGCTCTTCGAGGGCGACCGCAACGCCTTCTTCGAGGGCGGCGCGGAGTACCAGCTCTCGAAGACCGGACGGCACTTCATCGCCGGCATCCTGCACCACGCCGCCGAGATCACCGCGGTCACCAACCAGTGGGTCAACTCCTACAAGCGGCTCATCGGTGGAGGCGAGGCCCCGTCGTATATCTCGTGGGGCCACAACAACCGGTCGGCGATGGTCCGGGTGCCGATGTACAAGCCCAACAAGGGCCAGTCGACCCGGATCGAGCTGCGCACGATCGACGCCGCCTGCAACCCCTACCTCGCCTTCGCGGTCGTCCTGGCCGCCGGCATGAAGGGCTTGCAGGGCGAGTACGAGCTACCGCGCGAGGCCGAGGACGACGTCTGGTCGCTGACCGATCGCGAGCGCCAGGCTCTCGGGCTGGAGCAGCTCCCGAAGAGCCTGCACGACGCGATCGCGATCGCGGAGCGCTCCGAGCTGCTCGCCGAGACCCTCGGCGAGCACGTGTACGACTTCTTCCTGCGCAACAAGCGCAAGGAGTGGGAGGAGTACCGCGGGCAGGTCTCCGCGTTCGAGCGGGACCGGATGCTCCCGGTCATCTAGGCCATGTCCCCTCGCGAGGGCTCTCACCTCCTGTCCGCGGGAAACCTGGCGCGACTCGGGTTCCAGGACACCGATGTCGCGGCGGCCCGGCTGACCGAGCTCGGTCCGCCGGCCTCGCCGGTGGTCGCGATCCTCGGACTGACCGCTGACCCGGACCTGGCGCTGGACGCGCTAGTCCGCCTCGCGGACGCAGCCTCCGACCGGGAGACCCTGATCCGGTCGCTCGAGGACGACGAAGGCACCGCGATGCGGCTGCTCTGCGTGCTCGGGATGAGTGCGGCGCTGGGGGATCACCTGGTCCGCCACCCGGAGCAGTGGCACGAGCTCCGGGACCCGACGCTGGGGTCAACCCGACCGCCGGCGTACGCCGTCCGGGCCGGGGTGATGGAGGCGGTCGGGGCCGATCCGTTCGCGGAGCAGCCGGTCTCGACGCTCCCGTACGCCGCCGCGGTCGACGCTCTGCGGGTCGAGTACCGCCGGGTGCTGCTCCGGATGGCCAGCCGCGACCTCGCGCACCACGTCGGCGTCGACGACATCGCGGCCGAGCTCTCCGACCTCGCAGCGGGCACGCTGGACGCCGCCCTGGCGATCGCCCGGGCCAAGGTCGGCGAGGACGCGGGTTGCTGCCGGCTCGCGGTAATCGCGATGGGCAAGTGCGGCGGGCACGAGCTGAACTACGTCAGCGACGTGGACGTGATCTTCGTGGCCGAGGCAGTCGCTGAGGGCGACGAGCCCGGGGTCGACGAGCCCGGGGTCGACGAGGCCCGGGCGTTGCGCGTCGCGACCCAGCTCGCGTCGACGCTGATCCAGGTCTGCGGTGACCAGACGGCCGAGGGCACGATCTGGCCGGTGGATGCGAACCTCCGCCCCGAGGGCAAGAACGGACCGCTGGTCCGGACGCTGGCCAGCCACCGCGGCTACTACGAGCGATGGGCGAAGACCTGGGAGTTCCAGGCACTGCTGAAGGCTCGACCGGTCGCGGGGGACCTCGATCTCGGCCGCGCCTACGTCGAGACGATCGGACCAATGGTGTGGACCGCGGCCGAGCGGGACGGGTTCGTCGAGGACGTCCAGGCGATGCGCCGACGGGTCCTCGAGCACATCCCCGCCCACGAGGCGCGCCGTCAGCTCAAGCTCGGTTCGGGCGGCCTGCGCGACGTCGAGTTCGCCGTCCAGCTGCTCCAGTTGGTGCACGGTCGGACGGACGTCTCGGTGCGTGCCGCGACGACGTTGAGCGCGCTCTCCGACCTGACGGCGGGTGGGTACATCGGCCGCGAGGACGGCCGGACGATGCACGAGGCGTACTCGTTCCTGCGGTCCTTCGAGCACCGGATCCAGCTCTACCAGCTGCGCCGCACCCACGTCGTACCGGAGGAGGAGGCGTCGCTGCGCCGCCTCGGCCGGTCGCTGGGCCACCTGCGCAACCCTCTGGAGTCGCTGGAGAAGGACTGGCGCCACCACCGGCAGGAGGCGCGTCGGCTGCACGAGAAGCTGTTCTACCGGCCGCTGCTGGCCGCGGTCGCTCGGATCCCGGGGGAGGGGGCGCGGCTCACCACCGATGCGGCGAAGGAACGGCTCTCCGCCCTCGGGTACGTCGACCCGCCGGCGGCACTGCGCCACCTGGAAGCCCTGACCAGTGGCGTCTCCCGGACCGCGGCGATCCAGCGGACCTTGCTGCCGGTCCTGCTCGAATGGTTCGCCGATGCGCCCGACCCGGATGCCGGACTCTGGGGCTTCCGGCGGATCTCAGACGCCCTGGGCGCCACCCCCTGGTACTTGACGATGCTGCGCGACGAGGGTGAGACCGCCCAACGGCTCGCGCAGGTCCTTGCCACCAGTCGGTTCGCCACCGATCTGCTCGAGCGCGAACCGGAGGGCGTGAAGATCCTCGGCGGCGAAGGCGGGCTCAAGCCGCTGTCGCGGGACGTGATCCAGGCCGAGATGCTCGCCAACGCCGCCCGGCGAGGCGACGCCGAGCAGGCGATCCGGAGCGTCCGGGCGATCCGACGTCGCGAGCTGCTCCGGATCAGCGCGGCAGACCTGTGCGTTCCGTTCGGCGTCGCCGAGGTCGGCTACGCACTCTCCGACCTGACCGACGCGACCCTGGAGGCGGCCCTGCTGGTCGCGACCGAGTCCGTCGAGCACGAGCGCGGTAAGCCGCTGCCGACCCGGCTGGCGATCATCGCGATGGGCCGTTACGGCGGCTATGAGATGGGCTACGGCAGCGACGCGGACGTGATGTTCGTGCACGATCCGCTCCCCGGCGCTGACCCGGAGTCGGCCGGGAGGATGGCACAGGCGGTCGTCAACGAGCTGCGCCGGTTACTCGCCCTCCCGGCCACCGACCCGCCGCTCGAGGTCGACGCGGATCTCCGTCCCGAGGGCAAGGGCGGCCCGATGGTCCGTTCGCTCGACTCGTACGCGGCGTACTACTCCAAGTGGTCGGAGGTCTGGGAGGCCCAAGCACTGCTGCGGGCCGAGCCGGTCGCCGGTGATCGCGGGCTGCGGGACCGGTTCCAAGAGCTCGTCGACCCGCTCCGGTTCCCGGCAGCCGGCCTGAGCGCGGACGACCTGGTCGAGATCCGTCGGATCAAGGCCCGCGTCGAGGACGAGCGGTTGCCGCGCGGTGCCGACCCGGCGACCCACTTCAAGCTCGGTCGCGGTGGCCTAGCCGACGTCGAGTGGACGATCCAGGTCCTTCAGCTCCAGTACGCCGGCACGATCCCCGACCTGCGGACGACCAAGACCCTGGAGGCGCTGGACGCCGTGGTCGCGCACGAGCTGATGGCTGCGGACGACGCTGACGTGCTCCGGTCGGCGTGGTTGCTGGCGAGCCGGGCCCGGAACGCCACCGTGCTGGTCCGCGGCAAGCCCTCGGACCAGATTCCGAACGATCCCCGGGAGCGGGCAGCAGTGGCGAAGGTCCTCGGCTACGGCGCGGGCGAGACGACCACGATGGTCAACGACTACCAGCGCACCACCCGGCTGGCCCACGGCGTGGTCGACCGGATCTTCTGGGGCGGCTGAACCGTGGCTGATCCTGGGCCGGGCCGCGACCTGGTGGTGCCGGCCGGTCCCGGGCTGCCCGGTGGGGCCACGGTTCCGGCGTCCGAGCTGGTCGAACGCTTCTCCCGTTCTCCGGGGCCCGGCGGTCAGTCGGTGAACACCAGCGACACCCGGGTCGAGCTGATCTTCGACCCGGCAACGTCGGTGGCGTTCACCGAACCCCAGTTGCGTCGGATCCTCCGGTCCCTACCTGCCGGACCGGTCGTGGTGACGGCCTCCGAGCACCGCTCGCAGCTGCGCAACCGGGCGGCCGCACGCGAACGCCTCGTCGCCCTCTTGCGGGCCGCGGTCGCGCCTCCACCGCCGCCCCGGCGTCCGACCAAGCCGAGCAGGGCGTCCCAGCGTCGCCGGGTCGAGGCGAAGAAGCAGCGGGGCCAGACCAAGCAGCTGCGAGGGCGGGTCGCCGATGAATAGAGGTATTACCTTCATTTTTGCAAACTTAAGGTAATATCTTCATATGACAGATCTGAAGTCTGCGGCGACGTTGATCGGTGACGTGGTCGGTTCGCGCGACGTCACCGACCGGTCGGATCTGCACGACCGGCTCGTCGCTGCCGTCGAGCACGTCAACAACCAGTTCGCCCCGGTGGTGCCGCTCCGGATCACTGTCGGTGACGAGTACCAGGGCGGGTTTGCGACCGTCGGTGAGGCGCTGGTCGCGGCACTGCGGCTGCGACTGCTGGTGCTGCCGGAGTTCGACCTGCGGCACGGGATCGGCTGGGGACCCACGACCGTCCTCAGCGATGAACCCCGGGTCGAGGACGGGCCGGGATGGTGGGCTGCCAGGGAGGCCATCGGAGCCGTCGCAGGCAGGGCTACAACCGGTGCGCTGCGGACGGCGTACCGAAGGGCGTCGGAAGGCTCGGGCGGACCGGAGCCTTCCGCGATCAACGCGGCGCTCGTCAGCCGGGACGCGCTCCTGGCCGCCGCGTCACCCCGTTCCTGGGGGGTGCTGCGTGGTTTGCTGAGCGGCATGAGCCAACGCGAGATCGCCGCCGCCGAAGGCATCTCCGCCTCCGCAGTCTCCCAGCGCGTACGACGTGACGGACTGGCTGCCCTGGTGGCGACCGACGACCTCCTCGGGCAGATCGTCTGATGAGCTGGATCGCGTTGCTCCTGATCGGCGTCGGGATCGCCGACCTGGTGCATTCGGTGCGTCCTGTCAAGGTCGTTCCCGAGTGCGTCGGTGCAGTTGCCGTCGTCGTCCTCGGCCTGCTGTGCGAGCTCACCGAGTCCCGCGACCTGGTCGCCGTGGCGGTGATCGCCACTGCGGTCGTGGCCTGGGGGCAGAGCGTCCGGCACGGGTTCGGCCGCGACCGGGTGTGGTTCCCGCTGCTGGTCCTCGGCGCGGCGCTCTTCGCGGCGGTGGTCGCCTCGCCGCTCGCGAACGCCGGGGGAGGAGAGCCCCAGCGGTGGCTCGACGAGAACCCGCTCGGCGTCCTCTCCGGCCTCGAGGTCGACCGGGCCCTGTTGCTGCTCGGCGTCCTGCTCGTGCAGATGTCGACCGGCAACGTGATCGTCCGGCTGGTGCTGCGCGCCACCGGCACCGTGGACCCGGCGCGCGGGGCCAGTCACGACGCCACCCGCACCCTCAAGGGCGGCCGCTTGCTGGGCCCGATGGAGCGGCTGGTGATCGTCGGTCTCGGTATCGCCGGCCACCTCACCGCGGCCAGCGTGGTGATCGCCGCCAAGGGGTTGTTGCGCTTCCCCGAACTCCAGTCCAAGCGTGACGACCCGGGCGAGCCCTCGATCGACGAGGTGACCGAGTACTTCCTGGTGGGTAGCTTCGTCAGCTGGATGGTCTCGCTGGGGTCGCTGGTGCTGCTCGCGCAGTGAGGGTCAGGACCCGGGCGGTTCGCCGATTGTCACCTACGGACGGGCGCAGGCGTGCTCTCGGCGTCCGCAGGTGACAACCGCCGTACCTAGCGTTTGGTCGGCGTCAGCGCGATCACCGGCAGCGGCCGGTCAGTCTTCTTCTGGTACGCCGTGAACTGGCCTTTGTTGGCCTTGTTGCAGATCGCGAAGAGCCGGTCGTAGTCGGCGTCGCCGGGCCGCAGGAACGTGGCGACGGCGGACGCCTTCTTGATGCCGACCTGGATCTCGACGTTCGGGTTCGCCTCGGCGTTCAGCGCCCAGGCGGGCGGGAGGTGGTGTCCGCCGTTGGAGGCGCAGACCAGGAAGCGGTCGCCGTCGCGGCCGTAGACCAGCGCGTTGGTCCGGGTCAGGCCGGACTTCCGGCCGGTGGTACGGAGCAGGAGGGCCGGCATCAGCAGCAGGCGGTGGCCGACGAGTCCGCGGCTGTTCTCGTAGATCGACTGGTGGGCCTTGAGGACGGTCAGGAAGGCCTGGGTGCTGAGCTTCATGGAGGCAGCCTAGTAACGAGCGAGCCGCCCGAGGTCAGACCCCGGGCGGCTCGTCGTGGTGAGCGCTAGCTCACTTGGTCTTGAAGAGTGCCGACTTGCTGCTGCCGTCGGTCAGATAGACCGTCACCTTGTAGCAGGAGCCGGCGCCCTTCGGGGACTGCCAGTTGTAGATGTACTGGTTGGCAGTCGTGTCGTACCGAAGACCGCTGGCGCCCGAGGTCGGTGCCTCGATGTCGTCGGTCGGCGCTCCGGCGGTGCAGGTGAAACTCGCCTGCTTGACGCCGGACACCACGGCCAGGCTGCTGATGAAGCCACCCGAGCCGTTCGGGATGGCCCACTTCATCGGCACGGACTGACCACCCTTGATGGTGTTCAGCACGCCGTTGTTGTCCACCGGGGCGAAGAACCCGTTGAAGGCGAACGAGACGACCACGGTGAACGTCTGCGCCGCGCTGGTGTTGCCGTGCAGGTCGGTCGCGGTGCAGCTGACCGTCGTGCTGCCCGGGGCGAAGGTGCTGCCGCTGGCCGGTGTGCAGTCCGGGGCGACGTCGCCGTCGACCAGGTCGTTAGCGGTCGCGGTGTAGTTCACGACCGCTCCAGACGCCGAGGTCGCCGGGGCGTTGATGTTCCCCGGGAGGGTCAGCGTCGGCGCCGCGGTGTCGACCACGTAGAGCGTGAAGGTGCTCTGCGAGGAGTTGCCGGCGGCGTCGGTCGCCGTGCAGGTGACCAGTTGGCTCCCGTCGACGGCGACCAGGACGCCGCTGGCCGGCGTGCAGTCGGTCGCGACTGCGCCGTCGACGATATCGGTTGCCCCGGGGTTGGTGTAGCTGACCGCAGCACCCGTGGGGCCGGTTGCCTCAGCGGTGATGTCAGCGTGCGGGTCGATCGCCGGTGCCGTGGTGTCGACGACGTACAGCGTGAAGGTGCTCTCCGCCGAGTTGCTGGCAGCATCGGTCGCCGTGCAGGTGACCAGCTGGCTTCCGTCGACGGCCACGAGCACCGGGCTCGACGGCATGCAGCCCACGGCGACGGTTCCGTCGACCAGGTCGGTGGCACCGGGAGTCGTGTAGACGACGTTGGCGCCGCTCGGACCCGTCGCCTCAGCGGTCACGTCGCCGTGCGCGTCGATCACCGGCGGGGTCGTGTCCACGACTGTCACCGTGAACGTGTTGTAGCCCGTGTTGCCAGCTGTATCGGTCGACGAGCAGGTGACCGTGGTCTCGCCGAGCGGGAACGTGCTGCCCGAGGCGGGGTCACAGGTGACTGCAGTGCCGCCGTCGACCAGGTCGGTCGCGGTCGGGTTGGTGAAGTCAACCGCCGCACCGGTCGAACCGGTGGCCTCAGCAGTGAGGTTCTCGTGGTCGGCGACCGCCGGCGGGGTGGTGTCCTGCACAGTCACGTCGAAGGTGACGTCGCTCGACGTGTTCCCCTCGCTGTCGGTCGCCGAGCAGGTGACGGTGGTCGTGCCGAGGGCGAAGGTCGAGCCGGACGTCGGGGTGCAGGTGACCACCGGGTTCGGGTCGTAACTATCGGTCGCGGTCGCCGGGGTGTAGGTGACCGCGGCACCGTCCGAACCGGTGGCCTCGACCGGCGCCGGGTTGTTCGGAGCCACGATCGAGGGCGCGGTCGTGTCGGTGACCGTGACGGTGAACGAGCCGTTGGTGGTGTTGCCAGCGACGTCGGTCACCGTGCAGTTCACGGTGTGCACGCCGAGGTCGAAGGTAGTCCCGGAGGGGACGTCACAGGTCGCCGGGCCGGCGAGTCCGACGGCATCGGACCCGTTGACGGTCCAGGATGCCTGGGCTCCGCCCGGGCCGGTCGCCTCGAGCGACTGGCCGCCGGGGGTGTTCAGCGTCGGGGCGGTGGTGTCGACGATCGTGTAGGTGACGGAGTCGCTGTCGGAGAGGCCGCCGCCGTCGGTGTAGGAGCAGGTCGCCGTCTGCGACCCGAGTCCGTACGTGGAGAGCGGGCCGGTGATCGCGCTCAGCGACGGGGTCGCGCTCTCGCCGACGTCCTCGGCGTCGGTGACGTTGCAGACCGCAGTCGGCACCAAGCCGAACTCGTAGGAGGTAGCAGTCACGCCGCCGACGGTGACGACCGGGGGAGTGTTGGCGGGGGGCGCGTTTACGGTCAAGGTGAATTTGGCGGGGTTCTCGTTCAGGTTCGGTCCGCTGGATCGAGCGAGCGAGACGAGCTTCTTGCCGGTCGTCGTCGCGGTGAAAGCCACCGGCTTTGCCACGTCGCAGGCCGTGAAGGTGACGGAGGAGACGTTGGTGGTCACGGCGGCGTTCGCGCCGGACGGCGGTGCTGTGAGGACCACGGTGTACACCGAGGGGTTCCCACCGCTTACGGCGCATTCCGGGCCGTCCTTGGTGCTTTTGGACGGAACGCTGAAGTTGATGGTCGTACTGACCGACGCACTGCTGAGCGTGACGACGTTTTTCCCGCTCGCCGCGATGTCATTTTCGATGGGATCGGCAGCAAATCCAGGGATTGCTGCAGCCAGGGTCAGCGCGAAGGCGGCGGAAAGGGCGACTGCGATCCGCCAGGGGCGAGAGCTCAAGGGTTGCTCCAAAGAAAGGTATGTGGTGATCCTCGATCAACGACCGACCGACCAATCGGAAATGGCCCGTTATGACTAGTCATGTTCGCAGATTTGGCGGATATCAGTGCACAAGAGTTACCAGTGTAGTGATGTCCGGCATTTTGGACTCTCACGCTTCGAGGATGGTCTGGACCGCCAACGAGCCGAAAACCATCGCGGTCCCGAGCGGTGCGCCCGGGCCCGGGTAGAACGCACCGAAAGCGTTGGCGGCCGAGTTGCTGGTGGCGTATAAGCCTGGGACGACGGTGCGGTCCTCGCGCAGTGCCCGGCCGGCAGCGTCGGTGACGATTCCGCCCTTGGTGCCGAGGTCGGAGAGCACGAACCGGGCCGCGAAGAAGGGGCCCTGGTTGACGCCGACGAGCGCCTTGTTCGGCCCCTCGCCACCGGCGAAGAAGGTGTCGTACTCGTCTTCGCCACGACCGAAGTCCTCGTCGACGCCGGTCTCGCAGAAGCCGTTGAACCGCGCGATGGTGGCCACGAGGTCGGTTAGGCCCAGGGTGCTCGCGAGTTCCTCGACGCTCTCCGCCCGGACCCAGGTGCCGGCGACCAGGTGGTCGGCCGGGTCGCCCTCGGGCATGGCGATCGCGGGCAGCCGCCCGCCCTCGCGGGAGTCGAAGACGAACCACGACGGGATCCGGTTCGCTGGCCCTGACGTGACCCGCGCCATCTCTCGACCGAACCGGTCGTAGGGCAGGCACTCGTTGGCGTACCGGTTTCCAGAGGCGTCGACGATTACACCGCTGCGGAAACCGAGAGTGAAGGAGCCATGACCGTCCGGGTGCTCCAGTCCGGGGCAGAACCAGCCCTGGTCGAGGAGGTCGGTAGCGGCGCCGATCGCCTGGGCAGCGGCTATCGGTTCGCCGGTGTTGGTGCCGTCGGGGGCCATCGACCATCCCGAGTCGCCCGGGACGCCGTACTTCTCGCGCCACTGCTGGTTGTGCTCGAAACCGCCGGACGCGACGATCACCCCGCGACTCCCGCTGATCGTGACCCGGCCCTCGGCCGTCTGTGCGACGACGCCGGAGGCCCGGCCGTCGGTGACGACGAGCTCGTCGACCGCGTGCCCGGTCAGGACGGTGCCGCCGTCCCGGGTGAAGGCGAGCAGCAGCCGGGCGATCAGCGACTGGCCGCCGGACAGGGTGTTGCGGCCGGGGAGGCCCGCCCGGTCGAGCTCGACCGGGGGCCGGACCAGGGCGGCGACCTCGACCGGAAGGTCGGCGCGCTTGATGTTCGAAGGTTGGATGGAGCGGCCCCAGCTGACCCGGCCGGGAGCGTCGAAGTACTCCGGGAACGGCAGCCACTCGAAGGCGAAGGCGTCGTCGGCTTCGAGTTCGCCGACCAGACGAGGGGCCTCGGCGAGGAACGCCTCGACCTTCGCGACGTCTGGGTCGACCAGTAGTGCGCCGAGGTACTCACGGGCGGACTCGGTCGAGTCGCCGATGCTGGCGCGCTGCTGGACCTCCGAGCCGGGCAGCCAGCAGGCACCGCCCGAGTACGCCGAGGTGCCGCCGACGAACCGGGTCTTCTCCACCACGACCGTGCGCAGCCCGCGCTTCTGGGCCAGGTAAGCAGCGGTGAGGGCGCCGCCGCCGGAGCCGACCACGACGACGTCGAAGAGGTGGGTTTCGGTGGTCATGGTGAACCCTTTCAGTGGTTCGGTGAGAGGTAGCCGGTGAGGGCGTCGGCCAGGCCGCGACGGGCCTCCCTGGAGTCGGTGTACGAGCTGAGGTACTGCTCGCTGTGGAGGCCGCGCATCGCCCCTGGCAGGAGGCTGCGCACCCGGGCGAGCCGGACCGGGTCGACGTCGAGCGCGGTGAAGGCCTGCTCCATCGTCGTCGTCCAGGCCGCGTCCCAGCGGGCGATCGCTGCCGCGGTGAGCGGGTAGCTCGCCTCTAGCTCGTCGCGGTGCCGGGGGAGCGCGAGGCGGAGGTGGTGGATGGCGCGGAAGGTGGGCAGGTCCATCGCGGTCCAGAGCAGCGCGATGATCGCGTCGACCCGGACGCCGACGTCGGTCGACCCGGACGCCGACGTCGGTCGACGCCGGCACCGGCAGCGCGGTGATCGCACCGTCGCCGAGCAGGTCCTCGAGGAGTGCCGCCCAGAGGCCGTCGACGTCGCCGAACTGGTGCTGCACCGTGCCCCAGGTGACGCCTGCCTCGCGGGCCACCAGGCTGGCGCTGACCGACTCCGGGCCGCCCTCGGCCAGACACCTCTGGGCGGTCCGCAGCAGGTTCTGCCGCGTCTCCAGGCCCCGCTTGTTCAGGCGGGTGCCCTTGGCGCTGAGGTGGCTCTGCGCGCTGAGGTGGCTCTGCGCGCTGAGGGTCGGCTCGGTCATGGACTCAGCTCAGGCCGAGTCGTGCACCGTGCCGACCGATGAAGGCGACGACCTCGTCGGCGTCCTTGTCCGGCAGGCCCCAGATCAGTTCGGTGACCCCGCACTCGGCCCAGGTCGCCAGGTCCTCGGGGGTCGGCTTCATCGCGATCAGGACGCGGACGTCGGGCTCGCCGGAGCGACCGGCCTCGGCCCAGGCGGCCTTGAGCGCTGCGATCTTCTCCGGGATGTCGGACTCGATCGGCGTGGTCATCCAACCGTCGGCGTTGGCCGCGATCCAGGCGAAGGTCTTCGGGCCGCCGCCGGCGCCGATGATGACGGGCACGTGCGCCTGGACGGGCTTGGGCCAGGCCCAGGACGCGCCGAACTGCACGAACTCGCCATCGTACGACGCCTCGTCCTGGGTCCAGAGCGCACGCATCGACTCGAGGTACTCGCGCAGGACGGTACGGCGCTTGTTGGCGGGCACGTGGTGGTCGGTCAGTTCGTCGGTGTTCCAGCCGAAGCCGGCGCCGATGGTGACCCGGCCGCCGGAGAGGTGGTCCAGGGTCGCGATGGTCTTGGCCAACGTGATCGGGTCCGACTCGACCGGCAGGGCGACGGCGGTGGAGAGCCGGATCGTGCTCGTGACCGCGGCCGCGGTGGCCAGCGAGACCCACGGGTCCAAGGTGCGCATGTAGCGGTCGTCAGGGAGCGTCTCGTCGCCGGTGCCGGGGTGCGCAGCGTCCCGCTTTACCGGGATGTGGGTGTGCTCGGGCACGTAGAGGGTGTCGAACCCCGCGTCCTCGGCGGCCTTCGCTGCCTGGGCCGGGGTGATTCCACGGTCGCTGGTGAACAGCACGATGCCGTTGCGCATGAGGTCTTCTCCTGGATCGGGTGCCCGCCGTTGCGGGGACTCGAAGAAGAATCATAGGGGACTCAATGAGAAATGCCAGTGACTTCGTCGAGGAATCTGACAGCCCGCTCGAACGCCTCGGCCCCGACCGGGGTGTCGAGCCGGAACTGGAACTCGTGGTGCACCGGGTCGGCCTCGGTGCCAGCGTCGACCTGGTCCAGCGACACGCCGAGCTCCCGCAACCGTGCACCGAACGGGGCAGTCTGCCGACGGGTCAACGGGTCGGCGTTGCCGGCGGCCAGGAAGGTCGGCGGGAAGCCGGGGGTGGCGTGCCGGACCACCGACATCAGGTCGCAGGCCTCGCTGTCCTTCCAGGTGCGGCGCCCGGTCAGCGACCACATCGCGGACTCGAGGGCGGCCTCGAAGATCCGGTCGGAGTCGTCCAGAGCGGCGGCGTCGAAGATGCCGCAGAAGAGGAGTGCGCCGCGGAGCTGGCCGGGGTGCAGCGCCGGTTCCAGGGTCGTCCGCGCGGCGTAACTGGGGTTGGTGGTCAGCACGGCCACCTCGGCCGCCACCTGGGCGCCGGCCGAGTCGCCGGCGAGCACGACCCGGTCCGGGTCGAGCCGGTACGCCGCGGCGTTCGCGAGCAGGTGGGCGACAGCTGCGTTCACCGCGCGGGGTGCGGCGGGGTAGTCGGCGACGGGGGCTCGCGGGAAGTTGACCGCGGCGCCGGCGTACCCGCGGGTCGCGAGCAGCTCCAGGTAGGGGAGTGCGTCGGACTTGGCTCCGAAGTGCCAGCCGCCGCCGTGCACCCAGACCACCAGCGGGTGCGGGCCGGCTCCGTCGGGGACCACTAGGTCGAAGGCGCCGTCCCGGCCGGGGGCGTAGGCCAAGTCGGTGCGGGTGCTCCGACCGCCCCTCGGGAGGTGGCGGCGTACGTCGTCCGCAACGATCGCAGTGCCGGTCTCGGAGGAGAGCCGGAAGAGTCGCAGGGTCACCGCTGGCGGGCACCAACGCTGCGGCCGCAACCTGGCCAGTACCCGTACGGCCAGGGTCGCGACCACGGCCGACGCCAGGCGGAGCGCACGTCCGGGGGTCATCCGCGGAGCCTCTCCGAGGTCAGCCGCGGACGCCGAAATCGGCCGTCACCCAGGGGCGGCCGTTCTTGAAACCGACCGCGAGCCCGAGGTCTTTGTACTTGCAGTTCTGGATGTTGGCCCGGTGCGGCGCGCTGTTCATCCAGAGCGAGTAGATGCTCGAGGCGGAGGTGGCGCCGGAGGCGAGGTTCTCGGCCAGCATCCGCCACCGGGTGTAGCCGGCTGCGGTGACCCGGACGCCCAGGCTGGATTCGCCCGAGAGCTGGTGGGAGAGGGTGTTGGCGGACATCATCCGGTTGTTGTGCTTGTCCGCCGCGTTGAAGAGGTAGTAGTTCGCTACCAGCGCTCTGCAGCCGATCTTCGCGCGTCGCTGGTTGATCAGCTGGGTGATCTCGTTTCGCCACGCGGCGGTGGACCCGGTCGCGGTGGTCCGCATGTTGACGGTAGCGCCGGTGGCGGTCGTGGTCGCGGCTTGGGCGGATCCGGGCAACACGCTCACGGCGAGAAGGAGAACGCCCACGAGCGACGAGCCCCACGCACGTCGTGTCATGGGGACACTGTGACGGGAGTGTCCTGGAGTTCGCAATGGGTTTCGGATATTCGTCTGAACGGCCGCGGAATCACATCGGTGTCACCCCGTGCCAGCTCCAGCGCTTAGGAGCCATGGCCAGGATCGAGTAAGGTTAGCCGACCCTTATCACTTCCCCGGAGGCTCTGACGTGCTCACTCGATCCCGTTCCCTGCGCACCGCCGTCGCTGTCGTGGCAGCCGCGCTGGCCCTCCCGCTGCTCGCCTCGTGCGGTGACGACGCGAACTCGGTGGTCGTCTACAACGCCCAGCACGAGGAACTGATCGTCGACGTCGCGAAGGCGTTCACCGAGAAGACCGGGATCAAGGTCGAGCTCCGCAACGCCAAGGACCTCGACCTGGCGAACACGATCCTCGCCGAGGGCACGAGCTCGCCGGCAGACGTGTTCCTCACCGAGAACTCCCCGGCGATGGCCCTGGTCGAGAACGCCGGACTGTTCGCGACGCTCGACGCGGACGTCCTGGACCGGATCCCGCCGCGGTTCCGGCCGACGAGCGGCGCCTGGACCGGGTTCGCCGCGCGTTCGACCGTGCTCGTCTACAACACCGACCAGGTGTCCGAGGCCGACCTGCCGACCTCGATCCTCGACCTGGCCGACCCGGAGTGGAATGGCAAGGTCTCGTTCTCGCCGACCGGCGCCGACTTCCAGGCGATCGTCGCCGGCGTGCTCGCTCTGAAGGGCGAGGCTGAGACCAAGGCGTGGCTCGCCGGGTTGAAGGCCAACGGCGCCCAGTACGACGGCAACAACGTGGTGATGCGCTCGGTCAACAACGGTGACACCGCGACCGGGATCATCTACCACTACTACTGGTACCGGGACCAGGAGGAGTCCGGCGAGAACAGCGACAACACCGCGCTGCACTTCTTCGGCGACGCCGACCCCGGCGCCTTCATCAGCACCTCCGGCGCCGGCATCCTCGCGAATGGCAAGCACCCCGAGAACGCGGCGAAGTTCCTGGACTTCCTCACCAGTGCCGAGGGCCAGCAGATCATCGCGGACAGCTACGCGCTCGAGTACACGCTCAACCCCCAGGCCCCGCTCGGGCGCAAGGTCAAGCCGCTCTCCGAACTGTCGCCGCCCGAGGTCTCGATCTCCGACCTCGACAGCGCCAAGGTCGTCGAGCTCATGCAGGACGCCGACATCCTGTGATCCGCACCGCCGTTCGACGGCAGGTCTCCCCACTGCTGGTGACAGGCGTGGTGGTCGTCCTGCTGGCGCTGATCCCGCTCGGCCACATCGTGCTCGCGACGATCTCGATGGGACCGGGCGAGCTGGGGCCGCTGCTCTGGCGCCCGCGCGTCGGAGAACTGCTCGGCAACACCGTGAAGCTGCTGGTCGCCACCGTCCTGATCACGACCGTGCTCGGCGTTGGCGCAGCCGTCCTGGTCAGCCGGACCGACCTCGTCGGCCGCGCCTGGTGGCACGCGCTGCTCTCGGCGCCGCTGGCCGTGCCGGCGTTCGTCAACTCCTACGGGTGGGTCTCACTGACCAGTGACGTCCAGTCGTACGGCGGCGCCGTTCTGGTGGTCTCGTTGTCGTACTACCCGTTGGTCTACCTGCCGGTGGTCGCGACTCTGGCCACCCTCGAGGCTGCTCCCGAGGAGGTCGCCCGGTCGCTAGGCCGGTCCCGGGTGAGCGGGTTCGTCAGTGCGGCCCTGCCGCGGCTGCTCCCTGCCGTCCTCGGTGGCGCCCTCCTGGTCGGCCTGCACGTGCTCGCCGAGTTCGGGGCGCTGCAGCTGCTCGCGTACCCCACGTTCACGACCGCGATCTACGGCCAGTACCTCTCCGCCTTCTCCAGCGACGCGGGCACGGTGCTCTCCGGGGTCCTGGTGCTGCTCTGCATCCTGCTCCTTCTCGCGGAGCTGATCGCCCGCGGCCGCCGACGCCTGGACCGGGTGGGCCGCGGCACCGGCCGTCGGCCGGAGCCGCTCGAGCTCGGCCGCTGGACCCCGCTCGCCCTGCTCGGGCTGACCGGGCTGGTCGCGCTGGCGCTCGGCGTACCGACGTACGCGCTGGGGCACTGGATGGTGATCGGTTCCTCGACGGAGTTCCCGATCGGCGAGCTCGGCTCCGCGCTGTTCACAACTCTGGGCTTGGCCGTCGCCGGAGCCGCCCTGACGGTTCTGATGGCGATGCCGTTGGCCTGGCTCGTCGTCCGGCGCCGCGGCGCCGCCAGCACGCTGCTGGAGCGGTCGGCGTACATCGCGAACGCGCTGCCGGGGATCGTCGTCGCGCTCGCGCTGATCACCATCTCGATCCGTCTGATGCCCGCGCTGTACCAGACCGTCCCGATCCTGCTGCTCGCCTACGCGATCCTCTTCCTGCCCCGGGCGCTGGTCAGTGTGCGCAGCTCCCTGGAGCACGCGCCGGTGGTCCTCGACGAGGTCGCCCGCAGCCTGGGCGAGTCGTCGTGGCGCACCTTCTGCCGGGTCACGCTCCCGCTGGTAAGTCCGGGGATCGGCGCCGGCGCGGCGCTGGTATTTCTCGCCATCAGCACCGAGCTCACCGCGACCCTGCTGCTCTCGCCGATCGGTACCGACACCCTCGCCACCCAGTTCTGGGCGAACTCCTCCTCGGTCAAGTACGGCGCCGCGGCGCCGTACGCCCTGCTCCTGATCCTCGCCGCCCTCCCTGCCACCGTGATGCTCTCCCGGCAGGCCCGTCCCCTGGAGGCTTCCCGATGAGCGCCGTGACCATCGCGGGTGTCAGCAAGTCCTACGGCGACCACCGCGTGCTGGACGAGGTCGACCTGACCGTTCCGGACGGCTCCATCGCCGCCGTTCTCGGAGCCTCGGGGTGCGGCAAGACCACCCTGCTCCGGATCATCGCGGGCTTCGTTCGTGCGGACGCGGGCACGGTCAGCCTCGGCGACCGGGTGGTGGAGAGCGCGACCGACGCGGTCGCGCCCGAGAAGCGCGGCGTCGGCTACGTGCCCCAGGAGGGGGCGCTCTTCCCCCACCTCGACGTCGCCGGGAACATCCAGTTCGGGATCCCGCGGCGCGAGCGGACGTCGGCCCGGTTGGCCGAACTGCTCGACCTCGCCGAGCTACCCGCGGCGCTGGCGACCCGGCAGCCGTACGAGCTCTCCGGCGGCCAGCAGCAGCGGGTCGCGATTGCCCGGGCGCTGGCGCCCTCGCCCCGGGTGATCCTGCTGGACGAGCCGTTCTCCTCCCTCGACGCCGCACTGCGGATCTCCGCGGGCAAGGCGGTGACTCGGGTGCTCCGCCACGCCGGGGCGACCGCCCTGATCGTCACCCACGACCAGGGGGAGGCCCTGTCGTTGGCCGACCAGGTCGCGGTCATGCGTGGGGGTGTGTTCGTCCAGGTCGACACCCCGGCAGGGCTCTACGAACGCCCGGTCGACGCCCAGACCGCAGAGTTCGTCGGCGGCGCCTCGATGATCGCCGCGCGCGTCACCGCGGGGGTGGCACGGTGCTCCTTGGGCGAGATCCCGGTCGAGTCCCCGGACGGTGCCGTGCGCCTGCTGATCCGTCCCGAACAGGTCCTGCTCGTCGGTGCCGATTCGGCGGCGGTCAAGGCGACGGTGGCCGAGGTGGGCTTCTACGGCGCACAGGTGGTCGTCTCGCTGGAGCTCGCGGACGGCACCACCGTGACGGCCCGCGGGCCGTCCTCCCGGACGCCGGTAGCCGGCGACGTCGTGGGGGTCGTGGTCGAGGGAGCAGGTCGCGCGTACCCGGAGCCAGCCGCACGATGACCGTTCTCGACACCCCGCTCCTGCCGCCGCTCTTCGACCTCGCGAACCACGGCGACGCGACGGCGCTCGTCGTCAGTGGCCGGACGATCACGTACGCCGGGTTGGCCGGACTGGTCGACGACCGGCTGGCTGAGCTCGGCACCGCCCGGAGGCTGGTCCTGCTCGAGTGCGCCAACGAGCTCGACCCGCTGGTCACCTACCTCGCGGCGCTGCGCGGGCAGCACCCGGTGCTGCTGCTCCCAGCGGGCGATGGTGAAGCGGCTCGCCGGCACCGCGATCGGCTGCGCGTCGCGTACGACCCCGACATCTGCGTCACCAGGGTCGGCTCCCGCTGGCACCTGGAGATCCTGCGGGACCGGAGTGCTCACGACCTGCACCCCGACCTGGCGGTGCTGCTCGGAACCTCGGGCTCGACCGGAACCCCGAAGCTGGTCCGGCTCTCCCGCGACAACCTGGTCGCCAATGCCACCGCGATCGCGGGCTACCTCGGGATCGACCCGAGCTGCCGGGCAGCAACCACGCTGCCGTTCCAGTACTGCTTCGGGCTCTCGGTCGTGAACAGCCAGCTGATGGCCGGGGGCAGCCTCTGGCTCACTGACGCCTCGGTCGTCGACCCGGGGTTCTGGGACGGGTTCGCCGCCGCCGGAGCCACCTCGTTCGCCGGAGTGCCCTACACCTTCGAGCTGCTCGAGCGGTCCGGTGCCGACTGGCTCGCCGCCCCCGGGCTGCGACAGGTCCTCCAGGCCGGCGGCCGGATGGAACGGGACCGGGTCCGCTCGATCGCCGAACGTGCCCGGACCCGAGGCGCCGACCTCTTCGTCATGTACGGCCAGACCGAGGCGACCGCACGGATGGCGTACCTGCCACCGCACCTCGCCACCGAGCGGCCCGAGTGCATCGGCATCCCGATCGACGGTGGTGAGCTCCGGATCGAGGACGGCGAGCTCGTCTACGCCGGCGCCAACGTGATGCTCGGGTACGCCGAGTCGCCGGCCGACCTCGCGCTCGGCCGGACGGTCACCGAGCTGCGCACCGGTGACCTGGCCCGCCAGCACGACGACGGGCTCTTCGAGATCACCGGCCGCTGCAACCGCCTCGCCAAGCTGTACGGCGTCCGGCTGGACCTCGACCACGCCGAACGGCTGCTGGCTGAGGACGACATCCCGACCCGCCTGGTCGCGACCTCCGAACAACTGCGGGCGTTCGTGCTCGACCCCGCCCAGGTCGGCGAGGTGGCCGGTCTGCTCGTCGCCGAGCACTGCCTCCCGCCGCACGCCGTGGCCGTCCAGCTCGTCGAGGACTTCCCGCGCACCGCGAACGGCAAGACCGACTACGCGGCCCTCAGCGGGATCGCGGTGTCGGCCGATCCGCGCGACCCGGCCGACGTTCGGGCGGCGTACGCCGGTGTCTTCGGTCGCGACGTCGGGCCGGACGCCACCTTCGTCGGACTCGGCGGGGACTCGCTCTACTACGTCGAGACCTTCGTGCGGTTGGAGCGACTGCTCGGCGAGGTCCCAGCGGACTGGCCGCACCGGACGGTCGCCGAGCTCTCCTCGCTGCGCGTCCGGCGTCGGCGCCGGTGGGCGCTGCTGGAGATGCCGGTCTTTCTGCGTGGGCTGGCGATCATCTTCGTGGTCGGCTCGCACACCGAGCTGTGGGACCTGCAGGGGGGCGCCCACACTCTCCTCGCGCTCTACGGGTTCGCGGTCGCCCGCTTCAGCCTCAACGCCTCGACTCGCCCGGAGCGGGTGCGCGCGCTGGCGCGGTCGGTCCGGGAACTGGTGATCCCCGGGGTCTTGGTCGTGGGATCCGCGGCCCTGTTCCTGCGGGCCTACGACTGGCCCACGGTGCTGCTGCTCAACAACTGGACCGGTCCGAACGTGTGGGCGCTGGACTGGCAGATCTGGTTCCTGGAGACGGCGACCTGGTCGACCGTCGCGCTGCTGGGACTCGTCGCGGTGCCCGCGACGGGGCGGCTGATCGCCCGCCTCCCGTTCGCCGCCCCGCTGGGGGCTCTGGGGCTGACCTTGCTGATCCGCGAGGTCGTCCAGCACGAGCCCGCGACCACACTGGCGCGCTACTCCCTGGAGCAAACCGTCTGGCTGGTCGCGCTGGGGTGGCTGGTCCAGGCCGCACGCACCCGTGCCCAGCGCTGCCTGGTCACCGCGATCGTGCCACTCACCGTGGTCGGGTTCTTCCCGGAGAACCACCCGCGGGAGTTGGTGGTCACCGCCGGCGTCCTGGCGTTGCTCTGGATCCCGGCGGTGCTGGTCCCGCGCCCGCTGGACCGCGTGATCACGGTGACCGCCTCGGCCTCGCTGTTCATCTACCTGACCCACTGGCACGTTTACCCGCACCTCGAGCAGGACCACCAGTTCCTGGCTGCAGTCGCCTCGTTGGCGGTCGGGATCGTGGTCTGGCGCGGCTACGTGGCCGTGCGTCGCAGTCTGCGCCGAACCCGCCCAGGAACCCGCCCAGGAACCCGCCCAGGAACCCGCCCGGTGAATATTCACTAACCGAACATTTCGGGAGTACCGTCGAACCCATGAGGGTCACTCGCAACGGTCAGGGGTCCCGGCGATGAGCGCGGTCAGGTTCGTCGACGTACCGAACATGATCCGTTGGGTCTCCGACCGCGGCGCGGAGGCGATCATCGGCGAGATGGCGGTCGTCCTGGAGGAGGACTTCCGCCGGTGGCACGAGTTCGAGAAGTCACCGCGGATCGCGTCGCACTCGTTGACCGGGGTGATCGAACTGATGCCGACCAGCGACGGCGAGACCTTCGGTTTCAAGTACGTCAACGGACACCCGAACAACCCGCTCGGGGGACTCCAGACGGTGACCGCATTCGGCATGCTTGCCGACGTCTCGTCGGGGTACCCGGTCTTCATCGCGGAGATGACGATCATGACCGCGTTGCGCACCGCCGCGACCTCGGCGATGGCTGCCAAGTATCTGGCCCGTCCTAACTCGCAGGTGATGGCGCTGATCGGCACCGGCTCGCAGGCCGAGTTCCAGTCGCTCGGTTTCCGGGCCCTGCTCGGGATCAACTCGGTGCGGATCTGGGACACCGACCCCGCGGCGATGGCGAAGTTCGCCCACAACGCCGGGGCGCTCGGGTTCGAGGTGTACGAGGCGACCGGCGCGGCCGACGCGACCGCCGGCGCCGACGTCATCACGACCTGCACCGCCGACAAGGTCAACGCCACGGTGCTGACCGATGCGATGGTCGAGCCCGGCGTGCACGTCAACGCGATCGGCGGGGACTGCCCGGGCAAGACCGAGCTCGAGGCGGCCATCCTGGACCGCGCAAAGGTCTTCGTCGAGTACACGCCGCAGACCCGGATCGAGGGTGAGATCCAGCAGCTGCCTCCGGACTTCGGAGTCACCGAGTTGTGGGAGGTGATTGACGGGTCCCGCCCCGGTCGGACGAGCCCGGAGGACATCACCGTCTTCGACTCCGTGGGATTCGCGATCGAGGACTTCTCCGCCCTGCGCTACACCTGTGCGGCGGTGGAGGGCACCGACTTCTTCGCACACCTCGACCTGGTCGCCGGCCCTGCGGATCCCAAGGACCTATTCACCTTCGCGGTCGGGTCCGGTGTTCCGGTGCCGGTCGTCAAGGTCGTCCATGGCTGATCGGGTCGGTCGCGACGACCCAGGTTCTGATTCGGCCTCCGATCCCGCACTGGCCGCCGAGAGCGTCCGGCTGGTACGCCGCTGGCTCGATGAGTCCGCCTCGGTCCGGGCGGACAAGGCCGGGGCCCAGCTCGCCGATCTCCTCAACGATCCCCGAGGGCTCCCGTTCGCGGTCGGTTTCATCGACGGGGTGATCCGGCCCGAGGACCCCGCGATCGCGGCACGCAACTTCGCGGCCCTGAGCCGCGACGTGCCAAGGTTCCTGCCGTGGCACCTGCGCTCGGCGGTCCGCCTCGGCGGTGCAGCGGCGCCGATCGCGCCCAGGTTGGTGGTGCCGCTGGCGCAACGTGCGCTGCGCTCGATGGTCGGCCACTTGATCGTCGACGCATCTGACAAGCGGCTCGGCCGGTCGATCGCGAAGATCCGTCGGACCGGCGTACGGCTCAACGTGAACCTGCTCGGCGAGGCAGTCCTCGGCGAGCGCGAGGCCGACCGCCGGTTGGGCGGAACGATCGCCTTGCTGCGCCGCGACGACGTCGACTACGTCTCCATCAAGGTCTCCTCCACGGTAGCCCCGCACTCGCCATGGGCCTTCGAGCACGCGGTCCAGGACGTCGTACGGCGGCTCACCCCGCTGTTCGAGGTGGCGGCCTCGGCGCGGGTCCCGAAGTTCGTGAACCTCGACATGGAGGAGTACCACGACCTGGACCTGACGATCGCCGTCTTCACCGCGATCCTCGACCAGCCGCACCTGCGTGGTCTGGAAGCAGGGATCGTGCTCCAGGCGTACCTGCCGGACGCCCTCGGTGCGATGGTCGGGTTGCAGGACTGGGCCGCCGAGCGCCGTGCAGCGGGCGGTGCCGCGGTGAAGGTCCGGATCGTCAAGGGAGCCAACCTCCCGATGGAGCGGGTCGACGCCGCCCTGCACGGCTGGCCGCTGGCCACCTGGGGGAGCAAGGTCGAGGGCGACACCAACTACAAGCGGGTCCTCGACTACGCGCTGCACCCGGACCGGATCGAGAACCTCCGCGTCGGGGTCGCCGGTCACAACCTGTTCGACGTCGCATTCGCGTGGCTGCTTGCAGGTCGTCGCGGGGTCCGTCCCGGGGTCGACATCGAGATGCTTCTCGGGATGGCGCCGCAGCAGGCCGAGGTCGTGCGTTGCGAGGTGGGCAGTCTGCTGCTCTACACGCCGGTGGTGCACCCGGGGGAGTTCGACGTCGCGATCGCCTATCTGGTGCGCCGCCTGGAGGAGGGCGCGAGCCAGGAGAACTTCATGTCCGCGGTCTTCGAGCTCCACGACGACCAGGCCCTCTTCGCGCGTGAGGAGCAGCGGTTCCTGGCGTCACTCGCGGCGCTGGACGACCGGGTGCCGGCCCCCGCGCGGACCCAGGACCGTCGGCAGCCGCCGGCGCCGTCCGGTGCCGGGTTCGCGAACACTCCGGACACCGACCCGTCGTTGGCGGGCAACCGGCGCTGGGGCGCGGAGATCCTGGCCCGGGTGCCGACCTGCGAGCTCGGGGCCTCGGTCCTGGCAGCGCACACCATCACCACGTTGCCCGACCTGGACGAGCTGTTGGACGCCGCCGTCGCCGGCGGTGCGGCCTGGGGCGCCCTGGACACCGGGGATCGCGCTGCCGTGCTGGAGCAAGCCGCCTTCGCCCTGGAGGTACGGCGGGCCGACCTGATCGAGGTGATGGCCTCCGAGGCGGGCAAGACCCTCGACCAGGCTGACCCCGAGGTCTCCGAGGCGGTCGATTTCGCCCGTTACTACGCCGCGAGCTCACGCTGGTTGGGCCTCGTCGACGGTGCCGCCTTCGAACCGGTCCCGCTGACTGTGGTGACCCCACCGTGGAACTTCCCGGTCGCGATCCCGGCCGGATCGGTCCTGGCTGCCCTGGCGGCGGGGTCGGGGGTCGTCCTCAAACCCGCCCCGCAGGCCGTCCGGTGCAGCGCCGTCCTGGCCGAGACACTCTGGGCCGCAGGTGTCCCGCGCGAGGCGCTGCACCTGGTCAACCTCGACGAGGGCAGTCTCGGTCGTCAGTTGATCGCCGATCCCCGGGTCAACCGGGTGATCCTCACCGGTGCGTTCGAGACCGCCGAGCTGTTCCGCTCGTTCCGCGCCGACCTTCCGCTGCTGGCCGAGACGAGCGGCAAGAACGCGATCGTGGTGACGCCCAGCGCCGACCTCGACCTGGCTGCGAAGGATGTCGCCCAGTCCGCCTTCGGGCATGCGGGCCAGAAGTGCTCAGCTGCCTCCTTGGTGATCCTGGTGGGTTCGGTCGCGACGTCGCGACGTTTTCGGGCCCAGCTCGTGGACGCGGTTACCTCGTTGCGGGCGGGTTGGCCAGCGGACGCGTCCAGCCAGGTCGGACCGCTGATCGAGCCGGCCGCGGGCAAGCTGCTCGACGCGCTCACCGGCCTGGCGCCGGGGGAGTCCTGGCTGGTCGAGCCGCGTTCGCTCGATGGCAGCGGCCGGCTGTGGAGCCCGGGGGTCCGGATCGGGGTCGCGCCGGGGTCGGTCGTCCACCGCACCGAGTTCTTCGGCCCGGTCCTCGGCGTGATGACCGCGGCGACGTTGGCCGAGGCGATCGAGCTGCAGAACGCCGTCGACTACGGACTCACCGCGGGACTGCACTCGCTCGACCCGGACGAGGTCGCGACCTGGGTCGCGGGCGCGCGCAGCGGGAACCTCTACGTCAACCGCGGCATCACCGGCGCGATCGTCCGGCGGCAGCCCTTCGGCGGCTGGAAGAAGTCCGCGGTCGGTCCGGGTTTCAAGGCCGGTGGGCCCAACTACCTGGTCGGGCTGGGCCGGTGGCGGCGTACCGAATCCTCGGCGTCGGCGACGTCGCTGGCCGATCCGGTGGCCGACCTGTTCGCGGTGGTCGAGGACGGCGGCTTCCTGACCCGGTCGTTCGCCAGCGACGCGGCTGCGTATGCCACCGAGTTCGGGATCGTCAAGGACGTCTCGGCGCTGGGGTTCGAGCACAACGTCTTCCGCTACCTGCCGGAGCCGGTGCTGGTACGTCTGGCCGAGGGAGGGTCCGACACGGACCTGGTCCGGGTGCTCGGCGCCGGGCTGCTGGCCGGGTCGTCGCTCCAGGTGTCGTCCGCGGCTGCGTTGCCCGAACCGCTTGCCGCGGTCTGCGCCCGGCTCGGGATCACCGTTGAGGTGCGGGCCGAGGACGAGTGGCTGGCCGCGGCCGCCGATCTCGCGCCCGGCCGGATCAGGTTGATCGGCGCACCCGCGGGTCCACTCCTGGCCGCTGCCGGTGGTCGGCCCGATCTGGCCGTCCACGACCAACCCGTCACCGAAGCCGGGTGGATCGAGTTGCTGCCGTTCCTTGCGGAGCAGGCGATCAGCGTCACCGGGCACCGCTTCGGAACCCCGAACGACCTGGCCGCCCGGGTGGGTCTGGCCACCCGGTAGCCGGCTCGTCAGGTTTCCAGGCGCGCGCCAGGGCGCAGGCACCTCAACCAACGGTGAGCGGTGCGTTGGTCGTGGTGCAGTCGCGCTAGCGGGTGCCTCGAAACCCGGTGAGTCTCGCTCAGCCGAGGCGCTTCCGCCCGGCGTCGAGCGCAGCCGTGCATCCGGACCACATCTCCTCGAGCAGTCGCGCGACCGGGAGCACCTCCTCGATCCGCGAGGACACCTGACCGGTGTTGGCGACGCTGACGTTCATCTCGCCGTCGAAGTAGAGGTCGGTGATCCGGTCCAGGAGCTGGGGGCCGGCGCCGCTCGGATCGGCGGCTTCGGTCAGTTCGTTGCGGAGCACCCGCATGGTGGGGTTCCCCGGGATGCTGAGCAGCACGGTGCCGGCGTCGTCCGCCCCGAGGATCGCGTCCTTGAAGTTGGTGTGGACGACGGCTTCCTCGGTGGCCAGCATTCGGGTGCCCATCTGGACGCCCTCCGCACCCAGCACCAACGCCGCCGCCATCGACTGCGCGTCGCAGATCCCGCCCGCGGCGATGATCGGCAGGTCCGTCCGGGAGGCCACCAGCGGCAGTAACACCATCGTCGAAGCCCCGAGCGCGCCCTTGAAGCCACCACCCTCGACGCCCTCGACCACGAGACCGTCGACCCCGGCGTCGACCGCCTTCAACGCCGCACGGAGCGACCCGACGACGTGGAAGACAGTCATCCCGGCGTCATGGAGACGGTCGGTGAACAAGGCCGGGTCGCCGGCCGAGGTCGCGACGTAGCTGATGCCGGCCTCGGCGATGGTCGCGACGATCGAGGGGTCGTGCTTCCAGCCCTGGATCATCAGGTTCGCCCCGACCGGCTTGGAGGTCAGGTCCCGGACCCGTGCAAGGTCGCCACGGCCCTGCGGCGAGAGCGTCTCGATCACGCCCATCCCGCCGGCCTCGGAGACGGCCACGGCGAGCGCGGCGTTGGCGATGAACGTCATCGGGGCCTGGACGATCGGGATCTCGATGCCCAGCAGGTCCTGCACGCGGTTGGTCACGGGGTCAGGGGTATCACGGCACCGCGGCCGCCCGACACAATGGCGCGCGTGACCGACGTACTCCGCACGCCCGACGCCTGCTTCGCCGATCTCCCCGGCTACCCGTTCGCGCCCCGGTACGCCGTGGTGGAGGCGGACGGCGTGGAGCCGCTGCGGATGCACTACCTCGACGAGGGGCCGGCGGGCGGCCCGATTGCCCTGCTGCTGCACGGCCAGCCGACGTGGTCCTACCTCTACCGCTCGGTGATTCCGGTGCTGGTCGAGCAGGGCATCCGGGTGATCGCGCCGGACAACATCGGCTTCGGTCGTTCTGACAAGCCGACCCGGTCCACCGATTACACCTTCGAGCGGCACATCGCCTGGACCCGGTCGCTGGTGCTCGGCCTCGACCTGCACCAGGTAACTCTGGTCGCCCAGGACTGGGGCGGGCCGATCGGTCTGAGCGTCCTGGCAGAGGAATCGGACAGGTTCGCCCGGGTGGTGGCCGCCAACACGATCCTACACACCGCCGACCCAGGCCTCGCCGACCGGTTGAGCTGGGCCGTGCACGGGGTGGGGGAGTCCCGGGTCGTCGTCGAGCAGGGCCTGCTCGACTACCTCCTGTACACCCAGCGGGCACCCGAGCTGCGGGCCAGCGACTTGGTCGGTGCTGCGACCGTCGTCCCGCTCGCGCCGGAGGTGCTTGCGGCGTACGACGCGCCGTTCCCGGCGCCGGAGTACACCGCGGGGTTGCGCCAGATGACTGCCCTGCTGCCGCTGACCCGGAACGACGTCGGGGCCCGGATCGGGCGCCGGACGATGCGTGCCCTCGAACAGTTCGAGCGGCCCTTCGTGACCTGTTACTCCGACGGTGATCCGGCCACCCGGGGCTGGGAGACGGTCTTCGCCGAGCGCGTCCCGGGAGCCCGCGGCCAGCGGCACCGGACCCTGGTGGGGGGCCACTTCCTGCAGGAGGACGCCGGCCCGGAGCTCGCCGGGGTCATCGCCGACGTGATCTCCACCACGTAGCGGTTCACGCGCCTGAAACATTCCCGAGACGGTCCGGGAATCCTGCTCGTCTAGGTTCTACCCGGTGCCGAACTGGCGCCGTACCCGACCCAATTCACCTAGGGGTGCTCCTTGAGCGGTAACAACGTCCGTCTGCAGGCCATCAAAGACGTCGAGGCCTACGTCCCGCCGCAGGCGAGCTTCGCGCTCGACGAGAAGCCCGGCGACATCTTCGGCCAGAACGTCTTCAGCATCCAGGTGATGCAGCGCCGCCTGCCCAAGTCGGTCTTCAAGTCCGTGATCGCGACGATCGAGCGCTCCGAGCCGCTGGACCCGCTGGTCGCCGACGCCGTCGCCTCCGCGATGAAGGACTGGGCGATGGAGAAGGGTGCGACCCACTACGCCCACGTCTTCTACCCGCTCACCGGGCTGACCGCCGAGAAGCACGACTCGTTCCTCGAGCCGGCCGGCGACGGCTCGGCGCTCGCGGAGTTCTCCGGCAAGACCCTGATCCAAGGCGAGCCGGATGCGTCCAGCTTCCCCAACGGCGGCCTGCGCAACACCTTCGAGGCCCGGGGCTACACCGGCTGGGACGTGATGAGCCCGGCGTACGTGCTGGAGAACCCGAACGGCAACACCCTGTGTATCCCGACTGTCTTCGTCTCGATGACCGGTGAGGCCCTGGACCACAAGACGCCGCTGCTGCGCTCGGAGCAGGCGATGTCGGAGCAGGCCCAGCGGATCCTGACCCACTTCGGGCACACCCCGGACCGGGTGGTCGCCTACTGCGGGCCCGAGCAGGAGTACTTCCTGGTCGACCGGCACTTCTTCCTGGCCCGTCCTGACCTGCTCAACGCCGGGCGCACCCTGTTCGGCCACAAGCCGCCGAAGGGCCAGGAGTTCGATGACCACTACTTCGGCGCCATCCCCGAGCGCGTGCTCGGTTTCATGATGGACACCGAGCGGGAGCTCTTCAAGCTCGGTATCCCGGCCAAGACCCGGCACAACGAGGTAGCCCCCGGCCAGTTCGAGGTGGCCCCGATGTTCGAGCGCGCCAACGTGGCCTCGGACCATCAGCAGCTGCTGATGACGATCTTCAAGTCGGTCGCGCAGAAGCACGGCATGGAGTGCCTCTTCCACGAGAAGCCGTTCGCCGGCGTTAACGGCTCGGGCAAGCACGTGAACTTCTCGATCGGCAACGCCGCCCAGGGCAACCTGCTGCTACCCGGCGACAACCCGCACGACAACGCCCAGTTCCTGGTCTTCTGCGCCGCCGTCATCCGCGCGGTGCACCAGTACGGCGGCCTGCTACGTTCCTCGGTCGCCTCGGCGAGCAACGACCACCGGCTCGGCGCCAACGAGGCTCCGCCGGCGATCATCTCGATCTTCCTGGGCGACCAGCTGGCCGACGTCTTCGACCAGATCGCCAAGGGCGGGGCCACCCGCTCGAAGGAGAAGGGCACCCTGCTGGTCGGCGTGGACACGCTCCCGCCGCTGGGTCAGGACCCGGGCGACCGGAACCGGACCAGCCCGTTCGCGTTCACCGGCAACCGGTTCGAGTTCCGGGCGCCGGGCTCGATGCAGACGGTGGCTGCGCCCATGGTCGTGATCAACACGATCATGGCCGAGGCGATGGACTACATCGCGACCGTCCTCGACGAGAAGCTCGCCGCCGGGACCGACTTCAACGAGGCCGTCCAGGACGTCCTCTCGGAGATCATCGCCAACCACGGCGCGGTCATCTTCAACGGCAACGGCTACTCCGAGGAGTGGCAGGTCGAGGCGGCGCAGCGGGGTCTGAAGAACCTCCGCACCACCGTCGACGCCCTGCCCGAGCTGATCTCGCCCGAGGCGGTGGAGCTGTTCTCGAAGTACAAAGTCTTCACCGACTCGGAGATGCACTCCCGCTACGAGATCGGCCTGGAGCAGTACGTCAACAGTGTCGGTGTCGAGGCCCGCTCGATCCTGGAGCTCGGGACGACGGTCGTGCTGCCCGCAGCGGTCCGCTACCAGACCGAGCTGGCCGGCAACGTCGCGGCGCTCAAGGCCGCCGGCGTCGAGGCCGACCTGAGCACTCTGCAGACGGTCTCCGCGCCGCTCGCCGACCTGCGCGCCGGCCTCACGACGCTGAAGGCGGTGCTCGAGGCCGAGACCCCGCACGACGCGCTGGCCGAGGCGACCTACACCCGAGACGCCGTCCTGCCCGCGATGGAGGCGGTGCGGCTCGCCGCGGACACGTTGGAGAGCCTGGTAGCCGACGACCTGTGGCCGCTGCCGACGTACCAGGAGATGCTCTACATCCTGTGATGGTTTCGACAGGGCTCAACCAGCGTTGGTTGAGCCTGTCGAGACCCGCCGTGGTCAGGCGCCCCGGCTACTGCGCCTAACATCGACAGATGCCCCCGCGATCCCCGCTTCCTCCCCGGCACGGCCTCAGCGCCGCCTGGGTCCGTACGGCGGACCGCAGCAGGTCGGGCCTCGAGCCGTGGTCGACTATGGGGAGCTGGCTCCGCGACCGGTTCCCCGAGCACGTCGACGTCACCGGGATGCTCGCGGCCGAGCGCTTCGTCTACGACGACCTGCGGGTGGTCCGCGAGGACGACGACTACATCCCGCACACCTTCCTGTGGTTCCACCGCGACCTCCGCGACGAGGCGGAAGTGCCGGGGGAGCTGAGGATCCTCTACCGCGACGAGCGGTTGGTGGTCGTCGACAAGCCCGCTTTCCTCGCCACGATCCCGCGCGGCAAGCACGTCCAGCAGAGCGTCGTCGTCCGGCTCCGCGACGAGCTGGGCCTGCCCGAGCTCTCGCCGCTGCACCGCCTGGATCGGATCACCTCGGGGGTGCTGATGCTCGCGACCGCGAAGGTCTGGCGCGGCCCGTACCAGTCGATGTTCGAGCGCGGCGAGGTGCGCAAGACCTACAAGGCGCTCGCGCCGTGGCGAGCCGACCTGACCTCGCCGGTGACGGTGCGCAACCACATCCGCAAGGAGCGCGGGACGATGCAGGCCGAGGTCGTCCCGGGCGCGGCCGTGAACGCGGAGACCGTCGTCCGGGTCGAGTCCCGCCAGGGCCGGTACGGCGTCTACCGGCTGACCCCGCTGACCGGTCGGACCCACCAGCTCCGGCTGCACCTCAACGGCCTCGGGATCCCGATCGTCGACGACCCGCTCTACCCGGAGATCCGGGACATCTCCCTGGACGACTTCAGCCGGCCGCTGCAGCTGCTGGCCAGCGAGCTGGAGTTCACCGATCCGGTCGAGGGGACCACCCGCCGGTTCCTCAGCGGTCGGGCGCTGCCGCTAGCCGCCGAGTCCTGAGCCGGCTCAGGCGCTGAGGGCCGGACCGAGCCAGCGGCGTACGAGCGCGCGGAGCTCGTCCTCGGACCTCGGTGGCTCCGACGGCGACTGAAGGAACGAGACGAACAGCCGCATCAGGATCTCGGCGAGCCCCTCGAGCTCCTCGTCGCGGACGCCGATCTCGGTCCAGTCGACGCGGACCCGACGCAGGATGTCGGCGCCGACCGAGAACGCCATGGCCGAGGTGACGTCGCGGCTAAAGATCTCGGTCTCGCCGGCCTGGAAGAGCGCGCCCACCTGCTGTTCGGTCGACATCGCGCGAACGGCGTAGACGACCGACTCGATCGCCACCTCGGCCGGGGTGCGGAATCCGGCAAGGTGCTGCTCGAACCGTGCGACGAAGTCAGCGAGCCCGGCCTGCGCCACCGCGGCCAGGAGCTCGGCGAGGTTCGCGTAGTAGCGGTACACCGTCTGCCGGGTGACACCGAGCTCGGCAGCGACGTCGGAGAGGGTCGTCTTCGCCGAGCCGTACTGCTCCAGACAGGACGTCGTGGCCGCGATGATCCGCAGTCGTGCCTCGTCCTCGGTCCGTGGCGGGTTGCCCTGCCAGCCGTGATGGCCCACGAGACTCAGCCGATCTCGACGGACTCGGGGACGACGGCACGCTTCCGCCCCGTGTGCAGCGTGGCGAGAACGGCGAACGCTCCGAGGTAGCAAGCCAGCGTGTACCAGCCGCTCCCGATCGGGGTGCCGTCCCCGGTGATCCCGCCGTCGGCGTCGAGGAAGGCCGGGAGAGCGCCGATCCAGGCCACCGTCATGCCGGCCAGGTAGACAAGCGGGTAGAGCCGGGCGAACGGGGTGATCGGCTCCGCGTCGTACGAGTGCCGCCGTCGAAGGTGGGTGAGCAGGATCCAGCCTCCGGCCAGCCAGACCAGTCCCAGCTCGATCCCGAGCACCCAGGCCTGGGCGGTGATGTTCGGGGTCTCGCCGCCGAAGAGGCCGGACGGGATGCCGAACACGCCCATCGTCAGCGGGGTGAGCGCCCCCGCAGCGGCGATCCTCCAGATCAGTGACCAGCCCCGGCGAGGAGCCCCGTCCGCGTCGCGCGACCCGGCGATCCGGACGACCAGGAACGCGAGGGCCCCCATCGAGGCCGAGGCGAAGAGCAGCATGCTGTTCATCGGGACCGAGGCCAGCGCCGGGTGGTTGACCTTGTCGTTGCCGTCGTACCAGGCCCACCACCGCAGTTGCGGCCCGACCATGTCGAAGATCTCGTAGAAAACCTGGCAGACGAAGGCCACCGCGACCGCGCCGACCAGCGCGCCGCGGTACCGGAAGATCCCCAGCACCCGGACGATCTCGTAGGCCAGCGCGCTGATCGCCGGGTAGAACGCCACGATGTAGAGCGGCAGCCGGTCCCACATGAACTGCACCGAGAAGACGTTGTGCGCGAAGATGAACCCGTACTGCTCGTCGAGGCCGAACCACTCCGGGAAGTACAAGGGTGGCTCGGTCACGAAGAGGTAGACCAGCGAGGCGAACCAGAGCGCCAGGTTGATCGGGTCGCCCGCGCGGAAGCGCCGGACCGCGTGCACCAGGGCCCAGACCGCGCCGGCGATGACCACCAGTTCGAGGACCGGCATCGTCCAGTGCTCCAAGTCGAACGGGTTCCGCACCGAGAGCACCGGGCTGACGTCGTGGCAGTCGAAACCGAGGCCACGAGTGACCTCCTCGGCGGCCTTTTCGCAGGTCGCGCTCATCGTACGGCCTCCTTTTCGCGGTCCGGAGCGATCCCCGGTGTCCAGTCGGTGCCCGGAGGATCCTGCTGGGAGTCGAACCCGAAGGGCATCCGATGCCGGCCCAGGAGGGAGTTCACCTTGTAGCGCAGGAGGCCGCCGAGGACCCGGGGGCTCCTCATCATGTCGGCCAGCGACTCGTCGAGGTTGAAGACGCGCGCGAAGTGGTCGTCGACGACAGCATCCTCGCGGGCGGCGCCGGTGATCAGGTTGAACATCGGCCAGGTCATCGACGCCAAGATCTTCCGCTGCCAGCCGGGCAGCACCTCGGTCCCGGTGGCGCACTCGTAGCCCTTGTCTCGGGCCATCGCCATGCCCCACGGAACCTTGAGGTCCTTGCGCTGGTCGATCAGGAACCGGCGGAAGAAGGACGCGTCCAGTCCGTTCTCCGACGCGGCGGTCGCCGCAAGCGCATCGCGAAGCAGCACGGCGGACGCTGACGCGGCGCTGATCCCCTGGGCGTAGAAGGGATTGAAGGCGCAGATGGCGTCACCGATGAACACGATCCCGGTCGGAGCCGCCGGGAGCTGGTCGTAGCGCCGCCACTTGTTGCCGGTCGACCGCGTGAGGTGCACCTCGGACGTCGGCTCGCACGCGTTCATCGCCTTCGCGAACATCGGGGTCCGCAGCCGTTCGGCAGCAGCGTTGAAGTCCTCCGGGTTCCGGGGCATGTCGATGCCCCACGATCCCATGCAGGCGATGCTGCGGTTGCCCTCGATCGGGAAGAAGTTCGCCAGGAACTCGTGCTCCGGCGGGTGCTCGCCCTTGTCCTGCGTTGGCATGAGCACCATGTGCTGCCACCACCAGGACGCGGCGCGCGCCTCGGCGGCCGGTAGGTCGTACCACCGCGAGGTGTAGGTGACCTTGGCGTCCAGGGTCATCACGGGGACCTCGGGCCACCCAGCGCCGACGAGCCACTCCGAGACGGACGAGCCGCGACCGAGTGCATCGACGACCAGGGCGGCCGGGAGGAGCTCCTCGCTGCCGTCGACGGTGGAGCAGCGGACCCCCGTGACGCGACCCGGCGCTGTGTCACCGTCGCGGTACGTGTTGGTCGTCTCCAGGCCCTGGACCGAGGCGCCTTCGCGGATGGTGATGTTGCTCAGCAGCCGCACCTTGTCGCGCAGGACCCGCTCGATAAGGATGCGTGAGCTGTAGACCATGGTCATGGTGCCCTGCTTGCGCGGCGCCCAGCCCGGACCCTCGAGGTAAGCGGTGTCCATCGAGGCCACCAGGTGCAAGCCGCCGGCGGCGATCAGGTCGTCCTCGAACCCCGGGAACAGCTCGCCGATCGCCCGGCGGCCGGAGTTGAGCAGGAAGTGGGGGTGCTTGCTCTGCGGGACGCCGCGTCGGTGCTCCGCGTCGGCGGGTAGCTCGTCCCGTTCGAGGACCAGCACCTCGTCGAAGTACGGCGCGAGGGCGCCGGCAGCGCAGAGGCCCGCCATGCTTCCGCCGAGGACGACGGCTCGGGTACCCAGGTTCATGCGGACCTCTCTCGATTCATTCATACAGATTGTGGACGAATGTATGAATGAAAGACATCGCGCGTCAAGGGTCGGCCGGACTGCCGGACGTCGCGGCGGACGTCTCTGCGGGCGTCTCTGAGCTTCAGGTGGACGAGTCCGGCGATCGCCGGGATGGACTACAACCAGATGCCGAACCCGAACTGCATCAGGAGCAGGTAGAGGGTGATCACTCCCGCCCACCCAGATTGGGTAGGGGTCCGAAGACCGCTGGATCAGCCATGACGACGGACTCTCACCCGTCACGCACGAACCCGAAGAGAGCGGTGTCCGCGAACGGGCAGAGTCGGAGGTCCTGCTGGTCCTGTCCTTCGGCCCTACCGGCTGCGGCTGCCGCTACCAAGAGTGGATGGTGAGACAAGGAGTCAGCCATGAGAGTCGTCATCATCTGCGAGTCAATGTTCGGCAACACCGATCTCCTCGCCGCCGCGGTCGAGCGGGGGCTGAGGTCTTCGGGTGCTGAAGCGATCCTGGTCGACGTCGGGGCTGCCTACGCCGGGCACCGGAACCTCTCCGGTTGCGACCTCTTGGTCGTCGCGGCGCCGACGCACGCACTCACCCTGAGCCGCCCGGAATCCCGGGCCGAGGCGGTTGCTCGCGGAGCCGACCCGCGGCGGGCTCCGATCGGCGTCCGCGAGTGGTTGGGGACGCTGGAGGAGGCGCTGCCGGCCTCGCAGCGGCGTCCGCTGGTGGCGGTCTTCGACACCCGGGTGCTGAAGACGAAGCACTGGCCCGGGTCGGCGGCGCACCGCGCCGCTCGTACTCTCCGCAAGTCGGGTTTCACGGTCATCGACCGCACGAGCTTCTACGTCGAGGGGATCTCCGGCCCGTTGGCCCCCGGGGAGGTCGACCGGGCCGGGGCGTGGGGTGCGCACCTGGTCGGGCTCGCCGCTGCGCGGACGCCGACCTCGTCGAACGGTGCTGACGTCGAGCCCTGAGACGACGCGGACGTAGCCGTGACCGCATCCTGGTCACGGCTACCTCGTGGTCACGGTTGAGGAACGACGGCGACCACGGTCTTCGCGTGCTCGAGAACGCCGAGCGCGACCGATCCGAAGAGCACCCGGCGTACGGGGTCGACCCGCTGGTGCCCGACGACCACCAGGTGCATCGTGTCCGCCACGGCCAGGAGACCCGCGGCGGGCGCTCCTCGGACGATCTTCCGGATCACCGGTACGTCCGGGTACTTCTCCGAGAGCCCGGCGAGAGACTCGGCGAGGACGAGCGCGGCGCGCGCGTACTCCGGGTCGTCGACGTGGATCTCATGGGCGTCGGAGACCGTGGCCAGCGCGTCCCACGCGGTGTGCATCACGGTCAGCGGCAGTCCGAGCTCAGCGGCCTGGCGGTAGGCGAACTCGAGCACCGCCGGCGACCCAGGTGTGCCGTCACTGCCGACCAGGACCCCCCGGCGGACCTCGCCGTGGTGGTGCGGTCGTACGACGACCACGGTGCAGGTGCTGTGGGCCGCGACCGCCGCTCCGACCGAGCCCAGCAGAAGGCTGCTGATCGGGCCGCGGCCGCGCGAGCCGATCACCACCAGGCTGGCGTGCTGGGAGGCCTCGAGGAGAGCCTCGCGAGCATCCGAACGGGACACGGCCGTGTGCACCATGCCTTCGGGTCGCGTGGGCACCAACCGGGCAGCCGCGGTGTCCAGGATGGCCTGCCCGGCCAGGTCGGCCTCCGCGAGGTAGGTGGCGGGGTTGATGCCTCCGGAAGTCATCCACGCAACAGTGGTCGCCGAGTTTCCGACGGCGTACAGCAGGACGAGGTGCTTGTTCTCGTCCTGGGCGTGGCGCGCCGCCCACTCGATCGCGTGGTCACTGTGGTGCGAGCCGTCGACTCCGACGACCACGGCACCTGCGGGGATCTCTGTGATGTCCATGTGCCCAGACTCGATCCGTGCACCCGTCGCGTGGCAGGGTCGTTCGACCTCGGCCCTCAGGTCGTTCGGTCCGGGTGGGCTGCCCGTTCGGCTCTGCTCGTCGGGGGTGCAGCCAGGGCAGCCTGGACGCATGACACAGCACGAACGTCCGATCATGGTCGGCTACGACGGATCCGTAGATGCCGAGTTGGCTCTTCGCTGGGCTCTCGGGACGGCCGAGCAGAGTAAGGCGCCCCTCCGAGTGGTGGTCGCGGCTGCCGACGGCGAAGGCCTGCCGGCTGCCGTCCGGGCTCACGAGAAGTCCGTCGCGCACGACACCGCGGCGCGGGCGCGCGACCTGGTCGCGAGCATCTCGCCCCTGGATGCGGACGTCCGCGTCGAGCACGGGTGGGCGTTGCCCGTGCTGATGCGCCTGGCCGAGGATGCCGAGCTGGTCGTGGTGGGGAGCCGCGGGCACCATCGCCTCGACAGGGGCTGGATCGGGTCGGTCAGCCAGCACCTGGTGGGCCGGGTCGACTGTCCGGTGGTGGTGGTCAGGCCATCGCACAACCCGACCGTCCGCAAGATCGTCGTCGGGATCGACGGATCCCCGTCGAGTGTGCGCGCGCTGCGCTGGGCGGCCGAGCGGGCGAGCGCCACCGGAGAGCACGTGCTTGCGGTGAACGCGTTCCACCAACCCGCCTTCGCCCTGCACGGCGCCATCGGTGCGCTGCCCGACGACCTCGACCTGAGCGCCGCCGACGACGCAGAACGCCTGGCCGAGGAACTCGTGGCCGAGGTTGCCGCGGACTTCCCCGGCCTCGACATCCGGGGCACCACGGCGGCCGGCAGGGCTGCCCGGGTCCTGGCCCGCCTCTCTGACGATGCTTCCGCGGTGGTGGTCGGATCTCGGGGGCGGACCCCCGTGCAGGCACTGGTGCTCGGCTCGGTGGCGCACGAGACCCTCCACCGCGCCGCGTGCCCGGTCGTCGTGGTGCCCTGATGGGCGATCGGGATCCCGCACCCGAGATCGTCGTCGGGGTGGACGGGTCGCCGGCTGCGGCGGGCGCAGTCCAGCACGGCCTCGAGGTCGCGGTGGCCTCGGGTGCCCACCTCCGCCTGGTTCACGCCGTACCGTCCGTCGGTCCGCTTCCGCACTAGGGGCGCTTGATCCTGATCGGGCGTACACCGTCGGTTAGTGCACTGCTCCTCGACCTCACCCGCTGGGCGCGGCTCGCCGTACCTGCCGTCGATGTGCGGACGACCTTGCACCAGGGCGCTGTCGGTCCGGTGCTGGTCGAGGGCCGCGAAAGATGCTGTCCTAGTCGTGCTGGGCCGACGCGTTGGTCGGGGCCCGGCACACCTCCACACCGGTACCGTCGCCGCGGCAGTGACCAAGCACAGCCGGGCCCCGGTCAGGGTGGTGCCCGGTGACTGGCGGTCCGGGTCGGCGAACCCGGACGTGGTGGTGGGACTGAAGGACCCGGCCTCGTCGCCAGCGTTGCTGACCCGTGGTCTCGAGTTGGCCCGGCAGGCAGGCGGCGCCCTGGTGGTGCTGCACGCCTGGCAGGTTCCGGCAGGCTACGACGACCTGGTGCCACGGTCCCAGGCCGACGCCTGGTCTACAGCGCTTCGCGAACGGATCCTCCGGTCGACGGCCAGGGTCCGCCTGCTGTTCCCCGACGTCCCGGTCCAGGTCAGTGTCGTCCAGGACAGCCCCGTGAACGCGTTGTGCGAGCCCTCCAGCGGGCTGCGCAGCGCCCGCTCGAGGTCAGTTCCGTCAGTGCCCAGCCTGGCGCCGGGATGGATATGGACCTCGAACGCGTCGAGGTCTTGCTGCGGTAGGTGTCCACCCGGCCTGCCGACGGGGGCCGATGGTCCCACGACGCGGGGGAGAACGGCCGTGGTGAGGCCGTTGCCAGCGCCAATAGCGTCGAGACACCTCCCCTCCGACCCAGGAGCTTGACCGTGGACGTCCTCGACATCGCCCGATGGCAGTTCGGCATCACCACCGTGTACCACTTCCTATTCGTGCCGATCACGATCGGACTGTCCGCCATCATCGCGGGGTACGAGACAGCCTGGGTCCGGACCGGGAACGAGCGCTGGCTGCGGTTGACGAAGTTCTTCGGGAAGCTGTTCCTGATCAACTTCGCTCTCGGCGTGGTCACCGGCATCGTCCAGGAGTTCCAGTTCGGGATGAACTGGTCGGACTACTCCCGGTTCGTCGGTGACGTGTTCGGCGCGCCGCTGGCCGTGGAGGGCCTGCTCGCGTTCTTCCTCGAGTCGACGTTCCTGGGGCTGTGGATCTTCGGGTGGGACCGGTTGACGCCGAAGATGCACGTCACCTGCATCTGGTTGGTGCACATCGGGACGCTGTTCTCGTCGTACTTCATCCTCGCCGCGAACTCGTGGATGCAGAACCCGGTGGGGTACGAGTACAACCCGGACACCGGGCGAGCAGAGATGAACGACTTCTGGGCAGTGATGTTCAACAAGGTCCAACTGGTCACGTTCCCGCACACGGTGATCGCGGCGTACATGACCGCGGCAGCGTTCGTCGTCGGGGTGAGCCTGTGGTCGATGATGCGTAAGCGGAACGCTGATGACCAGGAGGTCTACCGCACCGGCATCCGTACGGGCGCCGCGGTCATGCTGGTCGCCGCCCTCGGTGTGGCGGTCTCGGGTGACGTGGCCGGCAAGATCATGACCGACGTGCAGCCGATGAAGATGGCTGCCGCCGAAGCGCTCTACGAGACCGAGAGCTCCGCGGGCTTCTCGCTCTTCACCATCGGTACCCCCGACGGCAAGGAGGAGAAGTTCTCGATCAAGGTTCCGAACCTGCTCTCCTACCTGGCGACCGGTTCGACGGACGGCAAGGTCGAGGGCATCAACGACCTGCGCGCCAAGTACCGGGAGACCTACGGCACCGACCCGGGGGCCAAGTACTACTCGCCCGGCGACTACACCCCGTACATCCCGCTCACGTACTGGACGTTTCGGCTGATGATCGGCCTCGGCGTGCTGGCCGCCCTGCTCGCGGCGCTGATCCTGTTCCTGACTCGTCGGGAGCGGACCCCGACCGGACGGTACTGGCGCCTGGTGGCGATCAGCCTCCCGTTGATGCCACTGCTCGCCAACTCGTTCGGCTGGCTGTTCACCGAGATGGGTCGGCAGCCGTGGGCCGTGTTCGGCGTGATGACGACGGCCCAGTCGGTCTCGCCGGGGGTGAGCACCTTCGAGGCAGCGACGTCGCTGATCGTGCTCACCGCGGTATACGCCGTGCTCGCGGTCGTCGAGGTCGGCCTGATCCTCAAGTACATCAACGCAGGTGCGGAGAAGGATCCCGCCGTCCCCGACCCGACCGATTCCGACCCTGACCGCCCACTGGCGTTCGCCTACTGAGCCCGGGAAAGACACAGGAGAACATCATGGAGCTCACTACTGTCTGGTTCGCGCTCATCGCCGTCCTCTGGGTCGGCTACTTCGTCCTCGAGGGCTTCGACTTCGGTGTTGGCATCCTGCTTCCGGTCCTCGGCCGGTCCGAGGTGGAGCGCCGCGTCCTGATCAACACGATCGGTCCCGTCTGGGACGGCAACGAGGTCTGGGTCCTGGTCGCCGGCGGCGCCACCTTCGCCGCCTTCCCGGAGTGGTACGCGACCCTCTTCAGCGGTTTCTACCTGCCGCTCCTGCTGATCCTGGTGGCGCTCATCGTTCGTGGCGTTGCCTTCGAGTACCGGGCCAAGCGCGACGACGACCGGTGGCGCGCTGCCTGGGACAAGGCGATCTTCTTCGGGTCGTTGGTCCCCGCGGTGCTGTGGGGAGTCGCGTTCGCGAACATCCTGCGCGGCGTTCCGATCGATGCGGACCGTGAGTACGTCGGCGGCTTCTTCAACCTGCTGAACCCATACGCACTCCTCGGTGGAGCGACCACGCTGCTGCTCTTCGTGGCTCACGGCGCGATGTTCCTCGCACTGAAGACCGACGGCGACATCCGCCGACAGGCGCGCTCCATCGCCGGTGGCGTCGGCCTGCTCGCCGCGGTGGCGGCGGTGGGCTTCCTGCTGTGGACCCAGCTGGACACCGGTGACCTCAGCTCCGGGATCGCGTTCGTCCTGGCTGCCGTCGCCCTGCTCGCCGGTCTGTTCGCGGTCGGACGAGGACGGGAGGGCTGGGGATTCGCCGGCACCTTCATCGCGATCGCGCTCGCCGTCGCCGGCCTGTTCCTGGCCCTGTTCCCGGACGTGATGCCGACCAGCCTGGTTGACGGGGTCAGCCTGACGACGACCACGGCTGCCGCGACCGACTACACCTTGAAGATCATGACGATCGTCGCGGCGATCTTCACCCCGGTCGTGCTGGGGTACCAGGGCTGGACCTACTGGGTCTTCCGGCAACGGATCGCGACCCACCACATCCCGGGCGCTGCGGGTGCCTTGGAGCCGGAGGCGCAGCAGGAGACGGCCGCGGGGAACGTCTGATGCGGCCGGGCGACAGCCGGGTGCGGGCGCAACTCGCCGTCGCCCGGCGGCCCCTCGCTGCCGTCATCGCCGCGGGCGTCGTGGCGAGCCTGGTCGTCATCGTCGAAGCCTTCGCACTCGCCGACCTGGTGGTCGTCGCCGTGCGTGGCGACAGCGTCGTCCGGCCCGTCACGGTTCTGCTCGGGGCGTACCTGCTGCACGCGGCCGTCAGCTGGGCAGGAGACGTCGCTGCCGCACGGGCGGCGTCCCAGGTCAGCGCGGACATGCGTGGGCGGATCGCCCGGTCCGTTCTGGAGGGCCGGGCCGACCATCTGGGCGAGGGCGAGCTCACGGCGTTGGCGACCCGGGGCGTGGCCGCCGCTGAGCCGTACCTCACCCGTTACCTGCCTGCCCTCGTCCTGGCCGGGGTCCTGCCGGTGCTGACCGTGGTGGCCATCGCCGGGCAGGACCTGCTCAGTGCGTTCCTGGTGCTGGCAACCCTTCCGCTGATCCCGGTCTTCGGCGCTCTGGTGGGACTGGCGACCCGGGACCGGGCCCAGGAGCAGTGGCGCGCCATGACGTCCCTGTCCGGGCACTTCGTCGACGTCCTCCGGGGGCTGCCGACTCTGGTGGCCTTCCGCCGGGCCGTCGCCCAGGAGGCCAACATCCGCCGGGTCACCGATCGCTACCGGACGGCGACCGTCCGCACCTTGCGGGTCGCCTTCGCGTCGTCAGCGGTCTTGGAGCTGGTCGCGACCCTGTCGGTCGCGCTCGTCGCCGTCGTCATCGGGGTCCGGGTCGCATCCGGTCACCTCGACCTCGCCACCGGTCTCGTGGTGCTGCTGCTCGCCCCAGAGGCCTACTGGCCGTTGCGGCGGGTCGGGGCCGAGTTCCACGCATCGGCGGAGGGGATCGCCACGTTCGAGGCCATGAGCGCCCTCGGTCCCGCCGCCACCGCGGTCGGCCAGGTCGCTCCGGCTGCACACCGCCTGCTGATCGCCGACGCGGTCTCCTACACCTACCCGGGTCGCGCGCAGGCCGCTGTCGGTCCGATCAGCCTGGCAGTCGCGCCTGGATCGCTGACCGTCGTCAACGGGCCCTCCGGCGGCGGGAAGTCGACGCTGCTGGCGCTGATAGCGGGGCTGATCGAACCGACGACCGGTTCGGTCGGTTCCGAGAGCGTCCCGGCCGCCTCCGAGGCCTGGCGCGGCCTGGTCTCGTGGGTGCCGCAGCGGCCGACCTTCGTCCCGGGAACGGTGGCTGCCAATCTCCGACTCGCAGATCCGTCCGCGAGCGACGAAGCACTCTGGAGCGCCCTGTCCACGGTGGCCCTGGCCGAGCGCATCCGGTCGTTCGGCGGTCTGGAAGCCGATGTCACCGAGGACGCCGCGCTGCTCTCCGCCGGCGAGCGGGCACGACTCGCCCTGGCGCGCGCCGTCCTGGCCCGCCGTCGATGGGTCCTGCTCGACGAGCCGACCGCCCACCTGGACCCGATCACCCGCAAGATCATCAGCGACGTCATCGTCGGGCTCGCGGCGGACGCCGGCGTGGTCGTCGTCAGTCACGACGCCGAGATCGTCGCGCTGGCGGACCGGGTGCTGCACGTGACGCCGCCGGCGAGCCTGCCTGCTTTCGGTCAGAGCACCGGATCCGGCGGCGCCGGTGCGGCCGTCGTGGAAGACTCGACCGCCGCATCCCCGTCGTCTGCGCCGCCGCGGTTCGTGCTCAGCACGGTCCTGGGGATCTCCTCGGCATTCTGCGGGGTGGCCCTGACGGCGACCGCTGGATGGCTAATCGTCAAGGCCGCCGAGCACCCTGCGATGTTGACGATGCTGGTCGCGATCGTCGGTGTCCGCGCCTTCGGTCTCGGTCGGCCGGTCTTCCGTTACGCGGAGAGGCTGGTCTCGCACGACAACGCCTTGCGCGGACTGGCCGAACGGCGGGTCGCGGTGTACCGCAGCCTGGTGCCGCTGACGCCCGGTCGGCTGGGACGGCACCGCGGTGACGTGCTGGCGTCGGTCGTCGACGACGTCGACGCGACCACCGACCGCGAGCTGCGGGTGCGGTTGCCGCTGCGGACCTACGCAGTCGTCACCATCCTGGTGGCGATGATCGCCGCCAGGATCCTTCCGGCCGCAGGGGTCGCGATCGGGGCTACGTCCGTGCTGGGGGCCGGGGCGGCGTACGTCGTCGCCCGGCTGGGGACCCGACACCCAGAGCGGGTTCTGGTCGGGTCCCGTGCCGAGCTCTCGGCGTTGATGCTCGACCTCGCCGGACGCGCCGACGAACTCCGGATGTGGCAGGCGCAGCGGTCTGTCGGGTCCGCGCTGGACGCGGTCACCAGCAAGCTCGCCCGAGCGGGTCGTCGGGCCGCGTCGATGACGGCGACGGCACGGGCCTGCGTTCGGGTCGGTGCTGCGGCCGGCGTCGCTGCCGTCGCTGTGGTGGGGGCTGCGCCGCTCGAGGCGGGCACCCTGTCCGCACCACTGCTCGCCCTGCTGCTGCTGACGCCGGTCGCTTTGGCCGATCTCGGGCTCGGTGTCGTTGAGGCAGCCGCCCTCGTCGAGCGGGTGCAGGCAGCCGAGGACCGGCTGGCCGCGTTCGACCAGATGGCGCCGGCCGTCCAGGACCCCGCATCCCCGCTGCCGCTGGCCGGGTCGCACGACATCGAGCTCGTCGCGACTTCGCTGGGCTGGGACGGGCATCCGGTCCTCAGCGGACTGGACCTGAGGCTGTCCGAGGGGGAGACCCTCGGCGTGATCGGACCGAGTGGGTGCGGCAAGAGCACCCTCGCCGCAACCCTGATCCGCTTCGTCGACCCGGTCTCCGGCGAGGTCAGCCTCGGCTCGGAGGCGTTGCCGACGCTGCTCCTCGACGACGTGCGTGGTCAGATCGGCTACGTGTCGGACGACCCGCACATCTTCGCCACCACTCTGGTGGAGAACATCCGGCTCGCACGCCCGGCCGCCTCGGACGCCGAGGTCGAAGCCGCGCTCCGGGCGGTCCACCTCGGGGACTGGCTGGACGGGCTGCCCGACTCCCTCGACACCTGGATCGGCGACGGCCACGACCTGGTCTCGGGCGGTGAGCGGTCGCGGCTGGGCCTGGCGCGGTCGATTCTCGCCGATCAACCGGTCCTGGTGCTCGACGAACCCGTGGCCCAGCTGGACACCCTGACCGCGGAGCGGGTCGCGGCCGATCTGCTCTCGGCGGCCCGAGGCCGGAGCGTGGTCTGGATCTCGCACAGCAAGGTCGGCCTGGATCGGGTCGATCGGGTGCTCGACCTGGGCCGTTGTCCGGCCCGGGATCATCCCGACCTGGCACAGTGTGGGTATGGATGATGCGAAGAAGATACGGGTCTACCTGCTCGACGACCACGAGATCGTCCGTCAAGGAATCAGGACCTTCCTCGAGGCGGCGGGCGACATCGAGGTCATCGGCGAATCCGGGTCCGCTGTCGATGCCGCCAACCGGATCCCGGCGCTGCGTCCCGACGTCGCGATCCTCGACGCCAGGTTGCCGGACGGCTCCGGGATCGACGTCTGCCGTACGATCCGGTCGGTCGACCCGACGATCAACGCACTGATCCTGACCTCGTACGACGACGACGAGGCTCTCTTCTCGGCGATCATGGCCGGCGCCGCTGGTTACGTGCTCAAGGAGGTCCGGAGCTCGGGCCTGCTCACCGCGGTCCGCCAGGTCGCGGCGGGACAGTCGCTCATCGACCCGGCTCTGACCGCCCGGGTGCTGGACCGGGTCCGCAACCCGGTCACCACGGCGCCGGAGCTCGCGGAACTGACCGAGCAGGAGCTCCAGCTGCTCGGCTTCATCGCCGAAGGTCTGACCAACCGCCAGATCGGCGAGCGCATGTACCTCGCCGAGAAGACGGTCAAGAACTACGTGTCCAACATCCTGTCCAAGCTGGGGGTCGAGCGGCGTACCCAGGCTGCGGTCCTCGCCGCCAGGTTGCTGGACAAGGGCTGAGGGCCCCCTGGCCGTCAGGCCCCGGTCAGGAGAACCGCGCGGTCCAGGTGAGGGTGGTCCCGGGTCCGACGTTCGGGAGGACCTGGAGCGTGCCACCGAGGATGTTGGCCCGTTCCTGGACGTTGCGGAGCCCGCTCTCGACCCGCTCGGCGGGGATGCCGATGCCAGAGTCGACGACGGTCAGGGTCAGGGTGTCCCGATCTACGCCGAGTTCGACCTCCGCGCTCCCTGATCGTGCGTGTCGGGCGACGTTGGACAGCGCTTCGCGGAGCACTGCGAGCAGGTGATCGCCAACCTGGGGCGGGACGGTCATGTCCAGGGGGCCGTAGGTGCGTAGCGTTGGTTCGAAGCCGAGCACCTCGACGTAGTCCTGGACGATCCGGTGGACCTGCCCCCGCAACGAGTCCTGAGGCTGTCTGAGTCCGAAGATCGTGGTGCGGATGTCCTTGATCGTGGCGTCGAGCTCGCCGATCGTGCTCTCGATCAGCTCGGCAGGGTCGGACGACTCGGTGGAGGCGCCGTATCCCTGCAGCTTGAGGCCGGTGGCGAACAGCCGCTGGATGACGACGTCGTGGAGATCGCGAGCGATGCGGCCGCGTTCGGAGACCACGGCGAGCTCCTCGCGGTCCGCCACGGCCTGGGCTCGATCGATCGCCAGACCTGCCTGGTCGGCGAAGCCGGCGAGGAACTCCTGCTCCTCGAACGGCGCGGAGGCCGCCTGCCCGTCGAAGATCACGACCAGCACGCCAGGATCGGCGAGGTGGGCGCGCAGCGGGACGACCAGCGCGTACTGGTCGCCGAGATCGACCTCGACCGCGAAGGCCTGGTCATCGGCCGACTGCGCCTCCCCGACGACACCGCGCAGGGTCGGTTCGAGGTCGGGGCCGGTCGCGCCGTCGACGGCGCGGACGACGGCCGGTCCGTCCTCGGGCAGGAGCACGACGGCAGCCGTGGCCGCATGGGCGGCCGCCCGCGCCCGGATCGCGACGACAGTGAGCGCGGTATGGAGTTGGATGGGGGGCTGCAGCGCGTTCGCGAGCTGTGCCGATGCCTCCAGCCACTGACGACGCCGTTCGCTGAGCCCGTAGGCCCGGGCGTTCTCGATCACCAGGCCGGCGGCGCCGGCGAGTGCCTGGACCAGGACCTCGTCCGCCGCGGTGAAGCGGGCCGCACCGTCCTTCTCGGTTAGGTAGAGGTTGCCGAAGACCGTGCCTCGGATCCGGATGGGGACTCCGAGAAAGGTGGTCATCCCAGGGTGGCCGGTCGGCATGCCGACGGCGGCGGGATGCGCGTTCAGGTCGTCCAGACGCAGGGTCCGCGGGTCGTGGATGAGTTGCCCGAGGATGCCGCGTCCCTTCGGTTCGGGACCGATCCGGGCACGGGTCCGGTCGTCGATCCCGGTGGTGATGAACTCGCTGAGGTTGCCGTCGGAGCCGATCACCCCGAGGGCCCCGTAGCGCGCCTCGGTCAGCTTGGCTGCTGCCCGGACCAGCCGCGTCAGCACGCTGCGCAGGTCCAGGTCGCTGGACATGCCCATCACGGCGTCGAGGAGCGCTCGGGACTGGTCGGGGCCGAGGTCGGGGCCGAGGTCGGGGCTGGTCGGCTGCGCCTGTGCCGGCAGCGTCCGCAGGGCGGGGCCGGTGGTCATCGTGACGTCATCCTGTTGGTGGGCAGGTCACGTTGCCAGTTGATCGGCGGTCCCAGCCGACGGCCGGTGAGCGACGTCCACCGAATGCTCAAGAACATGTTCCGGCTCCCGGCGGCCCACGGGTTGGGGCGCCAGCCAGCGGTGATCGCGTCGAGCTGGTGGGAGTCGGTGATCGCCTCGCCCCTGCCGCTCGCAACCACGCTCCACCCCGAGTAGTACTCGTAGTCGACGTGGTCGATCTCGAAAGCCATCTGGGTGTTCTGCGCGTAGGTGCCGAGGATGCTGTACGGCGTGGTCCGGAACACGATGGCGTCGTCGATCACCGAGTAGTTCACAGGGACGATGTGCGGGCCGTCAGGGGTCGTGACCGCCACCCGGCCGAAGATTCCCGCTTTCAACAGGCGCTGGCACTCGTCCTCGCTCAGTTCGTGTGCGTCGAGCACAGCGCACCTCCTTCGTTGGTCATGTACCGATCCTCGCTCCGGTGCCCGGCGTGGATCAGGAGTCGTTGGTCCCGAGTTCGGAGTCCACACGGGCATCCGTCGGGCTGTCCGGCGACCTCGGCGGAGTCAGGGTGGACCACGAAGACGCTCCCGGTGACGTCGTGGCCGACGACCGAATCCGGCACCGGCCGGCTGCGGCCGCCAGGGCCGACTCGCTGGCGGCGGTGGACAACTCTCAGGACACCACCCCCGACCTGGACCGCTTGATCGTGGAGAACCCGGATCGGGGAAGACTCCGAGCATCCGCCCGTTCTCCGCGAGCACCTCGGCCATGAAGCGCACAATCCCGCGTTCGCGGCTCCACGCCGCGAGGTGCTCGAGCAACAGGGTGCCGACGCCGTTCCCGTGAGAGTGGTCGGCGACGACGAACGCGATCTCTGCGTGGCCGCCCTGCGCCGGCCAGCCCTCCGGTGCTGAAGAACCGCAACCGCAGGGACTCCTCGCTCACGGTCTCGCGTAAGCCGGTGCCGGTCCTTCGTCCATGAGCAGTACCCCCTGGGGTGCATCGTCCGGGGGTGACCGACGTCCTGATCAGAGCCGGGTGGGCCGATTCCTGGGACCTTCGGCGGTGCCGGCCACCGGCCTGGCCGCTTAAGACTGGAGCCATCGAGGTCGCGGCAGGGTGCGCGACGGCTCCCGAGGAGGAACCATGCTGGTACGCGAGGTGATGACGACTCCGGTCGTCACGGTCACACCTGAGACGACGATCAAGAGCGCGGTCGCGCTGCTCTCGCAGCACGCGATCACGGCGATGCCGGTTCTTGACGAGCGAGGTGAGCTGGTCGGCGTGGTGAGCGAGGCGGACGTGCTCCTCGAGGCGTTCCTCCCCGACCAGCGTGCCCACGAGATCCCGGTTCAGGTCAGCGCCGGTCCGCCGATGGCCAGGGTCGCGCAGGTGATGAGCCGGCACGTCCTGACGATCCGCGACGATGCCGACCTGGCCGAGGCCACCGACCTGATGGTGAGCACGGTCGCGAAGAGCCTGCCAGTCGTCTCGGGCAACCGCGTCGTCGGCATGGTCAGCCGTCGCGACCTGGTCAACGTCCTGGCTGAGCGAGACGGCGACATCGAGGCAGCCGTGGACGAGCTGATCAGGTCTGCCGGCTACGACTGGACGGCCGAGGTCGCTGACGGGGTGGTGAGCCTGAGCGGTCCCGAGGCTCGCGGCGACATCGCGATCGCTGAGGTCCTCGTCGCCAGCGTCCCCGGGGTGGTCGGGGTCTACTTCCCGTCCCAGCCAGCACGGGCCGAGGAACGACTGGACTGAACCAGTTCGTCACGTTTCGTCCGTCGTCCGACGGCGAGATAGGTGAGTCGTTAGTCTGGCGGACATGGAGGAACCGGGCGTCGGCGGCGGAGACCGGCTGGGAGACGGCTTCGCGCCGGCCCTCGACCTGGATCAGCTGCTCGCTCAGCTCGTCGACCGGGCTCAGGACGTGCGCAGGGCCCACCAGCGCCTCCGGGGTCTGCTCAAGGCGAACCAGAGCATCATCTCCAACTTGGCCCTCGACGTGGTGCTCCAGAGCATCGCCGAGGCCGCCTGCGAGCTGCTTGAGGCGCGGTACGGCGCTCTGGGTGTGCTGAGCTCGGACGGACACGGGCTCGAGCGGTTCATCCACGTCGGGATCGATCAGGAGACCGTCGATCGGATCGGTGACCTTCCCCAAGGCAAAGGGGTTCTCGGCGCCCTGATCGAGGACCCGGTGCCGATCCGGCTCCACGACCTCGGTGACGACCCGCGCTCGGTGGGATTCCCGGCCGGTCACCCCCCAATGAGCACCTTTCTCGGAGTGCCGATCACGATCCGCGGTGAGGTCTTCGGGAACCTGTACCTGACCGAGCGCCGTAGCGGGGACTTCACCGATTCGGACGTGGAGCTCGCCTCCGCCCTGGCTGCGACCGCCGCCGTCGCGATCGAGAATGCCCGGCTCTACGAAGACGCCGGCCGTCGGCAGGAGTGGTCCCAGGGGGCGGCCGAGGTCGCGGTCCGGATGGTCAACGCACCGGGTGTCGAGGCGCTGCGTAGCATCGCCGAGCAGGTGCACCGGCTGGCACGGGCTGACATCGTCACCCTGGTGCTGCCCGACGCCTGGGGGCAGCGCCTGACTATCGCGGTCGCGGTCGGCATGGAGGCGGATGCGTTCGAGGGTCAGAGCTACCCAATTGCCGGGACCCTGACCGAAATGGTGCTCCAGAGCGGGTCGCCCGCGTTGGTGACCGGCCCGACCGATCAGCCGGAACGCACGCTGCACCTGCGCGACCTGCTGCCGGTCGGACCGGCGATGGTGCTGCCCCTGACCGGGCGTGAGGCTGCGACCGGCGCGTTGGTCGTGGGTCGGCTCGGGAACGGCCCGCGGTTCAGCGCGACCGACCTGGAGATGGCGACCTCCTTCGCGAACCAGGCGGCGGTGGCGCTGGAGCTCTCGGAGGCGCAAGGAGCCAAGGAGCGGATGCAGCTGTTCGAGGACCGCGACCGGATCGCACGAGATCTCCACGACCACGTCATCCAGCAGCTCTTCGCGTCCGGTCTGACGCTCCAGAGCATCGCCGCCGGGATGTCCGACCGGGTGAGCGCTGACCGGGTCGACCAGGTGGTGGGGGACCTCGACGTGGCGATCCGCCAGATCCGGAACTCGATCTTCGAGCTCCGCGACAACGCCGGGCCCCAGGGCGCCGGCGTCAGAGCGGCCGTCCTCGACGTCGTCGCGGGCCTGGAAGGGGTTCTCACCGTCGAGCCGGAGGTCAGGTTCGCCGGCCCGGTCGACACGGTTGTGGACCACGCCCTGAGTGAGGATCTGGTCGCGGTGCTGCGCGAGGCGCTCACCAACGTCGCCCGGCACTCCGGTGCCGGCGAGGTCGTCGTCGCGCTGACGGCGTCGACCGAGCGCGTCGAGTTGCGGATTGCCGACAATGGTCGTGGCCTTGGAGACTCGGGGCGGCGCAGCGGCCTCGACAACCTGGCCGTCCGGGCCGCTCGGCGCCAGGGTTCGTTCACGGTGAACTCGGCGCACGACGGAACCGGCACCGTGCTGCTCTGGGTGGCGCCGGTTCCGGGCTGAGAGCTCAGGGCGTGCTGGCCACGATCTCCTGGGGTGCGCTGCCGGGCACCAATGCCGGATCGGCGACCACGACCACGGGAACCTGGGCGTGCCGGACGCAGTATTCGCTGACCGAGCCGAGGAACGTGCGGGCGAGCGGGCCCTTGCGGCCGCTTCCGACGACGAGCATGCACGCGTCCTTCGCGGTCTCGACCAGAGGGGCGCCACCTACGTCGTGCAGCACCAGCTGGGACACCTGAGGCATGACCGGCAGGTCGCGGGCCACCTCCGCCAGGATCTGGTCCTGCATCATCGCGACGAGTTTGGCCTCGTCCTCGATCATCAGGTCAGTGATCCGGTCGCGGATCACTGTGTCGAGGAGCCACGTCGTCACGACCTCGACGGCGACGCCGCGAGCGACGCCCTCCTCGAGCGCGAACTTCAGCGCGGCTCGTCCGCCCGGGCTGTCGTCCAGCCCGACCACGACGGGCCCACCGGGCTTCCTAGGCTCCTTGGTCATGGTGACTCCTTTTCGAGTTGTCACCACCCTCTCCTGGCACCGGCCGTGATCCAAGGGTCCAGCGTCGGTCGCTCCGAGGACCAACGGCCCTGAATCCGGTCGAGGTTCGGGGCGCACAGTGGGGTTGATGCAGCTAGTTCGACGTATCAGGGGGACGGGATGGGTGTCCTGCACGACCTCAGCGAGCACGAGTGTCGCGCCCACCTCATCGACTGCCAGGTGGGTCGGGCTGCGGTAGTGGCCCCGGACGGGCCGCACATCATCCCGGTCAACTACACGGTCGTCGACGAGGCCATCGTCTTCCGGACCGGCCCGTTCACCCTGTTGGCGACCCACGGTCGCGACGCGGTCATCGCCTTCGAGGTCGATCACTTCGACGAGGTCTCCCACACGGGCTGGAGCGTGCTGGCCCGCGGCCGGACCGAGGTGGTTCTCGACAGCCGGCAGATCGAGCACATCCGTCGGGTCTGGGAGCCGAACCCGTGGGCCGGCGGCGTCCGCAACATGTTCGTGCGGCTGACGATCAGGGAGTTGTCCGGTCGTCGCGTCGGGGACACCGCACCGGTGTCGGCGTGGTGAGGGGACGCTGATGTCGTACGCGGAGTTCGTCCGATGGTCCCGCGGCGTCAGCGCGAAGGGCCCAGAACCAAGGACCGATCGACTCTGTCGGCGGACGTCGGCAGACCGCGACGCTGAAGGTAACCAAGGAGGTAACACCATGAGCACCACCCATGAACACCGCTTGCACCGCCCGGAGTCCTGGCGGTCGGCGTCCGACGAGCCGGTGAGCATCCCGGGTGCCGCGGCGAAGGCGCTCGCCGTCCTCAGGATCGCGTTCGGGCTCACTTTCCTGTGGGCTTTCTTCGACAAGTTGCTGGCGCTCGGCTTCGGGACCGGCAGGGACGAGGCTGGCGTGGCCGACCGTTTCGGAGACGCCGCCTGGATCAACGGAGGAAGTCCGACCAAGGGGTTCCTCACGTTCGGTGCCGATGGCCCGTTCGACAGCTTCTACCACTCGATCGCGGGGGACGCCTGGGCTGACTGGGCTTTCATGGTCGCTCTGCTCGGCGTCGGTGTCGCCTTCACCTTCGGTGTGGGCATGCGCCTCGCCGGGATGGGCGGTGCCCTTCTCTACCTGATGATGTGGAGCGTCGTGCTGCCGCCGGACAACAACCCGGTGATCGACGTCCACGTCCTCGGTGCGATCAGCCTCGTCGCTCTCACTCTCGCCAATGCGGGCGCGGTGTGGGGATTCGGCAAGCAGTGGGCTGCGTCCGACCTGGTCGCGAAGGTTCCCCTTCTGCGGTGATGGTCGGTAGGCAGGGGCCGTCTGTCCTCCTCCCGGCGGACAGGCGGTCTCGTACGCCGAGTTGTCCTGACCTGTCCCGTACGACGGAACGAGCCCGCTGTGACCGACGAGTATCCAGCACCGCAGGTCCCTGAACCGCGCTCCGCGCAGGACGACGTCCGCCTTATCGTGGTCGGGGCTGACGGCAGCGCTGCCAGCGCCCGGGCACTCGCCTGGGCGTTGACCCATGCGCTCGGGAGCGGCGCCATGGTCCGCGTCGTCACGGGATGGCCGGTGCATGCTCCGGTCTTCCTCTCCGAGGTCCCGGGGCACTTCAACGAGGCGCGGTGGGTCGGATCGCGGGCGCTGGACGAGACAATCGCGCGTGCGCAGGAGCTCGTCGGTGTCACCGTCCCGCTGACCCGGGTGCTGGTGAACGCACCGCCGTTCGCGGCGCTGGTGTCAGCGTCAGGGGCGGCGTCGCTGCTGGTCCTGGGCACTGACCGTCCCGACGGCGACCGGCCTCGGCGCGGGCAGATGAGCCCGGCGACGCCGCTGACGCTGCAGGTTCGCGCCGCCGCTGGGTGTCCCGTGGTGCTGGTGCCGCCCCCGGTGGCGACGTCGTCGCGGGCCAGACCGCGAGCGGAGGCGACGGAGGTCCGCGGCCGTCGTACACGGCTATGAGTCCGAGCGGGCGCCGGGGACTCGGGACCCCGGGCTCCGCTCCATTCCTCGAACTGGACCCTCCGTCGTCTCCTGTTCCTCATTCAACCCCGGCCACCCGCTGCTGTTCCAGGGGCCAACGGCCCCGGCGCAGCGAGCCGAACGTCCTGGTGTGCGGGTCCTCCGCGAGCGACGTGTGAACTCGCCCGGACCTGCGGCGCAGCAACTAGGGTGGCCCGGATGAGCGACCCGGCGACGGAGCTGTCCGCCGAGATCATCGACGTCCTGGCCGGGCCGGTCGCGGCCGTACGGTCCGTCCCCGCACACCCCTGAGGAGCACGATGGCCACCGAGGTGACCGTGGCGGTCGAGGACGGCGTAGCCGTCGTCACGCTGGACGGCGGCGACGGTCTCAATCTCTTCTCCGGTGGTACGGCGTCCGCGCTGGGCGAGGTCCTGGGGCGCTGCGACCAGGACGACGACGTCCGGGCGATCGTGATCACCGGGGCCGGACACTCGTTCTGCGCCGGGGCGGACCTCGCTGCCGGGTCGGGGGCCTTCGACGAACGCGACTCCGCCTTCTCGGCCTCGCCGGTGCGGCCGTCGCCGCTGGAGCTCTCCACGCTGGTCATCGCGGCCGTCAACGGGCACGCCATCGGCATCGGGCTGACCCTCGCCCTGCTGTGCGACCTCCGGTTCGTCGCCGACGGCGCGAAGCTCGCTGTCCCGCAGGTGCGACGGGGGATGATCGGCGACGCCCAGAGCCACTACACGCTCCCTCGCCTCGCTGGCACCGGGGTGGCAGCGGACCTGATGCTCACCGGGCGGACCTTCACCCCCGCCGATGCCCTGTCCTGGGGGATCGTGTCCCGGGTTCTCCCGGCGGCGGAGGTCCTCGGGGCCGCGCTGGAGGTTGCCTGCGACGTCGCGCTCAACGTCAGCCCGGCATCGCTCGCGCTGAGCAAGCGGATCCTCCGGGCGGACCTGACCGCCACCGAGGTGGCCGAGCGGGAGACCGCGGCCCACCACGTGCTGATGCAGCACCCGGACGCGGTCGAGGGCCCAGCGGCCTGGCGGGAACGGCGCGCTCCGGTCTGGGGGCTGCGGGTCTCCGACCTGGCGCTCGACCCCGAGTGAGCCCGGCCGCCGGCCCGGACCGGCGTCGGGTGTCGCTCAGCCCGGCAGGGCGTACGCCGCCACCCCGGTGTCGATGAGGACGCACGGTTCGTCGCCGACCGTCCACGCGTCGTGCCCGGGTTCGATGACGACGACGTCCCCCGGCCCGAGGGTGAACTCGGAGCCGTCGTCGGCCTGGACGCACATCTGCCCGGACAGGCAGAAGCCGGTGTGCCGGGTCTGACAGGAATCCGTGCCGGCGATCGGCTTGACGTCCTCCGACCAACGCCAGCCGGGCTCGAACGTCCCGCGTCCCAGCGTGAAGTCGCCGAGCGTGACGACGTCCATGTGACCGTGCGCCTGGAACGGGCGGGTCTCGTGCGGTGTCTCGATGCTGCGCTGTTCGGTTGTCATGGTGCCTCGTTCTCCTCAGGTGGAGGCGGGCGACGTCGGTGCTTCCGAGAGCGGCGTCGGGCCGCCTGCTGGACGTTTCGATCCTGGACCTCGGGGCCGGGTTCCGCAACAGGCGACGCTTTACGGAGGGATGACGTCGAGCACCTGCGCCGCCGGCTCACCCGGCGGTCCGGCTAGAAGCTCGCCTCGACCAGGCGGGACCGGAGCTCTTCCATCTCCGCGGCGCTGGCCATGCCCGGCATCCGCCTGTGTCGCTGTTCCACCTGGGAGGATGCCGGAGTGAAGAAGCCTTCGTCGGACCCGGTGGTTGCGCGCAACCGCAAGGCTGCGCACGACTACCACCTGGGCGAGACGTGGGAGGCGGGCATCGTCCTGCAGGGCGACGAGGTCAAGGCGCTCCGCGCAGGCCGCGCCTCGCTGGTCGGTGGGTTCGCCGACGTCGAGAACCGGGAGATCTGGCTGCACGGCGTCCACATCCCGCAGTACGCCCAGTCACGGTTGGTGAACGAAGGATCGCGACGCAAGAGGAAGTTGCTGCTGCACCGTGCCCAGATCGACAAGATCGAGCGGAAGGTCAACGAGAGCGGCCTGACGATCGTGCCGGTCACGCTCTACTTCAAGGACGGTCGGGCCAAGGTCGAGATCGCGCTGGCCCGCGGCAAGAAGACCTGGGACAAGCGCCACACCCTGGCTGAGCGTGAGGCGACCCGCGAGGCTGAGCGCGCGGTGAGCCGCCGGCTGAAGGGTCGGCGGGACTGAACGCCGGTGCCGGTCAGCTGCCGCCGGCCGGGAGCTCCTCGAGCAGCACGTCCGGGTGCTCCCGGGCTGCGTTGTTCGCGCGCCACTTGTCGATGAAGAGCGCCAGGTAGGTGCCGTCGGTCCGTTGCAGGACCTCGGCGCCCCGGACGCCGCCCAGGACCGGGGCGCCGGCAGCATCGGTACGACGGGCCACCCCGTAGTCGAGGCGGGAGAGCCTGATCGGGGAGTTGAACTCGTTGGCCATCCGTTCCTCGACGACCTCGAACTGCAGCGGTCCGACCGCCGCGAGGACGGGGCTCTGGTCGCCGCGCAGGTCGGAGCGGAGGACCTGGACGACGCCCTCTTGGTCGAGCTGCTCGATGCCCTTGCGGAACTGCTTGAACCGTCCGATGTCCTTCGCGTTGGCGGTCATGAAGTGCTCGGGCGCGAAGCTCGGGACCGGCGGGTAGTCGATCCGCTCGCCCTCGAAGATGGTGTCGCCGACCCGGAGGGCCTGGGCGTTGACGAGTCCGATGATGTCGCCCGGGGAGGCAATCTCGATCGAGGTGGTCTCGCGGCCGAACATCGACTGGGCGAACTTGGTGGCGAACGGGCGGCCTGTCGACGCGTGGGTGACCACCATCCCGCGCTCGAAGGTGCCGGAGACTACGCGGGCGTAGGCCAGCCGGTCGCGGTGGGAACTGTTCATCCCGGACTGGACCTTGAAGACGAACGCGCTGAAGGCGTCGTCGACCTCGCGGACCGAGCCGTCCACCCCGGCGGTCGAGCTCGGGCCGGGGGCGAGCTCGAGCAGCAGGTCCAGCAGCTGGGCCACGCCGAAGTTCTGCAGGGCCGAGGCGAACATGACCGGGGTGGTTTCGCCGGCGAGGAAACGTGCCTGGTCGTGGTCGGCGTCGTCGAGGGACAACAGCTCGTGCTCGTCCAGGGCGTCGGCCCAGACGCCTGCGTCGACCTCCTCGACCTCGGCGGCCGCCATCCGACGCTCGGGTGCACGAGTGGCGCCGCCGGCGGTCCGGGTGTACTTCACGAACTCACCCGTACGGCGGTCCAGCACCCCGCGGAAGTCGCCGGCCTCACCAACCGGCCAGGTCAGCGGGGTCGGCCGCAGTTTGATCTGCTGCTCGATCTCGTCCATCAGGGCCAGCGCCGAGAGGCCCGGTCGGTCCCACTTGTTGATCACGGTGATCACGGGGATGCCGCGCAGCGCACAGACCCGGAAGAGCTTGAGGGTCTGCGGCTCGAGGCCCTTACCGGCATCGACCAGCATGACAGCCGAGTCGACCGCAGAGAGCACCCGGTAGGTGTCCTCGGAGAAGTCGCTGTGACCGGGGGTGTCGACCAGGTTGACCACGTGGTCGCGGTAGGTGAACTGCAACGCCGCCGAGGTGATCGAGATGCCGCGGGCCTTCTCCATCGCCATCCAGTCGGAGACCGTCGCCCGCCGGTCGCCCTTGCCGTGCACGGCGCCGGCCTCGGTGATCACCCGTGCGTGCAGGGCGAGCGCCTCGGTCAGGGTGGACTTGCCGGCATCGGGGTGGCTGATGACGGCAAAGGTGCGGCGGGGGCGGTTGTCGGACACCGGGTGAATTTACCGGGCGCTGGAGTCGTCGTTGACCGTGGCGGTCCTCGGCACCGTCGGAGGGCGGGCAGTCCGCGCTCCAGGACCCGGTCGCCCCCGGACGTAGAGGTTGATCAGCACGCTGCTGATCGCCGCCCAAACACACCAGAGCGAGACCAAGGCTGACTGCGCCAGCCAGATCAGGAGCGCGACGACGACCAGGTTGGCTGCGCCGAAGAGGCGGAGCGATCGGTGGTCGGCCAGCAGTCCGGGGGCGCAGGTCGCGACGATGTAGAGGCCCAAGGTGAACGGAAGCGCGGGGGTGCCGACGTGGTAGTTGAGGAGGTGCCCGTCGATGGTGGCGTGCATCGGTCCGAAGGTCAGCGTGACGAACAGGATCCCGCCGGAGACGACTCCGGCTGCGACCAGCGCACGTGCGACCGGGACGGAGGCGATCGCGCCGCTGCGGCTGAACGCGAACGGCACCAGGATCGGGACGACGGTCAGTGCGATCAGCGCGTACAGCCAGGTCGCCGGCTCTCCGACGTTGTCCGGGACGTCTCCGCGCTGGTGCCACCACACCAGGGTCTCGATCAGCTGGTGCACGCCGAAGACAAGCGGGAGCGCGGCGAGCGGAAGCAACTCAGGCCGCGCCGTACGGCGCAGGGTGTCGATGCCGATCGCGGTCACGACGACGCCGGCCACCAGGTCTGCCTCAGGACTGAAACACATGTCCTCTTCCTACCGGATGGAACGGGCTACCGGGTGGAGGTGGACGCCGGGTCGGTGCTGAGCACCCGGACGGCGAGCGTCGTCGTCGCCTCGACGTTGAGGAAGCCCACGACCTGGGTGACGCGCCCGGGATCCAACGGGAGCAGCCCAGGGGTCCCGGGTACCTCCGGGGTGAGGCCCAGGTCGAGGTTGTCGCGGCCGGTCATGATCCGGATGTTGAAGTCGTAGCGTTCCCGCGCACCGGGGGCGCTCAGCCGTCGTACGACGCTCGCTCCCAACCGTCGACCGCCGGACTCGACAGCCCACGCGTCCAGCGTCGCCGCCACGACCTGCCCGCCGTTCCGGTCGATATCCGTCCAGACGGTGTGCATCGAGCCCGTCTGAGCGAGCAGCATCGCCGCGGTCTTCTCGCCGATGCCGTTCACCCCCGGCAGGTTGTCGCTGGCGTCGCCGCGCAGAGCGGCGTACTCGAGGTAGTGCTCGGCGGCGACGCCGTACATCGCGAAGAGCCTCCGTGGGTTCAGCAGCGGGGAGCCGTTGATGCCGCCGTCGATCAGCCGGAGAACCTGGGTGTGCTCGCTGATGTGCGCGAACGCGTCCCGGTCGGAGGTGATGATCACGCAGTTCCAGTCGTTCGCGCGCGCCCAGGCGGCGCCCGAGGCGTTGACGTCGTCCGCCTCGAGCCCCGGGGGAGTCAGTGTGGCCAGGCCGAGAGCGTCCAGCAGCGCGCCCGCGCGGTCGAGCTGGTCGACGAGGGCCGCGTCCTTCTCGGCGCGACCGGCCTTGTAGTCGGGGTAGTAGTCCGAGCGAACCGACGCCGTCCGGTCGTCGAGCCCGAAGATCACCGCATCCGGCGCGAACGCCTCGATTGCCTCCAGGATCTGGCGCAGCATCCCGTGCAGCGCCCAAGCAGGACGGCCGGACCGGTCCGTGATGCCGGTGTGCGCACGGGCGTGGTGGTTGCGGTGCAACAGGGAGGGGGCGTCGACCACAAGCAGCAGCTTGCGGGGACGGGCGTCGGTGGGAGGCATGGGAATCGTGGCCATCGTAGGGCGCGGGATACCGTGCAGCGTGTTCCACCTGATCTTCCTCGAGCCCCGGATCCCCCAGAACACCGGCAACGCGATCCGCCTGGTGGCTGGTACGGGAGCGACCCTGCACCTGGTGGAACCGCTCGGCTTCGACCTGACCGAGCCCAAGCTGAAGCGTGCCGGGCTGGACTACCACGACCTGGCGTCGGTGGAGGTGCACCCGGACCTGGAGGCCGCGCTGGGCAGCGAGGCGTTGGAGCAGTCACGGGTGTTCGCCTTCACCGCGCACGCGGTTCGCTGGTACGCCGACGTCGCGTTCCAGCCGGGCGACGTGCTGCTGTTCGGGCCGGAACCGACCGGCCTGCCTGACGAGGCGCTGAACCACCCCCGGGTCACCGAGCGGCTCCGGATCCCAATGCTGGCTGGACGCAGGTCGCTCAACCTGGCGAACTCCGCGGCAGTGGTGGCCTACGAGGCCTGGCGTCAGCACGGGTTCCCGGGCGCACGCTAGGGGTGCGGCAGGACCGCCGAGTCGGCGCGGTACTCCGCAGAGCAAGCGTCTCGGGAAGGGTATGACGTCGGTTGTCAGGTCAGGCAGGTCGCGAAGCTGTTTCGGCATGCCTGACGTGACAAACGGCGTCGTAGAACGTCGGTCGGGAGGTCCGCCGGGGTTGAGGAGAACGAGAAGCGGCCCCCGACGCGAGACCCACCCGCGGGGGGTGAATCTTTCGCGTCAGGGACCGCTTCTCGACCACTACTGACCGAGGGTGGAAGCCCTCGGATCAGATGTCGTAATACTGACTGACTGACCCATGCTGACCTGCGCAAACATCGAGCCCCTCCGGCAGCGATCGCCTGAGGGAACCCGACCCAAAAGCCGAAAAAAGAACGTCCCGATGATCGAGAGCGCGAACGCTACGGCACCGGATGGCTCGCGGCGAAGAGCCCACGGAATAACTATGGCGAAGACGACGACTGCGGTGGTGAGGGCGATTGCTACGTGAGCGAGGAACGCTAGGAAGGTGGCCGTCTCCTCATCCGGCCGGAGGATGTCGTTGGCCGGGTACGAAACAGTGAACAAAAAAAACGATCGCCGCGACCGGCCATAGCAGTCTTCGGGCCAGAACCGCGCGGCCATTGCCGTTGTCAACGCTGGCTTAGTCGCTCATGGGAGTGCGCCTTTCCGGAAACCCCTCGTGAAGATGCCACAGGTGTCGGACTCCCGTCTCTGCCCCGCGTAGGCGAAGATCGGGGTATGACCTCCCACGATCTGGCTGCCGCGATGAAGAACTTCGACGAAGCGGTTCAACAACGTGAACACACCCTGGCCCAACGGGTCCTGGATGAAGAGTTCGCCTTGGTCGTGGCGCATCCTGCGTTCGCCAGGGTGCCGCGAGCCCGATGGTTGGAGATCCTTGAGCACTACGTGGTCCACTCTTACGACGTCGAGGAGCAGCACATCGACCAGTCGGGAGATGTGGCAGCAATCCTCAGCAGGGTTCATATGCGGGCCACTGTGCTCGGCGAGGACCGCAGCGGCTTGTTCGTGATCAGCGACTTCTGGAGACTCACGAACGACGGGTGGAAGGTTTGGCGCCGCCACTCATCCCCGATGACGGCTGGTGAACTGCCAGGAGCTTGACCGCCTCGGAGCCACCAATTGCGTCCAGTAACCGCAAAAGCTTTTGCGCCCGAGAACCCTCGCTGGCCGGTCTGACGGGCTTCCGGCGGTGAGAGCTGTCGGCTCAAACAATTGCGGCGGCCAATCTCCTGCGGAATCCCTGCGGAGTCTAGCCAATTTCGAGCAGGAGAAAACGGCCCCCGATCCCACGTTTTCGCAGGTCAGGGGCCGTTTCCGGGATACAACGTGGATCAGATGTCGTAATAGAGCTCGAACTCGTGCGGGTGCGGACGCTGCTGCACCGGCAGGATCTCGTTGACGCGCTTGTAGTCGATCCAGGTCTCGATCAGGTCGGGCGTGAAGACGTTGCCCACCGTGAGGAAGTCGTGGTCGGCCTCGAGCGAGTCGAGGACCGCGTTGAGCGACGTCGGGACCTGGGCGATGTTGGCCATCTCGTCCGGCGGCAGCTCGTAGATGTCCTTGTCTACGGGCTCGGCAGGCTCGATCTTGTTCTGGATGCCGTCGAGACCGGCCAGCAGCAAGGCCGAGAAGGCCAGGTAGGGGTTGGCCGACGGGTCGGGGCAACGGAACTCGATGCGCTTTGCCTTCGGGTTCGAGCCCGTGATCGGGATCCGGACACAGGCAGAGCGGTTGCGCTGCGAGTAGACCAGCGAG
>JBKJIN010000022.1:0-43981 GCA_046598425.1 Marmoricola sp. | reverse complement strand
CTGCTTGGTCAGGTCGTCGAACACGATCAGGACGTGCTTGCCGTCGTACATCCACTCCTGGCCGATGGCCGAGCCGGTGTACGGGGCGAGGTACTTGAAGCCGGCCGAGTCGGACGCGGGCGAGGCCACGATGGTCGTGTACTCGAGCGCGCCGGCCTCTTCGAGGGCGCCACGCACGGAGGCGATGGTCGAGCCCTTCTGACCGATGGCGACGTAGATGCAGCGGACCTGCTTGGTCGGGTCGCCAGACTCCCAGTTCTGCTTCTGGTTGATGATCGTGTCGATCGCGACCGTGGTCTTGCCGGTGGCGCGGTCGCCGATGATCAGCTGGCGCTGTCCACGACCGATCGGGGTCATCGCGTCGATGGCCTTGATGCCGGTCGCGAGCGGCTCGTGAACCGACTTGCGCTGCATGACCGTGGGGGCCTGGAGCTCCAGGGCGCGGCGGCCGGTGGTCGCGATCTCGCCGAGACCGTCGATCGGGGTGCCGAGCGGGTCAACGACCCGGCCCAGGTACCCGTCGCCGACGGGGACCGAGAGGATCTCGCCGGTACGGCGGACCGTCTGGCCCTCCTCGATCTTGTCGAAGTCACCGAGCACGACGACACCGATCTCGCGGGTGTCGAGGTTCAGCGCGATACCGAGCGTGCCGTCCTCGAACTCCAGGAGCTCGTTCGCCATACACGAGGGCAGGCCGGACACACGGGCGATGCCGTCCGCGGCCTCGGCAACGGTGCCGACCTCTTCCTTGCTCGCGGCCTCGGGCTTGTAGTCGGCCACGAAGCGCTGCAGCGCGTCCCGGATCTCCTCCGGACGGATCGAAAGCTCCGTCATTTCAGGTCCCTACTCTCTTGTGCTTCAACGTTGTGAAAAGTTTGATTCCGGTGGTCGAACTTGTCGCGACTTAGCCGGCTAGCCGGCTAGCCGGCGCCGAGCGTCGTCGAGCCTGCTCGACACGCTGCCGTCGATGACGTCGTCACCGATCTCGACACGCATGCCGCCGACGAGTTCGGGCTCGACGCTGACGTTCAGCTGCACCGGGCGGCCGTACTGGCGCGTCAGTGCGTTCTGCAGGCGATCGCGGTCCGCAGCGGAGAGGTACTGGGCGACGCGCACCTTGGCGACGCTCTCGTCCTTCACCGCAGCGGCGATCTTCTGGTACTCCTCCAGCGCGACGACCACCGTGCGGTGGGAGCCGTTTAGGGCAAGGGCAGCCAGCCGCTGCGTCGCCGCGAGCGCCTTGCCGTCCAGGAGCGTGTGCAGCAAGGTGCCCTTATCGGCCGCCGTGCGGGTCGGCTCTGACAGCGCACCGCGCAGGTCGGCGTTCTCGCCGACCAGCTGGCTAACCGCGAAGAGCTCGTCCGCGAGCCGCCCGGCGTCGCCGCCGGAGGACTTCACGACCGCGACGACACCGAGGTTCTCCAGCACGTCGGCCAGGTCCCGGGTCGCCGTCCAACGACGGGTCACCGCGTCCGCGACGAGGTCCAGGCCGGTGGCCGAGACCTTGCCGCCGAGGACCTCACGGATCAGTCCGGCCTTCGCCGAGCCGTCGAGGGACTGGTCGGTGGCGACCCGCCGCAGCCCGGGTTCGGCCCGCAGGACCGACGCAGTGCCGAGAAGGTCCTCACCGAGGGCGACCAGGTCGCCGGCGGCGGCTGCGTCAACCTGCGCACGCAGCCCCGCCAGGGCCTCAGCCGATGCTCCGCGCAACTGCATCAGTTGGCTCCCTCGAGCTCAGCCAGGAAACGGTCGACGACCCGCGAGGAGCGGTCGTCGTCGTCCAGGCTCTCGCCCACGATCCGACCGGCAAGGGTCGTGGCCAGCGTGCCGACCTCGGCCCGGAGCGAGGTGACCGCCTGCTGGCGCTCAGCCTCAATCTGGGTCTTGCCGTGCTCGACGATCCGGGAAGCCTCGGCCTGGGCCTGCTCCCGGAGCTCGGCGACGATCTGCGCACCCTGCTCACGCGCTTCCTCACGGATGCGCGCAGCCTCGTGGCGGGCGTCGGCGAGCTGCTTCTCCAGCTCGGCCAACTTGGCGTCGGCCTCTGCCTGCTTCGACTCGGCAGCCTGGAGGCCGCCCTCGATCGCAGTCGTCCGCTCCGCGAACGTCTGCTCGAAGTTCGGAACGACGAACTTCTTGATCGCGAAGAACAGCAGCCCGAACACGATCAGTGCGAGCACGAACTCCACCCACACGAAGGCGAGCGGGCCGTGCTCCTCGGGCTCGGCGCCGACCTCGGCCGCCACCTCAGCGAGGGGAATCAGATACGACATCATGGTCGTGATCCTTCGTCAGTCGGGTCGAACTAGAGGACGAACGCGAGCGCGATACCGATGATCGCGAGCGCCTCAGCGAGCGCGAATCCGAGGATCGCGATCGACTGGAGGCGGTTCTGCGCCTCCGGCTGGCGAGCAACGCCGTTGATGTACGCGGCGAAGATCAGACCGATACCGATACCCGGGCCGATTGCAGCCAGGCCGTAACCGATCATGTTCACGGAGCCATCCATTGGCTTGTCCTTTCAGAGTTTCTTCTCTTTGGTGCTGCTTGTGGGTGGTGCTGTTGTGCGGTGGTGCGGTCTTGCTTCTCAGTGCTCGTCAGCAAGCGCGCCTGAGATGTACATGGCGTTGAGCAGGGTGAAGACGTAGGCCTGCAGGAACTGGACCAGGAGCTCGAGGAACGAGATCGCGATCGCGAGAACCCAGGCGATGATGCCGACGGCACCGGTGGCGCCGCCGACCTCGGTCAACAGGTGCAGACCACCGGTCGCGAACAGGATCAGCAGCAGGTGGCCGGCGAACATGTTGGCGAACAGACGAAGGGCCAGCGTGACCGGTCGGACGACCAGGTTGGAGAAGAACTCCAACGGCACCAGGAGCGGGTACATGAACGGCGTCACGCCGGACGGCACGCACTGCAGCTTGAGGTAACCCAGGAGCCCGTGCTTGCGGACCCCCACGTAGTTGTAGACGAGCCAGCTCAGACCGGCGAGCGCGTAAGCCATCGAGGCGCGCGAGAACGTCGGGAACTGGATGCCCGGGATCGAGGCGAAGAAGTTGTTGATCAGCACGAAGAAGAACAGCGTGACCAGGTAGGGCACGAAGCGCTGGAAGTCGTGGCTACCGATGATGTCGCGGGCCACCGAGTTCCGGACCATCCCGTAAGCCTCCTCGCCGGCGAACTGCAGCCGGCCCGGCACCATCGAGCGCGTGCGCGCCGCGGCGTAGAAGAAGGCGAAGACCAGGATCGCGGCCAGAACCAGCTGGAACATCGGCTTGGTGACCGGTTGCCCGGCGATCTCGAAGAACCCCGGCAGGTTGAAGTTTCCCGGCCCGGGCGCAACGAACTCGTCGGACGTGGCGACGATCCCTGCAATGCTCACCTGAGTTCCCCTACTTCTTCTCTACGTCGTTCGTCTTCTCGCCTGTGCGCGGCCAGTTCGGCAGTGCGTCGAAGCGTTTGATCGTCATGTAGATCCCCAGGACCGCTCCGAAGAGGATCCCGATCACAACCAGGAATTCCGTGTCCAACCAGCGATCCGCAAGCCATCCCAGGAAGCCGTACATGAAAACCCCCGAGACGAGATACCCGAAGGCGTGCCAGGGATCGCCTTGGCTCTTCTCTTCGGGTGATTCGGGTGAGTCGTGCGCAGGATCCGGCTGGGACATCGCGCACCGGACAATAGCAGCCGTTGGCGTTCATTCCGCACCCGCCTCCTGCCCGTCCGAAACGGGACCGTCCCACGGCGGGATGGGCGCCCGGAGCGTGGCGATCAGCTGACCCGCCATCCAGGCGAAGGTGTCGACGATCAGAGCGCCCGCGAGCCAGCCCGGGCTGAGCGCGGTGTCGAAGGCGTCGGCCTCGGTGAGCGCCGCGAAGATCAGAGCCACCAGGACGACCTGGAGCGTGTAGGTAACCATCGCGACGAGCAGCGCGGTCTGCGGTGCGAGTTGGGACGCTGCCCCGACGACGACAGCGCCGAAAATGAAGAAAACGAGCACGATCCCGCTGCCGAGGAGGGCCGAGAGCGCCCCGGTCCTGCCCTGAGTCACGGCTCCGGCGACCGTGATGACCGCGGTGCTCACGAGGACCCACAGCACGGCTGCGTGAAGGACTCGGGGAGCCCTCTCAGCGGGTGCTGTGTTCGTCGTCATGGCGGCCTCGGGGTGGTCGTCAGTAGGGCGGCGGTGGGTTGCTTGGTGCGCTGCTTGTGAAAACTAGCACAAACTCTGGCGACGCGGAATTAGACCGATCCAAGCCTGATTCGTGAGGTCAGGCAGAGGTGTGCAACCGCGGGACGACGAAGGTCAGCACGGCCGTGATCGCCGCCCAGACCCCGATCGCGACGATGCTGACCGGGCCGGCGTACAGGCTGATGGCGACGGCCCCGAAGCCGATCAACCCGGCCCAGAGCCACATGATCACCACCGCCTTGCGCTGGCTGTGACCGAACTCCAGCAGCCGGTGGTGCAGGTGCTCCTTGTCAGGCTGGTAGAACATCTGCCCGCGTCGGGTGCGTCGTACGACGGCCAGGACCAGGTCGACAAAGGGAACGACCAGGATCGAGATCGGGAGCAGGATCGGGAGCAGGATGACCAGCGTCGTACTGGTGCTGCTGCCGTCAGCCTGCGGCGCGAGCTCGACGCCTGCGAACTGCCCGGTCAGGGTCAGTGCGGAGCCGGAAAGCACCAGGCCCAGCAGCATCGACCCGGAGTCGCCCATGAAGATCCGGGCCGGGTAGAAGTTGTGCGGCAGGAAGCCGACGCAGGCGCCTGCCAGGCAGGAGCAGAGCAGCGCCGCCGTGATCGCGAGCGTCAGGTTGTTCGCGTCCGCCAACCGGTAGGAGAAGGCGAAGAAGGCGAAAGCCCCGATGCAGACCATCCCGCTAGCCAGGCCGTCGAGGCCGTCGACGAAGTTGATCGCGTTCACGGTGCCGACGATCAGCAAGATGGAGAGCAGCATCGCCTGGGTCGGCTCCAACGCGAACTGATCACCTCCGGGCAGCCTCAACGAGTACAGCTGGACACCGTTGAGTACCAGGTAGCCGGCCGCGACGATCTGGCCGCCGAGCTTCGTGAGCGCGTCCAACTCGATGAGGTCGTCCAGCACGCCGACCAGGCAGATGATCAGGCCTCCGGTGAGCACCACTGCGGCGTCGTCGAAGACCTGGGTCTGGGAGAGCCCGAGGAAGGGCAGGTTCTTCGCGACCAGGTACCCAGCCCAGAGCCCCCCGAGCATCGCCAGTCCCCCGAAGTACGGGATCGGGATGACGTGCACGTCGCGGTCGCGGACCTGGGCGACCGCACCGGTCCGCATCGCGAGCTCCCGAGCGACCACGCAGAGCAGGTACGAGACGACCGCGGCCGACAGGAATACGAGGAGGTACTCACGCACCGGCGGACCCGTCGGCGCTCGGGTCCTGGTCGTCATCGGTCAGATCGACCACGGCGACCTCGACGCCGGCCAGGACGGTGCGGAGCTCTTCGACACTGATCGCCCCCACCCGCAGCACCCGCGGCTGCGAGCCGGTGCAGTCGACGATCGTCGACGGCTTGTCATCCTGGGTCGGGCCGCCGTCCAGGATCACCGCGACCTGCGAGGAAAGCATCTCCGCAGCCTGGTCGGCATCGGTGGCAGCCGGCATCCCGGTCAGGTTCGCCGAGGAGACGGCTAGCGGGCCGGTCCTGGCCAGCAGCTCGAGAGCAACCTTGTCGTGCGGCATCCGGACCGCAACGGTCCCCCGGGTCTCACCAAGGTCCCACTGCAGGGACGGCTGCTGCCGGACCACCAGGGTCAACGGCCCGGGCCAGTAGTGCTCGACCAGGACCCTGGCCCAACCGGGCAGCTGGGTGGAGAGGGCGTCCAGCGTCGCCGGCGAGCCGACCAGCACCGGGGGCGGCATGCCGCGGCCGCGGCCCTTGGCCTCCAGCAGACGGGCGACGGCGACCGGGTCGAAGGCGTCAGCACCCAGGCCGTAGACGGTGTCGGTCGGAAGCACGACGAGCTCGCCGGCGCGGACTGCGATGGTGGCCGCGGCCAGCCCGGCTTCGAGCATGGCGTCGTCGGCGGCGTCGTAGCGGGTGGACACAGGTCTCATCGTGCCAGTCGCGCGGTCAGGTAGCGCGGACGACCTGCCAGATCGCTGTGATCCCGTACGTCGCTCCAGCGCCCGGCCGTCGCGAACACAGCCGGGGCGGACTCGCCCTGGAGGTCGGCGTGCTCGGCGCCGACGACGCCGCCGGGACGCAACAGCCGACCGGCCACCTGCTCGGTGACCCGCATCGCCACCAGTCCGTCGTCGCCGGAGAAGAGCGCCAGGTGCGGATCGTGGTCGCGAGCCTCGGGAGCCACGCTCTCCCAGGCCTCGAGCGGGATGTACGGGGGGTTGCAGACGACCACGTCGACGGTGCCGTCGAGATCGGCGAACGCGTCGGCCATGTCGCCCTGCCGCAGGTCGACCCCGGTCCCGATCAGGTTCACCTGCGCCCAGTGGTGCGCCCCGGGGTCGAGTTCGACGGCGTGCACCCTCGCGTGCGGCACCTCGTCGAGGATGCTCCGGGCGATCGCGCCCGACCCGGTGCAGAGGTCGACCACGACCGGCGCCCTGCCCTGGACCTTGCGTGCCTCGTCGACGGCCCACCCGGCGAGCAGCTCGGTCTCCGGGCGCGGCGTGAACACGCCCGGGCCGACCTCGAGGTCGACGTACCGGAAGCCGGTGGTGCCGGTGAGGTGCTGGAGCGGGAGCCGCTCGGCCCGGCGCGCGACCAGATCGTCGAAGGCGCGCTGGTGCTCGGTACCGACCTCACCCACCAGCACGAGCGCGCCACGGGACGTGCCCAGGACGTGCGCGAGCAGGATCTCGGCGTCGTTGGCGGGACTCGCGACACCGGCGTCGGCGAGCACCGTGGTGGCAGCCGCGAGCAGCCGACGGCCCTCCATCACTCCCCCAGCGCCTCGAGCCGGGCCGCCATGTCGGCTGCCACGCAGGACTCGATCACCGGCTCCAGGCCCCCGTCGAGGACCTGATCGAGGTTGTAGGACTTGTAGCCGGTGCGGTGGTCCGAGATCCGGTTCTCCGGGTAGTTGTAGGTCCGGATCCGCTCGGAGCGGTCGACGGTGCGGACCTGGGACCTGCGCACGTCCGAGGCCTCGGCGTTGGCGGCTTCCTCGGCGGCGGCCAGCAACCGCGCCCGCAGGATCCGCATCGCCTGCTCCTTGTTCTGCAGCTGCGACTTCTCGTTCTGGCAGCTGGCCACGATCCCGGTCGGCAGGTGCGTGATCCGGACCGCGGAGTCAGTGGTGTTGACGCTCTGCCCACCGGGGCCAGAGGAGCGGTACACGTCGATGCGCAGGTCGTTGTCGTTGATCGTGACGTCGACCTGCTCGGCCTCCGGGACCACCAGGACGCCGGCGGCGGAGGTGTGCACCCGCCCCTGGCTCTCGGTCACCGGCACGCGTTGCACCCGGTGCACGCCGCCCTCGAACTTCAGCAGCGCGTACGGCGCCTCACCGGGCAACGCGGTGCCCTTGGCCTTCACCGCCACGGTCACCGACTTGTAGCCGCCGAGGTCGGACTCGGTGGCGTCCAGAATCTCGGTCGTCCAGCCGCGGGTCTCGGCGTACCGGGTGTACATCCGGAGCAGGTCCGCGGCGAAGAGCGCGGACTCCTCGCCGCCCTCCCCGGACTTCACCTCGAGCAGTGCGTCCTTGCTGTCGGAGGCCTCGCGCGGGACCAGCTGGTGGCGCAGCCGTTCGCCGACCGCGGTCCGGCGCTCCTCGAGCTGGAGGGCTTCGGCCGCGAACGCGGCACTGCCTTCGGGGTCCTCGCCGGCGAGGTCCCGGGCGGCCTGAGCGTCGTCCCCGAGCTGGAGCCACTCGCGGTAGGTCCGCACGATCGCGGAGAGCTCGGCGTAGCGCTGGTTGAACTTCCGCGCCAAGGCCTGGTCGGCGTGGACAGCCGGGTCGGCCAGGGTGGTCTCGAGCCCGGCGTGCTCGGCGATCAGGCCTTCGACTGCCTCGAACATCGCTGACACTTCACTCTCGCTCGGACCGGACGGATAAGCCCTTCAACAGGCTCAGGAGAACCAGAACGCCGGCCTCCGCAGGCGCTGACACATGGGTCAGGCCGCGGGACCGGCGTTCGGAGAACTACTTGGCAGCGTCCTTCTTGGCGTAGCGGGCCTCGAAGCGGGCAACGCGACCGCCGGTGTCGAGGATCTTCTGCTTGCCGGTGTAGAACGGGTGGCAGTTGGAGCACACATCGGCGTGAAGCTTGCCTTCAGGCGAGGTGCTGCGCGTCGTGAACGAGTTGCCGCAGGTGCAGGTCACCAGGGTCTCGACGTACGCGGGGTGGATGTCCTTCTTCATGGGGTTCCTCTCGGGTCAGCGGGCCGCCGGGTCGTCCGCGGATGCGCACGTGAACCGGAGCCAAGGAGCGATTGTGCCACCACCCGGGGGCGGTGGCGAAATCACGCCAAGAAACGGCCCAAGAAACGGCCCAAGAAACGGCCCGGGAAACGGCTTCCGGCGTAACGCCCTCGAGCGCCGAGTTGTTCCGCAGGCCGGAGAGCGGCCTAGGAGACCTCTTCGCCGAGGACAGCGGCGACCCGCACCGCGAGCTCACGCGGGCTGAACGGCTTCACGACGTAGTCGTCCGCGCCGGCTTCGAAGCCCTGCTCGATGTCGGACTCCTGGGCTCGGGCGGTCAGCATGATGATCGGTACGCCGTTCATGCTCTCCTCGGCACGCAGGACCCGGGCAGCCTCCAGACCGCTCATCCCAGGCATCATCACGTCCAGGATGACCAGATCGGGCCGGTCAGCCAGGCACGCCTCGACCGCAGCGGTCCCATCGGCGACGGGCAGCACCTCGTGGCCGGCGTGACGCAACTTGAAGACGACCAGCTCCCTGATGTCTGCGTCGTCGTCCGCGATCACGATGCGCGCCATGCGAACCCCCTAGATCCTCTGCTTGGCCCCAAGCCCTAACCCCAGCAGCGGCCTCTCGGCGATCAGCATAACGAGATTGGGCACCGCGTCGGGTCCTTACCCGAATTGCCGTCCGCGTCCGGGGTCGTCGGTCGCTGCTGCTCAGGCCTCCGTGCCGCCGGGGGTCGGGGTGGTCTTCTGGACCTGCATCAGGAACTCCAGGTTGTTCTGGGACTTTTTCAGCCGCTCCAGGAGTAGCTCCAGCGCCTGCTGCCCGTCGAGACCCGAGAGGACCCGGCGGAGCTTCCAGACGATCGCCAGCTCCTCGGCGCTCATCAGCAGCTCCTCGCGGCGGGTACCCGACTGCACGACGTCGATCGCCGGGAAGATCCGCTTGTCGGCGAAGTCGCGGCGCAGCCGGATCTCCATGTTGCCGGTGCCCTTGAACTCCTCGAAGATCACCTCGTCCATCTTCGATCCGCTCTCGATCAGAGCCGTCGCCAAGATGGTGAGCGAGCCGCCGTCCTCGATGTTGCGGGCAGCCCCGAAGAACTTCTTCGGCGGGTACAGCGCCGCGGAGTCCACCCCGCCGGAGAGGATCCGGCCGCTCGCGGGCGCCGCCAGGTTGTACGCGCGGCCCAGCCGGGTGATGCCGTCCAGCAGGACGACCACGTCGTGGCCGAGCTCGACGAGACGCTTGGCGCGCTCGATCGCGAGCTCGGCGGCCATCGTGTGGTCGCTCGCCGGGCGGTCGAAGGTCGAGCTGATCACCTCGCCGTTGACCGAGCGCTCGAAGTCGGTGACCTCCTCCGGACGCTCGTCGACCAGGACGACCATCAGGTGGCACTCGGGGTTGTTGGTGGTGATCGAGTTCGCGATCGACTGCATGATCATCGTCTTGCCGGCCTTGGCGGGCGAGACGATCAGCCCGCGCTGGCCCTTGCCGATCGGAGAGGCGATGTCGATGACCCGGCCGATCATGTTGGTCGAGGTCGTCTCCATCCTCAGCCGCTCGGAGGGGTAGAGCGGGGTCAGCTTGCTGAACTCGACGCGGGTCCTGGCCGCCTCCGGGTCGCCGCCGTTGACCGAGTCGAGCTTGACCAGCGGGTTGAACTTCTCCTTGCGGTCGCCCTCACGGGGCTGCCGCACCTGACCGGTGACGGCGTCGCCACGGCGCAGGCCGTACTTGCGGACGGTGGACAGCGAGACGTAGACGTCGTCGGTGCCGGGCAGGTAGCCGCTGGTCCGGACGAACGCGTAGCTGTCCAGCACGTCAAGGATGCCTGCGCACGGCGCCAGGACGTCGTCCTCGAGGATCTGCAGGTCGGGCTCGTGGCGGTTGGGGCGACCGCCACCCTGGTTGCCCTGGTTGCCTTGGTTGCCCTGGGTCCCCTGGCTCTGCTGCCCGCCCAGCTGGCTGGGCTGCGCGACGCGATCCCGGTCGCGACCACGACGGCGTCGGTTTCGGCGGCTACCGCCCTCCTCCTCGCCCTGCTGGTACTGGGCCTGCTGGGTCTGGGCCTGCTGGGTCTGGGCCTGAGTCTTCTGACCCTGGGTGTTCTGACCCTGGGTGTTCTGACCCTGGACTCCCTGCTGGTCCGGGTTGCGGCCACCGTCGTCCTGGCCGGCGTTCCGGGTCCGCTCCCGCCCACCGTTCTGCTTGGCCGCGACCTGCTCGGTCTGCTCGACCTGCTCGGTCCGGGCTTCAACGGTCGCCTCGGCCGGGGCCTCGACCCGACTCGACCGGTGGTCCTGCTGTGACGCCGGAGCCGCCTCCTGCTTGCCGCGGGGACCGCCCTTGCCACCACCTTGGCCGCCTCCTTGGGCCGCCTTGATCGCAGCCACCAGGTCCGCCTTCTTCATCCCGGCCGCCTTGATGCCCAGGCTGCCAGCCACCCGCTTGAGCTCGGGCAGCAGCATGGCGCTGACGCCCTTGCCCGACCCGGGTGCGGCGGTCGTCTCGGTGGTTTCCGTCATGCGGGGTCCTTCCCCAGGTGCTGGGCCGTACGGCTGAATGCCTCGGCAGACTGAGTACATCGTCAGGATGTGGATGTCCCAATCCGGCTCGAGCCCCTGCGACAGCACAGGAATCCGGGCTGGGTATCCGATCGGGAGAGTGCGTCAGGGTGTCGCGCTGATCATCGGATCAGCCGTGCGATCTCACTGGACGCGGGTTCAACAGTAGCACTCCGGGCCGGTCAGGGCGTGGCGACCCGGACACCTGTGCGGTCGACCGCGAGCCCGTGCGACACCCACCCGGCCGGGCACTCGCGAGTGAGACCGTCGAGGTCGGCAGCCGTCCCGAGGACGAGCACGGTGGGCCCGGCGCCGGAGATGAACGCCGCCTTACCTCGGGCGCGCAACGCCTGCACCAGGGCGTAGGAGTCCGGCATCGCGGACGCCCGGAACTCCTGGTGCAGGAAGTCCTCGGTACCGCGGAGCAGCTGGTCAGGCGATCCGGCCAGCGCCGCGACGAGCAATGCCGCGCGTCCGGTGTTGGCGGCGGCCACCCCGTGCGACACCTGCTCGGGGAGCAGCCCGCGGGCGGCCGCGGTGGAGACCCCGGTCGGCGGCACGAACGCCACCGCCGAGATCGATGCGGCGATCGGGGCCGAGAGCGCCCAGACCTCCTCGGCGCGCTGCCCGCTCACCCCACTCTGCCCACTCACCAAGCTCTGCCCGCTGATCACGAAGCCGCCGATCACCGCCGGGGCGACGTTGTCCGGGTGACCTTCGAGCTGGTTGGCAAGGAAGAGCAGCGAGTCGTCGTCGAACCGGGCACCATCGACGGTCAGGGCCCGCGCCAACGCGAGTCCGCCGACGATTGCGGCCGAGCTAGACCCCAAGCCGCGGCTCTGCGGGATGCTGTTCTCGAAACGCAGGCGCAGACCACTCGGCTCGACGCCCAGGACCTTGAACGCCGCGCGCATCGAGCGCACCACCAGGTGCCGCTCGTCGCGGGACAGGCTGCCCGCGCCCTCGCCGATGACCTCGACCTCGAGGCCCGAGGCGACGACCTCAGCGGTCAGCAGGTCGTGCAGGTCCAGGGCCAGGCCGAAGCAGTCGAAGCCGGGACCCAGGTTCGCACTGGTCGCCGGGACCGCCACGGTCACCGACCCGGTGACGAAGGCGGACCTCGCGGAAGTCATCACTCGAGGCCGGCCGCGCGGGCGGCGGCGACGACGTCCGGGTCCACCACGGTGTCGACCAGGTCGGTGAAGGTCGAAAGCGCGGTGTCGATGTCCTTCAACCCGTGACCGGTCACCGTGATCACCACGGTCTTGCCGCGCAGGTCGGCGCCCTCGGCGTGCTCGATCAGGATGCCAGCGATGCCTGCCGCGGAAGCGGGCTCGACGAAGACCCCGTCCCGGGAGGCCAGGTCGCGCTGGGCGGCGAGGATCTGGTCGTCGGTGGCCTTGCGGAACATCCCGCCGGACTCGTTCGCCGCGGCCATCGCCAGATCCCACGACGCCGGGTTCCCGATCCGGATTGCCGAGGCGACCGTCTCGGGATCGGGCACCGGGGCTCCCAGCACCAACGGGGCGGCTCCGGCGGCCTGCCAGCCGCGCATCACCGGGAGCCGGGTGGAGTCGCCGGAGTCGAGGTACTCCTTGTACCCCTTCCAGTACGCCGAGATGTTGCCGGCGTTGCCGGTCGGCAGCACGTGCACGTCAGGAGCGTCACCGAGGAAGTCGACGATCTCGAAGGATCCAGTCTTCTGGCCCTCCAGGCGCATCGGGTTCACCGAGTTCACCAGGGCGACCGGGTAGTCCTCGGCGAGCTGGCGGGAGATCGTCAGGCAGTCGTCGAAGTTGCCGCGGACCATGATCACCTGGCCGCCGTGCACCACCGCCTGGGCGAGCTTGCCGGCGGAGATCTTGCCCTGTGGCACCAGCACCAGCGCCTTGATCCCGGCCTTCGCGGCGTACGCGGCCATCGAGGCCGAGGTGTTCCCGGTCGAGGCGCACACCACCGCCTTGGCGCCCTGGCCGACGGCGACCGATAGCGCCACGGTCATGCCGCGGTCCTTGAAGGACCCGGTCGGGTTGTTGCCCTCGACCTTGAGCCAAACCTCCGCTCCGGTCAGACCCGAGAGCCAGTCCGAGTGCACCATCGGGGTGCCGCCCTCGCGCAGCGTGATCGTCGGGGTGCCCACGGGGAGGTCGAGGCGGTCCCGGTACTCCTCGATCACGCCGAGCCACTGGTGGGTGGTCATCACTGCTCTCCTTCGACACGCATCACCGAGGACACGTCGCGGACGAACGCCATCGCCCGGATCGACTCCACCGTGGCCGCCAGATCCGCGTCGCTGGCCGTGTGCGAGACCACCACGAGCTGGGCGTCGTCGCCGCGGCCCTCCTGGCGGACGGTCTGGATCGAGACGTCGTGCTCGGCGAACGCCTGAGCGATCGCGGCGAGCACGCCGGCCTTGTCGTCCACGTCGATCTGGACGTGGTAGCGGGTGATGGTGCTGCCCATCGGCAGGATCGGCAGGTCGGCGTACGCGGACTCACCGGCGCCGCGGACGTTGCCGAGCCGGTTCCGCGCCACCGTGACCAGGTCACCGAGGACGGCGCTGGCCGTCGGGGACCCGCCTGCGCCCGGGCCGTAGAACATCAACTGTCCGGCCGCCTCGCTCTCGACAAAGACGGCATTGTAGGCACCGCGGACGCTGGCCAGCGGGTGGCTGGCCGGGATCATCGCAGGGTGCACCCGGGCCGAAACCGCGGTTCCGTCCGGCCCCTGCTCGAGCGCGCAGATCGCCAGCAACTTGACGACGCAGCCCATCTGCCGGGCCGAGGCGACGTCGCTGGCGGTGACCTCGGCGATGCCCTCGCGATACACGTCAGCCGCGGTGACCCGGGTATGGAACGCCAGGCTGGCCAGGATCGCGGCCTTCGCCGCGGCGTCGAAGCCCTCGACGTCGGCGGTCGGGTCGGCCTCGGCATACCCGAGCGCCTGAGCCTCGGAGAGCGCCTCGGTGAAGCCGGCGCCGGAGGAGTCCATCTTGTCGAGGATGAAGTTGGTGGTGCCGTTGACGATGCCGAGGACCCGGGTCACCTTGTCGCCGGCGAGCGACTCGCGCAGTGGGCGCAGAATCGGGATCGCACCGGCCACGGCGGCCTCGTAGTACAGGTCGCGACCGGCAGCCTCGGCTGCGGCGTACAGGGTGGGGCCGTCCTCGGCGAGGAGCGCCTTGTTGGCCGTGACGACCGACGCGCCGGCCCCCAACGCTGCCAGGATCAGGGTGCGGGCCGGCTCGATGCCGCCGATCACCTCGACGACCACGTCGACGTCCTCGCGGGTCACCAGCGCCTCGGCGTCGGTCGTGAAGAGCTCCGCCGGCAGGTGGGCGTCACGCTTGAGACCGAGGCGGCGTACGGCGATGCCGACCAGTTCGACCGGAGCGCCGACCCGGGCGGTGAGGTCGTCGGCCTGCTCGTGCAGCAGCCGGGCCACCTGGGTGCCGACGACGCCGCAGCCCAGCAGGGCGACGCGGACAGGCTTGGCAGGCTCCAGAGTAGTCATCGGGGTCAGTCTTCCATCAGCGTGCCGGGACCGACGTCGAGTCTCAGCAGGTCATCGACGGTCTCGCGGCGCAGCACCACGCTGGCAACGCCGTCCTTGACCGCGATCACCGGCGGCCGCAGCGCGTGGTTGTAATTGCTCGCCATCGAGCGGCAGTAGGCGCCGGTGCCGGGGACGGCCACCAGGTCGCCCGGGGTGAGGTCGCCTGGCAGGAACTCGTCCTTGACGACTATGTCGCCCGCCTCGCAGTGCATCCCGACCACGCGGGAGAGCAGGGCCGGAGCATCCGAGACCCGGCTGGCCAGGGTGGCGGAGTAATCGGCGTCGTACAGGGCCGTGCGGATGTTGTCGCTCATCCCGCCGTCGACGCTGACGTAGGTGCGCACGGGCTTGGTCTCTCCCGGGCCGTCCAGCTCGACAGCCTTGACGGTGCCGACCTCGTAGACCGTGCACATCGCCGGACCGACGATCGCGCGTCCGGGCTCGATCGAGAGCCGCGGGACCGCCAGGTCGCGGGCCTTGCACTCGTCGGTGACGATCTTGGTCAGCTCGATCGCGAGCTGCGCGGGGTCGGCGGGGTCGTCCTGGGTGGTGTATGCGATGCCGAAGCCGCCACCGAGGTCCATCTCGGGCATCACCACGCCGACCTCGTCGGCGATCTGGGCGTGCAGCGCCAGCACCCGGCGGGCAGCGACCTCGAACCCGGAGGAGTCGAAGATCTGCGAGCCGATGTGCGAGTGCAGCCCGAGCAACTCCAGGCCGGGGGTGGCCGCGATCTGACGGGCCGCCTCCAGTGCGTCGCCGCTGCTGATCGAGAACCCGAACTTCTGGTCTTCGTGCGCCGTCGCGATGTACTCGTGGGTGTGCGCCTCGACGCCGGCGGTGACCCGGATCAGCACCCGGACGGTTGCACCCATCTCCCGCACGATGCTCGCCAGCCGCTCGATCTCGTGGAACGAGTCGACGACGATCCGACCGACCCCGAGCTCGACGGCCCGAGACAGCTCGGCGTACGACTTGTTGTTGCCGTGGAAGCCGATCTTCTCGGCGGGGACCCCGGCGCGCTCGGCGACCGCCAGCTCACCGCCGGAGCAGACGTCGAGGAAGAGGCCCTCCTCGGTGATCCACTGCGCGACCGTCGTACAGAGGAAGGCCTTGCCTGCGTAGTAGACGTCCCAGGTTGCATTCGCTTGGCGGGAGAACGCGGCCCGGAAAGCCCCGGCACGGGCACGGAAGTCGTCCTCGTCCAGCACGTACGCCGGGGAGCCGTGTTCGGCGACCAGGTCAGTCAGGCGGACTCCCCCGACCTCCAGGACGCCATCGACCTTGACCGCGGTGGTCGACCAAAGCTGTGGCAGCAAGGCGTTGACGTCGTCCGGTTCGCGGAGCCAGGCCGGTCCGCGGACGGACTGAACGGCGTGGGCCCAGCCGGCTTCGTGGGCCCTCACATCCGCTCCGGGGCGGAGACGCCGAGCAGGCCGAGGCCGTTGGCGATGACGATGCGCGCCGCCGCGACCAGCACCAGGCGCGCCTCGTTGGTGGGGGTGACCGGGTCGTCGCCCTGCGGGAGCATCCGGCACTCCTTGGTGTCGTACCACTTGTTGAACACCGAGGTGGTGTCCTCCAGATACCGGGCGATGCGGTGCGGTTGGCGCAGGTCTGCGGCGCTGGCCACCACCCGAGGGAACTCCGCGAGCGCCCGGAGTAACTCGCCGTCGCGCTCGTGGTCGAGCAGCGTCGGGTCAAGGGTGCTTTCCAGGTCGGCGGCGGGCAGGCTCATGCCGAGGTCGGCGGCGTTCGCCATCATCCGGCAGGTCCGCGCGTGACCGTACTGCACGTAGTGGACCGGGTTGTCGTTGGTCTGCGATGCCCACAGGTCCAGGTCGATGTCGATGTTGGAGTCAGTCGAGTATCGGGTGAGGGCGTAGCGGGCCGCGTCAACTCCGATCGCTTCGACCAAGTCGTCGATCGTGACCACGGTGCCGGCCCGCTTCGACATCCGCACCGGCTGGCCGTCGCGCAGGAGGTTGACCATCTGCCCGATCAGGATCTCCAGGTTCACGTGCGGGGTGTCGCCGAACGCGGCGCACATCGCCATCAGTCGGGCGACGTACCCGTGGTGGTCGGCGCCGAGCATGATGAAGCAGCGGTCGAAGCCCCGGCTGCGCTTGTCCAGGTAGTAGGCGATGTCACCGGAGAGGTAGGCGCCCTGCCCGTCGGACTTGATGATTACCCGGTCCTTGTCGTCGCCGAACTGCTCGGCCTTCAGCCAGAGCGCGCCGTCGAGCTCGAAGGTGTTGCCGAGCTCGGTGAGCCGAGCGATCGCCTTCTCGACGGCGCCGGAGCTGTGCAGGTTGTCCTCGTGGAAGTAAACGTCGAACGCGACGCCGAAGTCGTGCAGGCTCTGCTTGATCTCGGCGAACATCAGGTCCACCCCGACCGCCCGGAAAATCTCCTGCGCCTCGTCGTCGGGCAGGTCGAGCGCTTCCGGGCGCTGCGCCAGGACGTTCTTCGCGATCTCGTCGATGTAGGCGCCGCCGTACCCGTCTTCGGGCACCGGACGCCCGTGCGCGGCCGCGAGCAGCGACCCAGAGAACCGGTCGATCTGGCCGCCGTGGTCGTTGAAGTAGTACTCCCGAGTGACCTCGGCGCCTGCGTGGGTCATGATCCGGCCCAGCGAGTCGCCGACGGCCGCCCACCGGACGCCGCCGATGTGGATCGGGCCGGTCGGGTTGGCGGAGACGAACTCGAGGTTGATCTTCTCCCCCGCAAAGAAGTCCGAGGACCCGTACGACGCTCCGGCAGCGACGATGTCGGCGGCCACCTGGCCCTGGGCACCTGCCTCGACGGTGATGTTCAGGAACCCGGGGCCGGCGACGTCGACCGCGGCGATGCCGTCGGCCGTCCGCAGCCGCGTGGCCAGCAACTCCGCGAACGCCCGCGGGTTGGTGCCGGCCTTCTTGGCCAACTGCAGGGCGACGTTGGTCGCATAGTCGCCGTGCTCCTTGCTGCGCGGCCGCTCCACAGTCACTTCTGCGGCCACACCGTCAGGCAGGTCGAGCTCACCCGTGCTGACGAGGTCGGTCAGGGCGTCGACGATGGTCGCGGAGAGCTGCGCAGGATTCACCGGGCAAGCCTATCGGCGGGTACCGGTTTCCTCCGCACCAGTTTCGCCCGGTAGTGTGCTGCTTCGCGTCCTGGTGTTCATCCGGGTCGCATGCCTTCGTAGCTCAGGGGATAGAGCACTGGTTTCCGGTACCAGGTGTCGCAGGTTCGAATCCTGCCGAAGGCGCCCTTGGCCTCACGGCCGTCACAGGAGCAGACTGCAGGGACCCTGACCCTGGAGCGTCCATGAAAGACCTGCTCACCGACACCGCCTGGGTTACCGACGGCGGCCTGGAAACCGACCTTCTCTTCAACCGCGGGATCGAGCTCCCCGAGTTCGCTTCGTTCCCCCTCGTCGAGGACGCAGCAGGCACGGCGGCGCTCGACTCCTACTTCCGGGAGTACGTGGCGATCGCGGCTGCTACCGGGGCCGGCCTGGTGCTGGAGACCCCGACCTGGCGCGCGAATCCGGACTGGGGGCGTGTCCTCGGGTACGACGTGGCCGCACTCGACCGGGTCAACCAGGCCGCGGTCGCCCTGGTTCGCCGGGTCCTCGCCGACGTACCGGGGCCGGCCCTTCTCAGCGGGGCCGTCGGTCCGCGCGGCGACGGGTACCTCGCCGGCGGGACCGACTCGGACGAAGCGGCCGAGTACCACGCCGCCCAGGTGCAATCCTTCGCTGACGCCGGCGCCGACCTGGTGCACGCGATGACGATGACCGGATCCGCCGAGGGCATCGGAGTGGTCCGGGCCGCCCGCGTCGCCGGGCTCCCCGTCACTATCTCGTTCACCGTTGAGACCGATGGTCTGCTCCCGGACGGCAGCACCCTCGCTGACGCGATCGGCGAGGTCGAGGCCGCCGCCCCGGCCGACTGGTACGGCGTCAACTGCGCCCACCCCACCCACCTCTCCGCCGCCCTGGACGGCGACGACTGGCAGCGCAAGCTTCGGTACCTGCGACCAAACGCCTCGACGATGACGCACGAGGAGCTGGACGCGATGGAGGTCCTCGATGCGGGCGACCTCGGTCTGCTCACCTCCTCGGCAAGGTCGGTGCTCGACCAGGTGCCGTCCTTCTCGGTGATCGGGGGCTGCTGCGGCACCGACAGCCGGCACGTCGCCGCACTCTGGGGGGTGGCCCCGCCGCGCTGAGCGGACCGGGCAGACTCGCTCCATGACCACGGTCGTCTCGGCGAACACCCTGTACACGTTGCCCTCGCACAGCGCCCGTGAGGTGCTCGAGCTGGCGCTCGACGACGCGCCCGACCTGGTCGGCCTGCAGGAGTGGTACCTCTCCCGCCTGCCGCTGCTGCGCCGTACCGGAGACGTGCAGTTGGAGCCCCTCCCCCTCCGGGTCCCGGCCCGGGCACCGCGGTACCACTGGGTCGCCACGATCGCCGACGGCAACGTCGTCGGCGCCCGCGCGGACCGGTTCGACCTGGTCGAGGGCCGCGCGGTGCTACTGACCGGCATTGGGCGCTCGGACCGGCCCGACCGCTTCCTGCATACGGAGCCGCCCCGCCTCGCAGCCCTGGGGATTTTTCGCGACCGGGTCGTCGACCGCACGGTTGCACTGATCAGCTACCACCTGGTGCCGGGGGCCGAGACCGACGGCAGCTACCGCTCCGACCGACCGCTGCTGGTCGCCCGACACCGCCAGGAGGTTTCCCGTCTCGAGGCCCTGGTGTACGAGCTCGGCCGGGCCGGCCACACCGTGTACGCCGTCGGCGACTCCAACTTCCACCTGCAACGCCTCGCCGGCCTGACCTCGGTCTGGGAGGGACGCGAGAACGACCCGGGCACCTGGGGCGCCGGGACCCGCAAGATCGACGACGTCAACGGCCCCGGCCCGGCAACTGCGCTCCGGCTGATCCCCACGCCGTCGGACCACCGGGCTGTCCTCGCGGTGCGACCTGACTGGGCGTAGCACGACGGGGCCTGGATCGTTGGACCGTGCATGCGCGTCTCCCCGGCCCACAGCCTCACGGTCACGGGTCTTGTCGTGCGAAATCCGGACATCCGGGCGCTGCGGAGGCCGTCAGCCCCAGGTCCGGCGCAATCCGAGACCAAACTCTCACTGCTGAGGCTGCGGCGCGGAACGCCGCGGTCTAATCTTGGCTGCGACGTCAGCCACGACGTCCTTCGGGTCACCACCACCAGCACCGCATCGGAAGAGGCGAATCAAAGCCGTGCCAGAGCCCACTGAAGGCAATCCCCTCGCAGCGTTCGGAGCCAACGAGTGGCTCGTCGACGAGATGTACGAGCAGTACCAGAAGGATCCGAGCACGGTGGATCCGGCGTGGTGGGACTTCTTCGCCAACTACAACGGCGCCAACGCTCCGGTTGCCGCGCCAGTCACCGCCCCGCCGGCCGCAGCCCCGCCGGCCGCAGCCCCGCCGGCCGCAGCCCCGAAGCCGTTGTCGACCCCCTCCCCCGCGCCCACCCCGGCTGCGGTGACCGACCCGACCCCCGCCGCGCCGACGACGCCGACGGCACCGCCGGTCCCGAAGGAGCCGGCTGCCCCGGCGCCTTCCCCCACCTCGGAGGAGAACGTCTACACCGTGCTGCGCGGGATCCCGGCCGCCACCGCGAAGAACATGGACGTCTCGCTCTCGGTCCCGACCGCGACCAGCGTCCGCAACATCCCGGTCAAGCTGCTTTGGGACAACCGGATCGTCATCAACAACCACCTCAAGCGCGCCCGCGGCGGCAAGGTCTCCTTCACGCACCTGATCGGCTACGCGATCATCAAGGCGATCAAGTCGCTGCCCGAGATGAACAACACCTTCGCCGAGGTCGATGGCAAGCCGAACATGGTTACCCCGCCGCACATCAACCTCGGCCTGGCGATCGACCAGCAGAAGCCGGACGGCACCCGTCAGCTGGTGGCGCCCTCGATCAAGGCCTGCGAGTCCATGGACTTCGCGCACTTCTGGACGGCGTACGAGGAGATCGTGCGCAAGGCCAAGGACAACAAGCTGACCATGGAGGACTACTCCGGTACGACGGTCAGCCTCACCAACGTCGGCGGTCTGGGCACCAACAACTCGGTGCCGCGCCTGATGCAGGGACAGGCCGCCATCATCGGCGTCGGCTCGATGGACTACCCGCCGGAGGCCCAGGGCGCCTCCGAGGAGACGATCACCCGTAACGCCATCAGCCGTATCATGACGATGACCTCGACCTACGACCACCGCGTCATCCAGGGCGCCCAGTCGGGCGAGTTCCTGGGCCGGGTGCACAAGCTCCTGCTCGGCGAGGACGGCTTCTACGACGAGATCTTCCGCAGCCTGCGGATCCCCTACGAGCCGATCCACTGGTCCGTCGACAGGTCACACAGCCACGACGAGGACGTCAGCAAGCAGGCCCGCATCCTCGAGCTGATCCACGCCTACCGGGTCCGCGGCCACATGATGGCCGACACCGACCCGCTGGAGTACAAGCAGCGCAGCCACCCCGACCTCGAAGTGGAGAGCCACGGTCTGACGCTGTGGGACCTCGACCGCGAGTTCGCCACCGGCGAGTTCGGCGGCGAGCGCCGATTCATGAAGCTGCGCAACGTCCTGGGCATCCTGCGCGACTCCTACTGCCGCACCGTCGGCATCGAGTACATGCACATCCAGGACCCCGAGCAGCGTCGATGGATCCAGGAGCGCGTCGAGCAGCCGCACCAGAAGCCTCCGCGCGAGGAGCAGCTTCGGATCCTGCTGAAGCTCAACCAGGCCGAGGCGTTCGAGACTTTCCTGCAGACCAAGTTCGTCGGCCAGAAGCGGTTCAGCCTCGAGGGCGGCGAGACCACGATCCCGCTGATCGACGAGATCTGCGAGGCGGCCGCCGAGGCCTCCCTCGACGAGGTCACCATCGGGATGGCTCACCGCGGCCGGCTGAACATGCTGGCCAACATCGTCGGCAAGTCCTACAACCAGATCTTCCGCGAGTTCGAGGGCAACATCGACCCGCGCACCGTCCAGGGATCCGGCGACGTGAAGTACCACCTCGGTGCCGAGGGTGAGTTCCTCGCCGGCTCCGGGGACAAGATCAAGGTCTCGATCGCCGCGAACCCGTCGCACCTGGAGACGGTCGACCCGATCCTCGAGGGCATCGCCCGCGCGAAGCAGGACGTGCTCAACCGCGGCGCCGAGTACCCGGTGCTGCCACTCCTAGTCCACGGTGATGCAGCGTTTGCCGGTCAGGGTGTCGTGGCTGAGACCCTCAACCTCAGCCAGCTCCGCGGCTACCGCACCGGCGGCACCATCCACGTAGTCGTCAACAACCAGGTCGGCTTCACCACCTCCCCCGCCTCGTCGCGCTCCTCGCTGTACTGCACCGACGTGGCTCGGATGGTCCAGGCACCGATCTTCCACGTGAACGGCGACGACCCGGAGGCGTGCATCCGGGTCGCCCGGCTCTCGTTCGAGTACCGCCAAGCATTCAACAAGGACGTCGTCATCGACTTGGTCTGCTACCGCCGTCGGGGTCACAACGAGGGAGACGACCCGTCGTACACGCAGCCGTTGATGTACGACCTGATCGAGCAGAAGCGCTCGGTACGCAAGCTCTACACCGAGTCGCTCATCGGTCGCGGCGACATCACCGTCGAGGAGGCGGAGCAGGTGCTGCAGAACTACCAGCAGCAGCTCGAGAGGGTTTTCACCGAGGTGCGCGAGACCGACACCCGGCCGGACTCCTGGACGACCGTCCCGGACTACCCGGACAAGCTCGCGACCGGCGAGGCCACCACGGCGATCAGCGTCGAGACGATGAAGCGGATCTCGGACGCCTACGTCAGCCCGCCCGAGGGCTTCACCGTGCACCCGAAGGTGCTGCCGCAGTTGCAGCGCCGCGCGGCCGCGATCAACGAGGGCCCGATCGACTGGGGCACCGGCGAGATCCTCGCCTTCGGCTCGCTGCTGATGGAGGGCCGCCCGGTTCGCCTGGCCGGGCAGGACTCGCGGCGCGGCACGTTCGTCTCGCGGTTCGCCACGATCATCGACCGCAGGAACGCCGACGAGTGGACGCCGCTGGCAAATCTCTCCGAGGAGCAGGCGACGTTCTACGTCTACGACTCGCTGCTCAGCGAGTACGCCGCCCTCGGCTTCGAGTACGGCTACTCGGTGGCGCGCCCGGACGCGCTGGTCCTCTGGGAGGCCCAGTTCGGCGACTTCGTCAACGGCGCCCAGATCGTCACCGACGAGTACATCACCGCCGGCGAGACCAAGTGGGGCCAGCAGTCTGGCGTCGTGCTGCTGCTGCCGCACGGCTACGAGGGCCAGGGACCGGATCACTCCTCGGCCCGGATCGAGCGGTTCCTCCAGATGGCCGCGGACGACGCGTTCGTCGTGGCGCAGCCCTCGACCCCGGCGAGCTACTTCCACCTCCTGCGCCGGCACGCGCTCGGCGAGGCGCACAAGCCGCTGATCGTCTTCACCCCGAAGTCGATGCTCAAGCGCAAGGAGGCTGCCTCGCAGCCGGCTGCATTCACCCAGGGCTCGTTCACCCCGGTCATCGGCGACAGCGTCGCGGACCCGGGGAAGGTGACCACCGTGCTGCTCTGCACCGGCCGGATTACCTGGGATCTGATGGTCGAGCGCGGCAAGCGCCAGGGTGACGACCCGACCTCGGCGATCGTCCGGGTCGAGCAGCTCTACCCGCTGCCCGTCGAGGAGCTGAAGGCCGAGCTGAGCCGGTTCCCGAACCTGCGCAGCGTCCGCTGGGTCCAGGACGAGCCCGGCAACATGGGTGCGGCGCCGCACTTCCGGCTGAACCTCTTCGACCAGCTCGACCAGGACGTCGCGCTGATCTCCCGCAACCAGTCGTCCTCCCCGTCGGTCGGCCAGCACTCGCGGCACGTCGAGGAGAACAAGGCGCTGATGGACCAGGCGTTCGCCTGATCGGCCACCGCCATGTACTTCACTGATCGCGGTATCGAGGAGCTCGAGAAGCGCCGGGGCGACGAGGACGTCACCCTGGCGTGGATCGCCGACCAACTGCGCGCGTACGTCGACATCCACCCGGACGACGAGAACCCGATCGAGCGGTTCGCGACCTGGTTGGCGCGCGCCGACGACCCGGACGACGACTGAGTGACCGGTCTGACAGTGAGTCCTGTCAGAACTTGTTCTACGCTGCTCCCATGACCGTGCAGTGGACCTCTTCGCCGACCTCGGGCGATATCACCTACCCCGAAGCCCCCTGGAACATGACCGGCCAGCTGTGGCTGTCCCTCTTCAGGGTGCGCGCCGGGGACCACCCCGACCGCGAGCCCGGTGTCTACGGCGTCGCACTGGTGAAGTACGAGGAGCCGAGCCCGCTGACCTACGGCGAGATCCTGGTCGCCCGGCAGTACAACAAGGCCGTGAACATCACCGACATCTGGGTCGACTCGATCCAGTCGGTGCACGGCGGCCGCGACCTGTGGGCGATCCCGAAGGACCTCTGCAACTTCTCGCTGACCGTAACCGAAAAGGGTCCGCTCACCCGGGCGCTCTGGACCGCCGAGCTCGACGGCGTCCCGATCGTCACCGCGTCCTTCGCTGACGTCTCCCGGGCCGTGCCGCGGCTGCCGTTCAAGGGCAACACCTGGCAGCAGCGCGCCGACGGCGACGAGGTGACCGCAGCGCTGGTCGGCTCCTCGAAGGCCGCACCGTGCCGGGCGAAGTGGGACTTCAACCCGGACGGCCCCCTGGGCTGGCTAGCAGGCAAGAAGACGCTGGCGTCGTTCCGTCAGGCCGACTTCCGGATGTCCTTCGGCTGATCGCTCAGGGTCAAGCCAGCGGCTCAGAGATCCTCAGGAGCCTCGACAGCCGGCTCCGGGACCACCGGGGAGTCGGCGCTGGCCCGCTTGCTGGCCTCGCGGATCTCGAAGAGATCGGTGGCCAGGCCGCCGACGGCCTTGGCGACGTCGCCGACGGCACCGACGACGATGTTCGTCACCTGCCCGACCGCGTGGGTGGCGGCCTCGACGCCGTCCTGGAGGGCGTCCTTGCGGATCTCGGCCTTGCTGATCTGATCCTTCATGGGCCTAGTGTGCGGGCCCGGACGGCGGCGGGCAACGTGAGCGCCATCTCACGCCACCGGCCGCACGACCGATCAGGCTGCTGCGGCCAGGTCGGGCGCGGGCCCGGACGCCGCGTCCGGAGTGCGCTTCCCGTTCGGGAACGAGAGCCGCACGATCTTCTTCGCGACCGTCCAGAGCTGGTGCGTCAGGCCACCGGTGTTGTACTCGATGCCGTACTTCTCGCACAGCGCCTTCACCTCGACCGAGAGCTCCGGGTACCGGCGGGCCGGGATGTCCGGGAACAGGTGGTGCTCGATCTGGTGCGAGAGGTTGCCCGACATGATGTGGAACAGCTTGCCGCCGGTGATGTTCGCCGAGCCGAGCAGCTGGCGGTAGTACCAGTGCCCGCGGGACTCGTTCTCGCACTCCTCCTCGGTGAACGTCGCGACGCCCGCCGGGAAGTGCCCGCAGAAGATGATGTTGAAGGTCCAGATGTTGCGGACCACGTTCGCGACCGCGTTGCCGACCAGGGTGCTGACGAAGAACGGGCCGGTGAGCAGCGGGAAAAGCAGGTAGTCCTTGAAGACCTGCTTGCCGACCTTCTTCACGATCGGCTTGCCGACCTTCTTGGTCTCCTCCCAGGTGCGCTCACCCGAACGGATCCGGTCGACCTCGAGGTCGTGCAGCGCCACGCCCTCTTCGAAGAGCAGCATCAGGCCCAGGGCGTAGAGCGGGTTGCCCAGGTAGGCCGGGTGCCACTTCTGGTCCTCGTCCATCCGGAGGATCCCGTAGCCGATGTCACGGTCCTTGCCGAGGATGTTGGTGTAGGTGTGGTGGATGTAGTTGTGGCCGTACTTCCAGTTCTCACCGGGCGCCATCGTGTCCCAGTCGTAGATGCGCGAGTTCAGCTTCGGGTCGCCCATCCAGTCGTACTGGCCGTGCATCACGTTGTGGCCGATCTCCATGTTCTCCAGGATCTTGGAGACGCTGAGCGCGGCAACGGCCAGCGGCCAGGCAGGCGGCAGGTAGAAGAGCGCCCGGCCGGCGATCTCGAACTGCTGCTGGCGCTTGACGATCATCCGGATGTAGTCGGCGTCCTCCTTGCCGAGCTTGGCGAGGACCTTCTGGCGCAGGGCGTCCACCTCCTCGCCGAACGCGTCGAGCTGCTCGGGGGTCAGGTTGGGGTTCTTCGGGTCGCTGGCGCGGACGCCGGTGCGCTTCTTGGCTTGGGGCTTGATGTCGGTGATGGTCATGATGTCTCCCTTGTTTCAGAGGTGGGGATCAGAGGTCTACGGAGCAGTCGCCGACGGGCGAGGTCACGCAAATGCGGACCTCCTCGTCGGGCAGCGAGGACTCCTCGCCGGTCAGGACGTTGCGGACAGTGCCGTCGGTCTTGGTCTTCACACACGAGAAGCAGATGCCCATCCGGCAGCCGAACTCGGGCTTGAGGCCGAGCGCCTCGGCCTGCTCGAGCAAGGTGGCTCCGGAGTTCTCGGCGCTCGCACCGGCGCGGGTGAAGGAGACCTCTCCCCCGGCGGTGCCGGCAGAGAAGGTCGGTGGCTTGAAGAACTCGACCCGGAGACGAGCGTTCGCGGTGGTTGAGCCTGTCGAAACCCCGTACGCGTCCTTGATCAGCTCGACCAGACCGCCGGGGCCACAGGCCCAGGTGTCGGTGTTCTTGAAATCCGGGACGAGGCGGCGAAGCTCGAGCTCGCTGAAGGTCGCGTCGCCGTACCGGAGGTGGACGTCGATGTTGTTGTCGCCCGCGGCGATCGCGGCGAGCTCATCGGCGAAGATCTGGTCCTCGGCGCTACGGGCGTAGTGCAGGAAGGTGACCTTGCGGTTGGCTCGTCCGCCGCTGTTCCCCATCCGCGGGGCGTCCCGCAGCAGCGTGCGGACCTGCGACATCACCGGGGTGATCCCGGAACCGCCAGAGATCATCAGCACCGGGTCCGGACCGCCGGTGGTCGGTGTGAACGGCAGCGTGAAGTCGCCCTCGCCCTGGCTCAGGTGCAGCATTTGGCCCACCTTCGCCCCGTTGACCAGGAACTTGCTCACCTGACCCTCGTCGTTGGCCCGGATGGTGAGCGTGATCCGCTCCCCCGGCAGCGAAGCGGCCGAGGAGATCGAGAAGCAGCGGGTCATCCGGCGGGCCGACCCGGGCATCTCGACGCCGACCTGGACGTACTGGCCTGCCCGGTGCCCGCGCCAGGTGCTCGTCGGCTGGAGCGTGAGGGTGGCGACCGGGGCGGAGCCCTCGGCGTCTGGGTTCTCACGGTGGATGGCGACGACGCGGGCTCGAACCTCGGTGGCAGCCCACATCGGGTTGAACATTTCGAGGTAGCGGTCCACACCGTGAGGTGAGGTCAACGCCGAAACGGCCCTGGAGCCGAGAAGTTTGGTGGTGATGCCCATCTTGTGGCCTCCTTTCAGTGAACGTGCGTACACTGAAACTATGACTGCCGCCCTAATCCAGGGTCAAGCCACCCGGTACGTGACGCCGGACACGGTGCACATACGTACACCGAAACAGGTGACTGAGGACCCCGATACGCTGACCCCCGTGACCACCTCCCGATCGCACCGGCCGCGCCCGCACCGGCCGCCGTCAGGCGAGACTCGGAGCGAGGGGAAGGAACGCACCAGGCGGGCCATCCTGGACGCTGCGCTGCGGCTGAGCGAGGACGCCGGACTGGCTGGGTTGTCTCTCCGGCAGGTCGCCAAGGAGGTTGGCATCGTGCCGACCGCTTTCTACCGGCACTTCGAATCCATCGACGAGCTCGGGCTCGCCCTGGTCGAGGAATCCTTCGGTTCGCTGCGCGCGATGATCCGCGACGTCCGCCAGGGGACGCCGTCCCTGGGCAAGATCGTCGACAGTTCCGTGGAGGTGCTGGTCGACCACGTGCGTGAGCAGCGCACCCACTTCGGGTTCATCGCCCGCGAGAAGTCCGGTGGCTCAGCCGTGGTCCGGGAGTCAGTGCACCGCGAGTTCGATCTCTTCGAACGCGAGCTCGCGACCGACCTCGCCCGACTGCCGATGGATCACTGGTCGAGTGAGGACCTGCACACGCTGGCCAACCTCATCGTCGGCGCGATGATCACGACGTCAGAATCGATCCTGCGCGCGGACGCACGGGACCTGCCCGGGATCAGGCACCGGGCTCGCACCCAGCTGCTGATGATGATCGTCGGGGCGCTCAACTGGAAGTCGAACGCCCCCGACTAGACCTCAGACGACCGGCACTACCGCGTCGGCGTACTCTCCGGCGCCTGCGCCGGTGTCCTCTACGGCCGGGGCGACCTGAAGCACCGGCAGTCGACCCGGGAGGCTGACGGCGAGCCCGATCACGGCGATCGAGAGCACGGCGCTGAGGCCGAACGCCCACTGCATGCCGCCGACGTACCCCGCCAGGCGGGAGGCACCGTCGGCGACCAGGGAGTCCGAACGGGCGGTGAGCACCGCGACCGAGACCGCCGCGCCCATCGCTCCCGCCACCTGCTGCAGCGCCCCGAGCAACGAGCTCGCGTGCGAGTACAGGTGCTGCGGGACCGCACCGAGCCCGAGGGCGAAGACCGGGGTGAACACCGCAGCCAACGACACCATCATCACCACGTGCGCGACGAAGACGTACCAGTAGGGGGTGTTCAGGTCGATCTGGGTGAACATGCCGAGTCCCGCGGTGATGCCGATCGCCCCCGGGATCACCAGCGGGCGACCACCGACCCGGTCGAAGACCTTGCCGACCTGCGGGCCGAGCAGGCCCATCGCGAGGCCACCGGGCATCATCAGCAGACCGGTCTGCAGCGGCGAGAGGCCGCGGATGTCCTGGAGGTACAGCGGGAGCAGGAGCAGCGAGCCGAGGAAGCCCATGAACGCGATCACCATCAGCGCCAGCGCCACCGTGAAGGTCGGGTGGGTCAGCGTGCGCAGGTCGAGGAGCGGGGAACCGTCACGCTGCAGGTGGAGCTGGCGCCAGACGAAGAGCGCGAGCGCCACCGCACCGACGCCGATCAGCAGGTACGGCGAGACCGCCGGGTCCTCGCCACCGACGAGGCTCAACCCGTAGACCAGGCTGCCGAATCCCAGAGCCGACAGCGGCACGCTCAGCACGTCGAGCGACCCGGCCGTCGGCTCGCCGACGTTCTGCAACCTGCGCAGACCGGCGGAGCCGATCGCGACCGCCACCGGCAGCACCAGCAGGAACATCCAGCGCCAGGACAGCGCGTTCAGGATCACCCCGGAGACGGCCGGACCCATCGCCGGCGCGACCGACATCGCCAGGGTGACGTTGCCCATCACCCGGCCGCGGTCGTTCTCGGGGACGACGTTCATCAGGGTGGTCATCAGCAGAGGCATCATCACCGCGGTGCCCGTGGCCTGGATGACCCGCGCCACGATCAGAAGCCAGAACATCGAGGACGGCGTCGCGGCGGCGAGCAGGGTGCCGAGCGAGAAGACGGCCATCGCCAGGCCGAAGGCCTGCCGGGTGGTGACGCGCTGGAGGAACCAGCCGGTCACCGGGATCACGACGGCCATTGTCAGCATGAACGCGGTCGTCAGCCACTGGGCCGCACCGTTGCCGACCCCGAAGTGCGCCTTCAGATCCGGGATCGCGTTGATCATGATCGTCTCGTTGAGGATCACGATGAACGTCGCGGCGACCAGCCAGCGGAGCACCGCCATGTCGCTCGCGCTGGTCCGCGCGGCGCCGCTGGCGGTGGGGGCGGAGGAATGCATACCGGGTGTCCTTCGTTCGTGGGTGGCGGCCGCCGAGCGACCGCCCGAGATCCGTTCTCACACCTACGACGAACGGGAACCGGCGAATACGACAACTGCGACGATCCAGGAACCTACGGGAGTCCACCGACATTCCTCGACCCATTTTTGGTCTGGACCAGTACCGCAAAGGGCGCGACGTCCCGGAGGCCTCAACGGGGCCGGATGACCAGCTCCGGGATGCTCGCGTCCGCAGGCAGGTCCAGCACGTGCAGGATCGCGTCGGTCACCGTGCCGGGCTTGATCCAGCGGGCGGCGTCGTAGGTGCGGCCCTCCTGCTCGTGGACCTTCTCCTGCATCGGGGTCGCGGTGCGGCTCGGGAAGACCGAGGTGACCCGGACACCGTTGCCGGACTCCTCGGCCCGCAGCGCGTCGGCCAGGGCGCGCAGCCCGAACTTCGACGCTGCGTACGCCGACCACCCGGCGTTGGCGGTCAGCCCGGCCGAGGAGTTCACGAAGACCACCGTGCCCGCGGCGGCGCGGACTGCGGGCAGCAGGGCCGCGGTGAGTACCGCCGGCGCGGTCAGGTTCACCTCGAGCTGACGCTGCCAGTCGGTCAGGTCCAGGTCGGCAACCCGGGCGAGCTCGACGGTCCCGGCGATGTGAACGACCGAGTCCAGCCGGGGTTCGGCCGCCGCGCACTCCTCCGACCACCGCAGCAGAGCGCCCGCGTCGGCTAGGTCGACGACGTCACGAGTCAGTCGCACGACCCGGTCACCGCGCGCTTCCAGACGATCGGCCAGGTCCGCACCGATCCCGGATCCTGCCCCGGTGACCAGGTGGACGCGGCGGCGCTCAGAGGACACGGGTCCCGTACATCTCTCCGAGCGGGTCGGCGATGAGCTCGAGCCGCGCGCCGTTGGGGTCGCGGAAGTAGATCGAGGTCCCGCTCGCGCTCTGGTACTCGACGCCGGCCTCGTCGAGACGGTCCCGCAGCATCGCCCAGGTCTCGGGCTCCACCGAGATAGCGACGTGGTGCAGGCCGCCGAGCACCTCGGCGTACGGGCCCACGTCGAGTCCGGGGAAGTCGAAGAAGGCGATCAGGTTGTTGTTGCCGATGTCGAAGAAGAAATGGTTCGACCCGCGGTAGTCGCGGTTCTCGAAGATGTCGGTCAGCGGGAACCCCAGCAGCCCCGAGTAGAACCGGACCGTCTCCTCGACGTCACGAGCGAGGATCGCGAAGTGGTGCAGCCCCCTCGCCGTCGACGGCGCACGCTGCTCCTCATCGACCAGGTACGTCGTCCTGATCCGCTCACGCTCGGCCTCGATCGCCGCCAGGTCCAGCTCAGGCATCGTCGCGTCCGACATCGAAGGCGCCTCCGTTCCAGGTCTCCCGGGTGGCGAGGTCGACCACCTCGACGCGGGTCAGCTTGGTCAGCTGCTTCACAGGCTTGCCCATCGGCACCACGCACGCAACGGCGCACTCCTCCGGGATCCCGAGGAGCGCCTTGACCGCGGGCTCCTGGGCGACAGCCATCGTGGTGATGGTGCCGCCGAATCCCTCGTTGCGGGCGGCCAGCAGGATGTTCCAGACCAGGGGGTACACCGACGCGCCGCTGATCAGGCCGATCCGGTCGAGGTCCTGGTCTACCGCGGCCACCAGGCGCAGGTCGACGCAGACGACGAGCACGGCCGCGGCGCTGAGCAGCGGGTCGGTGAAGCTGCCGGGCACCTCGGTCGCGGCGATCTCCGCCTCGGACAGCGAGGTCCGGGTCACCGGGTTCCACGGGCCCTCTCCCGCGACCAGCTGGGCGACGTACCGGCGCGCCCCGGGAAGGGTCAGGTCGGCCAGGCCCTCGCGCAGCGCCTGGTCGCGGACCACGATGACCCGGGTCCCCTGACGGTTGCCCCCGCTGGGCGCGAACCGGGCGTTCTCGAGGATGGTGTGGAGGACCGCGTCAGACAGGGGGTCGTCGGTGAACTCCCGAACCGCGGCAGTGCTGCGCATCACGTCGTACAGGTCCATCGTGACTCCGGATCGTCGGGTGCTGGACCTTACCGAGTGCCTATCTACAGGGTAAACACGATCTTGCCGAAGAGGTCGCCCTCGGCCATCGCCGCAAAACCGTCCTGGGCCTGCTCCATCGGGAGCTCGCGGTCGATCAGCGGCTTGGCGCCAGTGGCGTCGAGCATGCTCAGCAGCGAGGCGAGCTCGGTCGAGGAACCCATCGTCGAACCGATCACCCGGAGCTGGAGGAAGAAGATCCGGGTCAGCTCGGCGTCGTCCAGGTTCGGACCCGAGGTGGTCCCGGAGATCACGATCGCGCCGCCGGGACGGAGCGCCCGGATCGAGTGCGACCAGGTGGCCCGCCCAACCGTCTCCATCACGGCGTCGACCTTCACCGGCAGCCGCGCACCGGACTCGAAGACCTCGTGGGCGCCGATCTCGAGCGCTCGGGCGCGCTTGGCCTCGTCGCGGCTGGTCGCCAGGACCTTGAGCCCGGCTGCCCGGGCGAGCGTGATCAGCGCGGTGGCGACCCCGCCGCCGGCGCCCTGGACCAGGACGGTGTCGCCGGCCTTGAGACCGCCCTGGGTGAAGAGCATCCGGTACGCCGTGAGCCAGGCGGTCGGAAGCGTCGCGGCCTCGGCGAAGGTCAGCGAAGCGGGCTTGGGGATCAGGTTGCGGCGCGGCACGACCACCGACTCGGCGAAGGTGCCCTGGTGGCGCTCGGAGAGGATCGAGCGCTTGGGGTCGAGGGTCTCGTCGCCGGCCCAGGACGGGTCGTTGATGATCGCGTGCACGACGACCTCGTTGCCGTCCTCGTCGTACCCGGCGGCGTCGCAGCCGAGGATCATCGGCAGCGCCTCCTCGCGCAGGCCGACGCCGCGCAACGACCAGAGGTCGTGGTGGTTCAACGAGGCCGCCTTGACGGTGACCTTCGCCCAGCCTTCGGGGACGACCGGGTCGGGACGCTCCCCGACCACCAGGCCGGACAGCACGTCTTCGGTGGTGCCAGCGTCGGAGGAGAACTTCTCGGCGTAGACAGCGAACATAGGGACGACCCTAGCGAGCGCTGATCAGCGCCGGGCGACACCGTCGCGTCGCGCCGCCTCCGCGACGGCCGTTGCCACCGACGGCCCGACCCGCGGGTCGAACGGCGAGGGGATGATGTACTCCTCGCTCAGGTCGTCGCCGACGATCGCGGCAAGCGCCTGCGCGGCAGCGAGTTTCATGCCCTCGGTGATGGCGGTCGCACGCGCGTCGAACGCACCCCGGAAGATTCCCGGGAACGCCAGCACGTTGTTGATCTGGTTCGGGAAGTCCGATCGACCGGTCGCCACGACCCGGGCGTACTTGTGCGCCACGTCGGGGTGCACCTCGGGCGTCGGGTTGGCCAGGCCGAAGATGATCGCGTCCTCGGCCATCGAGGCGACGACCTCCTCGGGCACGGTGCCGCCGGAGAGACCGACGTAGACATCTGCCCCCTCCATCACGGCGGCCAGCGAACCCCAGCGCCCGGTGGTGTCCGCGGTGTCGGCGGCCAGCGATCGCTTGCTGGTGTTCAGGTCGTCGCGGTCGCGGTGCAGCACCCCGCCACGATCGAGGACGGCGATGTCCCGGTACCCCGCGGCGAGCAGGATCCGGGTGACCGCGACGCCTGCGGCGCCAGCACCGGAGACGACGATGCGGACCGTGTCGTGGTACTTGCCGGTCAGCTTCATCGCGTTCTCGAGAGCGGCCAGGACGACGACCGCGGTGCCGTGCTGGTCGTCGTGGAAGACAGGGATGTCGAGCGCCTGCTTGAGCCGCTCCTCGACCTCGAAGCAGCGCGGCGCGGAAATGTCCTCGAGGTTGATCCCGCCGAAACTCGGAGCCAGCCGGACCACGGTCTCGACGATCTCGTCGACATCGGTGGTGTCCAGGCAGATCGGGATCGCGTCGATGCCGCCAAACTGCTTGAACAGCACCGCCTTACCTTCCATCACCGGCATCGCGGCCCGCGGGCCGATGTCGCCGAGCCCGAGGACGGCGGTGCCGTCGGTGACGACGGCGACGGTGTTGGCGGTCCAGGTGTAGTCGCCGTACAGCGACGGGTCCTCGGCGATCGCCGTGCAGACCTCGGCCACGCCAGGGGTGTAAGCCAGGGAGAGTTCGTCCGGACCGTTCAGCGCGACGGTCGAGGCGATCTCCATCTTGCCGCCGACGTGCAGCGCGAAGACCGGGTTGTTGGCGCGGTCCCCGGACTGCTCAAGGGCGGGATCCAGATCTGGCATGGGGTCAAATGCAACCATGAGGTTGGCTCTCTCGTGACATCGGGCAAGCACGTACAAGGGGTGTGAGGCTGCTCGACGCCGGACACTGAGTTGGTCCGCGGAGTGGCCAGAGGTGGAGCGAAATTCGGGGGATCTCCCGCAGTCATGGTCTCACAGACCCCGGGTTAGCCCACAGGGAGATCCGGCGAATGTGGCCGATCCGACATCCTCGGCGTTCAGGCTCGCCCGCGGACCCTGCCCGGCCACGGCCAGACCCGCGCCCGGACGACGCCCAGAACCGCCTGCTCGGCGACGGCACCGCGGTGCCGGGAGTCGACGCCCTCGTCGGGGTTGTCGCTGAGCAGGAACCAACCCGGCACGCCGGAACCGGTCCTCGCGGCGTACGCAGCCCGCTTCACCGCCAGAGTGCCGTCGGCCAGCCGGGCGAGCACCAGGTCGCCCTCAGCGACGGGGGCGCCGTACCGGACCAGGAGCCGGTCCCCCGGCTCCAGGGTCGGCGTCATTGACCGCCCGCGCACGCGGGCAAGACCCCACGGACGGCTCGGTTGCACGCGGAGTAGTCTCGCACCTGACCCACCGGTCAGATGTCAGCTACCCGAGAGGACCTGAGGATGTTCGCGCGACTGTTCGCCCCCACCGTCGAGGTTTCCGCCCACTGCGATCTGCCCTGCGGCGTCTACGACCCCGCCCAGGCGCGTATCGAGGCCGAGTCGATCAAGGCGCTGATCGCCAAGGTCGCCGACAACGCCGACCCCGACTTCCGCACCCGCGCCCTGGTCATCAAGGAGCAGCGCTCCGAGATGGTCAAGCACCACCTCTGGGTGCTGTGGACCGACTACTTCAAGGCCCCGCACTTCGAGAAGTACCCGCAGCTGCACACGCTGGTCAACGAAGCCACCAAGCTGGCCGGCGCCGGCGGCACCAAGGGCAGCCTCGACGCTGCGGCCGCTGACGAGCTGCTCGCCAAGATCGACGAGATCGCCGAGATCTTCTGGGAGACCAAGAAGGCGTAAGCGACCAAGAAGGCCTGATCAGTTCCAACCGCAACGGGGTCGACCACCGGTCGGCCCCGTTCGGCGTTCCAGCCCCGGATCTCGCCTAGGCTCGGCCTATGCACCCGGATGCTGAAATCCGCCTCCCCGCGGAGGCCACGTACGTCGCCGTACTGCGGCTGGCGGCGGCAGGCATTGCCGCTCGTCTCGACTTCACCCTCGACGACATCGAGGACCTAAAGATGGCCGTCAGCGAGGCGTGCGCGCTAGTGCTCGCCGGAGCGACCCCCGGTGGTCACCTGCACGCCAGCTTCTTCCTCAGCGACCAGCAGATCGAGATGCACGTGACCGCGGACGCGGTCGACGCGAGCCCGCCGGACCAGGACAGCTTCGGCTGGCAGGTGCTCGCCACCAGCGCAGCGCGCGCGAGCGCCATCGCCACCACCGAGGGCGTCACGATCCGGCTCACGGTCATGTCGAGCACCTCGACCCCCGCCTGATCATGACCTCGGAGACGCCGGACCACCTCGCGACCGTGCGTGAGCGAAGCCTGGCCCTGTTCGCCGAGCTCACCACCGTCGGCGACACCTCGGACGCGAAGGCCGTCCGCGACCAGGTGATCGAGCTGCACCTCCCGTTGGTCAAGTACTGTGCGCGTCGGTTCGCCAACCGCGGGGAACCACTCGACGACCTGGTACAGGTCGGCACCATCGGCCTGATCAAGGCGGTCGACCGGTTCGACACCGAGCGCGGAGTCGAGTTCTCGACGTACGCGACCCCGACGATCATCGGCGAGATCAAGCGCCACTTCCGGGACAAGGGCTGGGCGATCCGCGTGCCCCGCCGGCTCCAGGAGCTGCGGATGTCCATCGCGACCGCGACCGGCGACCTCTCCCAGAAGCTGGGACGCTCGCCCACGGCTCGCGAGATCGCCGAGGAGCTCGGCGTGAGCGTCGAGGACGTCCTGGAAGGGATCGAGTCCGCGAACGCCTACGCCACCATGTCGTTGGACGCCGGGCCCGGCGGCGAGGACTCCTCGTCGTGGTGGGACACCCTCGGCGACGACGACGCAGCGTTGGAGAACGTCGAGATCCGCGAGTCCCTGCGTCCGCTCATCGAGCGACTGCCGCCGCGCGAGCAGCGGATCCTGGTACTCCGGTTCTTCCGGCAGCAGACCCAGTCGCAGATCGCCGCGGAGATCGGCGTCTCGCAGATGCACGTCTCCCGGTTGCTCACCCGAACACTGGAGAAGCTCCGCGGCTCGATGGAGTGACCGCGCTCAGTCCCGGTCTTGCGACACATCGTCGTTGAGCGCCGCGATCGTGCGGGGATGCAGCATGCCGACCAGGACCACCGCCGCCGGTACGGCGAAGCCGACCGACGCGAGTGCCGTACCGGCGTCCCGGAAGTTCCACGCGAGCCCGAGGGAGATCAGCTGGGCGAGCAGCACCGGCCCGCGGGCCCAGGTCTGCAGCCGGGTCAGGCCCCAGCCGCACAGCAGCATCCCGCCACCGTAGGCGACGAAGAAGAGCGCGGTGGTCGCTCCCATCGCCATCCGCTCGCCGGTGGTTTGCAGCGCCTCGGCGACACCGAAACCGATCGAGACCAGGCCCTCGAGGGCCACCACGGCAGCAGCAACCAGGAGCGGGGCCGGCGCCTGGGGGCGCGGGTACGACGAGACGGGGTCCACGGGGACCGAGCGTAGTCGGCGCCGGTCGTCGTGCCGTGAGATGCGGCCGAATGCGACCTTTTGTGATCAACGTGACCTGCGCGGGGTCTTGTGGTTGGACGCAGATGTTGCCAACATCTACAAGTAACTACGCCCACCGCCCGTGGAGGTAGTCACAACTCCCTGCCCCGGACCCGATCGGCCCGGACGTGGGAGTGACCTAGTGAACGCGTTCACACACCTCACGAACAGGAGTTCCTGGCCATGGATTGGCGCCACCGCTCTGCGTGTCTCGACGAAGACCCAGAGCTGTTCTTCCCCATCGGCAACACCGGGCCGGCCATTCTCCAGATCGAAGAGGCCAAGGTGGTCTGCCGTCGGTGCGACGTGCGCGAGCAGTGCCTCGCGTGGGCGCTCGAAGCCGGGCAGGACCACGGCGTCTGGGGTGGACTGAGCGAGGACGAGCGCCGTGCGCTGAAGCGCCGCAACGCCCGCGCCCGCGTGCGCACCGCCTAACGCGGGAACGCGAACTCCACCACGGTCCCCGGACCGTTCTCTTGGCGACCGATCCGCAAGGTCCCCCCCAGCTCGGCGACCAGGGTCTGCACGATCGACAGCCCCAGGCTCGTCGACGTACCCGGGTCGAAGTCGGCCGGCAGGCCGATGCCGTCGTCGCGCACCCGGACGACGACCAACGGCTCCCCCGCCTCGCTCGCCCCCGGTGAGGCGCCGACCTCTACCGTGCCGGCGGAACCGTCCGGGAAACCGTGCTCCATCGCGTTCTGGAGCACCTCGGTGAGCACCATCGCCAACGGCGTCGCGGCATCGGAGCTGAGGGTGCCGAACGTGCCGGTCCGCCGCAGGCTCACGGACCCTTCGTGACCCCCGACCTCGCTGACCAGCCCGATGAGCTGGTCCGCGACGGCGTCGAACTCGACGGCCTCCTCGAAGCTCTGGCTCAACGTCTCGTGGACGACCGCGATCGCGCCCACCCGGCGTACCGCCTCCTCCAGCGCCTCCCGGCCGCGTACCGAGTCGATCCGCCGCGCCTGGAGCCGGAGCAGCGCCGCGACGGTCTGCAAGTTGTTCTTCACCCGGTGGTGGATCTCCCGGATGGTCGCGTCCTTGGTCACCAGCTCCCGGTCGCGGCTGCGGAGCTCGGTGACGTCGCGCAGCAGGATGAGGCCGCCGGTTGGGGTCCCGGTGGGTCGCAACGGGATCGCACGCAAGATCACCGTCGCCTCCCGGTTCCCGATCTCGGCGTCCCGGGGCATCCGGGCACCGAGCACTGCACTGATGGTCTCCTCGTCGGGGCGCAAGGCAGCCGGGATCAGCGCCCGGGTGACCTCGGCCAGGTCCTGGTCCGCCAGATCCGTGGAAAGCCCGAGCTTGCGGTAGACCGAGAGTGCGTTCGGACTCGCGTAGGTGACCCGGCCCGCGGCATCGACCCGGACGAAGCCGTCGCCGACCCGCGGCGAGTCCGCGTGGTCGGAACGCTGGCCCGGGTACGGGAACGATCCCCGCGCGATCATCTGGGTCAGTTCGCTCGCGGTCTGGAGGTAGGCGAGCTCGAGCCGGCTCGGCGTCCGGACGCCGTGCAGGTTGGTGTTCCGGGCGACCACGGCGATCACCCGGTCGCCCCGGCGCACGGGAATGGCCTCGACCCGGACCGGGACGTCGTCGCGCCACTCCGGGTCGCCGTCGCGGGCGATCCGCCCGTCGGCGATCGCCCGGTCGAGCAGCGGACGGCGGCCGCTCGGGACGAACTCGCCCACGATGTCGTCGACCAGAGCAGTCGGCCCGGTGGTGGGGCGCATCTGGCCGGCGGCCCAGGACCCGGAACCGTCGCGGTCCTGGAGCCAGAGCACCAGGTCGGCGAACGAGAGGTCCGCGATGATCTGCCAGTCGGCCTGCAGCAGCGCGAGCCACGCGACGTCCTCGTCGGTGAGGTCCGTGTGAGCGCGAGCGAGCTCCGGCAACGAGGGCACGGGACCAGCGTAGATGCAGCGTTCACCTACTAGACCCGAACCGTTCAAGGCAGAATCGAGACGCCCCGTCACCGGATGCAAGAATGATCTGCATGGCCTCGGGATTTTGGGAGCAGGTAGTAGCCGGCGGGTTGAAGGTCCCACCGGATCGGTCGCTCGTCGAGATGACCGAGGACCTCACCCGGATGCTGGGTGACACCGACCCCGGGATCCGCGATGGGATCGCCTTCCCGACGATGGCCACCTGGATCGACGACGGCGTCTACGACGACCTGCTGATCGGCCTCGGCGATGGGATGTGCCACGGTCTGGACATCGGCCTTGGCCGGACCGAGGACGACTCGGTCTTCCGGCGCAGCTTCTCCGCCCTGATCCTCACCGAGTGCATCGATCGCAGCACCGCTGCCGATCTCGCCAGCCCCGAGGTGGTGCTCCGCTGGGGAGACCGGCTGATGGGCTGGCTCGCCCGCGAGCGGGACCTGCGCGGGTACGTGCCGGGCAAGGGCTGGGCCCACGCCCTCGCCCACGGAGCCGATGCCCTCGGTGCGCTGGCGCGGTCGCGGTACCTCGGGCGACTCGAGCTGACGGTGATCCTGGACGTCATCGCCGACCGGCTGCTGACCCCGACGACCATGTTCCTGGTCTGCGGCGAGGACGACCGGTTCGCCTACGCGACCATGCACCTGCTGCGCCGCAACGTCCTGGGTCTCGACGTCCTCGAGCCCTGGGTCGCCCGCCTGTCGACCGGCGCCCGAAGCCAGGGCGGTGGCGACGGGATCAACCCGTTCGAGGTGTCCGGCAACGTGCAGGGCTACCTGCGCAGCCTGCACCTCCAGCTGGCTCTGGGCGCCGACCACCCCCAGGTCCGCAGCGACCTGCTGCTGGTCCTGATGGCGCATCTGCGGGCCAGCAACCCGGCGTACTTCGCCCCCGTGCGCCAGCACTGAGCCGACAGGCCCACCCAACAGGGCCACCCAGTAGCCTCACTGCATGACTTCAGAGGCTCACAGCTCCGTCGAGGCCCACGCGGGCGAGCACGCCGTCGCGGTGGCCCGCGCGCACGGGGTGAACGCGATGTACACGCTCTCCGGAGCGCACGTCTTCCCGATGTACGACGGGGCCGTCAAGGCCGATCCCCCGATGAAGATCCTCGACGTCCGTCACGAGCAGACCGCGGCGTTCGCGGCCGAGGCGACCGGCAAGCTGACCCGGAAACCGGGGCTCGCGGTGCTGACCGCAGGACCCGGGGTGACCAACGGCGTCAGCGCTGTCGCCCAGGCCCAGTTCGCCGGCTCGCCAATGGTCGTCATCGGCGGACGTGCGCCGGCCAACCGCTGGGGTTCCGGCTCGCTCCAGGAGCTCGACCAGCCTCCGATCCTGGCGCCGGTCTCCAAGCTGGCCCGCACGCTGCACACCGCGGCCGACGTCGCCGACGGTCTGCACGAGGCGTTCACCGTCGCCGGTTCCTCGCACCGCGGACCGGTCTTCGTCGACGTCCCGATGGACGAGTTCTTCAACTCCGCCGACGTGGTCCGGCCGACCGTCGTGGCCGCCGCCCCGGTCGCGCCCGACACCGACGCCCTGGCCGCGATCGCCCGGCTGCTCGTCGGGTCCTCGCGGCCGGTGCTGATCCTCGGCACCGACGTCTGGGCCGACGGGGCCGAGACCGCCGCGCTACGCCTGGTGGACAACCTCGGCATCCCTGCGATCACCAACGGCATGGGCCGCGGGGTCATCCCCGGCGGCCACCCCCTGCTCGCCACCAAGGCTCGCGGCCAGGCCCTGGGCACCAGCGACCTGGTGATCGTGGTGGGTACGCCGCTCGACTTCCGACTCGGGTACGGCATCTTCGGCGGCAAGGACGGGGCCCCGGTCGCGAAGGTGGTCCACCTCGCCGACTCACCGGGCCAGGTCTCCGGCCACGCCGAGCTCGCCGGTTCCGCCTCCGGTGACCTGACCCTGGTCCTGGACGGGCTCGCCGAGGCGTTCGCCCGCGAGTCGCGCCCGGACTGGTCCGGGTGGGTGACAAGCCTGAAGGAGACCGTGGCAGCGACCACGGCCCGCGACGCGGAGCTGCTCGGTTCGACCGCGGACCTGATCCACCCGGCCCGGATCTACGGCGAGCTCCTCCCCCGCCTGGCCGACGACGCGATCGTGGTGGGCGACGGCGGCGACTTCGTCTCCTTCGCAGGCAAGTTCGTCGAGCCGAAGCAGCCCGGCGGCTGGCTCGACCCCGGCCCGTACGGCTGCCTCGGCGCCGGCATGGGCGGCGCGATCGCCGCCCGGCTGCACCGCCCGTCCGCCCAGGTCGTGCTGCTCTACGGCGATGGCGCCGCCGGGATGTCGCTGATGGACGTCGACACCCTGGTCCGGCACAACCTCCCGGTCGTAATGGTCTGCGGCAACAACTCCGCGTGGGGCCTGGAAAAGGGCCCGATGCAGATGCTCTACGGATACGACGTCGCCGCCGACCTGGCGCCGCAGACCAAGTACGACGAGGTGGTCAAGGCGCTCGGCGGGGGCGGCGAGACCGTCACCGACCCCTCCCAGATCGGCGCCGCGCTCGACCGCGCCTTCGCTTCCGGCGTGCCGTACCTGGTCAACGTGATCACCGACGTGAACGCGGCGTACCCGCGCGCGACCTTCGGGATCTAGGGCGCCCGAGGTTTCAGCGGTCCAGACGACCCAGGAACCGCTCGGCGTCAACGACGACGCGGGTGACCTCACCGGACCCGAGCAGCCTGCCGCTCGGCTCACGAGCCTCGACCTCGAAGCGGAGCAGCTTGGCGCGTCGTCCTGAGCCTGTCGAAGGGTCGACGTAAGCCACCGTCGCGGTGACCGTGACGGCATCGCCGATCTTCGAGGCCGCCAGGTGCTCCAGCGCCACCCGGGTGCCGACCGAGGTCGATCCCGCGGGCAGATCGAGGGCCGCGCAGGTGGTGGCCTCGCACCAGGCCAGCAGAACCGGGGTCCCGAGGACCGGCAGCGAGCCGGAGCCGACCGCTTCCGCGGTGTCGGCGGCAGAAACCACGAACTCCCAGGTCGTGGTTCGACCCAGGAGTTCGATGTTGTCTGTCATGCCTGAAGTGCGTGTCTCAGGCGTTGGGGCGCTTGCCGTGGTTAGCGGCCTTCTTCTTGCGCGCCCGACGCTTGCGTCCGGTCTTACCCATAACGGTCCTCCTCGAAGCTGTCCCCCCGCGATCACACGGAGCAACGCCTATCTTCTCAGGTGCGCGCCCGGTGCGCTAATCCGGCCCACCCGCCGGGATCAGCCCTGCTCGGACTCGATGGTGATCTGGACCTGGCGGATCCGGACGAGCACCTTCTCGCGGAGCGCATCCGGCGCCTGCTCGGAGCACGAACGCTGGACCAGCGACTTCACTGTGCGCTCCAGGTCGTACTTCGCAAGGCACGGCCCGCACTCGTCGAGGTGCTTCTGGATGACGGCGCAGTCGGCCTGATCCATTTCGTTGTCGATGAAGGTGAAGATCTGGTGGATGACCTGGGAGCAGTCGGTCTCGTTGCCGTGGGTCGAGTCGGTGCTCATCACACTACCTCCGTCGTACTGGAGCGGATCAGGTCGTTCTCGCGCACGTAGTCCGAGAGCATCGCGCGCAACTGGCGTCGGCCGCGGTGCAGCCGCGACATCACGGTGCCGATGGGGGTTTCCATGATCTCGGCGATCTCCTTGTACGGGAATCCCTCGACGTCGGCGAGGTAGACCGCGAGGCGGAACTCCTCGGGAAGCCGCTGCAGGGCGTCCTTGACGTCGGAGTCGGGCAGGTGCTCGAGCGCTTCCATCTCCGCCGACTTCAGGCCCGTCGAGGTGTGCGACTCGGCCCGGGCCAGCTGCCAGTCCTCGACGTCCTCGGCCATCGACTGCTGCGGCTCGCGCTGCTTCTTGCGGTAGGTGTTGATGAAGGTGTTGGTCAGGATCCGGTAGAGCCAGGCCTTCAGGTTCGTGCCGGGCTTGAACTGGTGGAAGGACCCGTAGGCCTTCGCGAACGTCTCCTGCACCAGGTCCTCGGCGTCGGCCGGGTTGCGGGTCATCCGCATGGCCGCGGAGTACAGCTGGTCCAGGAAGGGCATCGCGTCGGTCTCGAAGCGCAGCTGACGCTGGGCCTCGGTCTCGGTGGCGGGGTCGATGTCGGCCGGGTCGACGGGTGTGGCGTCGAACGGGCCGACCGGGTGCAGGTCGGAGTTGCTCATTGCACCCCAGACTACCGAAGGCTCAGCAGACCCTGGTCTCTCGAGCGTGCTCTGCACGGTTGTCCCCTCTGCGTGTGACGTCTTGGACTCACACAGGTGAACAGCCCATCAACTGTTTCGATTCCCGGCGATCTCCCGCACGACCCACTCCAAGGTGGCCTCCAGCACGACCGCGAGCGCCTCGGCCTGGGTGACGGGCGCCGACCTGAGCACCTTCATCGAGTGGTCGGCCGAGGGCACGACGGCCAGGTCGACGTCGCCCGGGAACTCCTCGGGCGTGCCGAAGGGATCGCGCTCCCCCTGCACGACCAGCGTGCGGACCCGAGCCCGCTGGAGCTCCTCGAGCCGGGACTTCTCGGGATGACCGGGGGGGTGCAGCGGGAACGCCAGTGCGAGCACCCCGCGCGCACCGACGCTGCGCGCGATCCGGCAGGCCGACCGGGCGCCGGCGCTGCGACCCCCGAGCACGAGCGGGGAGCGGGTGCGCATCGCGTCCATCACCGCGACGTAGCACTCGTCGATGCGGGCCGGAGCGGGCGCCGGCCCCTTGCCGGCCACCCGCCATGGCATCTCCACCAGGGTCACCGACACGTCGTGCTGCGGCAGCGTCCGGGCCAGCCGCACCAGGTCGGGGGCGTCGATGCCGCCCCCGGCGCCGTGGGTGAGCACCAGGGTCGCCAGCGGCCGCTTCGCACGGCGTACGACGAGCCGCGCGTCGCCGCGGGGCGTGGGGACCATCCGCTCGTCGACCATCAGTCCTGCCCTCCGGGAACGCCCTCGAGGGGCAGCGGGTCGATCAGCTCGGGCCCGTTGTTGCGCACGTTGGAGACCAACGTCGAGACCGGGAACGCCTCGAGGCGGCCCGGGGCGGCCGGCTCGAGCAGCCCGAGCAGGTCGGACCGGTCCTCGTGGCGCGGGTCGAGCCAGGCGTCGTAGCGGTCGGGTGCGAGCATCAGCGGCATCCGGTCGTGGATGTGGCCCAGCGAGTCCTCGGCGCTGGTGGTCAGCACCGTGCAGGTCCAGCGGAAGCGGGTGGGATCGTCCTCGGTCTTGTCGGGGTCGCGCCAGATCTCGTAGAGGCCCGCCATCGCGAGCAGGCCGCCGTCGCGGGGCCGGATGAAGTAGGGCTGCTTGCGCGGCTTCCCCGCGGCGGTGCGCTCGTCGGTGGGGTACCACTCGAAGTAGCCGTCGGCCGGGAGGATCGCCCGACGGCGCTCGAAGGCCCGTCGGAAGGCGGGCTTCTCCGCGACCGTCTCCATCCGGGCGTAGATCATCCGGTTGCCGACGGCGGGGTCCTTGGCCCAGAAGGGCACCAGTCCCCAGGTGAGCACGCGCAGCTGACGCTCGGGCTGGGCCTCGACGTCGGAGCCGCTCGGCGGGCGCTCCACGACCGCGTAGACCTCCTTGGTCGGCGCGACGTTCCAGTCGGGCTCGAGACGAGGGAGCTCGGTGTTGCGGATCTCGAACTCCTCGACGAGGTCCTCGGGCTGCCGGCTCGAGGCATAGCGACCACACATGCGGCTCAGGCTAGTCGTCCGCACGGACACCGACGCCTCAGCGGCGGGCGATCTCG
>JBKJIN010000006.1:0-3658 GCA_046598425.1 Marmoricola sp. | reverse complement strand
ACACGTGCCCGCCGAAGTTGCGCTGGCTGATCTTGCCGTCCGACGTGCGGTCGAAGAGCGCGCCATAGGTCTCGAGCTCCCAGACCCGCTCCGGCGCCTCCTTGGCATGCAACTCGGCCATCCGCGGGTTGTTCAGGAACTTGCCACCGCGCATGGTGTCGCGAAAGTGCACCTGCCAGTTGTCATTGGAGTTGACATTGCCCATCGAGGCCGCGATGCCGCCCTCGGCCATCACGGTATGCGCCTTGCCGAGCAGCGACTTGCACACGATGGCGGTCCTCGCGCCGGACTCGTGAGCGGCGATCGCGGCTCGGAGGCCGGCTCCGCCAGCACCGATCACGACGACGTCGTAGGTGTGCCGCTCCATGCCGCCCTGGGCTTCGCCGTCCAGCGCGTTGCCGGTCATCGGGTGGCGGCCGTCCTGGCCGGCCGACTCGGACGCCGTCGTCGTCATCAGAAGAACCTCGTCTCGGTGATGGTGCCGTTGGCCAGGAGCATCACGTAGAGATCCGCGATCGCCACCGAGAACAGTGAGGCCCAGGCGTACTTGGCGTGGTGCACGTTCATTTTCGAGACCCAGGTCCACAACTGGTATCGGACCGGGTGCTTGGAGAAGTGCCGCAGCCGACCGCCGACGGCGTGCCGACAGGAGTGACACGAGAGCGTGTAGAGCCAGATGAAGATGACGTTGACCAACAGGATCAGGGTGCCCAGACCGACATGACCGCCGTCGTGCTCCTCCAGGCTGAGGAAGACGTCGTAGGACAGGATCAGGCCGACTACCACCGCGGCGTACCAGAAGTAGCGGTGGAGGTTGTTGAGGATCAGCGGCAACCGGGTCTCGCCGGTGTACTTCGTGTGCGGCTCCGCCACTGCGCAGGCAAGCGGGGAGAACCAGAACGCCCGGTAGTAGGCCTTCCGGTAGTAGTAGCAGGTCATCCGGAAGCCGAGCGGGAAGATCAAGATGATCAGGGCCGCTGAGAGCGGGAAACCACCAAACGGCTGGCCGAAGTCCGAGGACCCCTCAACGCAGTCGCCCAGGCACGGCGAGTAGAACGGCGAGAGGTACGGCTCGGCGAAGTAGTCCTTGTCGGCGAACGCCCGCCAGGTCGCGTAGACGACGAACGAAGAGAAGACCACGAACGTGGTCAGCGGCGAGAGCCACCACCGGTCGGTCCGCAGGGTCCTGGCCCCGATTGCGGCCCGTCCGGGACCGCCGACCCCGGAGGCCCCCGCTGCTGACGTGGGCCCCGATGATGCTGGTGCCTTGGTCGACGCCATTCCTACCTCCGCGTTCGCGCTGGACATTCCGACTGTTCACAGACGATCAGTGACCGCGGACTGTGGTCCGGGTCACGTCGGGACCGACTATGGCCGGAAAGACCTGCAAAGAGAAGGGGGCGCGACGGCTGAGGGGCCGCAGAAGTTCCCGCCGGCACCCCGAGGTGGGATTGATCACGTGGCCGAATTTCTCGGTGCCTCATGGCTAGCGGTAACGTGCCTCCGTGGCAACTCAGAATACGGAGCGGACCCTGGTCAAGGGCGCCCGAGCGACAAGCACCACCGTCTTCCTGAAGATCTTGATGGCCGCCAGCGGCCTCGCGTTCATTGGATTCGTGCTGGGGCACATGTACGGCAACCTCAAGGCGTTCTCAGGTGAGGAGAAGTTCAACGAGTACGCCGAGCACCTGCGCGAGCTCGGTGAGCCGATGCTCCCGTACGAGGGCTTCCTGTGGATCATGCGCGTGGGACTGATCATCGCGCTGATCGTCCACGTCGCCTGCGCAGCCTCGCTCTGGCGCCGCGCCAAGAAAGCCCGCCCGATCCAATACCAGGTGAAGAAGCACACCGGCGCGATCTTCGCCAGCCGGCTGATGCGCTGGGGCGGCGTGACGCTGCTCGTCTTCATCGTCTGGCACCTGCTGAACTTCACGATCGGCAAGGTCAACGTCAACAACCCGGGCGAGAACGAGAACAACCCGTACCTGCTGCTCGTCGACACCTTCGACGTGTGGTGGATGACGCTGATCTACCTGGTCGCGATGGCGATGCTCGGCGCCCACCTGCACCACGGCTTCTGGAGCGCCACCCAGACCCTGGGGCTCACCGGCAGCGTGCGGACCCGGGTGCTGGCCAAGCGGACCGCGTTCACGCTCGCCGTCGTCATCTCGGGCGGGTTCTCACTCGTCCCGATCTCCGTCGTCCTCGGCATCATCGAGAAGTAACCCCAGAGAGAATCACAGACGCCATGACCGATATGCCGGACACCACGCTCACCCCCGACCCGTCGCACGTCGCCGAGGGCCACCCGGTCACCGACGACGCCGCGGGCTACTACACCCCGGGTACGCCGCTGGTCGACACCAAGGCACCGCAGGGCCCGATCGCCGACCGCTGGCAGACCCGCAAGTTCGAGGCCAAGCTCGTCAACCCGGCCAACCGCCGCAAGTTGAATGTGATCATCGTCGGCACCGGCCTGGCCGGCGCCTCGGCCGCGGCCACCATGGGCGAGGCCGGCTACAACGTGAAGTCGTTCTGCTACCAGGACTCCCCGCGACGGGCACACTCGATCGCCGCCCAGGGCGGCATCAACGCCGCGAAGAACTACAAGGAGGACGGCGACTCCGCTCACCGGCTCTTCTACGACACCGTCAAGGGCGGCGACTACCGCTCCCGGGAATCGAACGTCTACCGCCTCGCTGAGGTGTCGGTGAACATCATCGACCAGTGCGTCGCGCAGGGCGTCCCGTTCGCCCGCGAGTACGGCGGCCTGCTCGACAACCGCTCCTTCGGCGGCGTGCAGGTCTCCCGCACCTTCTACGCCCGCGGCCAGACCGGCCAGCAGCTGCTGATCGGCGCGTACCAGGCGCTCGAGCGCCAGGTCGCCGCCGGCACCGTCACGACGTACACCCGGCACGAAATGCTCGAGCTGATCGTGGTCGACGGCACCGCCCGCGGCATCATCGTCCGGGACATGGTCACCGGAGAGATCCAGACCCACCTCGCCGACGTCGTGGTGCTCGCCTCCGGCGGCTACGGCAACGTCTTCTACCTCTCGACCAACGCGATGGGCTGCAACGTCACCGCGGCGTGGCGAGCGCACCGCAAGGGCGCCTACATGGCGAACCCCTGCTACACGCAGATCCACCCGACCTGTATCCCGGTCTCCGGCGCGCACCAGTCGAAGCTCACCTTGATGAGCGAGTCGCTGCGCAACGACGGCCGGATCTGGGTGCCCAGGGACGCCAAGGACGCCGAGACCGACCCGCGCGAGATCGCCGAGGAGGACCGCGACTACTACCTGGAGCGGATCTACCCCTCGTTCGGCAACCTCGTGCCCCGCGACATCGCGTCGCGCCAGGCCAAGAACGTGTGTGACGAGGGTCGCGGCGTCGGCCCGGTCGTCGGCGACTTCCGCCGGGGCGTCTACCTCGACTTCACCGACGCCATCGACCGCCTGGGCAAGGCGGCCGTCGAGGCGAAGTACGGCAACCTGTTCGACATGTACGCCCGCATCACCGGCGAGAACCCCTACGAGGTGCCGATGCGGATCTACCCCGCCGTGCACTACGTCATGGGCGGCCTGTGGGTCGACTACGACCTGCAGTCGACGATCCCCGGCCTGTTCGTGACCGGTGAGGCCAACTTCTCCGACCAC
>JBKJIN010000057.1:0-28985 GCA_046598425.1 Marmoricola sp. | reverse complement strand
GCCGATGCCCTGGAAGACCAGGGCGGCAGCGGTGGCGACGAAGGCGCCCCACAGCAGGCCCGCGATCAGCAGGCTGCGCGGCTCGGGCTCGTAGCGGTCGAGCCACATGAAGCAGCCCACCAGCGGGCCCACGGGCAGCGCGGCCAGCACCGCAGCGAGGGCGAGCGACCCGGGCGCGCCGGACAGTCCGACGATCAGGGCCATGGCCAGCCCCCCGAGGAGGACGAGGATGCCCACCACGACGGTGAACGCGACACTGTCGCGGCGTCCTCGCTGCATGGCTCGACCCTAACGGAGCAGCCCGCTCGCTCCCGCTTGCCGCACCCCTATGGGCGGAAGGCGCCACCAGCCGATGCCGCGCAATCGTCGTACAGTGGCCGCGTGACCGACACCCCCGCCGAGACGACCGCCGAGACCAGTGCCGACGCCTCTGGCGCCGAGCCGAAGACGGAGTCGCACGACCCGGCCGTGCCCGCCGCCTACGCCGCCTTCATGCGCGAGGGGTGGGGCGAGCGTCGGCTGGAGCTGCCGCGCCACCCGATCGCCGACTGGGCCGCCGCACGTCGCGCGAGGCTCGCCGAGGCCTTCCCGGGCGAGCGGCTGGTGCTGCCGGCCGGCACCTTCAAGGTCCGCGCCAATGACACCGACTACCGCTTCCGCCCGGACACCGCCCACACCTACTTCACCGGGAACCAGACCTCCGATGCCGTACTCGTCGTCGAGGACGGGGAGTCGGTGCTCTATGCCCGGCCCCGCTCGGAGCGCGACACCGACGAGTTCTTCCGCGACCGGCAGTACGGCGAGCTGTGGGCGGGGCGTCGTCCGTCGGCGCAGGAGATCTCCGACTCCCTCGGCATCGAGGTGCGTCACGTCAAGGACCTGCCCTCCTTCGATGACGATCGCAAGACCCGTGACCTCACCACGGACGAGGACCTGGCCCGCGTCGCCGACGAGCTGCGGCTGATCAAGGACGAGTGGGAGGTCGCGGAGCTGCAGGAGGCCTGCGACATCACCACCCTCGGCTTCGAGGACTCGGTGCGCGAGTGGGACCGCGTGCTGGAGTTCGGCGAACGCTGGATCGAGGGCACCTTCTTCCGCCGCGCCCGCGCGATGGGCAACGACATCGGCTATGACTCGATCTGCGCGGGCGGCTCGCACGCCACCACGCTGCACTGGATCGACAACACCGGGCCGATCCGCCCCGGTGAGCTCGTCCTCCTGGACATGGGAGTCGAGGGACGTAACCTCTACACCGCCGACGTCACCCGCACGCTCCCGGTGAATGGCACCTTCAGCCCACTCCAGCGCGACCTCTACGACCTGGTCTACAACGCCCAGCAGGCGGGCATCGAAGCAGTCCGGCCCGGCGTTGCGTTCCTTGCTGCCCATCACGCGGCGATGGACGTCCTGGCCCACGGACTCTCCGACCTGGGACTGCTGCCCGTCTCGGCTGAAGAAGCGCTCGATCCCGAGTCCAAGGTGTACGCACGCTGGACCCTGCACGGGACCTCGCACATGTTGGGGATGGACGTCCACGACTGTGGTCGAGCTTCGATGGACATTTACCCCAAGGGCGACCTCGAGGCCGGCATGGTGCTGACCGTCGAGCCCGGTCTCTACTTCCAGGAGGACGACCTGCTCGTCCCCGAGGAGCTGCGCGGGATCGGCATCCGGATCGAGGACGACCTGGTCGTCACCGCGGACGGGTCCCGGAACCTGTCAGCGGCGCTCCCCCGCGACCCGGACGCGATCGAAGAGTGGATGGGCACGCTCCGCGGTTGATCGGCAGCGCACCTGTACAGCAGCCGCACAACCAGCGCACACGACTCCCCGAGCCTGGAGAAGGGCCCGGAGAACGAGGCCGAGGCGGCCGGGACCGAGACCGAAATCGGCCAGGCCGCCGGACCGGACGAGTAGAAGCCCTTGTTGGCGCTGGGCATGATCTCCTGGAGCGGGATGGGTGGTGCTGACACCCAGGAGGCGTGACGGCGCGCGGAACATCCTGACGTCGAGACGCACGCGGGGCAATCAACTGGTTGAATCCCGTCAGAGGCAGGGCTGCTCCCGCCGCCGAACGAAGGACACCGATGGGCACCAACCAACGCTCCCAGGTCACGATGACCGACGAGGAGATCCAGGCGTTCATCGCCTCCCAGCGCACCGCCACGCTGGCCACTTTCGGCCCGAGCGGGCACCCGCACCTGGTCGCGATGTGGTTCGGCCTGGTCGACGGGGTGATCTGGTTCGAGACCAAGGCGAAGGCGCAGAAGGCCCAGAACCTGCTCCGCGACCCGCGGGCGACGGTGCTGATCGAGGACGGCCTGACCTACGACACCCTGCGCGGGGTCTCGCTGGAGGGCCGGGCGACGGTGATCGACGACCCGGACGCGCTCTGGGCCGTCGGGGTCAGCGTCTGGGAGCGGTACAACGGCCCGTACTCCGAGGAGGTCAAGCCGCTCGTCGAGTTCATGCTGACCAAGCGGGTGGCCGTCCGCTTCGACGTCGAGCGGGTCCGTTCCTGGGACCACCGCAAGCTCGGCTTCGACCCGATCCCCCTCGGTGGAACCACGGCTCCGCAGGCGTGAGCCAGGCATGAGCCAGCCATGAGCCAGCCATGAGCACCGACCAGCCCGGTGCCGCCGAGCACCGGGCTGCCGCCGAGGATTGGTTCCGCGCCCGGGGACTCCCCTACTTCGTCGACGACGTCCGCGCCTCCGTCCGGAGCAGCCTGAGCCCCCGGCGGTTGGTCGCGCTCGGGCTGGTCGCGCTCGCGTCCGGGACCGGGACCGGCGTCCTAGTCGGACTCAGGTCCGGGGACCAGAGCCTCAGCGTGCTCACCGGGATGCTCGCCGCGTGCGTGCCCCTGGGGCTCTACGCGGTCCGGGCCCTGCACGCCGGCTCGGTCGCGCGCTGGACCGTCGCCCGCACGTTCTCCTCCCTCGGCCTGCTGGTGCCGCTGGCCACCCGCGCGCTGCCGTTGCTGCTGCTGTTCATCACGTTCCTGTTCATCAACACCGAGGTCTGGCAGGTCGCGTCGTCGCTCGACGACGGCGTCCTGTGGGTGGCGGTGCTGCTCTTCGCCGCCGTCGCGGTCGCGTTCCTGCTGGTCCGATTGCCCGAGGAGCTCGACCAGGTCGACGACGAGATGGCCGGCGAGCGTCTGGTGCAGGCGTGCGTCGGGACTCCTCTCGCCACCGAGGCTGTGCGCTGCGCAGGCGAGATCCCGGAATCCGACACCCTGGAACGGGCTCAGGTGACCGGACTCGCGAAGGCCAACCTGGTGCTGGTGCTGCTCATCTCCCAGGCTCTCCAGGTGCTGCTGCTCAGCCTCGCGGTCTACGCGTTCTTCCTGGTCTTCGGTGCGGTCGCGATCCGCGACGAGGTGATCGAGTCCTGGCTCGGCCACCCACCCGAGCCGTTCTTCGACGTGGTCCCGGCGATCACCCACGAGCTGGTCCGGGTGGCCACCTTCCTGGCAGCGTTCGCCGGCCTCTACTTCACCGTGTACGCCGTCAGCGACGACACCTACCGGCGCCAGTTCTTCGCCTCGTTGATGAAGCAGCTGCGGCGGGCGGTCGGCGTCCGGACCGTCTACCGGTGCCTGCCCCCGACAGTTGAGGAGAACGCCTGATGGCCACGCTGGCCGGGACCGTCCCCGGGATAATCGACACGCACATCCACCAGTGGGACCCGTTCACGACGCCGCGGGAGGCCTCAAGGCTGGCTCCCCTCTACCGGCGTGCGCCCGGCCTGCTGACCCGGCTGCTGCCGCTGCTCGCGAGCCGGGCCAAGCGCGACCTGGTGCTCACCCCGGAGCACGTGGCCACGCCGTACGTCCCGGCGACGTACGCAGCCGACGCGGCCGGCGTGGTCGACGCGGTCGGCGTACCGGTGGAGGCGGTGGTGCACGTCGAAGCGGGCTGGAACGGCGACCCGGTCGGCGAGACCGCGTGGCTCGAGACGCTCCCGTTCGGCCTGTACGGCGCGCCGCGACTGGCTGCGATCGTGGCTCACGCCGACCCGCGCTCCCCGCATTTCGCCGTCGAGCTCGACCGTCACCTCGCCGCCAGCGACCGGGTCCGCGGGATCCGGCTCTCGGCCGCCTTCCACGAGGACCGGCACGTCGTCCGGTTCGGCGACGGCCCCGGGATGCTGCGCGACCCGGCTTTCCTGCGTGGTTTCGCGGACCTGGCCGAACGCCGCCTGACCTTCGACGCCTGGTTGTACTCGACCCAGCTCTCGGACGTGGTCGTCCTGGCTCGGGAGTACCCGACGACCACGATCGTGCTGGACCACTACGGCACCCCGGCCGGCGTCTTCGGCTCGATCGGCAAGCACACCGGCCGGACCGCCAAGGACCGGGCGAGCATCCTGGCGGCGTGGCGCGACGACATCGCCGCGGTCGCCGCGTGCGCGAACGTGGTCGCGAAGCAGTCCGGGTTCGCGTTCCCGCCGCTCGGGCTCAAGAACACCGGGATCGACCGGGACGGACTCGCCGAGCTGGTCGCCCCGCTGGTCGGGCACGCCGCCGACTGCTTCGGTCCGGACCGGATGCTCTTCGGCTCGAACTTCCCGATGGACAAGGCCGTCACCTCGCTGCCGACGGTGATCGGCGCGCTCGTCGACGTCCTCGCCCCACGCGGACCCGACGTCCTGGCGAAGGTGTTCCGGGAGAACGCGGTGCGGATCTACTCGCTGTAGGCGACCGGCCGGTCCTGCCGCGGTGCGGCGGTCAGCCGCGCGCCGCGATGAGGGCGGTTGATGATCCCGTGAGGTCGAAGCCGGTCCGGGGTGTTGTCGACGGCCTGGAAAGTCTGCTCCTGGAGGATCGTTCGCAGGATCTCCACCGACTCCATCAACGAGAACCCGGCTCCGATGCAGCGCCGGGCGCCACCGCCGAACGGGATCCAGGTTCCCGGCGGCGGGGTCCCGGTCAGAAACCGGTCTGGGTCCATCCGCTCCGGGTCGGCGTGGTGCTCGGGGTGGACACCCATCAGGCCCAGCGCTGGCGAGACCATCACCCCGGCCGGGACGGTGTAACCACCAATCTCCACCGGTCGGGTCAGGATGCGCGCTGCGTCGTACACCACCGGACGCAGCCGCATCGTCTCCTTGACCAGGGCGTCGAGGAAGGCGTCCCCGGCCGCGTCCCCGGCGTCGGCGGCCCGCTGCGCGCGCGCCATCAGCCTGGCATCGTGAGCGAGCTCGTGCAGGGTCCAGGTAAGCGCGGTGGCCGTCGTCTCGTGGCCGGCCAGTAGAAACGTGACCAGCTGGTCGCGCAGCTCGGCGTCCGAGAGGGAGTCGCCGTCCGCCGTGGGAGCCATCAGGCGCGCGAGCAGGTCGGTCCGACGGTCGTCAACGACGCCCGCTCGGCGTTCCGCGATCTCGGCGTACAGGAGCTCGTCGAGCTCGGCCTGCGCGTTCGCGTACGACGACCACAGCGGGATGGTGCGCAGCCGTGGGAACCGCCAGGACAGCATCGCCGGGAGGTCGACGTTCGCCACCCGGCGCACCAGCGGCCGCATCCGCGCGAGCCGGGCCTCGTCGGTCACCCCGAAGACCACCCGGAGGATCACCTCGAGGGTGATCGCGTGCATCCGGTCGAGGGTCTCGACCCGCTTCCCGGACGGCCAGGTCGCCACCTCGGCCTGGGCCAGCCCGGCGACCATCTCCCGGTAGCCGGCCAGCGCCTGGCCCGTGAACGCCGGCATGATCAGCTTCTTCGCCCGGGTGTGGTCGACCTCGTCAAGCAGCAGCAGCGAGTGCTCCCCCATCACCTCAAGCAGCGCGACGTTCCCCTCACCGGCGTGGAAGACGTCGGCCGGGCCGGCGAAGACCTCTCGGATCAGAGCCGCGTCGGAGAGCACCACTACGGTGATCATCGAGCCGTGCTTCCCGTACGGCATCCGCACTGTGAAGACGTCGCCGTAGCGCCGCTGCAGGCGGGTCATCGTCGTCGGGCGGAACCGCATCAGCGCGACGGCCTGGACGAGGTCCGGCCACCGCGGTCCCGGGGGGAGTCCGTCCCTGGTCGTCGTCACCGGACTATTCCACCACCCCGCCCGTCAGTGCGCCCGTGGGGGCGACGTAGGTGCCCGTCGACGTATGTAGTGGCGGGTCGAGAATCTCGCAACTAGATGTTGTGTCGGCGTGTCGTGCGGGGGTGTACGGCGCAACCTAACCCGGAACGGGCCGTCCAGGACATTAGAATCGGCGATCACGCCCTCGTAGCTCAGTTGGATAGAGCAAGAGCCTTCTAATCTCTAGGTCGCACGTTCGAATCGTGCCGGGGGCACCAGGCGCGAATGTCTGCGCTCCCGGTTTGGCGCCGCAGGGCTCGGGTAGACCCCGAACCGATGGCGCGCTTTCCCAGCGCCCTCCACCCAGGGCCCGCCTCGTCGTACCGCACACGCCGAGGCGGGCTTCATCCGTTCGGCGCCCGAAGGACGGGTGCTCGGATTTTCCCCCGAGTTCACCCACTGCACCGTGATTCGCACCACCTCGTACGCGTGTCGTGACCAGGTTGGGTCCGCGTACTGACGTAGAAAAGTGGTGGGCCGGCGGTGTATGAGACCGCCGGCCCCTACTCGTCTGGGGCCTGAACAGTCTGGTGCAGGTAGTCGTCGATCTCGGCCGTCAGCCCGTCCTTGACGACGTCGTCGACGAACGCGGCCCGAACGGCGGCCTTCGCCAGCTCCGCTACCCCGGCCCGGTCGAGATCCAGAAGCCCGGCCGCGATCTCGTACTCCTGGTTGAGCGTGGTGCCGAACATCGGCGGGTCGTCGCTGTTGACGGTGACCACGACCCCGGCCTCGGCGAACGCCCGGATCGGGTGGTCCTCTAGACGCTCGACCGAACGGGTCGCGATGTTCGAGGACGGGCAGACCTCCAGCGGGATCCCGGTCGTAGCGAGGTGCGCCAACAGCTCCGGGTCCTGGGCCGCCGAGGTGCCGTGACCGATCCGCTCCGCCCCCAAGACCTGGAGGGCATCCCAGATCGTTTGCGGCCCGGTGGTCTCGCCCGCGTGCGGGACGCTGCGCAGACCGGCCGCCCGGGCGGCGTCGAAGTGCGGCTGGAACTGACGCCGCGGCACGCCGACCTCGGGACCGCCCAGGCCGAAGCCGACCAGGCCGTCCGGCGGGTGCTTCAACGCGTACTCCAGGGTTGCGTCGGCAGCCGGGAGCCCGCTCTCCCCCGGGATGTCGTAGATCCACTGCAGCACAAGGCCGAAGTCCCGCTGCGCGGCCACCCGGGCGTCCTCGATCGCCTCGCTGTATGCCTCGATCGAGATCCCCCGCAGCACCGAGGTGTACGGCGTGCAGGTGAGCTCGGCGTACCGGAGCGACTGACCCTGCGCCATCTCGCGGGCCACCTCGTAGGTGAGCATCCGGATGTCCTCGGGCGTCCGGATCAGGTCGACCACAGCGAGGTAGACCTCGACGAAGTGTGCGAAGTCGCTGAACGCGAAGAACGACGCGAGCGCCTCAGGGTCGCTCGGGACGACGCCCGGGTACCGGGCGGCGAGATCGGCGACGATCCGGGGCGACGCCGAGCCGACGTGGTGGACGTGCAGTTCGGCCTTGGGCAGTCCGGCGATGAATGCGGCGAGGTCACTCATGCCGGCCATCCTGTCAAAGCCCGCCGGTCAGGAGGCGCTGGAGACCGCGTTCTCGATCTGGCTTCGAAGCTGGACGACGCTGAGTCCAGAAAGGATCTTCCCGTTGATGGCTACGGTGGGAGTGCCGACGATCCCCTGCGCCTGCATCACCTGGTCCGCGGCGGCGAAGAACTCCTTGTCCATGACCTTGATCGCCGCCGTGACCTCCTCGCTCCCGGCACCGACCTCCTCCACCAGGGCGGCGATGTCGGCGTCCGTCGTCGCGTCCGAGCTCTGCTCGTAGGGCTGCTTCTCGAAGAACAGGTCGTGCAGCTCGAGGGCGGCCTGCGGGCTGGCGTTCTTCAGCACCGCCGCCCACGCGTTGAGCGCGCGAGCCGAGTAGGAGAAGTCCCTCAGCAGGTTGATCGGCCGGTACTCGACCTGGACCTTGCCCTTGGCCGCGTTCTCGCGCAGGAAATCCCGGGTGGAGGCCTCGAGCTCGCGGCAGTAGGGGCAGAGGAAGTCCTCGTAGATGACCACCTTCACCGGTGCTGCCGCGTTGCCCACGATCACCGACCCGGACCCGGCGGCGACCTCGACGCTGGAGTTGTCGGTCTGCGTGGAGGTGCCGCCGCCGAGCCAGGTGCCCGCGGCGACGACCGCACTGAGTACAGCCACGATGCCGACGATCATGCCCATCTTGCGGGTGCGCTCCTTCTTGACCTGGGCGGCCCGGATGGTGGCAGCCTTCTCGGTCCGCGAGAGGTCACGCTGGCGCTTCGACATCGTCCACCTGCTTCGTTTCGGTGTTGGGTTGGTTCGGAGGGAAGAGCGCGGAGTCCACGGCGTACGCGGTTCTCGGCTTGACGACCAGGAGCACCGACAGCGCCATCAGCCCGAGGTCCCGGGCGATCTCCCACGGGTACTGGCTGGTCGCGTCCGGGTTGAGACCGCCGTCGCCGAAGCAGCCGCAGTCGATCTCGATGCCGCGGCTCCAGACCGAGGCGATCCCGATCACGAAAGCGACCTGCAGCAACGCGGAGACGACACCGTTGATCCGGGTCAGCAGGCCGACGATCAAGCATGCTCCGACGACGATCTCTGCCATCGGCAAGGTCCGTCCGACCACCTCCGCGACACCGGTCGGCAGCAGTTGGTAGGCCCGTACGGCGCTGACGCTGGCGGCCGGATCGCCGACCTTCAGCACCCCCGCGTACACCCAGACACCGCCGACGATCAGGCGTGCGAGCAGGCCTGTCCAACGGAGCATGGATCAAATGTAGGGCGGCCGTCTGAACCCAACCTGAACGTCGGTGCGGGAGAACCTGAGTAGGCTCACCCTTCGTGAACGACCGACTCGTGTGGATTGACTGTGAGATGACCGGCCTCGACCTGGGCGCCGATGCGCTGATCGAGGTGGCGGCCCTCGTCACCGACTTTGACCTCAACGTCGTCGGCGATGGCATCGACGTCATCATCAAGCCCCCCGCCGAGGCCCTAGAGCAGATGGTGCCGTTCGTGCGGGAGATGCACGTCAAGTCCGGCCTGCTCGAGGAGCTGGACGGCGGAACCACGATGGCGGACGCCGAAGCGCGGGTGCTGGCCTACATCAGGGAGCACTGCCCCGAAGGCAGCCGTCCGCCGTTGGCCGGCAACACGGTCGCCACCGACCGCTCGTTCCTGGCCCGGGACATGGCCGAGCTGGAGTCGTTCCTGCACTACCGGATCGTCGACGTCTCTTCGATCAAGGAGCTCTCCCGGCGCTGGTACCCGAAGGCGTACTTCAACGCCCCGGCGAAGTCGGGCGGCCACCGGGCACTGGCCGACATCCAGGAGAGCATCGAGGAGCTGCGCTACTACCGGCAAGCGGTCTTCGTAGCCGGGACCGGCCCCGACGGCGAGGAAGCGCGCCGGATCGCAGCCGTTCACCAGGGGGCGCTGACCGGAGCCGGTGTCGCGGAGAAACCCGGTTCGGACCTCCCCTGAACCTTTAGTACACTTCCTCCTGCTCCGCTTCGGCAGGGCGATGGTGGGTATAGCTCAGCTGGTAGAGCGCCGCCTTGTGGTGGCGGATGTCGCGGGTTCAAGTCCCGTTACTCACCCTGAACCGAAAGCCCCTCCGGCCACGGAGGGGCTTTCGGCGTTCCCGGTCCCGCCTGGAGACGCTAGAGAGAGCGCACGCGTTCGAGGACTGAGCAGGAGCGCGGTTCAGCCCTCCTGCAACGTGGTCGGCGCGCCGTGAACGCTCGGGATGGTGCCGAGTCGCCCCTTGTCGAAGTCCTCGTAAGCCTGGATGACCTCGGCCCTGGTGTTCATCACGAACGGGCCCGCCATCGCGATCGGCTCCCGGATCGGCTTGCCACCGATGACGAGCACGTCGAAGGCCGGCGTACGGGTGTCCTGGGTCTTCGCGCCCTCGACGGTGACGAAGTCGCCGGCACCGAGAACTGCCAGGTTCCCCATCCGCACGGGCACCTTCTCCAGGCCGACGGCGCCGTGGCCGGAGAGGACGTAGACCAGCGCGTTGTACTCCGGGTCCCAGGGCAGTTCGAGCCGGGCGCCGGCGGCGACGGTGGCGTGCACCATCGTCATCGGCGTGTACGTCGAGCCCGGCCCCTCGCTGGCACCGACCTTCCCGGCGATCACCCGGACCAGGGCGCCCGCGTCGGCCGACGTCGCCAGTCCGACCTGCCCCGAACGGATGTCCTGGTAGCGCGGGGCGTTCCACTTCGCGTCCTTCGGCAGGTTCACCCACAGCTGGATGCCGTGGAAGAGCCCGCCGGCCTGCACGAGCCATTCCGGCGGCGCCTCGATGTGCAGCAGGCCCGAGCCGGCGGTCATCCACTGGGTGTCGCCGTTGGTGATCGTCCCGCCGCCGCCGTGGCTGTCGTGGTGGTCGAAGACGCCGTCGATGATGTAGGTGACCGTCTCGAACCCACGGTGCGGGTGCCACGGGGTGCCCTTGGGCTCGCCGGGCGCGTACTCGACCTCGCCCATCTGATCCATGTGGATGAACGGGTCGAGGTCACGCAGGTCGACACCGGCGAAGGCGCGACGGACCGGGAAGCCCTCGCCCTCGTAGCCCGACGGAGCGTCGATCACCTGCTTGACCGGGCGGACCGTGTCGCCGAGCCCGGGGACGGGCAAGCGGTCGAGAACGGTCAGGTCGTCAACAGTTACGGCTGGCATGCACCGAGATTAGTTTAAGATTGAACTAATATCAAGGGGCTCCGGCGGGCTCACGGACAGACGCCCAGGACCCAGACGTCGTCGACCTCGGTGTCGTTGTGATTCTCGCGCCAGGCGTCGAGGAACGGCACCCGCTCGACCGAGCCGTCGCTGTACCGGTGCACGACCACGGCGGCGCCCGGCTTCCCCTCCGGCCAGTCGGCCGCCGGCACGCAGCCGGGCTCCGCAGCGCGGTCCTCCGCGGACCAGGTGGGCGCCGTCGGCAGGACCTGCTCCAACGGGGACGCCGACGGGCTCAACGACATCGCCTGACCGACCAGCAACGCCGAGCTCAGCGAACCGAAGACGACCAGCCGCGGCGTGAGGACGCGCACCAGGTGAGACCGAAGGGTCCTCGGTGCCCGCATCCGGGCCGTCAGCGCGTTCATGCCCCCATCAACGAGAGTGCCCCTGATTGCGTTATGTCCCGGTGAGCGAGGACACGTCTGAAAGATCCGTACTGGTCACCGACCAAGGGTTCGGCACTACGGTTCTTCCATGAGCGCCGCGCGGCAGACCCGGTACGACGCCGTCATCGTCGGCGGTGGTCACAACGGACTGACCGCAGCGGCGTACCTGGCCCGGGCGGGGGTCTCGGTCCTCGTGCTGGAGCGACTCGACCACGTCGGCGGTGCCGCTGTCAGCACCGAGGCGTTCCCCGGCATGGGAGCGCGGCTCTCGCGGTACTCCTACCTGGTCTCGCTGATGCCCGACTCGATCGCACGCGACCTCGACCTCGGGCTGGAGCTGCGCTCCCGCGCGGTGGCGTCGTACACCCCCGCGATCCGCGACGGCCGTCCGCTGGGGCTACTCGTCGAGCGCCAACCCGGCCCTGCCACCAGGGAGTCGTTCGCCGCGCTCGGTGGCAGCAACGACGACTTCAGCGCCTGGCAGGACTTCTACGCCGAGATCGCCGTGGTCGCCGACCGAATCGCGCCGACCCTCACCCAGCCGTTGATCAGCGCCCGGGAGATGGCCGCCGGGATCGACCCCGACCTCTGGAGCGCCCTGGTCGAACGGCCGATCGGCGAGGTCATCGAGAAGCGGTTCGCCGACGACCTGGTCCGCGGCGTGGTCGCCACCGACGCGCTGATCGGCACGTTCGCGGACGTCCACGACCCGTCGTTGATCCAGAACCGGTGCTTCCTCTACCACCTGATCGGCAACGGAACCGGCGAGTGGAAGGTCCCCGTCGGCGGCATGGGCGCCATCACCGATGCGCTCGCCCGCGCCGCGAGCGAGGCAGGCGCCGAGATCCTTACCGGCGCCGGCGTCAGCGCCATCCGGGCGGACCACGCCGCCGGCAGCGCCGAGGTGCGCTGGCACGACGGCGACCGCGAGCGCAGCGTGCAGGCGGGGACCGTCCTCAGCAATGTGGCGCCGTGGGTCCTGGAGATCCTGCTCGGCAACGAGGCCGACCCGGTGAGCAAGCCCGCCGGGTCCCAGCTCAAGGTCAACTTCCTGCTCTCGCGACTGCCGCAACTCAAGAGCGGCGCCGACCCGCGGACCGCGTTCGCCGGGACCTTCCACGTAGCCGAGGAGTACAGCGCCCTGGCTGCGGCGTACGTCCAGGCGGCCGGCGGACATATCCCGACCACCCCACCGGGCGAGCTCTACTGCCACTCGTTGACCGACCCCTCGATCCTCGGCGACCTCGCCTCGACCGGCGCCCAGACGCTGACCTACTTCGGCCTGCACATGCCCGCGGCGCTCTTCGAGGTCGACACCGAGACCCGCCGGCTGGAGGCTGTACGACGCGCGATCACCGCCATCGATGCACACCTGACCGAGCCGCTGCTGGACTGTGTGATGACCGACCACGACGGGAGGCTCTGCCTGGAGGCGAAGTTCCCACAGGACGTCGAGGCCGATCTCGCCATGCCCGGCGGGCACATCTTCCACGGCGACCTGGCGTGGCCGTGGGCCTCGAACCGGGAGGCGCTGACCACCCCGGCACAGCAGTGGGGCGTGGCCACCGAGCTCGGATCGGTGCTGCTCTGCGGCTCCGGCTCCCGCCGCGGTGGCGCGGTCAGCGGGCTCGGCGGCCACAACGCCGCCCAGGCCGTCCTGGCCCTTCGATAACGGCCGCGGTGAGCCCGGACACATGCCGGCTATCCGATTTCAGATCAGGCCGAGACGCTGCTAAAGTTCGGGACGCTTCACGCGCCAATAGCTCAATTGGCAGAGCAGCTGACTCTTAATCAGCGGGTTCGGGGTTCAAGTCCCTGTTGGCGCACAGAGCGTGGACCACTCCTCGAAATCGGGGAGTGGTCCCGTCAATTCAGTGAGGCTCAGACCGAGCGCTACTCCGACGGCCAGACACTCAGCCAGACAGTGCTCCTGCTGATGCCTGAGCCGCGCGCGAATTCAAGGCGACTCATGCCCGTAGGGGCGTCGCAGCGATGCACGTCAACCCTGAATTGTTGACCAACGAAACTAGCAGAGAGGTGGTCAGGAGACCACATCTCTGCTCATGTGTCTGCACCGCGACCCGGCACTGGTGACGAGCCTGCACGACAGTGACACATTGGGTCGCATCAGGGGAGCCCGGCTACGGAACTCCGGTTCTGCCGCGCAGACTCCCGCCCCTAATAGACCGACGGTGCTCGGACTGTCTGGAGGACTCATGTCTCAGCAACGCAACAAATTCGCGCGCGTCCGCATCGCGGTTGCCATCACGGCCGTGATGGCCATGGTCGCCGCAGTGACGGCGCTGGCAACACCAGCACAGGCCACCCCAGTGACCAACACAGGCACCGTCTACAACACGGACTGGGTCTCGGCCGGCCTGGGCGGGGTCGACGATGGCGACGGCACCGTTACCCTCGCCGGTGTGTCCGGCACGGTGACCACGGCCTGGCTCTACTGGCACGGGATCGACAACGGCGCAACCGGGGAGACGTACGACGCGAGCGCAGTCTCGTTCGCTGGCTCTCCCGTCGTCGGATCCAGCCTGGGCGACAGCAACACGAACTGCTGGGGCGACGGATCCAGTCGGGCCTACCGGGCCGACGTGACCAGCCTGGTCACCGGCAACGGTTCTTTCCTCGTCACCGGCCTGAGTTCGAGTACGACCGAACACGCCAACGGACTCTCCCTGGTGGTCTTCTTCAACGACGGCAACGCGAGCAACAACCGCGACGTGGTGTTGTTCGAGGGCAACGACAGCGTCTACAACCTGCTCAACCCGTACCCGGGCGAAGATGAAGGCTGGCACGACACCCTCGCTGGCATCGCCTACACATCGGGAACGGCGTCGTTGCAGCTTCACGTCGCGGACGGCCAGTCCTTCAGCGACAGCACGGTCTCCATTACCGGTGGCCTGGGTGCTCCGTTGGACATCCTCGACACTGGGAGCCTCTACGACGGCAACTCCCTGCCCAGCGACGGTTTGTCCCGAGCGGGGACCGACGGCCTGTGGGACATCCACAGCTTCGACATCACCTCCACACTGGGTGTCGGTACCAACACGTTGAATCTCGACGCCGACGCCGGTGGCGACTGTCTGGCCTTGGTTCTGGCAGCGATCGACCTGCCGGCTGGCGCCGCACCCGTAGAAATCTGTGGCAACGGCATCGACGACAACGCCAACGGCCAGATCGACGAGAACTGCACGATCGGCACCACGACCACCTATACGGGAGTGATCTCGGTGCAGTACTCAGATGCCGCGGCACTGTCGGGCAACCTGGTGGACGCTACGAATAGTCCTGTGGCCGGCAAACAGCTCGACTTCACGGTCGGGACGCAGAGTACGTCGGCCAGCCCGACCGACGCGTCGGGCAACGCCTCTACGTCACTGGTGATCACCCAACAGCCCACCGGCGTCGGTGTGGCGACCAGTTTCGCGGGTGATGCGACCTATCTGACGTCCTCGGACCTCGACAGGTTCAGGATCATCAAGGAGGACTGCACGCTGGCCTACACCGGCGACACCCAGGTTCCACCGATCACGAACACCACCCTGTCCGCCCAGCTCGGCGAACCGGATACTAGCCTCGGCGACCTGAGCAACAAGTCGGTCACGTTCACGGTCACGAACTCGTCACTGGTGCAGACCCAGTACCCAGCAACGACGAACGCAACCGGGCTCGCCACCACCTCGGTGCCGCTTCCGGCTGACGTCTACGGCGTCGACGTGAGCTTCGCCGGCGACCTGTTCTATCTCCCGTGCGCGACCGCGACCGACACCCTGGTGACGGTCGATCAGGCCGGGTCCAAGGTGACCGGCGGTGGCTGGTTCACTCCGAGCACGGGGTCGCGCACCTCGTTCGGGTTGAACCTGATCCCCGAGGCTGGTGGCCTGTACAAGGGACAGTTCCAGCTCCGCACCAACAACAGCAAGTCGAAGTTCCACGGCAACACCGCGACCGACGCTGTCCAGTTGGCGCCGAACAAGGTCTCCTGGAAGGGCACCGGTCGCTGGAACGGCGTGCTGGGCTACTCCTTCGAGGTGATCGTGCTGGACAACGGGTCATCCGGCTCGAAGAAGGGCGACACGATCTCAGTGAGGATCTACCGGACCTCCACCGGGTCGAACGTGTACACGTCCGGCGGAGCCAAGGCGCTCAAGGGAGGCAACCTCACCGTCCACTGATAACACCCGCTCGGGAGGGGCCGGCAGCCGTCGGCCCCTCCTCAGCCTTTCCGGAGCAACGACGGGTCGCTTCGGCGCACGACGTACAGGTCATCAGTCTTCGCGGCGGGTGGCCTGCACTCGTGCTGCCGACCTCGCCCACGGCGCCGTCATCAGCGCCCAGACGGCCGCGATGATCGCGATCTCGGCGATCACGTACGCCGGCCAGGGCCCGAGCACGTCGAGCAGCGAGGAGACGCCGGGCTTCTCGTTGAGGTACCCGTAGTTGGTGTCCGTGATCGCGTTGAAGACCATCACCGAGGCGGCCCAGATCGCAGTGCACCCGAGGGTGAACCGATAGCCGGCCCAGCTCGGACCGCCCAACGCACAGACCAGGTACACCGCCGCCCACACGGTGAGCAGGTGCATCGCCCAGAACATGAAGTACCGCGGGTCGGGGAAGGTCTGCTCGAGCGACGGGGTCAGGATCCCCTGGATCGTCAGGGTCAGCCCCCAGAAGTAGAGCAGCGCGGTAGCCCGGGGCGAGCGGGTCCAGAGTGCGTACACGGCGACCATCCACGAGAGGTCGCAGATCTGGATCGGGAGCGAGGTGCCGAGGGTGAAGTCGTTCGGCAGCAGTTGGAGGGTTTGCATCGGGACCGTCACGACCGGGATCAGGACGGCGTACCCGCGTTCGAAGGCGATCCCACGCTCGGTGCCCCGCAGCGAGCGACCCAGGCCCGCGAACACGACCACACCAATCAGGAAGATCCCGACCAGCAGGCCGTGCTCCGGACTGAACGCGTCAAAGCGCAGCGGAGCCATGCCCCATTATCCCCTAGGTCCCGACCTGCAATATTTCGTTTTTGCCCCATAACGTACGTTTCGCGCACTCGTTGATCTGACTACGAAAGGGACGCACCGCAGGCCCCGAGCCGCAGTCTCCCCCTTCACCGAATCTCGATGAATGAGGAGCACCACCATGACCAGCACCCGATTTCTGACCGGATCGCTCGCCACGATCGCGATCGCGTCGACCTTCACCCTCGCCGGTCCCGCGGCCCAGGCCGCCGACGAACTGGACCGCCCCTGCGGCCTGCCCGAGATCGCCGCCGTCTACGACTCCGTGGTCGTCCCGCCGGCGTTCCGCACCGTCCCGGCCGTCGTGCACAGCGAGTGGCTCTGGGAGCGCGAGGTGCTGACCTACGAGTACGAGTTCAGCAAGCAGCTCAGCCCGGCCGGAGTCGAGACCGACTGGACCCGCGAGGTCCCCGGCCCGCTCGAGTTCCTGTTCACCCGGACCGTCGTCGACTCCCCCGCCGTCCCCGGCATCCCGGCTGTCCCCGCGGTCGGGCACTGGGAGACGGTCTTGATCACGCCTGCGGTGGTCGTCACCGAGGTCGAGTACCAGCACGGGCGCACCGGGAACCTGCGCTGGGAGGACGAGAACTGGGGCGCGCAAAACGGCGCCGGCACGGGCTGGACCAAGACCGGCAACACCCGCCAGGTCGAGATCACCCCGGCGGTGACGACCCAGACCTGGATCATCGACGTCCCGGGCACGCCTGCCGTCCCTGCGGTGCCCGAGGTCTCGCACCCCGAGTCGCGGTGGGCCTTCACTACTCCGGCCGGCGACGGCTGGACCCAGACCGACGAGCGTCCCGGCCCGACCACCACCGAGAACGCGGCCACTGACGGCGACGCCCCTGTCGGGAACGGGTGGACCCTGGTCGACAGCCGGACCATCGACGCCGTGGTCGAGACCGTCTGGGCGCTCATCGCCCCTGACGGTTACACCCCGACCGGAGCGTCCCAGATCGCCGGCAGCAGCCGCGAGGAGACCCCCGACCCTGTCGAGGAAGCCCCCGCGGGCGACGGCTGGACCAAGGTCGCCGCCTCGGAGGTCGTCGTGACCGATGTCGCCGAGACCCAGGAGCTGGTGGCCCCGGGATCGGTCGAGCAGGTTCTCGTCAGCCCGGCCGTCCCGGCGAGCGACCCCTGCGTCGCGGCGCCGAGCGATGAGGTCTCCACGCCAGGTACCACCCAGGAGGCTCCGGAGACGGCACAGGGCGCGGCCGCCCCGGTCGTCGACGTGCTGCCGAACACCGGCAACGACCTTCCCGCGTGGATGGCCCCGGCCGGCTTCGCGGTGATGTTGGCCGGGATCGGGATGATCCGCTTCGGCCGCCGTACCGAGAACTGACCCCCAGTAAGACCAGGGCCTGAGCCCCTCCTCGTCCCGGGCGTGGAGGGGTTCAGGTTCGTCCCACTCTCCGGCGTGGTGCTGGCCACCCCGCCTCCAGAGCGTTAGGTTCCCCACATGAATTGGCCCCTCCCCGCCGCCGTACGCCGAACCCTGGCCGCGGCCGTCCTGATCGCAACCGTCGCCGCCGTCATGCCGACCGCGACAGCCGGTCCCGCACTGCCGATCCCCTCGGACCCGCGCGAATCGCTGCTGCACCCGTTCACCGGCGCTCCGGTCGCCGCCAAACCGCTCCCGTCGCAGACCATCGCGCAACACCCCTACATGGCTCGGAACGAAGCGAGCAACCTGCACAACGACGCTTACCAGAGCGACACCTACAACCGGTCCGGCCCGCTCGGCCGGGACCTCCAAGTCACCAGCACCCTGTTCGCCGCCGACTGCGGCTCGGTCACCTTCGACAAGCGCGGCCGGATCGTCACCGTCTGCGTCGGGGTCACCGGCGCGACCTTGCGCCTGCTGGACCCGACCACGCTGGCCACGATCGCGTCATACGAGCTGCCGTCCCGGGAGAACCCGACCGCGTTCTCGTTCCAGAACTTCTCCGGCGGGGGTTACTTCTACCTCGACCACCAGGACCGCGCGGTCGTCCCGACCTTCACCGGCCACATCCTGACGATCAAGGTGTCCGGCGACCAGCTGATCAAGGTGCGCGACGTCGACGTCAGCGGCATCGCCCAGGGTTCGGGCATCCAGTCCGCACTCCCGGACTGGTCCAACCGGCTCTGGTTCGTGACCGTGTCAGGCAAGGTCGGCATGATCACGCCGAGCGGGGTGGTCACCAGTAAGACCCTCCCGGCCGGCGAGACGATCGCGAACAGCTTCGCGATGGACGAGTCCGGTGGCGTCTTCATCGTCTCGACCCGCGCGCTCTACCGGTTCGACGTGAAGTCCGGTCGACCTTTCGTCACCTGGCGCAAGCCCTACGACAACGGCTCACGGATCAAGCCCGGCCAGGTCAGCCAGGGCAGCGGCACCACCCCGACCCTGATCGGGTCGGCGAGCTCGAAGGGCGGCGGCTCGATCGCGATCACCGACAACGCCGACCCGAAGATGAACGTGCTCGTCTACCGCCGCGGCAAGGCCGGTCCGGGCCCCGGGCTCTGCAAGCAGCCGATCTTCGCCCGCGACCTGGGATCCGACGAGAACAGCCTGGTCTCGGTACCCGGGGGCCTGATCGCCGAGAACAACTACGGGTACGAAGGCCCGATCCCAGCCGAGGTGACCACCCGGTCCCCCGACACCGAGCCCGGCCTGGTCAAGGTCGCTGTCAACTACCAGACCGGCGGCTGCCACATCGCCTGGGCCAACACCAAGATCCGGATCCCCACCTTGGTCAGCAAGGCCAGCCTCGGCAACGGGCTGTTCTACACCTACACCCACCCCAGCGCGGCTGAGTTGCCCTGGAAGGTGACACCGCTGCCGAACGCACTGGCACCCGAGTCATGGTTCTTCACCGCCGTCGACCTGCGCACCGGCAAGCAGATGTGGTCGAGGTTGACCGGCTCCGGCCTGGGCTTCAACAACAACTACGCACCGGTGAGCATCGGACCGGATGGAGCGGCGTACGTCGGCACGCTCGGTGGGCTGGTCCGGATCGCCGACACCCGCTGAGCCGGGTGCGGTCCGGTGGGGCGACCGCTCGGTCGGCCGCCCCACCGGACGTCAGGAGGGCGGCACGTGGCGCCACCCCGTCCCAGGGAGGAAGTCACGCCGCTCAGCGGGGGTTAGGGGCACCGTGGTCGGGCCGAAGCTGCCGTCGGAGAAGCCGACCAGGGACCACCGATTGTTCTCCCAGGCCACGTCGTACCGGGTGCGGTACCACTTCCGGAAGGTCCACCGCTCCGACAGGATGACGGCGGCGATCTCAACCTCCACGCGAGACGGCGCGGCGGTCGACCCGACCAGACGGGACCTGATCCAGACCCCCGCTGCCGGGTCGAGGTGCCGCTCGAGCCCGCTCGCCTGCATGCTGTCGACGTCGTGAGTCAAGTACCGGCGAACATTCGCCGGGAGGCGCTCGGAGGCGATCGCCCCGAGTACCTGATTGCCGGAAACACCGTGTCGGTCATCGGTGAGGACCTGCGCTGCCTGCACCGCGAACGACTCGGCGGACTGCCGGTCGCGAGCGCCTGCTCGTGCCGCGACCGCGGCGGCGAGGTCAGCCCGCTCCCGCAACGGCGACGGGTTCACCCCGATGACCGGATCCGCATTCTCGACCGGTTGCCAGGTCACATCTGCGAACGGCGTGAACTCCGCGCTCGGGGCGCCCTCGGAACCACCCCCGCACCCGGCGCACCCGAGCACCAGGACGCCGGCCACCAACCACCGCACGGCTCTCCGCATCAACTGGTCCGGTAGATCAGCATGTCGCTGAACGTCGTGGCGTAGGCGAGCTGACCGGAGTCTTTAGGGTGGAAGGACTTCGGGTCGATGAACCCGCTGATCCCGCCGATGTCCAGGTTGCCGGCGTGGATCCACTCCGCCGATCCGCTGGCGCACGCGTTGTGGCCGCTGACGCGCGACTTCACGTCGCGCTCGTCCTTGGCGCCGCGGCGTGGGCGCTACCACTGTCGGGGCCGAAGATCCTGACCGCGCCGCCGATGATCAGACCAGCGGTGACACCGAGGATCAGGACCAGCACGATCTTCGTCATGGCCCTTTGTGCGACCACCTGCAACATTCCCATGTGCGCCCTCCCGATAGGACTTGATTCCTGATGAACCGAGGCTTGTTGCCTCGTTGTTCCTCAGTGTTACTACTTTCGGGGCGCGACGAAAGGGGGTGAGCACCATCTGTGGACAACCGGACCCGATACTGCGCTGGGGACCGGGAACGTCAGAGGTACAGGCCGGTCGGGTTGTCCCCGAGTCGGTCCGCGGCGACAGCGTGGATGTCGCGCTCGCGTACGACGATGTAGACCTCGCCGTGCACCTCGACCTCCGCCTTGTCGTCGGGATCGAAGAGCACCCGGTCCTCGACCTCGACCGCGCGCACCAACGAACCGACGGCTACGACCCGGCACCACGAGAGGCGCTTGCCGCCCATCGCCGCGGTCGCGGGGATCAGGATGCCGCCGCTGGACTTTCGCTCCCCCGCCTCACGGTCGAGAGCGACCAGGACGCGGTCGTTGAGCATCCGGATCGGGGTCTTCTCCCCCGATTCCCCGGGCTCCGCTGCCTTCGTGGGCCGACCGGTCACTTCACGATCTTGCGGATCAGCGCGAACACCACGACCACCCCGACCACGCCGCCGGCGACCTTGATGATGTTGTCTTGGCGCGGGGCGCCGTTCGCGTCGACGAAGTAGCCCTTGATCTGGTTCGCTTCGCGTTTCGCGATCGTCTTCGGGCTGGTGCGGTAGGCAAGCTGGTCGATCGTCGAGGCCAGCCGCTCACGCGTCAGCTCGATGTCGCTCTCGATCGAGCTCAGGTTCCTGTCTCCCACGACCCACTCCTCATTGTCCGGTGCACTCCCGCGAACGTTACCGTGTCGCCATGACTGAGAGACTCGCGCCCGGTGACGTTGCTCCCGACTTCGCCCTGCCCACCGACGACAGCGGTTCGGTGAGCCTCGCGGGCCTTCGCGGACGGAAGGTGATCGTGTACTTCTACCCGGCCGCGATGACCCCCGGGTGCACCAAGCAGGCGTGCGACTTCACCGAGTCGCTGAACACCCTGGAGCAGGCCGGTTACGCCGTGGTCGGCATCTCGCCGGACAAGCCGGAGAAGCTCGCCAAGTTCCGCGCACGCGACTCCCTCACCATCACGCTCGCCTCGGACGCGGACCGTGCTGTGATGACCTCCTATGGCGCGTACGGCGAGAAGAAGCTCTACGGCAAGGTCGTCCAGGGCGTCATCCGCTCGACGATCGTGGTCGACGAGAAGGGCAAGGTCAGCCTCGCGCAGTACAACGTCAAGGCAACCGGCCACGTGAGCAAGCTGCGGCGCGACCTCGGCCTGAGTCTCGACACCTGAGGCTTAGACTCTTCACCGAGCCGAAGTGGTGGAACGGTATACACGCCAGTCTTAGGAACTGGTGCCTACGGGTATAGGGGTTCGACTCCCCTCTTCGGCACCCAGACTGCTCCATCGAGCCTCCGAGCGCACCGCCCGGCGATCAGCCGCCAGCGCCCATTGACGCGCCCATTGACGCGCCCAGTGACGCGCCCAGTGCCGCGACCAGGGTGTCACCGTGGCCCTCGAACGTTTCGCGTCCGAGGGCACCGAGCTCACCACGTTGGCGCTGCGAGGACCCGGGATCCCTAGCCGGACGTGAGGGCGTCGACGACTACCGGAGCGATCGCCCGCAGCGACCGTCCCCGGTGCGAGATCAGGTCCTTCTCGGCCGCTGTCATCTCAGCCGAGGTCAGCTCACCGTCCTGGTCGTCGGGGACGAAGAGGACGTCGTACCCGAAGCCGCCCCCGCCTCGGAGTTCGCGGATCACCCGACCGCGCATCACACCGTCGATGACGTGCTCGACCGGCTGACCGTCCGGGCCGGCGTACACGAACGCGACCGCGCACCGGAACTCCGCTCCCCGGCGCTCGTCAGGGACGTCGGCGAGCTGGTCCAGCAGCAGCCGGTTGTTCCGGTCGTCACTCTTCGGTGGACCGGACCAGCGGGCCGACAGCACCCCGGGCATCCCGTTGAGCGCATCCACGCAGAGCCCGCTGTCGTCGGCCACCGACGGCAGTCCCGAGGCCGTGTATCCGGCCCTCGCCTTCAGCAGCGCGTTGCCGGCGAAGTCCGACTGGTCCTCGACCGGCTCGTCGTAGGCCGGTACGTCGTCGAGGCCGAGCACCTGCAGGTCCGGCAGAGCCCCGCCGAGGATGCGCTGCATCTCGGCGAGCTTCTTGGCGTTCCGGGAGGCCAGGAATACCGACGTCATGGTTTCGAGGCTCGCTGCGCTCGCACCTCAACCAGCCAGGCTGACGGCCAGCGCCTCGTGTTGGAGCCGGGTCAGGTCGGCGCAGCCCTTCTCGGCCAGGCCGAGCAGCGCGTCGAGCTCAGCCCGGTTGAACGGCGCGCCCTCAGCGGTCCCCTGCACCTCGATGAATGAGCCGCTGCCGTCCATCACCACGTTCATGTCGGTCTCGGCCCGGACGTCCTCCTCGTAGGGGAGGTCGAGACGTGGGACGCCGTCGATGATGCCGACCGAGACGGCCGCCACCGAGCCGGTCAACGGCTCACCTGCCAGGGCACCTTGTGCCTTGAGGTGCGCGACCGCGTCCGCCAGTGCGACGTACGCGCCGGTGATCGCGGCGGTCCGGGTGCCACCGTCGGCCTGGAGGACGTCGCAGTCCAGGACGATGGTGTTCTCGCCGAGCGCCTGGTAGTCGATTGCGGCGCGCAGCGAGCGGCCGATCAACCGGGAGATCTCATGCGTGCGGCCGCCGATACGGCCCTTGACCGACTCCCGGTCGGACCGGGTGTTGGTCGCCGACGGAAGCATCGCGTACTCCGCGGTGACCCAACCGAGGCCGGAGCCCTTGCGCCAGCGCGGGACCCCGACGGAGGCCGACGCGGCGCAGAGCACCTTGGTCTTCCCGAACTCCACCAGCACCGAGCCTGCCGGGTGGTCTTGCCAGCTCCGGGTGAAGGTGATTGTTCGGAGTTCGTCGTCGGCGCGGCCGTCTGCTCGAGTCATGAGAGTGAGCCTAGAAGGTGCCCCGCACAACGGTCGGGACGGGGTGGCGCAGGCACCGAGACCCCGCGCCACCCCGTCCCGACCGGACGATCCGTTGCTACTTGAGCTCGGACCGAAGCATCCGCAAGCCGCCGAGGAACAGCGGCAGGATCACCCAGATCACCATGGTGACGCCGAGCTGAGCCCATTCCTGACCGGTCACCGAGGCAGCGCCGTCCAGCACCGGGTACTGAGCCGTGCCGAAGTCGACCCACGGAGCGATGTCCTCCATCGCAGCCCAGACGCTGCTCACGATCCCGAAGACGGTCGGGATGACGAAGAAGAGCACGATCGCGGTGGCGCTGTTAAGGAACACCAGGCCGAAAGCGAGGCCCTGCAGGACACCGAGCGCCTGGAGGAGACCGAAGACGCCCAGGTCGCCCAGGGTGAAGTCGTCAAAGGCACCCGCACCGCCGAAGACCGCCGCGGCCGCCAGTGCCAGCACCAGGGCGAGCCCGTACGCCGCGGCTCCGATCAGCAGCGCGCTGATGACCTTGGCTCCGAGCACCCGGCTGCGGTGCGGCTCCAGGGTGAAGGTGACCATCGCGGTCCGCTGGCCCCACTCCTGGGTGATCAGCAGGATCGCCATCACCGGCAGCAGGACGCCCTGCGGTGTCCCGGTGAAGGCGGAGAAGTTGAAGAGGGTCTTGTCCCCGTCGCTAGCAGCCAGGCCGAAGATCACGACCGCCGCGAGAGTGACGAATGCGATGACACCGAGCAGCCACGCCCCGGCCCGGGTGTCGACCATCTTGCGCAGCTCGACCCGGACCAGGCGGATCAGCGGAACAGCAGGGGTACGGCGGACGTCGAGAACACCGGGTGTGATGGTGGTCGTGCTCATGCCTGGGCTCCTTCAACAGTGACGCGCTCACGGGCGCCGCGATCCACCGGGTCGCGGCTGGCGAGCCGATGCTCTCCCCCAGCGTGACGACAACCTTGATCCAGCAGGTGACCACCCAGCACAGCCCGGACCGCACCGGCCCGGCGCAGGAGCGGATGTCTCGCCTCACCGAGCGCGAGCACGAGGTTGCCCTCGCTGTCGGTCGCGGGTTGAGCAACGCCGAGATCGCCGCCGAGCTGTACCTAAGCGTGCCGACCGTCAAGGCGCACATCGGCCGGCTGTTCAGCAAGCTCGAGGTCGAGAACCGGGTCCAGATCGCGCTGTGCGTGCACGACGCCGGGCTCGGCTAGTCAGATCTCGTAGGTCTTGCCCGGTTCGGCCAGCTCGATCGGGCCGTCGTAGGTCAGGTTCGCCTCGGCCAGCATCACCTGGGCGTCGTGCCACGGCGGGACGTGGGTGAGCACCAACCGGTGCGCACCGGACTGAGTCGCCATGACTCCGGCTTCGGCACCGGTCAGGTGCAGGTCCGGCGGGTTGTCGTGCCCTTCGATGAAGGAAGCTTCGCAGAGGAAGACGTCGGCGTCCCGGGCGGTCTCGACCAGGGCGTCGCAGGTGCCGGTGTCGCCCGAGTAGGCCAGGGTCCGTCCGTCGGCCTGGATCCGGAGCCCGTACGCCGGCACCGGGTGCGCCACCATCCGGGCGGTCACCTCGAACGGCCCCACGGTGAAGGACTCCTCGGGGTAGAGGGTGAAGTCGAATTCCTCGTTCATCCCCGGGTCCTCGTCGAGGTCGTAGGCTTTCGCCATCCGCCGGTCGCTGTCCACCGGACCCCAGACCGGGATCCGTGGTTGGGCACCCGTCGGGTGGTAGCGGCGCAGGACGTAGAACCCGGTCAGGTCCAGGCAGTGGTCGGCATGCAGGTGCGAGAGCAGCACAGCCTCGACGGTGCACGGATCGATGAAGCGGTGAAGGACGCCGAGTGCGCCGCTGCCCATGTCCAGCAGCAACCGGAAGGTACGCCCCTCGTGCTCGGCCTCGAGCAGATAGCAGCTCGCCGGCGACTCAGGGCCGGGATAGGACCCGGACGCGCCGATCACGGTCAGCCTCACCAGGACACCACCTGGGCGACGTCGGACGCACCGCCGGCGAACTGCGCTACGGTCTCCAGCTCCGGACCGAGGAACCGCCGGCCGATCGTGGCGAACTCCCCGGGCTGCCCCGTCGTCAGGAAGCGGTGCACGGGTGCCGCGGTCGTCGGGTCTTGTTCGAGTCCACGCGTCGTCAGTGCCCGGTACACGTCCTTCGCACACTCCTCGGCGCTCGAGACCAGGGTCACACCGTCACCGACGACGTAGGAGATCACCCCGGTCAGCAGGGGGTAGTGGGTACAGCCGAGGACCAGCGTGTCGACGCCCGCCTCGACCAGCGGGTCGAGGTACTCGTGGGCGACGGCCAGCAGCTCCTCGCCGCCGGTCACCCCCTGCTCGACGAACTCGACGAAGCGCGGGCAGGCCTGGGTGGTCAGGGTGATGTGCGGGGCCGCGGCGAAGGCGTCGTCGTACGCCTGCGACTCGGCGGTCGCCCGGGTGCAGATGACACCGATCCGACCCGTGCGGGTGGCCGCGACCGCACGCCGGGTCGCCGGCAGGATCACCTCCACCACCGGGACGTCGTACCGCTCGCGCGCGTCGCGGAGCATGGCGGCGCTGGCGGAGTTGCAGGCGATGACGAGCATCTTCACGCCCTGGTCGACCAGGTGGTCGAGGCACTCGAGCGCGTACTCGCGAACCTCGCCGATGGGCTTCGGGCCGTAGGGCTGCCGGGCGGTGTCGCCGAGGTAGAGAACCGACTCGTGCGGCAATTGATCGATCACGGCCCGGGCGACGGTGAGCCCGCCGAAGCCCGAGTCGAAGATGCCGATGGGTGAGTCAGCCACGGAGCAAGGCTAGTGGCGATTCGCGGAAATGGGCATGACCGCGACCGACATCACGTCCCGGCGCGGCGGATCCGGCTGCGGGCGAAGCCCAGGCCGGCGACGAAGACCGCCAGGCCGAGCACCGCGAGCACCGCGCCGACCAGGCTCGGCGCGCAGTAACCCTGACCGGCCTCGGTGACGACCGCGCCCAGCCAGGCGCCGAGACCGTTCGCCACGTTGAGCGCGGAGTGGTTCAGGGCAGCGCCGAGCATCTGCGCCTCACCCGCGGCATGCATCAGCCGGAGCTGGAGGTTGATCGCCAGGACCGAACCGAGGACACCCACCCCGAGCACCCCCACCCCGAGGACCAGCAGCCAGAGCACCACCGGGACGTCCGCGAAGCCAACGACCCCTCAGCGCCGGCGGAGCAGCCACCACAGACCTACCACTGGCAGCACCAGCGGGACGTAGCCGTAGCCGTTGCCGAAGTCGGACCACACGCTCGCGTCGGGGAACTTCGACTCCCAGAGCAGACTGCCGAGGCCCACCCCGAGAACGCCGGCGAGCTCGAAGGTGACCGCGCCCAGGGCGATCCGGCGGCGGTCGGTGGCGATCGCCCAGGTCGCGACGAGGTAGACCAGGGCAGCGAGCGCCGAGAGCGCGTACGGGACCGGCGCCTCGTCGAACTTCGCGCCCAGCTCGAACGACGCGCGACCGGTGGCGGAGAAGGCGAGGATCCCGTAGATGAAGACCAGGACCTTGCCGAAGCCGGTCCCGGTACCGGTACCGGTCTCAGACATTCCCGGCCCAGATGTCGTGCAGGCGGAGCAGCAGGAACGGCACGACCAGCACCGCGACCAGGAGTACCGCGGTGCCGCTGCGGCTCTTCTCCGAGGCCGACCAGACGAAGCCGACCGGGAGCAGCAGCAGAGCGCCGATCAGGTACCCGACGTAGGTGAACACCTGGACACCCTCGTGGTCGCCGAAGAGCCGGGCCAGACCCCAGACGAGCTGGACCAGCAGACCTGCTTCGACCGCGACGAGCCCGGCGAAGGTGACGTTGCCGGGCTGGCGGTCACGGACGATCTCGACCACGAGCCAGAGCGCGGTCAGTCCGCAGAGGACCGAAAGTCCGAGTTGCAGCTCGCTCATGCCCAGAGCTGACCTTCGAGCTTCTCCTCGGCCTCGTCGATGGTGCCCTCGTAGGCACCGGTCGACAGGTACTTCCAGCCACCGTCGCAGACGACGAACACGATGTCTGCCCGCTCCCCCGCCTTGACCGCCTTCGCTGCCTGGCCGAGCGCGGCGTGCAGGATGGCACCGGTGGAGATCCCGGCGAAGATGCCCTCGGCCTCGAGCAGCTCCCGGACCCGGCGGACGGCGTCGCGGGGACCGACCGAGAACCGCGAGTCGATCAGCGAGGCGTCGTACAGCTCGGGGACGAAGCCCTCGTCGAGGTTGCGCAGGCCGTAGACCAGCTCGCCGTACCGCGGCTCGGCGGCAACGATCTTGACCTCGGGCTTGGCAGTCCGGAAGAAGCGGGAGACCCCCATCAGGGTGCCGGTGGTGCCGAGTCCGGCGACGAAGTGGGTGATCTCGGGAAGGTCGGCCAGGATCTCGGGGCCGGTCCCCTCCTCGTGGGCTAGCGCGTTGGCCGCATTGCCGTACTGGTAGAGCATCACCCAGTCCGGGTGCTCGGCAGCCATCTTCTTGGCGACCCGGACGGCCTCGTTCGAGCCACCCGCAGCCGGCGAGGAGTAGATCTCCGCACCCCACATCCGCAGGATCTGGCGACGTTCCTCTGAAGTGTTCTCCGGCATCACGCACACCAACCGGTAGCCCTTGAGCTTGGCGGCCATCGCGAGCGAAATCCCGGTGTTGCCCGACGTCGGCTCCAAGATGGTGCAGCCGGGACGGAGCAGCCCCTCCTTCTCGCCCTGCTCGATCATCTTCAGGGCCGGACGGTCCTTGATCGAGCCGGTGGGGTTTCGGTCCTCGAGCTTCGCCCAGATGCGGACATCCGCCCCGTTCGCAAGGGTTCCGGGCGAGAGTCGCGGCAGCCCGACGAGCGGCGTGTTGCCGACCGAGTCGAGCAGGCTGTCGTAACGCATGGGGAGGCTCAGACCGCCCCGCCGGCGACCGCCGGGAGCACGACGACCTGGTCGCCGTCGGACAGCGCCGCCTCGAGGCCGCCGATGAACCGGACGTCCTCATCGTTGATATAGACGTTCACGAAACGACGCAGGTCGTCCTGCCCGTCCTTCGCCTCGATCAGACGGTCCTTGAGCCCGGGGTGGTTCACCTCGAGGTCCTCGATGAGCTGGGCGAGGGTCGCACCGTTCGCGTCCACGGCCTTCTCGCCACCGGTGTAGGTGCGCAGGATCGTGGGGATTCGGACCTCGATGGCCATGGGTTCCTCAGCTCTTCTCGTTCGTTGCGATCTCAGGGGTGACAGCGTCGAGGACCTCGACCGGCTCCTCGGTGACGACACTGTCGATGATCCTGTAGGACCTGAACTCCACCGGGCCCTCACTATTCCCGTGTTCCCGCGTAGAGACCAACACGTAGTGTGCGCCGGGCTCGTTCGCCAGTCCGATGTCGGTCCGACTCGGGTACGCCTCGGTGGCCGTGTGCGAGTGGTAGATCACCACCGGCTCCTCGTCTGCTGCCCACATCTCCTTGTAGAGCGCGAGCAGTTCGGTGGAGTCGAACTCGTAGAACGTGGGCGAACCGGCGGCGTTGATCATCGGTACGTGCCGTTCCGGGGTGTCGGAACCCTCCGCGCCCGCGACGATGCCGCACGCCTCGTCCGGGTGGTCCCGCTTGGCGTGGGCCACGAGGGCGTCGTACGTCGCCTGGTCCAGTCTCAGCACGTGG
>JBKJIN010000037.1:0-3531 GCA_046598425.1 Marmoricola sp. | reverse complement strand
TCGAGCGGAATCGGGATGCCCCAGTCGATGTCGCGGGTCATCGCGCGGGGACGGATGTCCTCGAGGATGTTCTGGCTGAACTTGATCACGTTCGGACGCCAGGTGCCGCTGGCCTCGCGCTCGTCGAGCCAGGCGGTCAGGGCAGCGGCGAGCGCCGGCAGGTCCAGGAAGAAGTGTTGGGTCTCGATGAACTCCGGCGTCTCCCCGTTGATCTTCGAGCGCGGGCTCTTCAGGTCGGCCGGGTCGAGCTGGTTGCCGCAGTTATCGCACTGGTCCCCGCGGGCGCCGTCGTACCCGCAGATCGGGCAGATGCCCTCGATGTACCTGTCCGGCAGGGTGCGACCAGTCGAGGGCGAGATCGCGCCCTTGGTGGTCTGCTCGAGGAAGTACCCGTTCTCGAAGACCCCGGTGAAGAGCTCCTGGACCACTGCCGTGTGGTTCCGCGTCGTCGTCCGGGTGTAGAGGTCGTAGGAGACGCCGAGCGCCGCGAGGTCCTCGGCGATCAGCCGGTGGTTCTGGTCGGCCAGCTGCTGCGGGGTCAGCCCCACCTCGTCGGCGGCGATCAGGATCGGGGTGCCGTGCTCGTCGGTGCCCGAGACCATCAGGACGTCGTGCCCCGCCATCCGCATGTACCGGCTGAAGACGTCGGAGGGCACCCCGAAACCGGCGACGTGGCCGATGTGACGGGGGCCGTTGGCGTACGGCCAGGCAACTGCGGAGAGGACGCGGGTCATGGCGATGATCCTAGTGACGCCGGAATCGCCGTCGACGCGGACGTACTCAGTGACTCAACGGACGTCGATGACGGCGGTCCGGGTGCGACTGTCGATCCGGTAGGTCCCGAGGTAGGTGACCTTGAGCTTGAGGCTCCCGCTGGTCAGCCAGGCGGCGGTGACCGTCGTCATCCCGTCGGAGAGCTCCTTGGTGACCTTCTCCCCACCGGGTCCGGTCAGCGTGACCTTGCCGTTGACGACGGGGATGCCGTCAGCCCGGACCACGATCGTCACGCTGCTCTTGGCGCGTGAGTCGATGTAGATCCTCGGGTACGCCTTGACCAGCTTCTCGGCCTCGAGGATGCGGGTGATCGAGGTGTAACCCGGCTTGGTGTAGACGATGCCCACCTTGAGCCGCTTGGAGATGTCCCCGATCGTCGGGACGTAGGAGGCCGAGTTGGCTCCCTTGATCCGGACGCCGTCGGCGTACCACTGGTACTTGGTCTCGACACCGGTCGGCGAGATCTCGCCCGGCGTGACCCGGTACTCGCGACCGATGTACGGGGTGCCGACGATCGTCGGCTCGGAGTCGACCGAGAGCTTCTCCGGACCGATCGGCTCGGTCTGCACCGATCGCGTCACCGAGTCCTCGTACCCGGCCTTGGCGCCCTTAGCGGCCACGCTGATCTTCTTGCCGAGCTGAGCCGCCGTCAGGGTGAACTCAGGACCGGTCGCCCCCTTGATCATCGCGCCGTCGGCGAACCAGATCACGGTGGCGGCGTCGGGCGCCGGCGACCAGGTGGCAGCCGAGGCGGTGAGCACGGCACCGACCTTCGGGTACCCGCTGATCTGCGGCGCGGCGTCGATCGTCATCACACCTGGCACTGCCGGCGGCGTCGCGCTGCTCGCGCTCGCACCCTTGCGGAAGCCGGTCTTGGTGGCGACGACCCGGACGGTGAACTCGTCGCCGACCTGCGTCGGGGTCGGCTCGTACGTCGTACCGGTGGCGCCGGGAATCGCGACCCCGTCGGCCTTCCACTGGTAGGAGAACGTCACGTTAGTGGAGTTCCAGAGGCCCGGACGGGCGGTCAGCGTCTCGTCGACCTGCGGGGTACCGACCACCCTGGGCGGGTACTTCGCGGTGAGCGTCTCGTCGGCGAGGTGGATGAACCCGTTAGGCCACCCGCCGCCCGCGCGGGTGATCTTGCGCCAGTTGAAGTCGCCGCCGTAGTGGTCCTCTGAGATCACGATGGTGTCGGCGTCGATGATCCGCTGCACGTAGGCGACGTGGTTGCTGCTCCACCAGGCCACCGAGCCGATCATCGGCGTCTGGTCGGTCTTGTCGGCGAAGACGACGCCCCAGTTGCGGGCGTCCCCGCTGCCCGACCAGGGGCGCTCGGTCGGCATCCCGTTGCGGATCATCCGGTAGGCGACGTAGTTGGTGCAGTTGTGGCCGGCGTACATCCGCCACCACATCTTCTTGTACTCCGTCGGGCCGTAGCCGTAGCTGCTGTAGCCGGCGTTCTGACACGCGGTGAACCCCTTGCAGAGCAGCGTCGACGTAGCACCGGCAGGGGGGGCCACGACGAGGCCCGCGACGAGTCCCAGGAGGGTCGTCACGAGGGCAGCGAGGAGCAAACGCGGGGAAGGCACCCCCGTACGTTAGGTCAACTTCAGCCACTCTGACTACCATCTGTCACAAACTACAATGGTGCGACACGCCGTTACAACGTTGTAATTCTCATCGTGCCGCTGTCCGGTTTCGGGGGCTTTTCCGCCCAGTTCCCGCCTGGTGGCATGATGCTTCGCATGCCTGGAACCAACCTGACCCGCGATGAGGCGCAGACCCGCGCCCGGTTGATCGACGTCGACTCCTACACCATCGAGCTCGACCTCACGACCAGCGAAACGACCTTCGCCTCGACCACCACCATCGAGTTCACCTCGACCGTCCCCGGTGGCAGCACCTTCGCCGACCTGGTCGACGCGACCGTCCACGAGATCACCCTGAACGGGGTCTCCCTCGACCCCGCCACGGCGTACGCCGACAGCCGGATCCAGCTCGACGGGCTGCACGTCGAGAACGTGCTCGTGGTGCGCGCGGACTGCACCTACAGCAACAGCGGCGAGGGCCTGCACCGCTTCGTCGACCCGGTCGACGGCCGCGTCTACCTCTACAGCCAGTTCGAGGTGCCGGATGCCCGCCGCGTCTTCACGACCTTCGAGCAGCCCGACCTGAAGAGCGTCTTCACCTTCGACGTCACCGCGCCCGCGCACTGGAAGGTGGTCTCAAACGCGCCGACCCCGGAGCCGCAGCCGGCCGGCGACGGCAAGGCGGTGTGGCACTTCCCCACCACGAAGCGGATGTCGACCTACATCACGGCCCTCATCGCCGGTGAGTACCACGAGGTCCAGGACGTCTACGAGGGCGAGCACGGGACCATCCCGCTCGGACACTTCTGCCGGCAGTCGCTCGTGGAGTACCTCGAGCGCGACCGCGAGGACATCGTCACTATCACGAAGCAGGGCTTCGCGTTCTTCGAGGAGGCATTCGACTTCCCCTACCCGTTCGAGAAGTACGACCAGCTCTACGTCCCGGAGTACAACATGGGCGCGATGGAGAACGCCGGAGCCGTCACGCTGCGCGACGAGTACCTCCCGCGCAGCCGCCAGCCGCGCTCGTTCTACGAGTTCCGGTGCAGCGTGATCCTGCACGAGATGGCGCACATGTGGTTCGGCGACCTGGTCACGATGAAGTGGTGGGACGACCTCTGGCTCAACGAGTCGTTCGCCGAGTGGGCCTGCTACCACGCCGAGG
>JBKJIN010000030.1:0-3655 GCA_046598425.1 Marmoricola sp. | reverse complement strand
CCGAGCGCAGGAAGTCACGGGTGGCGACCTCGCCGAGAGCCATCCGCAGCGAAGCCACCTCACGGGCCAGGAACTCCATGTCGGCGTGGGCCCGGGCGTTGGCCTGGCGGTCCTGCTCGTTGATCACCCGGTCACGCACCTCCTGCCGGTTCTGGGCCAGCAGGATCAGCGGCGCGGCGTACGACGCCTGGAGGCTGAGCATCAGGGTCAAGAAGATGAACGGGTAGTTGTCGAAGCGGAGATCGGCCGGCACGAACGCATTCCAGGTCACCCAGAAGATGACGAACAGCGTCATGTAGATCAGGAAGCGGGCGGTGCCCATGAACCGGGCGAACTGTTCGGCGAAGATCCCGAAGGCGTCCTGCCGGACGTTGGGACGGCGCACCAGGGTGCGGCGTTCCTCTCGCGGGATGTCGAGCCGGGCCACCCGGGCACGCTCCTCCGGGGACCGTTTGTCGATCTTGCGGTTGGGCTTCTTCTCGCGCTTCTCCATGCCAGTCACCTCCTTCCGAGCTTGCGGTCGCGCCACCCCTCGGGCAGCAGGTGGTCGAGCAGGTCGTCGACGGTGACGGTGCCGAGGAGGCGGCCCTCGTCGTCGACCACCGGCGCCGCCACCAGGTTGTACGTCGCCAGGAACGTCGCGACGTCCTCCAGGCTGGCGTCGGCGTGCAGGTAGGTGAGGCCGGTGTCCAGGACGCCGGCGACGAGTTCGGAGGGAGGCTCGCGCAGCAGCCGCTGGATGTGCGCCACCCCGAGGAGCTTTCCGGTCGGGGTCTCCAGCGGCGGCCGGCAGACGTGCACCAGGGCCGCCAGCGACGGGGTCAGTTCCTCGCTGCGGACCCGGGCGAGCGCCTCGGCGACGGTGGCGTCGGGGGAGAGGATCACCGGCTCGGGGGTCATCATGCCGCCGGCGGTCTCCTCGCCGTAGGAGAGCAGGCGGCGGACGTCCTCGGCCTCGTCGGGCTCCATCAGGTCCAGCAGCCGGGCGGCGGTCTCTGGCGGGAGGTCGGCGATCAGGTCGGCGGCGTCGTCGGGGGACATCTCCTCCAGGACGTCTGCCGCGCGTTCCTGGCTGAGGTAGGCGAAGATCTCGACCTGGTCCTCCTCGGGCAGCTCCTCGATCACCTCGGCAAGACGTTCGTCGTCGAGGGCCGCGACCAGCTGGCTGCGGCGCTCGGGGGAGAGGTCGTGGATGACGTTGGCCGCGTCGGCCGGCTTGAGGTCGGCGAGCGTGGCGATCAGGTGGGTGGTGCCCTGGTTGGACTCGCGGCGATGGAGGCCGTCGACGTCGCTCCACTCGACCACGTGGGTCTGTCCGCGCCGCCGGAAGCCCTTGCTGTTCTCTTGGAGGGCGACCCTGGAGAGCACCCAGTCGCGGGTGCGGGCCTGCTCCATCGCGACGTCGAAGACCATGCCTTCGACGCCGGTGCTGGTGACCCGGACCTTGCGGTCGAGCATCTGCCCGATCACCAGGGTCTCGGCGGCCCGCAACTCGAAGCGGCGCATGTTCAGCAGGCCGGTGGTGATCACCTGGCCGGAGTCGATGGCGGTGACCCGGGTCATCGGCGCGAACACCCGGCGCCGACCGAAAACCTCGATGACCAGACCGACGACCCGGGGCTGACGGGCGTCGGTCCGGAGGATCACCACGACGTCGCGGACCTTGCCGACCTGGTCGCCGCGTGGGTCGAACACCGGCAGCCCGACGAGGCGGGCTGCGTAGACGCGGTTCGGTGTCGTGCTCACGAGATTCAAGCCTACGGCGTCGGGGCTACCGATTATGTGCAGGATGAGGGCGTGCGCGACACCTTTCTGGACCTGCGGACCCTGGGGCTGCTCGGTGTCGGGGTGCTAGCGGTCTCGTTCGCGGCACCGCTGATGGCCGCCCTGGTGGTGCCGCCGTTGGCGATCGCGTTCTGGCGCAACGCGATCGCGACCGCCGTGATCGCGCCGGTGCTGGTGACTACGAAGCGGGAGGAGGTGCGCGACCTGACGCTCCGCCAGGTCGGGGCGATCATGCTGGCGGGCGTCTGCCTGGCGTCGCACTTCGGGTTCTGGATCAGCTCGCTGACGATGACCTCGGTCGCCTCCAGCACCGCGATCGTCTCGCTCCAGGTGATCTGGGTGGTCGGCTACGACCTGGCCCGCGGCGTCCCGGTCGCCCGGCGGGCGCTGCTCGGCGTGCTCGTCGCGACCCTCGGAGCGGTGGTGGTCTCCGGGGTCGACCTCGCTATCTCCGGCCGGGCGCTGGCCGGGGACGGGCTGGCGCTGCTCGGATCGGTCGGCGTCGCGGCGTACGCAGTGATCGGGGGGCGCGCCCGCCAACGGGTCAGCACGACCGTCTACACGTTCGGCTGCTACGGCACCGCGGCGATCGTGCTCCTGGCCGCGGCCGCGATGGCCGGGCAGGACCTGAGCGGGTACGACGCCGACCAGTGGCTGCTGCTGCTCGTGCTTGCCGGCACCGCCCAACTGCTCGGGCACTCGGTCTTCAACCACCTGCTGAGCCGGGTCACTCCGATGGTGGTCTCGATGACCATCCTGCTGGAGATCCCGGGGGCGTCGCTGATCGCTGCGGCCTGGCTCGGTCAGGTCCCCGAGCCTGCTGCGATGGCCGGGCTGGTGCTGATCCTGGCCGGGATGGCGGTGGTGATCAGGTCCGCGCCGCGGCCCACTGCTCCCGCGTGATCACGAAGTACTGCGACGGCTCCTCGTACCAGGTGTGCACGATCCCGCGGTGCTCCATGCCGATCCGCCGGCACACCGACATCGAGGCCTCGTTGGTCAGGTGGGTGACCGCGTGGATCGCCGACAGCCCGCCGGTGAAGCCGCGGTTCAGGATCGCGGTGGCGGCCTCCGGGGCGTAGCGGTTCCCCCACGCGTCCGGGTGGAGGTGCCAGCCGATCTCGATCTCGCCGTGCTCGTTGTTCGGCAACGGCACCAGCAGCACCGAGCCGATCACCCGGCCCTGGAGCGGGCCGCCGTCGCTCACCTCGATCGCCCAGAATCCCAACGGCGGTTCGGAGCGCTGCTGCCAGCGCCCGATCTTCTCGACCGCTTCGTCGAGGTCATTGGTCAGCACCGGGGGACCGTCGGCGAGCCACTTCACCACCTCGACGCGGCTGAGGATGTCCAGCGCGACCGGGGCGTCCTCGACGGTCCAGTCCCTGATGCGCAGGCGCGGTGTGGTGATGATCAGCACCCGGCCACTCTCCACGGCGGGGTGACCTGTGTCATGGTCTTTACGGTCGAGCCCAGTCGATACCGGCGGGTAATATCGACCGGACTTCATCGTGAGCGGAAGGACATCATCATGGCTCGATTGGCCCAGACCGAGGGACTCAACGACATCCAGGAGGAGATCCTCAAGGCTGTCCGCGCGTTCACGAACGAGAAGATCATCCCGGTCGCCCAGGAGCTCGAGCACGCCGACGAGTACCCGACCGAGATCATCGAGGGTCTCAAGGAGCTCGGCGTCTTCGGCCTGATGATCCCCGAGGAGTACGGCGGTCTCGGTGAGTCGCTGCTCACCTACGCACTCTGCGTCGAGGAGATCGCCCGCGGCTGGATGAGCGTCTCCGGCGTCATCAACACCCACTTCATCGTCGCGTACATGGTGATGCAGCACGGCACCGAGGAGCAGAAGCAGAAGTAC
>JBKJIN010000081.1:0-37882 GCA_046598425.1 Marmoricola sp. | reverse complement strand
CCAAGAAGGCTGCACCCGCCAAGAAGGCTGCACCCGCCAAGAAGGCTGCACCCGCCAAGAAGGCTGCACCCGCCAAGAAGGCCGCACCCGCCAAGAAGGCCGCACCCGCCAAGAAGGCCGCACCCGCCAAGAAGGCCGCACCCGCCAAGAAGGCCGCGCCGAAGTTGGACGCACCTGCCAAGGTTGCACCCGTGAAAGCGACGACTGCCCCTCAGCAGCCCCCCAAGACCAAGCTCGTCGTCCTCGCGGCCGAGGACCCGTGGACCAAGGAGGAGCTGAACGAGGTCCGCAACCAGTTGCGAGCCGACGTCAAGCGCCTGCGGGTTGAGCTGGACGAGGTCGAGGGCGACCTCGCGCACCTGATCCGGCATGCCGGCGAAGGAGCCGGCAACGACACTGCCGACGTCGGCTCCGCGACCTTCGAGCGCGACCAGGAGATGACGATCGTCAACAACGCCCGCGACATGCTCGAGCAGTCGGAGCACGCGCTGGACCGCATCGCCCACAAGACCTACGGGATCTGCGAGGTGTGCGGGAACCCGATCGGCAAGAATCGTTTGATGGCGTTCCCGCGTGCGACAATGTGCATGACATGCAAGCAGCGCGAGGAGCGTCGCTGACAAGCGACGCACTGGCCCTACGGGGGCTCAGCAACCCACGAGCCCGGTTCGGGTTGGTCCTCGGCGTCGCCGCGTTCGGCTGGGCGCTGGACGCCGCGACCAAGGCGCTGGCAGTCCGGGAGCTCGCCGACCGGGCGCCGGTCGAGATCCTCGGCTCGTTGCTCCGGCTCAACCTGGTCCGCAACCCGGGGGCGGCGTTCAGCGCCGGAACCGGCCTGACGCCGTGGATCTCGCTGTTCGGCTGCGTGGCGCTGGTGGTCGCTGTGGTGCTGGCTCGCAAGATCCGTACGCCGTTGTGGGGCGTTGCGATGGGTCTGCTGATCGCGGGCATCGCCGGGAACCTGACCGACCGCTTCCTGCGCGAACCCGGGCCGCTGCGGGGGCACGTGATCGACTTCCTGGAGCTCCCGAACTGGCCGGTCTTCAATGTCGCCGACATCTGCATCAACGTTGCGGCGGGACTGATCGTGCTCCAGTCGTTCCGGGGCGTGCCGATGGCCGGTCGCCCCGCGGACGGGGCCGATGAGGACGGGGCCGATGAGGACGGGGCCGGTAGCCGATGACCGAGGAACGCGCACTGCTGGTCCCGGACGGTCTCGCCGGCGAGCGGGTCGACGTGGGGATCGCCCGGATGTTCGGCATCTCCCGTTCCAAGGCCGCCGAGATGCTTGGCCAGGGCCTGGTCCAGCTCGACGGCTCCGCCGCTGCGAAGTCCGACCGGCTGCTGCCCGGGACGCTGCTCGAGGTCAGTCTCCCGCCGGTCGTCGACCCGCTTGAGGTCAACGCGGAGATGGTCGAAGGCATCCAGATCCTCCACGACGACGAGTCGATCGTCGTGATCGACAAGCCGGTCGGCGTCGCGGTGCACCCGTCGATGGGATGGACCGGTCCGACGGTCGTGGGTCACCTACGAGCCGCCGGCTACCGGATCGCCACCAGCGGGGCGCCCGAGCGTCAGGGGATCGTCCAGCGCCTCGATGTCGGCACCTCGGGCGTGATGGTCATCTGCAAGGGGGAGCGCGCCTACTCGGTGCTCAAGAACGCGTTCCGGAACCGCGAGATCGACAAGACCTACCACGCCCTGGTCCAGGGCCATCCCGATCCGCTGGAGGGGACGGTCGACGCCCCGATCGGTCGGGCCCCGAAGTCCGACTGGAAGTTCGCCGTCCGCGAGGACGGCAAACACAGCGTCACCCACTACGAAACGCTCGAGGCGCACCGGTTCGCCTCGTTGCTCGAGATCCAGCTTGAGACCGGTCGCACCCACCAGATTCGGGTGCACATGGCCGCCCTCAAGCACCCCTGTGTCGGGGACCTGACCTACGGTGCCGACCCGACCCTGGCCAAGCGCCTGGGCCTGGAGCGGCAGTGGCTGCACGCGATCCGGCTGGGGTTCACCCACCCCGACAGCGGGGAGTACGTCGAGTACTCCTCGACCTACCCCGATGACCTCGCCCGCGCTCTGGAGAAGGTCCGTGACGCCCACTGATGGCGCTGCCCACGACCTAACCGGGGACCTGACCCTGCGTCCGGGCGACGCCGTCGACCTGGCCGAGATCGCGGAGCTCTACATCGCAACCAGGCGGGCCAGCGTCCCGGCGATGCCAGCCCCGGTCCACGATGACGCCGCGATCCGGGACTGGTTCGGCGGGCTGGCCGACGCGAAGGAGGTCTGGGTCGCCGAGACCGGTGACAACGGGCCGGCAGAGATCCTCGGCTTCGCCGTCCTGGACGGCGACTGGTTGGACTCGCTGTACGTCGGTCCGCAGCATCAGGCGCGGGGGATCGGGACGGCGCTGCTCGACCTGGTCAAGGCGCAGCGACGCGGGGGGTTCGCCCTCTGGGTCTTCGCGAGCAACACTGGGGCGCGTGGCTTCTACCACCGGCACGGCCTGGTCGAGCTCGAGCACACCGACGGCTCCGCGAACGAGGAGCGCTCGCCCGACGTACGGATGGCGTGGCCGGGGTTGGACCCGGTCGCTTACCTCCGCTCTCAGATCGACGAGGTTGACGACGCCCTGGCGCTCCTACTGGCTCGGCGGTTCGCGCTGACCGCGACCGTCCAGGGCTTCAAGGAGACCCCCGGCCAGCAGGGCCGCGACCCGGACCGCGAGCGCTCGATCGCCGAACGGATGGCAGCGCACGCCCCGGGCCTCGGCGCGGATGCGATCGCCCGGATCATGCACGCTGTGATCAGCGAGTCCCTGGACGCCTACGAGTCCGTGACCCACGACGCCCGGGAACCGGGCCGTACCTCCGAACGTTGAGGAAGACATGCACCAGCACCACAACGGCGTGAAGACCGCCCTGCTCCTCGGCGGCATCTTCGGACTACTCCTGGCCATCGGCTCGCTGATCAGCGCGTCCACCGGCAGCATGGCGTTCATCTGGATCTTCGCCCTGTTCGGCGTCGCGATGACGGCGTACGGGTACTGGAACTCCGACAAGATCGCGATCAAAGCGATGCGCGCGGTGCCGGTCACCGAGCAGGAGCAGCCGGCCATGTACCGGATCGTCCGGGAGCTCTCGATGGTCGCCGGCCAGCCGATGCCGACGCTGTTCGTCTCGCCGACGCCGGCGCCCAACGCGTTCGCCACGGGGCGTAACCCCGAGCACGCCGCCGTCTGCTGCACCGAGGGGATCCTCGAACTGCTCGACGAGCGCGAGCTCCGCGGGGTGCTCGGTCACGAGCTCATGCACGTCTACAACCGCGACATCCTGACCTCCTCGGTCGCGGCCGCCATCGCCGGCGTGATCACGTCGGTGGCGCAGATGATGATGTTCGCCTCGATGTTCGGGGGCGGCAGCAATGACGAGGACCGTCCCAATCCGTTGGTGCTGATCCTGATGTCCCTGCTCGCCCCGTTGGCGGCGTCGGTGATCCAGATGGCGATCAGCCGCACCCGCGAGTACGACGCGGACGAGGACGGTGCCCGGCTCACCGGTGACCCGCTCGCCCTGGCCAGTGCCCTGAACAAGCTCGAGCACGGCGTCGCGGCCCGTCCGCTCCAGCCCACGCCGCAGTTGCAGAACGCGAGTCACCTGATGATCGCGAACCCGTTCCGCGCCCAGGACGTCTCCAAGCTGTTCTCGACCCACCCGCCGACCGCGGACCGGATCGCCCGCCTCCAAAACATGGCGGGCAGGGGTCTCTGACTCGTGCCCCGCTCGGCCGACCGGCGTGTCCTCGTGGACGCGCCGGTCGTCCCGTATCAGGGGGCGACCGCCCGGGTCGGTGTCGGTGCTGCCTGCCAGACTGAGGGCTCGCGACGACGTAGGCTGGTCCTCTTCCCCGAGCAGTCCCGCAGCGCCCCAGCAGTCCCTCAGCGTCTCCTCCGACCACCCTCCGGGAAGGTGTGAACCCCGCTCCATGTCGAACGGCTCTGGCGACAACTTCGTCCACCTCCACGTGCACACCGAGTACTCCATGCTCGACGGTGCGGCCCGACTGGGTGCGATGGCCGAACGGACGGCCGAGCTGGGCATGCCGGCGATCGCGATGACCGACCACGGCAACGTCTTCGGCGCCTACGAGTTCTACTCCAAGGCCAAGGCAGCCGGGATTAAGCCGATCATCGGCATCGAGGCCTACTTCGCCCCGAACATCTCCCGGTTCGAGAAGAAGGGCGCCAACTTCTACGACGGCGGCCCCGACGACGTCTCGGCCCGCGGTGCGTACACGCACATGACCCTGCTCTCGGAGTCCACCGAGGGGATGCACAACCTGTTTCGGCTCTCCACCGGAGCCTGGCGCGACGGGTTCTTCAAGCACCCGCGGATGGACCGCGAACTGCTCGCGCAGCACTCCCGCGGGATCATCGGCACCACCGGCTGCCCGTCCGGCGAGGTCCAGGTCCACCTGCGCTACGGCAATTACGAAGCAGCCCGCCAAGCCGCTGCGGACTTCCAGGACATCCTCGGTCGTGAGAACTACTTCCTCGAGCTGATGGACCACGGCCTCGCCATCGAGAACCGGGTCCGCGACGGTCTGCTCACCCTGGGCAAGGACCTCGGCATCCCACTGCTGGCCACCAACGACTCGCACTACGTCAACCAGGCCGACGCCAAAGCCCAGGAACACCTGCTCTGCATCAACTCGGGCAGCACCATGGACATCCCGGCCGGCGACGGACCGGGGCAGCGGTTCGCGTTCAGCGGCGACGGCTACTACATCAAGTCGCCCGCAGAGATGCGCGCCGTTTGGGTCGACAAGTACGACCTGCGCGAGGCCTGCGATAACACCCTGCTGATCGCCGAGCGCTGCGACGTGTCGTTCACCGAGGGCAACGGCACCTACATGCCGCGCTTCGGATGCCCGCCGGGGGAGGACGAGACCTCCTGGCTGATCAAGGAGGTAGAGAAGGGCCTGCGGTTCCGCTACCCGACGGGCATCCCCGATGCGGTCCGCAAGCAGGCCGACTTCGAGGTCGGCGTCATCACCCAGATGGGGTTCCCCGGCTACTTCCTCGTCGTCGCGGACTTCATTAACTGGGCCAAGGACAACGGCATCCGGGTAGGCCCCGGCCGTGGCTCCGGTGCCGGCTCGATGGTCGCCTACGCGATGCGGATCACCGACCTGGACCCTTTGGTCCACGGCCTGATCTTCGAGCGGTTCCTCAACCCCGACCGCATCTCGATGCCCGACTTCGACATCGACTTCGACGAGCGTCGGCGCGGCGAGGTGATCCGGTACGTCACCGAGAAGTACGGCGAAGACCGGGTCTCGATGATCGTCACCTACGGCACCATCAAGGCCAAGCAGGCGGTCAAGGACTCCTCGCGGATCCTGGGATACCCGTTCGCGATGGGCGACCGGATCACCAAGGCGATGCCGCCGGCGGTGATGGGTAAGGACGTCCCGCTCCAGGAGGTCTTCGACCCCGAGCACAAGCGGTTCGGCGAGGGTGGCGAGTTCCGCGCGCTCTACGACGGCGACGCCGACGTGAAGCGGGTCGTCGACACTGCGATCGGCATCGAGGGGCTCAAACGGCAGTGGGGCGTGCACGCGGCCGGCGTGATCATGTCCAGCGAGCCGCTGATCGACGTGATCCCGCTGCTCAAGCGCCCTGCCGACGGCGTCATGATCACCCAGTTCGACTACCCGACCTGCGAGGCGCTCGGGCTGATCAAGATGGACTTCCTCGGGCTGCGCAACCTGACGGTCCTCGACGACGCGGTCAAGAACATCAAGGCCAACCGGGGGATCGACGTCGTCCTGGAGGAGCTCGAACTCACCGACCCCGCGACCTACGACCTGCTCGCCCGCGGCGACACGCTGGGCGTCTTCCAGCTCGACGGCGGCCCGATGCGGGCCTTGCTGCGTTCGATGAAGCCGGACCAGTTTGAGGACATCTCCGCAGTCGGTGCGCTCTACCGGCCGGGCCCGATGGGCGCCGACTCGCACAACAAGTACGCGCGCCGCAAGACGGGTCGGGAGCCGGTCGAGCCGATCCACCCTGAGCTCGCCGAGGCGCTCGAGGACGTCCTGGGCGAGACCTACGGGTTGATCGTGTACCAGGAGCAGGTGATGGCGATCGCCCAGAAGCTCGCCGGGTACACCCTGGGCCAGGCGGACCTGCTGCGCCGGGCGATGGGCAAGAAGAAGAAGTCCGAGCTGGACAAGCAGTTCGAGACCTTCTCCGGTGGCATGACCGAGCGTGGCTACTCGATGAACGCGGTGAAGACCCTTTGGGAGATCCTGCTCCCCTTCTCCGACTACGCCTTCAACAAGGCGCACTCGGCGGCGTACGGCGTGGTCTCGTACTACACCGCCTTCCTCAAGGCGAACTTTCCGGCCGAGTACATGGCCGCGCTCCTGACTTCGGTCAAGGACGACAAGGACAAGATGGCGATCTATCTCAACGAGTGCCGTCGGATGAAGATCCAGGTTCTGCCTCCCGACGTCAACGAGTCCGCGGCCGACTTCACCCCGGTCGGTAACGACATCCGCTTCGGTCTCGGGGCCATCCGCAACGTCGGCCACAACGTCGTCGACGGCATCGTGCTGGGACGCATCGAGAAGGGCCGGTACGTCGACTTCAACGACTTCATGGAGAAGGTCCCCGCGCTGGTTTGCAACAAGCGGGTGATCGAATCGCTGATCAAGGCCGGTGCCTTCGACGACATGAAGCACAAGCGCCGGGCGCTGGTGGCGATCCACGAGGCGGCGGTTGACCAGTACGTCGACATCAAGAAGAACGAGGCAATCGGCCAGGACTCGCTCTTCGCGGGGCTGGACGGCCTCGATGGCGAGGGCGGCGTCGGCTTCGGGGTCTCGGTGACGGTTCCGGACATCGAGGACTGGGACAAGATGGTCCTCCTCGGCCACGAGCGCGAGATGCTCGGCCTCTACGTCAGTGACCACCCGTTGCTCGGGCTCGAGCACGTCCTGGCCGCGAGCGCCGACTGCACCATCGGCCAGCTGATGCTGGACGAGGAGCGCGCGGACAACTCCATCGTCACGATCTCCGGCCTGATCACCTCGGTCCAGCGCAAGTTGACCAAGCGCGGCGATACCTGGGCGATGGTCACCGTGGAGGACCTCGACGGCGCGATTGACGTGCTGCTCTTCCCGAGCGCCTACCAGCTGGCGGCGACGTACCTCACCGAGGACGCGATAGTCACGGTCAAGGGCCGGTTGTCGCGCCAGAAGGATCAGCCGGAGCTGCACGGTCAGGAGGTCACCCTTCCTGACTTGAACGACGGCCCCAGCGGCCCGGTGGTGATCTCGATGCCGTCCACCCGGTGCACTGCGGCCGTCGTGGACCAGCTCAAGGACGTGCTGGCCACCCACCCCGGGATGTCCGAGGTTCGTCTCAAACTGCTCAGCAGGGAGTCCACCAAGGTGATGCGTCTGCCCGACCGGTTGCGGGTCACCCCGAGCCCGGCGCTCTTTGCCGACCTCAAGCAGCTCCTCGGACCCGGGTGCCTGTCATGACGGAGCTCGTCACGCCCACTACGCCCGTCTCGATGACCCAACGGGTGCTCCGCGGCCTGCGACCGGCGCTCGGCGATGCGGCCGCGGTGGTGGGATTGTTCGCCACGCTGGGAGTGGTCGGGGCCGTGGTCTGGGACCTCGTCACGCCCCTGGCCGAGTTCACCCGCACCGCGGAGAACGGCACGATGGACGAGGAAGAGCTCGCCCGTCAGTTCGGCGCCACCGGCTGGTTCTTCCTGATCGCGGCCATCGGGGGTTTCGCCAGCGGACTGGTGCTGCTCCTGTGGCGACGGCGCAACCCGATCCTGACCGTGGTCCTGGTGGCAGTCGGCGGGGCCGTCGCCACCCTCGTCATGGTCCTGGTGGGGCTCGCTCTCGGTCCGTCCGACCCGAATGACGTCCTGGCCACCGTCGCGGTCGGGGACACGGTGCCGCTCCAGCTGCGGGTCGAAGGTTCCGGTATCTACGCCGTGTGGTCGATCGCCGCAATGGCCGGGGCCCTGGCCGCGCTGCTGTTCTTCGAGACTCGTGAGGAACGGGCGGCTCGCGAAGAAAGACTCCGCCTCGCCCTGCCCCCGAACCGATAGGGTGCGGCGTCGGCCGTTGACCCGGGCCCTGTCGATCTGAGGAACTACCCTTGTCTGAACCGAACACCCCCGAGAACCTTCCGGAGCCCGAAGGCGCCGACCCGACCGAGTCTCTGGCCGTCGCCACCTCGGCGGCGGACCCCGGGCAGGGCCGGCGCGGCCGGCGTACGGCGATCGTCGCCCTGGTGGCGTTGGTCGTCTCGGCAGCGCTCGGCGGCGGCGCCTTCGCCGTCTACACGGTCTTCTTCGACGGGGGCCCTCAGCCCGCTGAGGTCTTGCCGGTCTCGACGGTCGCGGTCCTGAGCATCGATCTCGACCCGTCCGCCGGTCAGAAGATCGAGGCGCTCAAGACGATCCGGAAGTTCCCCCGGCTCAAGGAGGACCTCGGTCTGGACCCCACCGACGACCTGCGCAAGTTCTTCGTCGAGGAGACGATCGACTGCGACGGGGTCGACTTCGACGCGGATGTCAAGCCGTGGATCGGGAAGCGCGCAGCGGTCGCCGCGGTAGATCTCGGTGGCGACACCCCGGTTCCCGTCCTGGCGCTCCAGATCACCGACCAGAAGAAGGCCGACGCCGGGTTCGAGAAGCTGGCCGAGTGTGCCGAGGAGGACCTCGGCTACATCGTCGGAACCGAGTACCTGATCGCCAGCGACACCGCGGAGCACGCCCAGGCCGTGCTCGCCTCCGGTGAGCAGAAGAGCCTCGCCGACGACGCGAAGTACCAGAAATGGACCGACGAGGCGGGCGACCAGGGCGTGGTCAACTTCTACCTCGCCAAGCGCGCGTCGGACTACCTGATCGATGGCCTCGAGTCCCTTTCGGAGCAGTTGCTCGGCTTCGGCGGCGACGGGGCGTTCGACGAGGAATCGTTCTCCGATGGCGGCGGATTCGCCGGCGAGTCCGCGCCGCGGGCCGCTGACGAGGACTGCAGCGATGCCCTCGAGGACCCGTTCGCGGCGCTGAAGGACCAGCTCGAGGACTTCGACGGCCTCGCCGGCACGATCCGGTTCTCCGATGGCGGCATGGAGCTGTCGGTTGCGGCTGGCGGGTTCGCTCAGTTTGGCTCGAAGGAGTCGGTCGGCGACGAGATCGGCGCTCTTCCGGCCGACACGACGCTCGCGGCCGGGTTCGCGGTACCGAAGGACTACGCCCAGGACCTCGTCGAGCAGCTCTCCTGCGGTGCTGAAGCCGGCGGTGTCGACCTGGTGGCCGAGATCGAGGAGAGCAGCGGACTCGAGCTGCCCGAGGACCTGACCACGCTGCTCGGGACGGCGCTGACCCTCTCGGTGGGCGGGGATGCGCCTGACGACCTCGTCGAGATCGAGGGGCCGGCCGACCTTCCCGTCGGTCTCGCCCTGCACGGCGATGCTGCCGGAATAGAAGACCTCATCGCCACAATCGAGGAGACCCTGGGCATGTCGCTCGAGGACGAGGTCGGAATCGGGATCACCAGCTCTGACTCGATGGTCGTGCTCAGCCCGTCCGAGGACTACGCCGACACGCTCCTCGGCACCGGCGGCCTCGGGACCTCCGGCGAGTTCCGGGAAGCCGTGCCGGATGCCGACAAGGCTGCCGCGGTCTTCTACCTGGACTTCGACAGCGAGTGGCGGACCGCCCTGCTCGACCTGGTCCTGGACGAGGGTGTCAGCGAGTCCGACGTGGAGACCGCCAAGGAGAACACTGAGCCGCTGAAGTCGCTCGGCATCAGCAGTTGGGTCGAGGGGGACGCCAGCCACGTCCTGCTGAAGCTCGCTACCCGCTGATCGCGGCGGCCGGCGCACCCGCCCGGATCCGGCAGGCTCAGTCCTGACGGATCCGGGCGCTGCTCGCGTCCGTGGCCGAGATCAGATCGCCGGGGGACAGCCCCAGGTCCAGACCGCGGCGCCCGCCGCTCACCTAGACCAGCGGGTGGCCCAGGGCCGAATCGTCGACCACCGTGCGCAGCCGAGGGGATGCCGGCCTTCTCCAGGGCGAGGATCGCGGGCGTCCCCACCGGTGCTCTGGGTGCCACGTCCTGGCCTAGTTCGGCGACCAGCGGGTCCGGGCGACCTCGGTCGCGGGAAGGCTCGGGACGGCGCGCATCGCCCGCATCTCCTCGCGGAGCAGGTGCCGGAGCATGGCCAGGCGGGTGCCGGCGTCGGGGGCTTCCAGGAGTCCTTGCCGTTCGTCTTGGCTGAGCAGGCAGGTGGCCGACAGCGAGTAGGACAGGTACGTCGGGTCGCGCGGCATCGATCCGGCGAGGACGGGGCCCCCACGGAGCTCCGAGAGCTGGTCGCGGTACTCCTCGAACGCAGCCAGGGCCCTCGACGCCTCCAGATCGATCTCGGGGTCCGGGCCGTCGCCGGAGTCGTCGACGAGATCGCAATCGGCGCGGAGGTAGTCACCGCTGCCGTCGACGGAGTTCAGCACGATCCGTTGGCGACCGGTCACCTCGATGTCGAAACGTCCGTCGTCGTACCGCTCGGACTCGGTCAGCTGGACCAGGGTGCCGGTCCGGTGCATCGACTGCATGCCGTGCTCGCCGACCTCGTAGCCCTCGCGGATCGCGACGACTGCGAAGATCCGCTCCACCGGGTCGCTGATCGCCAGCAGGTCCCGCATCAGGGCGCGGTACCGGTCCTCGAAGATGTGCAGCGGCGTGACCACGCCCGGGAAGAGCACCGCGTTCAGCGGGAAGACCGGGATCGTCGTCACCCGGCCAACGTTAGGGCACTACGTGAGCAGGGGCGGATGACCGAGCGGTGAAATCAGGTCCGAGTCGTGGGGCGGGCTTCCCTAGACTGAACCCATGTTGCGCAGGATCGATCTCAGGGACGCGGGGTCCGCGTCGGCGTCCGGGTCCGTTGCTGGGTCCCCGGACTACCGCACCCTGGTGCCCCGGGCCGACTTCGACGTCGAGTCCGCGCTGCAGGTCGTGCGCCCGATCTGCGACGACGTCCGGGATCGCGGGGTGGCTGCGATCCAGGAGTACTCGGCCAAGTTCGACGGCGTGGAGAACGCCGAGATCGCCGTCCCGCGGGAGGCGCTCACCCGGGCGCTCGCCGAGCTAGACCCGGCGGTCCGCGCGGGGCTGGAGGAGTCCATCCGTCGGCTCCGGATCACCTGCGAGGCCGAGCTCGAGCAGGATGTCGTTAGCGACCTCGGTCCCGGGGCCCGGGTGACCCAGCGGATGATCCCGGTCGACCGGGTCGGCCTCTACGTCCCCGGTGGTGTCGCGCCGCTGGTCTCCAGCGTCCTGATGAACGTCGTGCCGGCCCAGGTCGCCGGCGTCGGCTCGATTGCACTGACCAGCTCACCGCAGCGCGACCACGGCGGGCTGCCGCACCCGACCATCCTGGCGGCCTGCGAGCTTCTCGGGATCGACGAGGTGTACGCCGTCGGCGGCGCCCAGGCGATCGCCATGCTCGCCTACGGCGCCGGACCGTGCCGCAAGGTGGACCTGGTCACCGGGCCGGGCAACATCTACACCGTCTCCGCGAAGCGGCTGCTCAAGGGCGTCGTCGGTATCGACTCCGAGGCCGGCCCTACTGAGATCGCCGTGCTCGCCGACGACACCGCGGACGCGGCCTTCGTGGCCGCCGACCTGATCAGCCAGGCCGAGCACGACCCGCTGGCCGGCTCGGTGCTGGTCACCGATTCGCTGCGCCTGGCCGACGAGGTCGACGCCGAGCTGGACAAGCAGGTCGCGGTGACCCGGCACGTCGAGCGGATCCGCACCGCGCTGAGCGGGAAGCAGTCCGGCATCGTCCTGGTCGCCGACATCGACCAGGGTCTCGACGTGGTCAACGCCTACGCCGCCGAGCACCTCGAGATCCAGACCGCGGACGCGGCTGCGGTGGCCGCGCGGGTGCGGAACGCCGGCGCGGTCTTCGTCGGTCCGTTCGCGCCGGTCTCGCTCGGCGACTACTGCGCCGGTTCGAACCACGTGCTGCCGACCGGAGGGTGCGCCTGCCACTCCTCGGGGCTCTCGGTGCGCGCGTTCCTCCGAGCCGTGCACGTGATCGAGTACTCCCAGGAGGCGCTCCGCGAGGTCGCCGAGCACGTGATGACCCTCGCGGACGCCGAGGACCTCCCGGGTCACGGCGCTGCGGTGCGGGCACGTCTGCTCGGGTCGGGTGACACAGCTTGACCTGGCCACCCCTGCGCGACGAACTGCGCGGCGTCGAGCCGTACGGCGCACCCCAGCTGGAGGTGCCCGTCTGCCTGAACGTCAACGAGAACCCGTACCCGCCCTCCGCCGCGGTGGTCGCGGACATCGCCACCGCGGTGGCGCAAGCCGCGAGCACCCTGAACCGCTACCCGGACCGTGAGTTCACCGAGCTCCGCACCGGCCTGGCTGCCTACCTGAACACCTCCGGGGGCGCAGGAGTCGAGTACGACATCACCCCGGAGCAGGTCTGGGCCGCCAACGGCTCCAACGAGATCATGCTCCAGATCCTGCAGGCGTTCGGCGGGCCCGGGCGGACGGCGGTCTCGTTCGCGCCGACGTACTCGATGTACCCCGAGTACGCCCGCGACGCGATGACCGGCTGGGTGGCCGGGCGCCGTCACGAGGACTTCTCGTTCGACCTCGAGCACGCCGCTGCCCTGATCGCGGAGCACCGACCGACGGTGGTGCTGCTGCCGTCGCCGAACAACCCGACCGGAACCGCCCTGCCGCACGACGTGATCGGGACGCTGGCCGAGCAGGTCGCGACCGTCGGCGGGGTCCTGGTCATCGACGAGGCGTACGCCGAGTTCCGCCGTGAGGGCACGCCCTCGGCGCTGGAGCTACTCGGCGAGCACCGGAACCTGATCGTCACCCGGACGATGAGCAAGGCGTTCGCACTCGCCGGAGCGCGCCTCGGCTACCTGGCCGCTGCCCCGGAGATCTGCGACGCACTCCGGGTCGTCCGGCTGCCCTACCACCTCTCCGCGGTCACCCAGGCGACCGCATCGGCAGCGCTGCGCCACGGCGAGGAACTCCTCGGGAACGTCGCCGAGTTGCGGCGTGAGCGGGACCGCACCGTGGCGTGGCTGCGGGCCCAGGGGCACGAGGTCGCGGACTCGGACGCCAACTTCTGCCTCTTCGGCCGGTTCGTGGACCGGCACGCGGTCTGGCAGGGCCTGCTCGATCGCGGGGTCCTGATCCGCGAGACTGGTCCCGAGGGCTGGCTACGGGTCTCGATCGGCACGCCCGAAGAAATGACTGCGTTCCGGGACGCCCTGACCGCCACACTGGACGCAACCACAGCACTGCTGACGGAGACTGAGCACATGAAGGACGGACGATGAGCACGCGTACTGCGCGACTGGAGCGGGAGACCAAGGAGTCCAAGGTCCTCGTTGAGATCGACCTTGACGGGACCGGACGGACCGAGGTCTCGACCGGGGTTGGCTTCTACGACCACATGCTCACCGCGTTCGGTCGGCACGCCCTGTTCGACCTCACGGTCCGCACCGAGGGCGACACCCACATCGACGCCCACCACACCGTCGAGGACACCGCGATCGTGCTCGGCGACGCCCTGAGGATCGCGCTCGGGGACAAGGCCGGCATTCGGCGCTTCGGCGACTCCCTGGTCCCGCTGGACGAGGCTCTCGTGCAGTGCGCCGTGGACGTCTCCGGTCGGCCGTACTGCGTGCACCTCGGCGAGCCCGAGGGGCAGCAGTTCGTCTCGATCGGTGATGCCTACCTCGGGTCGCTGACCCGGCACGTCTTCGAGACGCTCGCGCACCACGCGCAGCTTGCCCTGCACGTCCGGGTGCTGTCGGGTCGCGACCCGCACCACATCGTCGAGTCGCAGTTCAAGGCGGTCGCCCGCGCGCTGCGGGACGCGGTCGCCTTCGACCCGCGGGAGACGGGCGTGCCCTCGACCAAGGGGACCTTGTAGGCGTGTCGCAGAAGACCACCCCGTCGGTCGTCGTCCTGGACTACGGCTCGGGGAACCTCCGCTCGGCCGTGCGAGCACTCGAACGGGCCGGTGCCGAGGTCACCCTGACGGCGGACAAGCAGGCTGCGCTCGATGCCGATGGTCTCGTCGTCCCGGGTGTCGGAGCGTACGCCGCCTGCATGGCCGGGCTGACTGCGGTCAACGGGCCCGCGATCATCGGCCGCCGCCTCGCCGGCGGACTTCCGGTCCTGGGGATCTGCGTCGGCATGCAGGTGCTCTTCGAGATCGGCGTCGAGCACGGCGTCACCACCGAGGGCTGCGCCGAGTGGCCCGGGACAGTCGAGCGGTTGCAGGCACCGGTTGTGCCGCACATGGGCTGGAACACCATCGAGGTCCCCGACGGCACGATGCTCTTCGACGGCGTCACGGACGAGCGGTTCTACTTCGTGCACTCCTACGCCGTCCGCCACTGGACCCTGGTGACCAACGACCGGACCCGGGCCCCGCTGGTCACCTGGGCCGAGACCGGGCCTGATCAGGAACGTGGCGACCGGTTCGTCGCGGCGGTCGAGAACGGTCCGCTCTGCGCTACCCAGTTCCACCCGGAGAAGTCCGGCGACGCCGGTGCCCGGCTGCTGGCCAACTGGGTCGGCTCGCTGTGAACGGATCCCGGTCGTGAGCAAGGAACGTGCACGCCGCCGCGAGGCGCGCGAGCGCGAGGAAGCCGAACGCTCGGAGGCCCGCGCAGCCGCGAACGCCCGGACGGCCCGTCGGCGGGAACGCCGCGCAGCCTGGTCGCGTCGGCTGTCCAGCCTGACCCCGGGCGGCTCCATCGGTCAGCCCACCGGGATCCTGGCTCGTCGGCGTCGGACCCGCCTCAACCTGATCGTCTCGGCCCTGGTCCTACTCCAGGTCCTCGTCTGGATCGCTCGACCGGACTGGGCGGCCCGACTGGCCGCTCTGGTCATCGCACTGCTCGCCTTCCCCGTCATCGCCGCGTTCGCCCTCTAGCTCCAGGAGTTCCCCCGTGTCAGAAGCCACCTCCCGCCACCTCGAGCTGTTGCCGGCCGTCGACATCGCCGACGGTCACGCCGTCCAGCTCGTCCAGGGCGTTGCGGGGTCCGAGAAGAAGTTCGGGGACCCGATCGAGGCGGCGCTGCGGTGGCAGGAAGCCGGTGCGGAGTGGTTGCACCTGGTCGACCTCGACGCGGCGTTCGGACGTGGCAACAACCGCGAGCTCCAGGCCGAGATCGTCGGCCGCCTCGACATCAAGGTGGAGATGAGCGGCGGCATCCGCGACGACGAGTCGCTCGCCGCCGCGATGGCCACCGGGTGCCGGCGGGTCAACATCGGTACCGCCGCGCTCGAGCAGCCGGAGTGGTGCGCCTCGGCGATCGCGACGTACGGCGACCGGGTCGCGATCGGCCTCGACGTCCGGGGCACCACGCTCGCCGCCCGTGGCTGGACCCGCGACGGCGGCGACCTCTACGAAGTGCTGACCCGCCTCGACGCCGAGGGCTGCGCCCGGTACGTGGTCACCGACGTCAACAAGGACGGGATGCTGCAGGGCCCGAACCTCCAGCTGCTCACCGACGTCTGCAGCGTCACCGACCGACCGGTGGTCGCTTCCGGGGGGATCACCGAGCTGCACGACCTGGAAGCCCTGATGAACCTGGTCGCGGTCGGGGTCGAGGGCGCCATCATCGGCACTGCGCTCTACGAGGGTCGCTTCACCCTCGAGGACGCGCTGCGGCTGACTTGGCCGGAGCGGTTTAGCTCATGACGCTCGCGGTGCGCGTCATCCCATGCCTGGACGTCGACGGCGGCCGGGTGGTCAAGGGCATCAACTTCCGTGAGCTCCGTGACGCGGGCGACCCCGTCGAGCTGGCGAAGGTGTACGACGCCGAGGGGGCCGACGAGCTGACCTTCCTGGACATCTCGGCCTCGCACGAGGGACGGGCGACGACGATGGAGATCGTCTCGCGCACGGCTGAGCAGGTCTTCATCCCGTTGACCGTCGGAGGAGGCGTCAGCAGCGTCGAGGACGTCGACCGGCTGCTGCGGGCGGGAGCCGACAAGATCGCGGTGAACACCGCCGCGCTGCGCCGTCCCGAACTCGTCGCGGACATCGCCGACCGGTTCGGCAACCAGGTCCTGGTGCTCTCGGTCGACGCCCGCCGTGCTGCGGGCACTGATTCAGGTTTCGAGGTCACCACCCACGGCGGACGCCAGTCCGCCGGCAAGGACGCGGTCGCCTGGGCCGTCGAGGCAGCCCGGCTGGGCGCGGGGGAGATCCTGTTGAACGCGATGGACGCCGACGGCACCCAGGACGGGTTCGACCTCGAGCTGATCCGGCTGGTCCGGGCCGCCGTGAGCATCCCGGTGATCGCCAGCGGGGGAGCCGGTGCCCTGGACCACTTCGCCCCGGCAGTCGACGCAGGCGCCGACGCCGTGCTGGCGGCTACCGTCTTCCACTTCGGGACCCTGCGGATCGGCGAGGTCAAGCAGGCGCTCACCGCAGCCGGCCACCCGGTCCGTTAAGGCCCTGGTCGCACCAACGGCGTCAGACGTGGTGCATGGCCAGGCGGTGCTGCGAAGGGCCAACGAGTAGGTCCCCTGCTACGCGCGGAGCGGGGCGGACTTCGAGGGGCGAGCACGCCGCCAGGTGCCACGGATGGCGGCGTGGGTCAGTCAGGGGTCCAGCAGAGGCCGTATCGCTGACCCGCCGCCCACTGCGCCTTGGTCGGCCACTCGAAGCTCCACCGGAGCTTCCCGGCCCCGCCGGTAGGTCGGGCGGCGACGTCCCGGCACTGCTGGTCCGCCTTCGCCCCGGCGTCCTTCGCCAGGTAGCGGGTGCTGCGCGGCAGCGCGACCGTCGCCCGCGCCCGCCAGGTGTGCTTCGCTGCGCAGATGACCCGCGAGAAGCTGGTGGCCGCCGGAGCGGCGGTTCCGCAGGTGCCGTAGCGGCTCAGGACGCCGGCACTGTCCAGGAGCCCCGCGGTCTTGCGCGGGAGGGTCGCCAGCGAACGGGTGCCCGACGCGATCACCAGGTCGCACCGGAACCAGAGCGCCCCCCTGTCGCTCTGCGCCAGCGTCGGGCTGAACCAGACGGCCTGGATCCGGGCGAGTCGCTGGGTCTCGATGCTGCCACCGACGTGCCGGTCGACCAGCCTGCGGCAGCGGGTCGCCACCTGGCGCTGAACCCGGGACGAGTCCACCGCGAGCAGGTGCCCGTCGAGAACCGGTTCGAGTCGGCCGACTGAGACGGTGACGGCGTTGTGCCGGTCGGTGCAGGGGACCGGGTCAGCGCTGTTGGTGGCACGCATCGCGTCCGCAACCGTCAGCCGGTAGCAGGCGCCTCGCTTCGGCGGCTGGGGCGAGGGGGAGGCGGCTGCCGCGTCCGCTGCGGGAACCGCCTCGGGCTCCGGGTCGTCGCCGCCGCAGCCGGCGAGAGCTGAACCGGTGACCACCAGGGCGGCGATCGCGGTCGCGGTACGAGTCCGGAGGGTCATGTCGTGGTCTTCGCCCAGCAGATCGAGCGCCGGTTGCCGGCGGCCCAGCGGTCCTCGCGGAACCAGGTGTAGCCGAAGTCGTACTCCGGCGGGTAGCCGAGCCAGCCGCCGACCGAGTCCCGGCAGTAGTCGCGCGAGCGGACCTGGACGACCCGGTCGCCGGGGTAGGGGTCCTCGGGCTGCCCGACCTTGATCGTGGTGACCGCGCGCCAGGTGTGCTTCTCGGTGCAGGGGAGCTTGGTGCTCGTCGCGACCGACTCGCCGTACGCACAGGTCACCCAGGCATCGGGCTCGTCCTTCGCGAACAGCCCCTCCACGTCGGTGGGGAGGTTCCGCAGCCGGCTCGCATCGGCAGGACCACCGACGACGTCGCAGCGGTACCAGCGCGCGCCCCGGTCCCAGCCGAGCTCGGAGGGTCGGAACCACGCCCAGCTCAGCTGCGAGCGCATCCCCAGGCTCTCGTCGGCTCCGAGGAACTTCCGGAACGCCTTCTGGCAGGACGCGTGTACGTGCTTGCCGTGCCGACGGTCGCCGTACCCGGTGCCGGTGGAGGCAGGGAGTCGCCCGGTGGCGAAGGTCTGCGCGGTGTGGTCCTCGGTGCACGGGACGTGCGCGGAGACGTTCGTCGGCTTCTCCAGGTCGGCGGCCGTGAGGTCACGGCAGATGCCCAGTGCCGGCGGGTTCGGAGCGTCGGACTCGTCGTCGCGGTGGAACGGGTTTCCGCACCCGGCCAGCAGCGATCCGACCAGCAGTCCGCAGACCGGCACCATGAGGCGTCGAAGCACGGACCCTCCTCAGCCGCCGAGCAACGCGGCGATCGTACCGCCCAGCTCGTACGCCGCCGCACGGTTTTCGGGGGTCGCCTCACCGAGGACCTCCAGGACGCCGAACCCCTGCTTCCAGCCCAGCGCACCGGTGATCGCGAGCACCGACCGGACCGCGCCAACGGTGTCGTATCGTCCGTGCACGTAGAGGCCGAACGGCCGGCCGCTGGTGGAGCCAGTGCTGTTCCCGGCCGCGCCGGTGGGGTCCAGGGCGCCGCCGATGGCCAGGAAAGTGCTGTCGAAGAGGTGCTTGAGGGCGCCGGACATGTAGCCGAAGTTCGCTGTCGTCCCGAGCACGTACCCGTCGGCGGCGAGCAGGTCCTCCGCCGTCGCCGCGAGCGCTTCCCGTACGACGACCTCCACCCCGTCGATCTCGGGATCGCCCGCCCCGGCCACCACCTGCTCGGTCAGCGCGGACATCGCCCCGGTCGGGGAGTGGTGGACGACCAGGAGCCTCGACATGGTTCCAGTGTGCCCGGTGCCGGGACCCGCTATGCTTGTTGGGTCATGTTGATGCGCCAGCTCCTTCTTCGCTGCCGCAGCGAGGTCTGACAGAGATTATCTCTGGCGTCGGACCCCCTCGCTGCGGAGTGCTTCTGTACGCCGGCACCCACCACCCAGCGAAGAGATGAATCCATGACCGAGACTGCACCCGTTAATGGCACCCCCGGCATCAGCCTGAGTCGGACCAGGAACACCCAGACCTCCAGCGGCATGCCGTTCGACCGGTACCGCGCCTTCCAGCCGGTGACCGTCCCGGACCGAACCTGGCCGGACCGAAGGATTACCCACGCCCCCCGGTGGCTCTCCACCGACCTGCGCGACGGCAACCAGGCGCTGATCGACCCGATGACCCCGGACCGCAAGATGCGGATGTTCGAGCTGTTGGTCACGCTCGGCTACAAGGAGATCGAGATCGGGTTCCCGGCCGCGAGCCAGACCGATTTCGACTTCGTCCGTCAGCTCGTCGAGGGTGACCGGATCCCCGACGACGTCCGGGTCTCGGTGCTGACCCAGGCACGCGAGGACCTCATCGAGCGGACGGTCTCGTCGCTGGTCGGCGCGCCCAACGCGACCGTCCACCTCTACAACGCGACCGCCCCGCTGTTCCGGCGGGTCGTCTTCGGGGTGAGCGAGGCCGAGTGCATCGAGATCGCGACCCGGGGCACCGAGTGGGTGATGAAGTACGCCGAGCAGCTGCTGGGCGAGACCCACTTCGGCTACCAATACAGCCCGGAGATCTTCACCCAGACCCCGACCGACTTCGCGCTCGAGGTCTGCGAGCGGGTCTCCGACGTGTGGCAGCCCGAAGCCGGTCGCGAGATCATCCTGAACCTGCCGGCCACGGTGGAGATGTCGACGCCGAACACCTATGCCGACCAGATCGAGTACTTCGGCCGGAACCTGACCCGCCGTGAGCACTCCGCGATCAGCCTGCACCCGCACAACGACCGCGGCACCGCGGTGGCGGCGACCGAGCTGGCCCTGATGGCCGGTGCGGACCGGGTCGAGGGCTGCCTGTTCGGGCACGGTGAGCGGACCGGCAACGTCGACCTGGTGACGCTGGCGATGAACCTGTTCAGCCAGGGCATCGACCCGCAGATCGACCTCTCCGACATCGACGAGGTCCGTCGTACCGTCGAGTACTGCACCCAACTGCCGGTGCACCCGCGACACCCGTACGCCGGTGACCTCGTCTACACCGCGTTCTCCGGTTCCCACCAGGACGCGATCAAGAAGGGTCTGGAGGACCTGGACCGGCTCGCGGCCGAGCAGGGGATCCCGGTGGGCGAGGTCCCGTGGGAGGCCCCGTACCTGCCGATCGACCCAAAGGACGTCGGGCGGACCTACGAGGCTGTGATCCGGGTCAACAGCCAGTCCGGCAAGGGTGGCGTCGCGTACGTGATGAAGGCCGAGCACAAGCTCGACCTGCCGCGTCGCCTCCAGATCGAGTTCAGCCGCGTCGTCCAGCGGGCCACCGACGACTCCGGCAAGGAGATCACCGGTGAGGAGATCTGGTCCGCGTTCCAGGCCGAGTACCTGACCCGCGAGGCGCCGCTGCGGCTCGACACGGTGCACACGTCCTCGGCAGCGGGAGAGAAGGATCAACTCAGCACGGTGGTCTTCGTCGACGGTGAGCGGCACGAGCTGACCGGCTCGGGCAACGGTCCGATCGCGGCGTTCGTCGAGGCGATCAACGGGCTCGAGCAGGATTGGGACGTCCGGGTGCTCGACTACAACGAGCACGCCCTCTCCTCCGGCGGCGACGCGATCGCGGCGGCGTACGTCGAGTGCGCGGTGCATGGCGAGATCCTCTGGGGCGTCGGCCTGGACGCGAACATCGTGACCGCCTCGTTGAAGGCGGTCATCTCCGCGGTCAACCGGGCCTGACGCCGGCGCCGCCGTCGCTCACGCGGTCGGCAGGATGATGGTGAAGGTGGATCCAGTGCCGGGCTCGGACTGCACGTCGATGTTGCCGTGGTGGCTTTCCACGATGGAGCGCACGATCGCAAGCCCGAGTCCGGTTCCCTGGATCGCGTCGGGCTGGACGTTGCTGGAGCGGAAGAACCGGATGAACACGTTGTCGAGCTCGTCGGCGGGGATCCCGATGCCGGTGTCGGAGACCGAGAGGAAGCAGCTGGCCCCATCCTCGGAGTTCCCGGTCCGGATCCGGATCGAGCCGCCGTCCGGGGTGAACTTGATCGCGTTGGTCAGCAGGTTCGTCACGGCGCGCTCGAGGTAGTTCGGGTCGCCGTTGACCATCACCGGCTCTTCGGGCATCTCCTGGCGCAGGTCCAGGCGGCGCTGGCCGAGCAGCGGCAGCACGGTCGCGTGGCTGGAGACCAACACGCTGCGCAGGTCGAGCGGCGCGAACTGGATCGTGACCGTCGCCGCCCCGTGCGCGGCGAGCAGCAGCAGGTCGTCGGCGAGCACGAGCAGCCGCTCCGCGTTCCGGTCGATGACGTGGATCATCTGGCGCTGCTGTGGTGTGAGCTCCCCGGCGAGTCCGTCGTTGAGCAGTTCGGTGCTGCCGACGATGCTGGTCAACGGCGTCCGTAGCTCGTGACTGACGGTGGAGATGAAGTCGTCCTTGGCGGAGTCCAACGCACGGAGTTGATCGACTGCCGTCTGCTCCCGCTCGAGGGCACGCTGCAAGATCTCCTGGTTGCGGCGGTTCTCGGTGACGTCGCGGGCCACGAACAGGTAGCCGATCGGCCGGCCGCCGGCATCGGCGATCAGACTGGTCGTCATCGACACCCGGATCGGCAGCCCGTCCGGCGGCAACCAGGTCCAGTCCTGGGTCTGAGGAGCGCCGTCCGCGTCGACAGCCTGGACCAACCCCGTGAAGCCGTCGTCGGTCCCGTTCTCGGCGGCGCGTTCGGCCACCTCCTCCGGATCCAGGAACTCGAGGAAGGGTCGACGGATGGCCTCGTCGTTGTCGATCCGAAGCATCGCCTGTGCACCCGCGTTGACCAGGGTGATGGCGCCGGCGCGGTCGGTACCGAGGATCGCCACGGTGGTGGCGGAGCTGAGCAGGTGCTGAAGCAGGTGCGAGGTCGCGCGTTCGGAGGTGATGTCGGTCGCGGTGAGGACGTAGTGGACGGTGTCGTCGACCGGGTCGTGAAGGGTGCCGTTGGAATAGGTCACGATCCTTTCGCCGCCGGAGGCCGTCAGGATCACGGACTCGCCGCGTTCGGGGAATTCCTCCGGGGTGGTGAACTGGCGCTGGATCGCCGCCCACCGGTGAGCAGGCACCAGCAGTTCCCAGAACGGGTGGCCGACGAGCTCATCGGCCGCGAAGCCCGTCAGCCGCGTCGTCGCCGGGTTAATCGAGACGACAGTGCCTTCGCTGTCGGTCACCAGGATCGGGGTGCTCGAGGAGTCGATCACCGCCTCTGTCCGCTGCTTCGCGATCCGTGCGGACCGGGTCGCCTCGGTCTGCCCGTGCACGACCAGGGAGAGCGGCAGGCTGCTGAGTACCAGGCTGATCAGGTACAGCTGGATGACCTGGCTGCCGGCGTCCTCAGGACCGGCGAACGGTCCCCAGCCGGACAGTGTCGTGGCGGTGACCAGGACGGACATCACGACCAGCTCGACCGCCACCACCCGGTACCCGAAGGACAGCCCGGCCCAGATCAGGAACGGGATCGGCGCCCAGGCCAGCTCGAGGTCCTGCCCGGGGCCGAAGACGAGCAGGGTCACCGTCAGCAGCAGGACGACCTGCAGCCCGGCCAGCGGGACCGGCGTACTGATCCGCTGACGCGGGACCAGGGCGAGAGGAGCCACCAGCATCACCGAGGTCCAGTGCGAGCTGGTGACCGCGAACAAGGTGTCCCCGAACCGGCCGCCGAGGAGTGTGGCTGAGGTGGACGCGATCCCCAGGGCCGCGACGAACGCGCCGCCGAGGGAGATGATCAGCAGCCGACCGAGGTCGGCGACCGTCCGCAGTTGGCGGCCGATGCTGCGATCGATGGCGACCGCGACCAGGACTGTCTCGGCGATGTCGGAGAGACCGAGCAGGGCGGCGGCGTCGTACGGGCGGTCGGCCAGGACGTTGGCGAGGACGTACGCCGCGGTCAGGGACGGAATCAGCGCCGGCCACCACCGCCGTGGAAGCGCCAGCAGGGTGAGCAGCCCGATTCCCGCCGCCGGCCACCAGACCGCGGTCGCCTCGGAGTTGTCGGTGATGGCGATGCCGACCACGCCCGCGCCGAGCGTGGCGATCACCAGGGCACCGGCGATCAGCCTCGATGTCGTTCCATCCCCGGGCCGCTCCACACACTGATTCTGCCGTACCTGGGGGGCTCCGCGTGGGAGTCTGGAAGGCATGACCCTGGTCTCCGAACGCATCGGCCAGTTCTTCGCCGAGGACCACCGCCTCGAGTACACCGAGTACGGCGGTGGTGATCGCTGGGTCGTGCTGCTGCCCGGGCACCTGATGCCGCGGCGAATGCATCAGCCGCTCGCGCGCAAGATCGCCGCCTCAGGAGCCCACGTGGTCACCCTCGACCTGCTCGGCCAGGGCCGATCGGACCGCCCCGTCGACCCGTTGCAGTACGCCGGCACCGACGGCGCCGACCAGGTGCTCGCGGTGCTGGACCACCTCGGTGCACCTGCTGCCGTGCTCGGCGGGACCTCGCTCGGCGCGAACGTGGCCCTGGAGACGGCGGTCCGTGCGCCCGACCGGGTCCGCGGACTCCTGCTGGACGCTCCGGTGCTGGAGAACGGTGTCCAGGCAGGTCTGCTCGCCGGTACGCCGTTGCTGCTGGCTGCCCGGTACGCGCCGCTCGCCGTACGCGGCGTCCGGATGTTGTCCCGGGCGGTGCCACGGGGGGTCGTGCCGTTCTGGGTCGGGATCGGCCTGGACGCGCTGGACCAGCGGCCGGCGTCGATGGCTGCGAGCATCCACGGTCGCTTCTTCGGCAGGCTTGCTCCGCCGGCCTCCCAGCGCAGGGCGGTCGAGGTTCCGGCGCTGGTGGTGGGGCACGGACTCGACCCCCTGCACCCGGACGCTGATGCCCGGATGCTCGCCGACGAGCTCTCCGCGTCCAGGTTCCTCGCTGCCCGAGGCCCGCTCGAGTGGAGGTTGCGGCCCGGACGGCTCGACGAGGCGGCGGTCGAGTTCGTCACCGGGTGCTGGGACGCTCCCGGTGCCGGTCGGCTCCAGGCGTCGTCCTGAGACCGGGCCCGCCTGCCCGGTCGAATTGTCCAATGAACGGGTAGCCTCGCCGTTGCGCTACTAGGCTCGGGAACCGTCGTCACCGCTGGGAAGGGGGGCTGGATCGCATGCGTTCACAATCGGCCCTCATTCGTGGCATCCAGCAGCTCCTGGGCAGCGAGCAGACCGACCCGCGGGTCGCCCAGTACCTGTTCCTGGTGCCGGTCCTCCTCGACGTGACCTACCTGCGTCTGCACGGCGAGCCCGGGCTGGACGGGTCCTACGTCGCTGGTCTGGCCGTGATCGGCTTCGTCACGGTGGTCGCGATCGCGATCGGCCTCGGGGTGGTCCGGGACGGCATCAGCCTGCTGGTGCCGGCACTGGACATCGCCGGACTGGGCCTGCTCGAGGCGGACCCGGACAGCTCGGCTGCCGCGATGCTCGTGTTCCCGGCGATCTGGCTCGGCCTCCAGTTCGGCCGCCGGGGGATGCTAACGGCTGCTTTCGCCGCGGCGGTGGCGTTCGTCGTACCGATGCTCGTCCGTGACGACCCGTCGGCGGTCCTGGTCGGGACCGGCCTGCAGATCGTCGTTGCCGTGATCTGCGCCCTGGTGGTCGCCGTGACCGCCGAGATGTGGCAGAGCAAGGTGGCCGAAGCTGCCGACGCGCAGCGGATGCTGGAGCGTGCGGTCGGGGACAGCGCCGACCAGCGCCGCTTCAACGAGGCGATCCTGAACAGCGTCGACGTCGGGCTGGTGGCGCTGGACCGCCACGGCCGGGTGCACTCGGTCAATCCCCGGCACCAACGCTTCCTCGAGACGGTCGGTGAAGGCCGCGAGTCGCTGGACGAGGAGGGCCGCACCTTCGGTCCGGACGGCTTCACCGCGCTCACCGAGGCCGAGCTCCCGACCTGGCGGGCCATGCAGGGCGACACGTTGCGCGACTACCTGATCTGGGTCGGCGACGACCCCAGCAGCCGACAGGCGTTCGCGGTGTCGATCTCGCCGTTCTTCACTCCGGGCGGCACCTTCGACGGGGCTGTGCTGGCTTACCACGACATCACCGAGCTGATGACCGCCGCGAGGCTGAAGGACGAGTTCGTCGCCACCGTGAGCCACGAGCTCCGGACGCCGTTGACCTCGATCGTCGGCTACGTCGACGTCCTGCTCGAGGACGTCGACGAGATCCCCGAGGAAGCCAAGCCGTTCCTGCTCACGGTCCAGCGCAACGCCCGGCGCCTGCACCGCATGGTCGACGACCTGCTCTCGGACGCACTCAAGCTCGGCAAGGCCGAGCTCCACCTCGGACGGATCTCGCTCGCGTCGGTGGTTCGGGCGTCGGCTGTCGAAGCGGAGAATGCGGCCCACCGCGCAGGCCTCGAGTTCGATTTCACCGAGGGGCGCGCGATCCTCGAGATCCAGGGGGACAGCGAGCGGCTCTCGCAGGTGATCGACAACATCTTCAGCAACGCGATCAAGTTCACCCCAAAGGGCGGTCTGGTCAGCGGCCACGTGCAGCGCGAGGGGCGGGACGCCGTCGTACGGATCAGCGACACCGGGCGGGGCATCCCGCCGGAGGAGCTCGAGGAAGTCTTCGTGAAGTTCTTCCGGTCCCCGGGGGTGCAGGTCGATGCGATCCCGGGCACGGGGCTCGGTCTGGCGATCTCCAAGACGATCATCGAGGCCCACGGCGGGTCGATCGACGTGAGCAGCACTGTCGGTGTCGGGACCACCTTCGAGGTCAGGGTGCCGCTGGCCGGCCCGCGCGTCGCCCGTCCCGGCTGAGCCGGGGTGGGACAATGTCCCGGTGCCCCTCTACAGCGACGAAGCGGTCGTGCTCCGCACGCGCAAGCTCGCGGAGGCAGACAGGATCATCACGCTGCTCACCCGTGAGCGCGGGATCGTGCGCGCGGTGGCCAAGGGTGTGCGCCGTACCTCGTCGCGGTTCGGGTCGCGCCTGGAGCCGTTCACCCACGTCGACCTGCAGCTCGCCGAGGGCCGCAACCTGGACACCATCACCCAGGCAGTGACCCGATCGCCGTTCGGGGAGGCGATCGGTGCGGACTACGACCGGTACACCGCAGCGTCGGTGATGGTCGAGACGGTCGAACGGTTGGTGGTCGAGGAACGCGAGCCGTCGGTCCAGCAGTACCAGCTCCTCGTCGGCGGGCTGCGGGCGATGGCGGCGGGGGAGCACCGGGGCTCGGACGTGATGGACTCGTTCGTCTTGCGCTCGCTCGCGGTCGCGGGCTACGCGCCCTCCTTCGACGGCTGCGCCCGCTGCGGGCTGGAGGGTCCGCACCGGGACTTCCACCCGGCCTCCGGCGGCGTGCTCTGCTCGAGCTGCCGCGCTCCGGGTTCGGCTCGGCCCGCCGATGCCACCGTGGCGCTGCTCGGGGCGCTGCTCTCCGGCGACTGGGGTCGGATCGACGTGGCCACCGACCGCGACCGGCGGGAGGCCCGAGGACTGATCTCGGCGTACCTGGCCTGGCACCTGGAGCGCGGGCTGCGCTCGCTGCCCTACGCCACCGGCTGATCCCGGGTTGCCCTAGGCTTCGGGCTGTGCGCAGGTCCCGTCGTGAGTCCCCGGTCCGCCGCGCCGTCGATCACCCGGAACCGCACCCGAGTGGTGCGAAACCGCCGCGGATCCCGGCCGACCTGGTGCCCGAGCACATCGCGGTGATCATGGACGGCAATGGTCGCTGGGCGAACCAACGAGGATTGCCGCGGACGGTCGGACACGAGCGCGGTGAGCAGGCGCTGGTCGAGGTGGTCAAAGGGGCGATCGAGATCGGGGTGAAAGCCGTCTCGGCGTACGCGTTCTCGACCGAGAACTGGTCGCGCTCGCCCGAGGAGGTCAGGTTCCTGATGGGCTTCAACCGGGACGTCGTACGCCGTCGCCGGGAGGAGTTGCACGCACTCGGGGTCCGGGTCCGCTGGGCCGGCCGCGAGCCGCGGCTGTGGCGCTCGGTGATCAACGAGCTCCGCACGGCCGAGGAGCTGACCCGGGACAACGACGTGCTCACCCTGACGATGTGCGTGAACTACGGCGGCCGCGCCGAGATCGCCGACGCCGCGCGTGCGCTGGCCCAGGACGTCGCCGCCGGGAAGGTCAACCCGGACCGGATCGACGAGCGCACCTTCGCCCGCTACCTCTACGTCCCCGAGGTCGGCGACGCCGACATGGTCTGGCGTACGTCGGGGGAGGAGCGGCTGAGCAACTTCATGCTCTGGCAGGCGGCGTACTCCGAGATGGTGTTCACCGACGTGCTCTGGCCTGACGTCGACCGGATCGAGCTCTGGAAGGCGATCGAGGTGTACGCCCGGCGGAACCGCAAGTTCGGCGCCGCCGAGGACCTCGTCTGACCTCTGCCCGATGGTTGAGGTGCAGGCCGTCCCGGCCTGCCTCGAAACCCGGTGACTTCTCCGCGGACGTCCCCAGATCTTGAGGCGCCCGCAGTTCGGCCGCGCCTCAATCAGCGCAGGCTCCGCAGGTGCCGAAGATCTCCAGGGTGTGGCTCACCTCGGTGTACCCGTGCTCCGTGGCGACCGCGCGCGTCCACTTCTCGACGGCCGGGCCCTCGACCTCGACGGTTGCGCCGCAGGTCCGGCAGACCAGGTGGTGGTGGTGACTGCCGCTGCAGCGCCGGTAGACGGCCTCGCCCACCTCCGAGCGGAGCATGTCGATCTCGCCGGCGTCGGCCATCGCCGTCAGCGCCCGGTAGACCGTCGAGAGCCCGACGGTGTCACCGCTGACGCGGAGGGCTTCGTGCACCTCTTGGGCGCTGCGGAAGTCGCTGAACTGCTCTAGGACGGCGGCCACCGCTCGCCGCTGCCGGGTGGGGCGGAGGGCGGTCTCACCCGGGTTCTCAGTGCTCGTCATAGTGTCCTCCGTGCACCGCGTGCCGGTGCCCGTCGTGGATGTAGTCGATGTGGTCGCCGTGCTCGACCGCCACGTGCCCGCAACCCGGGCCGTGCTGGTGCCGGTGCGGCTCGGTGACCCGTTGCTCCTCGGGTTCCTCGGGCATCTCGAACGGGACCCGGGCCAGCCGGCGCTTGCCGAGGAGTACGCCGACCGGTGCGGTCACGGCGAACCCGGCCAGCGCCACCAGGACGATTGTGGAGCCCGGCGGTACGTCGACGTACGCCGCGATGACCACGCCCGAGACCGAGGCCAGCAGGCCGGCGACCATCGCGCCGAGCATGGTCGCCCGGAACCCGCGGGCGAACTGCTGGGCGGTCGCCACCGGGATCACCAGCAGGGCGCTGACCAGGAGCAGGCCGACGGTGCGCATCGCGACGCTGACGGTGACCGCGGCGAGTACCGAGACCAGAACGTTGTAGAGCGGGACTGATAGTCCGGTGGTGCGGGCGTAGTCCTCGTCGTTGGCGACCGAGAACAGCTGGGGCAGCAACGCCAGGCTCACCAGGACCACGACCAGCGCCAGGCTGCTGCTGACCACGACGTCGGTGGTCGACAGCGTCGTGATCGAGCCGAAGAGGTAGGACTGCAGCGCTAGGGCACCGTTGCCCGCGAACGAGACGAGCATCAGCCCGCCGGCCAGCCCGCCGTAGAAGATCAGCGCGAGGGCGACGTCCCCCGAGGCACGTCCGGAGGCGCGCAGAGCCTCGATCGCGACCGCTCCGAGGATCGCGACGACGACGGCGGTGATTGTCGGCGAGGTTCCGGTCAGGAGCCCGAGCGCAACCCCGGTGACGCTGATGTGGCCGATCCCGTCGCCCATCAGGGCGAGCCGGCGCTGGACCAGGTAGGTGCCGACCGCGGGGGAGGCCAGGCCGGTGACCGCGGCCGCGATCAGCGCCTTGACCATGAACGGGGCTAGCAGGATCGAGGTCACGGCAAGTCCTCCCCGAGCACGCCGGTGAGGCGGGCGATCCGCAGCGCCGGCTCGGAGATGGTCTCGCAGTGCACGTGCGGGTCGTGCGCCTGAACGCCGTCGGGGGAGCCGTCGTAGCTGATCCGGCCCTCCCGGAGAACCACGGCGCGTCGGATGAAGGGCGCCAAGGCGCCGAGCTCGTGGAGCACCACGATGATGGTCGCGCCGGCGCTGGCGCTGCGCTCCAGGGTGCTGGCGATCGCCTGCTGGCTGACCAGGTCGACCCCCGCGTTGGGCTCGTCGAGGACCAGCAGTTCGGGGGCGCCGGCCAGGGTGCGGGCGATTAGCACGCGCTGCTGCTGACCGCCGGAGAGCGTCGAGACCTGGTGGTGGGCTCGGTCGGCGAGACCGACTGCTTCGAGGGCGCCGGCGACCGCAGCGCGGTCGGCAGCGCGGGCGGGCAGGAACGGGCGCCGGTGCGCCAGCCGTCCGACCGAGACGACCTCGGTGACAGTCGCCGGCACGCCTTGGGCGATCGTGGAGCGCTGCGGGACGTAGCCCAGCCGCGACCACTGGTCGAAGGACTCAATGGGCTGACCGAAGAGGCGGGCACTGCCGGCGGAGAGCGGGAGCAGTCCGGTGATCGATCTGACCAAGGTCGACTTGCCGGATCCATTGGCGCCGAGGACGGCGACGACGTCGCCCGCCTCCACGGTCAGGTCGAGGTCGCGGAGGATCGGGCGGCCACCGAGGGTGACGCCGCCTCCACGGATCTCAAGAACGCTGCCGGTGCTCATGGGGTCAACTCTTGCACCCGTTGGCGTTCTCGAGTGCGGCCAGGTTCGCCGTCATCAGGGTGAGGTAGTCCTCCGAACTGCCGTCGGCGACACCCTCGATCGGGTCGAGCACGTCGGTCCTGACGTCGCCCTCGGCCAGCGACTCGGCCATCTTCGGGCTGATCAGCGTCTCGGTGAAGACGGTGGTGATGTCGTTCTCGGCGATCAGGTCCCGCAACTCCGCGATCCGGGCCGGGCTCGGCTCGGCGTCGGGGGACAGGCCGGCGATCTCCGCGAACTCCAGGCCGTAGCGCTCCAGGTAGCCGAACGCGTCGTGGCTGGTCACCACCAGCGAGCGGGCGCAGTCGCTGAGCCCGGCGGCGTACGACGCGTCCAGGTCAGTCAGGTCGCTGACCAGCGTTGCGAGGTTGGCCCGGAAGTCGTCGGCATGGTCGGGATCAACCGTGGCAAGCCGGTTCTCGATCGCGACGGCGGCCTGCTGCATCCGCACTGGGTCGAGCCAGAAGTGCGGGTCGTCGTCAGCGAGGTCGACAGCCGCGGCCAGGTTCGCGGCCCGGTCGCCAGCGTTCTGGCCGGCGGCCTTGTCGACAGCCGGGGCGAGGTCGGCGACATACAGGACGAGGTCGGCGTCGCTGAGCTCGGCGATCTGCTGGACCGACGGGTCCAGATCGTGCGGCTCGGTGTCGGGCTCGGTGAGGTTGACGACGCGGACGGCGTCCCCGGCGATCCGTTCGGTGAGGAACTGCAACGGGTAGAAGGACACGACCACGGTCGGTCGGCCGTCGTCGGCGGTCGCCGAGCAGGCGACCAGGGGGAGCAGCAGCAGGCCGGCCAGCATGACCTTGAGTGAACGGGAACGGCGGGAGGTGCGGTACATGACAATGATTCTCATTCAGTATGAGAATCATTGTCAAGTATCCGACTCGGACTAGGTCGCGCGGGTCGGCGCGTCGACCGCCTTGATCAGGTTCACCACCGGCTTGGCGGGGACCTCGTCGGCCAGGAACCAGCGGAAGGCGAGCATCCCGCACTGGTTGTCCAGGGTGGTCACCGCGTTGGGGTGGTCCAACTGCGTGCGGGAGACGACGATCGTGATCGTGCCGTCGCTGTTCGCGACGGCCGTGTGGTTGTTCAGCGAGGTCTTTCCGTCGGCGGCGTTGTGCCCGGCCATGTACTCGGTCCACGGCATGAAGTTCCAGAACCGGTAGCTGTTCGGCGGGCGGTAGGTGAGCACCAGCGCCTCGTCGGGTGCCAGGTCGTAGCTGCCGAAGCAGTAGATGGCGTCGGTCGCCGACCAGCCGAAGTTGAAGTCGGGCACCCGGTATGGCTCGGCCACCGTGTTCACGCCGTCCGGCGTCTCGTGACCCAGCCCCAACCGGTCCTCGTCGACCCGTTCGCGGATCGTCATCGGCACGATTAGGAACATGGTCCGCATCCAGCTAAGCGTCGAGCGCAGCGCCTGGGCCGTGGCGGCGTCGGACCGAACGATCGGGTCCGGCTCGTCGAGGCACTCGATCTGCCACTCCACCGGGTTCCCGGTCAACGGGTCGGCCTGGTAGTCGCGGGTCAGGGCGGCAGCCGTGTCCGGGGTGAACTGGATCCACGGGCCGTCGTACCCCTCAGGCTTCTTCGCGCCTAGGTAGAAGGAGAAGTTGCCGTCGGCGTCGAAGGTCAGATCGGTGTCGTTGACCACGCCGATGACCTTGTCCGACCAGGCGCCGGGTGCAGGTTCGTTGTAGATCGTGACGGAGAAGTACGCGCTGTGGTTGCGGGTTCCCCAGATCCGGTAGGTGCGCTCGGGGTCGAAGACCACGAACTTGTACGCCGCGTCGGTGTTGTCGCCGCCCCAGCGCCGGTCGCGGCGGAACGGCGTGACGGTGTCGACCCAGACCGGGCGGCTCTTCTCGGGGTAGAGGTAGATGTCCAGCCCGATCCCCAGGATGGTCGCGAGCATCCGGTAGCCATTGACGACCCCGGTCTCAGTCCGTACCGCGCGGTCCCCGGTCAGGAAGGCGTTCTGGAGCTCGCCGAGCCCGGCCAGCAGCTCGTTCCAGGCGGCGGTGGACTCCCAGGCGGTCTCGGTCATGGGGTGCCTTTCGTGAGGAGGGCGGTGATCTGGTCTACCCAGGTGTCGACTCCCGCATCGGTGAGGTCGTCGGGGTGCAGTAGGAGCGCGAAGAAGGCGGCGCCGGCGACCAGGTCGAGCAGCGGTCGCTCGATCCCGCCGAGCGCCGTGGAGAATCGTTCCAACAGCGTGCGGTGCAGGGTCGGATCCGCGGTGATCGCAGCGACCAGTCCGGGCGCGGCCGCCCGGGCGACCGGGTGCGAGAACGCGGCCAACGACCCGGCGACCAGCGACCGGACGTCGGGCGCCGTGGTGGCGCCGCTGCGCGGAAGGGTCAGGGACTCGGGGAACGCCGCCTCGTGCACCAGGTGCGGCAACGAGACCCACCGCCGGGAGAGTGCGGGGCGGGTGGTGCCGGCGCGCTCGGCGATGGCGGTGAGCGACAGGCCGGCGTACCCGACCTCGAGGAGCAGGCTCCGGACGGCGTCCAGCACCGCCTCGTCGATCCTGGGGTCGCGAGGTCGGCCGAGGCTCTGTTCAGGCGCCGCTGTCTGTGCCACCATTTCGATGCAGACTGTAACGTAAGGTGAGGAGTTGCGACAGATGGCAGACGTGGTGCGGTTGACCGACCTGAGGGAGCCGACCTTCTCGGCAGACGTCCAGGGCATCCTCGACGTAATGGGCCCGATGGCCGAGGGTCTGTCGCTGGACGCCGACCAGCTTCACCGGTTGGCAACCGAGCAGACCGGGCTGAGTGACTTCGGGCCGCGCGAGTACACCGGGCGGCTCGACGTCCTGCTCGCTGCCCTGAACGGGATCGAGGGACTGACCCCTGCGGGACTTCTCAACCTGCACACCCAGCTGCTCCAGCTGCTCAAGAACCGGCTGCGCCTGACCGACCTGCTCGCCCGGCACCCGGAGGTCCGGGACGTCGAGCTCCTTCCGCCGGTGATCATCGCCGGCCTCCCGCGCACCGGTACGACGCACCTGCACAACCTGCTCTCCGCCGGGCCGGCATTCCGCTCGCTGCCGTACTGGGAGAGCATCGAGCCGTTCCCGGACCCGGCAGAGGGCATGGACGTCGAGCCGCGCCGCGAGCGCACCGGCCAGGCTGTCTGGTTCGCGAACGAGGCGATGCCGTACTTCGCCAGGATGCACGAGATGACCACCGATCACGTGCACGAGGAGATCCAGCTCCTCGCCAACGACTTCTCGACGATGTTCTTCGAGACCATTGCGGAGGTGCCCGCCTGGCGCGACCACTACCTGGCCTCGGACCAAAGCCCGCACTACGCCCACCTGCGCCTCCAGCTCCAGGCGCTCCAGTACCTGCGGGGTGGACGCCGCTGGGTACTGAAGTCTCCGCAGCACCTCGAGCAGCTGCCGGTCCTGCAGAAGATATTCCCCGGCGCCACTGTCGTGGTCACCCACCGCGATCCCGTCTCGGTGGTGGTGTCGATGGCCACGATGGTCGCTTACACCGCCCGGATGTACCGGAACCCAGTGCCGGTCGAGCGGCTCGCGCGCTACTGGGCCGACCGGCTCGAGCGGATGCTCGGCGCAGTCGTGGCCGACCGGGACTCCCTGGACCCAGCGACGTCGATGGACGTGCGCTTCGACGACTTCATGGCCGACGACCTGGCGATGGCCAGCCGGGTCTACGACCTGGCGGGGGAGCCGGTCACGGCCGACGTCGAGACGGCGATGACGGCGTTCCTGGCCAGCCACCAGCGCGACCGGCACGGCCGGATCGATTACCGGGCCGAGGACATCGGCCTGGACGCCGACGACCTGAGCGAGCGGTTCGCCGGTTACACCGCGCGCTTCCTCGCTCCGCTCGATGGTTGAGGTGCGAGCGGAGCGAGCCTCGAAACCTGGGTAGGTTGGCCGCATGCTCGTCGTGAACAGGTTCCGGGCCGCGTCGGACGACGTCGCCTTCCGCACCGACCTCGAGCGTGCGCTGGCGGTCCTCTCCGCCCGCGACGGCTGGGAGGACGGTCGACTGGGCCGCAACGTCGACGACCCCGACCTGTGGGTGATGGTGACCCGGTGGCGCGACGTGGGCTCCTACCGCCGTGCGCTGTCGTCGTACGACGTCAAGATGGGGGCGGTGCAGACGCTCAGCCGCGCCATCGAGGAGCCGAGCGCCTTCGAGCCGCTCGACGGTGACCTGAACACCGCGGTGCCGCGGGATCTCGACGCTCGCTAAGGTTGGTCCTCGCGCACCAGCGTGATGCTCGCCGGCAGCCAGCCGGACGACCGCTGTGCCCGATGAGCAAGCAGGAGTTGAAGAACCGTGGCCAAGGCGCCCGCTTCCACCGTCGACAGCGTCGTCTCTCTCGCCAAACGGCGCGGTTTCGTCTTCCCGTGCGGGGAGATCTACGGCGGTACCCGGTCCGCTTGGGACTACGGCCCGCTCGGTGTCGAGCTGAAGGAGAACATCAAGCGCCAGTGGTGGCGCTCGATGGTGCAGTCCCGCGAGGACGTCGTGGGTCTGGACTCCAGCGTCATCCTGCCGCGCAAGACCTGGGAGGCGTCCGGTCACGTCGCGACGTTCTCGGACCCGCTGACCGAGTGCCAGTCGTGCCACAAGCGGTTCCGCGCCGACCACCTCCAGGAGCAGGCCTTCGAGAAGCTTTCGAAGAAGGCCGACGCCCCGGCGTCGCCCGACGACGTCGACCTGGCTGCCCTGGCGTGCCCGAACTGCGGCACCCGCGGCGCCTGGACCGAGCCCCGTCAGTTCTCCGGCCTGCTGAAGACCTACCTCGGGGTGATCGAGGACGAGTCCGGGCTCCACTACCTGCGTCCCGAGACGGCGCAAGGCATCTTCCTGAACTTCGCCAACGTGGTGACCTCCAGTCGCCAGAAGCCGCCCTTCGGCATCGCCCAGATCGGCAAGAGCTTCCGGAACGAGATCACCCCGGGCAACTTCATCTTCCGCACCCGCGAGTTCGAGCAGATGGAGATGGAGTACTTCGTCAAGCCCGGTGAGGACGAGGAGGTCCACCAGTACTGGATCGACCAGCGCACCGCTTGGTACGTCGACCTCGGCATCGACCCCGACAACCTGCGCCACTTCGAGCACCCGGCCGAGAAGCTCAGCCACTACGCCAAGCGCACCGTCGACATCGAGTACCGCTTCGGCTTCTCCCCGCGCGACTTCGAGGAGCTCGAGGGCATCGCCAACCGCACCGACTTCGACCTCACCCAGCACAGCGAGTTCTCCGGCAAGGACCTGTCCTACTTCGACCAGGCCAGCGGCGAGCGCTACGTGCCCTACGTGATCGAACCGGCGGCCGGGCTCACCCGCTCGCTGATGGCGTTCCTGGTCGACGCCTTCGACGTCGACGAGGCGCCCAACACCAAGGGCGGCGTCGACACCCGCAGCGTGCTCCGCCTCGACCCGCGCCTCGCGCCGGTCAAGGTCGCGGTGCTGCCGCTGAGCCGCAACGCCGACCTGTCGCCGAAGGCTCGCGACCTCGCCGCGGAGCTGCGCCGGTACTGGAACGTCGACTTCGACGACGCCGGCGCCATCGGCAAGCGCTACCGCCGCCAGGACGAGATCGGCACGCCGTTCTGCGTGACGGTCGACTTCGAGACCCTCGAGGACGACGCGGTCACCGTGCGCTCGCGCGACACCATGGCGCAGGAGCGGATCGGTCTCGATCGGATCTCGTCGTACTTCGCGGAGCGTTTCCTCGGTTGCTGATCGGGTCGCAGGTGCACAATGGCGCGGTGAACCGGGTACGACGCCGTGCAGGCGCCCTCTTGTCCGTCCTGGCGCTGTCCTCGGCGGCGCTGACGGGGTGCTCCGACGAGCCCGACGACGAGCCGAAGGCTGATCCCGAACCCACGGCGACCTCGACGCCGGGCTCGGCCACGGCGAGCGAGACGCCCTACCTGCCGGTGCCGGACGGCGTGGAGCTGACCGCCCAGGGCTCCGAGCTCGCGCTCGGTGACAGCGCGGTGGTCGCCTACCGTCCCCGCCAGGACGTCGTCGGGGTGCTCGACATCACGGTCGAGCGGATCGAGAAGACCTCGTTCAAGGAGTCCTTCGCGGGGTGGAAGCTCGGGCCGGAGTTCACCGGGACGACCCCTTACTTCGTGCGCGCGACGCTGACCAACGAGGGCGAGGCCGACCTCGGCGGACGCCCGGTGCCGCTGCGCATCGTCGACAGTGCCGACCGGCTGGTCGAGCCGTCGCAGTTCAAGGGCACCTTCAAGCCCTGCCCCAGCAAGCCGTTCCCGCAGACGTTCGGTTCCGGGGACTCGCGCACCGTGTGCCTGGTCTTCCTGGCCCCCGAGGGCTCCGAGCTCGAGGCGGTCAGCTTCCGGCCGTCGCAGGAGTTCATCCCGATCACCTGGACCGGCACGATCACCAAGCCGCTCCCGGACAAGCCCAAGGGCAACAAGGGCAAGGGCGACCAAGGCAACTAGGAGGACGCATTGACGCGCACCCGACGACTGGCAGTGGGGCTCGGTGCCCTGCTCCTGACCGGTGGGCTCACCGCCGTCCCTCCCGGCTCGGCCGTGCCCGCGCCCGAGGTGTCGCGCGAGACGGTCGTCGCCACCTCGTTGGCGAAGGGCCCGCGTCCGGCGGTCGCCTACCTCGAGGGTCGCAGCCTGCACCTGCCGTCCGGGGCGGTCCAGACCCTGCCGTTCCCCGCGTCGCACGCTCGCGAGCTCTCGTTGCTCGGGCCGAGCCCGCGCGGCTGGGTGGTCGTCGACACCACGGGCCTGACCGCCAAGCTGTTCCGCGTGAGGGGTGGCACCGCCACCAAGTTCTGGTCGGTGGGCGACCACTCGGCGTACTCCTGGCGGCTGGGGGTCAACGGGCGCCGGGTCATCCAGCTCTACGTCGACCGCAGCGCGATCTCCTACGCCGTCGTCTTCGACCTCGACGGCCGCAACAAGAAGTCGATGCGCTTCAACGGCTACGGCAGCGTGCTCGCGTTCACCGGCGACCGCGCCGTCGTCTCCGCCAACAAGACCTGGGACTGGGTGATCGGCTCGCCCAAGTCGGCCATCTCTCCCGACGCCAGCCCGGCGGCCGACATCCGCAAGAACATCCTGTTCGTGCCGGCCACCGGAGACGGCTACGGCCCGACCACGCTGGGCCTGCCCGACGCGGCCGAGTGGAGCGCCGACTTCCTGCCGCGCCAGGTCTCGACCGACGGGTCCTACGTCGTGGGCTACAGCTTCGACGGCAAGCGGATCCAGGTGCGCGACATGGTCAACGGGGTCCTGGTCCGGTCGATCCGGACCCAGCACCCGTACGGCGCACCGCTCTTCTGGGAGAGCGACGGCAAGCTGATGTTCGTGGTCAGGACCTCCCGGGGGCGCGCCCTGGTGCGGTGCGGGGTGAGCGGCCCGTGCAAGCGGGCGACACCGTGGGTCCCGCGCGGGGGGCGGATCACGGTCTCCTTCTCGCAGGAGTACTTCGGCGCTTAGCCAGGCTCGGGACGGTTCCGTCGGTTTGGGCGGTCGTGGCGCCAGGTCCGACAATGGGCGGATGCCTGCCGCACCCACGTCGCTGACCCTCGGGTCCCTGCGCGTCGACACCCCCGTGGTGCTCGCGCCGATGGCGGGCATCACCAACGCGGCCTACCGCCGACTCTGCCTGGACCAGATGCGGGCCCAGGGCGCGTCCGGTCTCTTCGTCTGCGAGATGATCACGTCGCGCGGTCTGGTCGAGCGCGACGACACCACGCTCAAGATGCTGGTCTTCGACGAGCTCGAGACGGTGCGCTCGGTGCAGCTCTACGGCACCGACCCGGTCTACGTCGGCAAGGCGGCCGAGATCCTGTGCGGTGAGTACGGCGTGGCCCACATCGACCTCAACTTCGGCTGCCCGGTGCCCAAGGTGACCCGGAAGGGAGGCGGGGGAGCGCTGCCGTGGAAGCGCGGGCTGCTCGGCGAGATCCTCGAGCACGCCGTCACCGCGGCCACGCCGTACGACGTGCCGGTCACGATGAAGACCCGCAAGGGCCTCGACGACGACCACCTGACCTACCTCGACGCCGGCCGGATCGCCGAGGAGTCCGGGTGTGCCGCGATCGCGTTGCATGGCCGCACCGTTGCCCAGGCCTACAGCGGGGAGGCCGACTGGGAGGCGATCGGCAACCTCGTGGCCCACGTGGATATCCCCGTGCTCGGCAACGGCGACAT
>JBKJIN010000007.1:0-26270 GCA_046598425.1 Marmoricola sp. | reverse complement strand
GCTGCGCGCCAGGATGCCGGTGATTGCGGTGTACGTCGCCGAGGGTGCTGAGCGCGATGCCCGCCTCCGGGAGACCTTCGGCCTGACCTCTGAGCTTGGTGTCTCCCTGATGGAGGTCCCGCGGGTCGAGCTCGACCGGATGACTGGCGGTGCGGTTCACCAGGGCCTCGCGGCCCGGGTGCCGGCGTACGAGTACGCGCACCCCGACGACCTGCTCCAGCTCGCAGCGGAGCGCGGTGAGAAGCCGCTGATCGTGGCGCTGGACTCAGTGACCGACCCGCGGAATCTGGGCGCCGTCGTCCGTTCCGCGTCGGGCTTCGGTGCGCACGGTGTGCTGATCCCCGAGCGGCGTGCCGCCGGGATGACTCCGTCGGCCTGGAAGACCTCGGCCGGTGCCGCAGCCCGGATCCCGGTGGCGCAGGCGGTGAACCTGACCCGGCAACTGAAGGAGTACCAGAAGGCCGGCTGCATGGTGATCGGCCTGGCTGCCGACGGCGACGTCTCGCTGCCCGACCTCGACCTCGCCGACGGACCACTGGTGATCGTGGTCGGCTCGGAGGGCGACGGCCTCGGCCGCCTCGTCTCCGAGACCTGCGACCAGCTGGTCTCGGTGCCGATGAGCTCGTCGTTGGAGTCACTCAACGCCGGGGTCGCTGCCTCGATCGCCCTGTACGCCGTCGCCCAGAAGCGTGGGTTCGCCTGATCGTCCGGGGCCTAAGGCGACAATCCCGAGTGATCTGAGCGACCTGGTCGATGCGCGTCACTGCCATGTCCGACTACGCCCTGCGGGCGCTGGTCTCGGTCTACGGCCTGCGTCCGGAGTCGGTGGAGTACAACGACGCGGCGGCCGTCCTCCAGCATGTCTGGATCGCCGGCCGGAGCGCGCTTCGCGACGTGTTCGAGACGGTCTCGGTCCGACAGCTCGCCGACGGCGAGCTACCCAAGGCGGTCACCAGCCGTACGGCGGACGACGACGCCTGGCAGTCGCACTGACATCAGCCGACCCGCCAGATCGTCGCGCGCGGTCCGTTATCGTCGCCGACGGCCAGCAGTCGGTCGCCGAGGTCCAGGGGTAGCGCTGCCGGGTCCAGCGGTCTGGGGCCGTCCCGGGAGACGCAGACCAGCACTGACCCGTCCGGGTGCTCGCGCAGGTAGGCCACCGAGTCCGCGTCGACGTGCGCCCAGCGCAGGCTGCCGCGGCGCAGGGCCGGGTGATCGCGGCGTACGGCGGCCAGAGCGGCGTACAGGTCGCGGGTGGGGGTGGCGAACGCGTCCGGGTCGGCCCAGGGCATCGTCCGCCGGGAGTCCTCGCCGTCGACGCCCTCGAGGCCGAGCTCGTCGCCGGCGAAGACCATCGGCACCCCCGGCAGCGTGAACTGCAGGACGGCCGCCAGGTGGTGGAGTTCGGGGCTCCCGGTGATCGTGCGGATCCGGGGCGAGTCGTGCGAGCCAAGGATGTTCCAGCTGGTGCCGACCGCTCGCCACCCGAAGCTCGCGGTGAACGCGCGCATCGCAGTGACCATCGCGGGCCCGTCGCGGCGCGGCAGATCCACCGGCAACCCGAAGCTCGGCGTCGGTCGCTCCGGGTCCCGGAGCCACTCCCAGACCGGGAACGAGAAGCCGTAGTAGTTCATCGTCCCGTGCCAGCCGTCGCCGGCGAGGTCGCCGGTGGCGTCGTGGCCGTGCTCGGCCAGGACCAAGGCGTCCGGGTGGACCTCGACCGCCGTACGTCGGATCGCAACTGCGACCTCGTGCGCGAGATCGAGCTCGCCGCGCCGACCGGTCATGTTGGCCACGTCGATCCGCCAGCCGTCGAGGCCGAACTCGAGCCACCGGGCGACGACGGCCCGGAACCGTTCGCCGAGGTCGGGTGCGGTGTGGTCCAGCTTCGGCAGGGTGTCGTGACCCTTCCAGCCCTCGTGGCTGCCGTCGGCGGCGAAGTAGTAGAAGGTCCGTTCGCTCGAGCCCGGGTCGGCGGCGGACAGAAACCACTCGTGGGTGTCGCCGGTGTGGTTGCTGGTCAGATCACCGAGGACCCGCAGCCCGCGGGCGTGGGCCGCGTCGATCAGCCGCCGGTACGCCGCGTCGCCGCCGAGCAGCGGGTCGACGGAGTCGAAGGTGCTGGCGTTGTAGCGGTGGTTGCTCTCGCCGGGGAAGACCGGGGTCAGGTAGAGCGTGTCGACGCCCAGTGCCGTGATGTGGTCCAGGTGCTCGACGATGCCGTCGAGGTCGCCGCCGTAAAACTGCCGGGGTGTTTCCGGGCCTACGTGGATCGGGTCGTCGGTCCACTCAGCCGGGACCGCCCAGGTCGGGACTGGGAGCCCGTCGGCTGCCGAAGACCGGGCGAACCGGTCGGGGAACACCTGGTAGACGACCGCGTCCCGTCCCCACTCCGGCGGGGCGTCGTGGCAGCTGAGGGTGAAGTCGTGCGCGTCGGTGACGTCGTGGTCGAAGACTCCGGCGGCGTTGAGCCAGACGAAGGACTCGCCGCGGACCACCATGAACCGGTAGCGCTGCACCGGGTTGTGGACCGTGACCGCGGCGCTCCACCAGACCGCCTCGCCCTCGGTCCGCTCGATCTCGCAGGCGGTGAAGAACGGCTCGCCGTCCTCGACGGTGCGCAGCCAGACGGCATCAGCAGGCCGGTGCGCGCTGGTCCGGACGCGGACCCGGACGGTGGCGCCGAGTGGAGCGGACTCCTGGTCGACGTACAGGGGGGATCCGTCGTGATGGGGCAGCTCCAGCAGCGGGTCCACGGCACCATCCTCCCTGATGGCCTGGTCCGGTCGGAGGGTTCCCCCGGATCGGCGCTGTCGGAACCTGCCCGCGGGTGTGGGCGTTCGGAGGAACCGGCGCAAGGTCGCAGGTTCGTGAAGGGTTCGGCCGCAGCGCTGCGGCCGACCCAGGCCGGATCGTCGGTACGATGACGCCGCCGGTTCAGCCGGCATGCCGCGTTAGCTCAGGGGTAGAGCAGCTGTCTTGTAAACAGCAGGTCGTCAGTTCAAATCTGACACGCGGCTCCGCTCCGCTCCGGGTCGTCTAGATCGGTGGTGCCGACCGTTGCCCCGCCGCGCGCGCGTCGCTAGCGTCGATCAGGTCCGCTGGCACCGCGGAAGGGGTTCGGACATGGTCGCACCGGGATCGGACGAGCAGCACGGCACATTCTTCGAAGGCATGGCCTCCCAGGGGCCGGTGCCTCCCGAGCCGCCGCCGCCGGCGGCGGCCCCGCCAGCACCGGCGGCTGGGCCGCCGCCTGCCCCGCCGGCCGGACCGACGGCCGCGGCCCCGGTGGAGGCGCCGGTCGTGGCGCCGGTCGTGGCGCCACCGGCGAATCCCGCGAGCATCCACCTGACCCTGGTCTTCGGGGCGAGCCTGTTGCCGATGCTGGCGCTCTCCCAGATCCGGACCCCTCGCGTCATGGTCCTGGTCGTCCTGACCGTCTACGTGATCGTGGCAACGCTCTGGACCCGGTCCCAGTACGTCGAGTCGCTGGACGGCCAGTTGACCGTCCCGACCCGTTTCCTGATCCGGTTGCTCTGCGTGGGTGGAGCCGCCGCCGCTCTCGTCGGCGGGATCGTCGGGTCCCTGCGGGAGAAGGACCTCCCGTGGGTCCTCGGTTGGGTGGAGAGTCTCGCCCGTTCGAACTGGCCGGGGACGCTGCTGGTCGGCGGGGTGATCGGCGTCTACCTCGGCATCGGGTTCGTGATCGTGCGGCGTCGGGCCCGGATCGGCGTTGCCTGGGACCTGGCGAACGCCTCCGGTACCCCGCTGGGCGCGGTCGAGGTCACCGAGGCGACCCTGGTACGCCGCCTGGCCGCAATGCTGGTCGCACTTGTCATCGGTCTCGCGCTGCTGGGGCGGGTTCCGACCGCGATCCCGCTCTTGCTGATCCTGGGCGGGGTAGTCGGCTTCCCGTACAACCTCTCGCTGCTCTCCGAGCACGCGATCCGGCGGGTCTCGGCGTCCGGGTCCAGCCTGCGCCGGGGGCGTTTGCTAGCCGGCCTGGGCATCGTCGCGGTCGGGGTCGGCGTCAGCCGGGCCGTCGGGGGGACCTGGGTCCCGGCGGCGGCCATGGTCCTGCTCGCACTCCTCGTCCTCGCGATCTCGTCCTCCACCTTGGCCGACATCGCCGTCGTGCTGGCCGCGGTCGCCCTGCTAGGCGTGACCCCCGCCCAGGACCGGCCCCTTGCCGACGTGCCGTCGGCGCCGGCCCCGGTCCTGGTCGCGCTCGGCGATTCGTACATGTCGGGTGAGGGCGCCGCCACCTTCATCGAGGGGACCGACCAGGGTGGCGGGAACGAGTGCCGGCGGGCGAGCACGGCGTGGCCGGTTCTGACCAGCCAGACCCGGTTCCGCGGACTGGTGTTTCTGGCCTGCTCGGGTGCGGACAGCTTCAACATCCGGGATGGCGAGAAGGACTCGTGGTCCCCCGAACCGGAGGAGCAGCCCGGCGAAGGGATGACCCAGCTCGCCCGGTGGGCCACGACGTACGCCGAGACGGTGCCGGACCCGGCGCTCGTCGTGCTCAGCGCCGGGGGCAACGACGCCGGGTTCTCCAAGATCGGCCTGACCTGCCTGGCGCCGGGTGACTGCAACGACGAGGAGCCCGAGGCGCTGTGGGGCGAGGGGAACCTCGACCGGGTCGAGAACCGGCTCCGGCAGACCTATGCGCAGGTTCGGGAGCAGTTCAAGGACTCGCCGGTCGCCGTGATCCCGTACCCGGACCCGGTGGCGAGGGCGGAGGGCTGCCCCCAGGCTGACCTCTCCTCCGGAGACATCGCCTTTATCCGGAAGTTCCTGACCGAACTGAACAAGCGGATCGCGACGGTGGCCGCCGACTACGGCTTCCACTACGTCGCACCGATGGTGACTGCTCTCGCCGACCAGCACCTCCAGCTCTGCGATCGGAAGAACAACGGCCGGCCGGGTCTGAACTTCATCGGCATCAGGTCGGTCAGCGGTCTCGCCGAGCAACGCTTCAACCCGACCAAATGGCACCACAACAGCCTGCATCCGAACGAGCGCGGTCATGCGGCGATGAACGTCGCCTTCCAGGTCTGGCTCGACGAGCAGGGCGGCGTCGCCGGCCTGCAGGACCCCAGCGATCTCCGGCCCGTGGTCGGGGGAGCAGGGCCCGTGGACGAGGTCTACCCGGGCGGTTTCGAGGGGTGCGCCGCCTTCGCGGTCGACGACTCCGACGGGTGCCAGAAGCAGAGCGTGTCCTGGGCGCTTCGTTCGACGGGCTGGTTCGCGCTCTCGCACGGGATCGTGGCGCTCCTGGTGATGCTGGGAGCCTGGCTGGCCGGAGTGACGTTCTTCGGCTGGAGGCGGGCGATCGCCGCCGGTTCGCCCTGATCCGCCGTACTTTTTCGACGGTTCTGCCCGAGTTAGTTCCTAGATCGCCAGCAGTTTGTCAAGGAACAACGCGTCTTATCTGTGGATAACAGGGTAGTTCGAGAGCGAGTGTTCGAGGTGAATCCAGGATGAACCGGATGAAGTTCCCGGTCTAGTTCCCTGGTGTACAACGGCGCGGCACCTGATGTTCCCTCGGACGACCGTAGTCCTGCAGCGCTTGGAGCTCGAAGGAACCATGGCCCAGACCTCGAACCAGCAGCGCGCGGCCCACGCCGTGGCCTCGTGGATGGCGCACCTGGAGTGGAACAACACCCAGCTTGTCGCCGCGACCGGCGCCGACCCGGGCACCATCGGCGACTTCCTCAACGGCAAGCGCTGGCCCAAGATCGGCACCCAGGGAAAGATCGAGCGGGCCCTGGGCTGGACCCCGGGGACCCTGCGGCTCATCGCATCCGGCGGCCCGGAGCCGCTCGTCGATGTCGGTGCCCGGCGCCATGATCAGGACCAATACGACGACTCGCTGCGGTTCCGGCGTCCCGAGGGACTGACCGACCAGCAGTGGTCGCGGGTCCGGGACAACGTTGAGGAGTTCCTCGAGTGGCAGATCCAACGGGCGGGCCGGGCGCGCTGAGCTACGACCCGGTGACCGACGTCGCACGTCGGTACCCGGACTGGCTGGTCGCCGACGCCGATCTCGGCGGTCTAGTCGCGGAGGTGTTCTGCCCGATGCGTCGGGTGATCCTCCTCGACAGCACCCTCGGCCCCCATGTCGCCCGGTGCTCGCTGGCGCACGCGATCGCGCACCTGGACCTCGGTCACACCCACCCGGTGCGCGGCCACTTCGAGAACCGGCAGGAGATGGCGGCCAACGACCTCGCCGCCCGACGGCTGATCCCGCTCGAGGACTACGCGGCAGCACTGACCTGGACCCGCGACCCCGATGAGGTCGCCGACGTGCTCGCCGTCGACGGCGCCACCCTCCGGATCCGGGAGGCGCGGTTCACCGCCGCTGATCGGCGGTTCGTCCGACGCCGGACCCGGCGCTCCCACGAACCGGTCTGAGCGCTACCGGAGCCGGACGACTGGAAACTGCAGCCGCGGATTGACGAACCGTTCCTGCGCCTCGATCAGTCGGAGCTCGCGTGAGCCGGCCAGCAGGGTCCCGGTGAGGAGGTCGTGCACGCTCGAGGCGGTCCGGGCGAGGGCGTCGGCAAGGTCGCCGGTAGCGGTCAGGTGGGCCGAGAAGAGCGCGGCGGTGACGTCGCCCGAGCCGTTCGCCGTCATCGGCAACCGGGGCGTCTCCACGTGCCAGCTGCCGCTGTCGGCGACCACGAGCATGCTGGTCGCGTCTACGGCCTGGTCCGCATGCTCGACGCTGGTGACCAGCACTGTCGACGGGCCGAGCCGCCGTACGACATCGGCCGCCTCGAGCACGGTCGCCAGGGACGCGGCTCGGCCGATTTCGGGGCGCCCGGTGAGGATCCCCAGCTCGAACTGGTTCGGGGTGACGAGGTCGGCAGCCGGGACCACCCGGTCGCGGATCAGGGCAGGGATCGCCGGGTCGACGAAGCACCCAGAGCGGGCGTTGCCCATCACCGGGTCGCACGAGTAGGTCGCTCGCGGGTTGGCTGCCCTGACCCGAGCGACGGCGTCCAGGACGACCTCGGCGATCTCAGGGCTGCCCTGGTAGCCGGAGAGGACGAGGTCCACCTCGGCGAGCGCGCCCCGGTCCTCGATGCCGAGGATCACCTCATGCACGTCGGCGCCGGTCAGCACCGGCCCACGCCACGCGCCGTACCCGGTGTGGTTGGAGAAGAGCACGGTGTTGACCGGCAGCACCTCGTGCCCGAGCCGCTGGAGCGGGAACACCGCGGCGCTGTTGCCGACGTGCCCGTAGGCGACGGCGGATTGGATGGACAGGATCCGCATCCGTCGATCCTGCCACTGCCGGCCGGTTGCGGGGTCCGGGACCCGGGCTTCGCTGGCGGCAGAAACTAGAACTTGTTACATTTGTGCGACCGGGGGTGACTCGGCTCACGTGTGCGGATGAATGAGGAAAACCATGGCAAAGAAGCGTTCCGTCGAGGCCGACTACGTCGTCGTTGGATCCGGAAGCTCCGGTAGCGCCGTCGCCGGGCGTCTCGCCGAGGCAGGTCACTCGGTCATCCTGCTGGAGGCCGGCAAGAGCGACGAGAAGTTCCTGACCAGGAAGCCGGGCATGATCGGCCCGATGCACGCCGTCCCGCAGATCAAGAAGACGGTCGACTGGGGCTACTACTCGGTCCCGCAGAAGCACATCCTTGACCGCAAGATGCCGGTTCCGCGGGGCAAGGTCGTCGGCGGCTCGAGCTCGGTCAACGGCATGGTCTACGTGCGGGGCAACCGCGCCAACTTCGACTCCTGGGCCGCCGAGGGCAACACCGGCTGGGACGCCGACTCGGTCAACGCGTCGTACAAGCGGATAGAGGACTTCGAGGGCGGCGCTGACGACTACCGCGGTGCCGGCGGTCCGATCCGGATCAGCTCCTGCAAGTTCCCGCAGGAGGGCACACACCAGTTCATCCAGGCCGTCGCCGACGAACTCGACGTGCCGGTGAACCCCGACTACAACGGCGCCTCCCAAGAGGGCATCTCCTACATGCAGCAGAACGCTGCCGAGGGGCTGCGCTACAGCGCCTCGCGCGGCTACGTGCACAACCTCGCGCCGGCGACCCTCGAGCTCCAGAGCGAGGTGCTGGTCACCAAGGTCAACATCGAGAACGGCCGCGCCACCGGCGTGAACGTGACCGACAAGGACGGCAGCACCCGGACGATCCGCGCCGGCAAGGAGGTCATCCTCTCGGCCGGCTTCGTCGGCTCGGCGCAGATCCTGATGCTCTCGGGTGTCGGTCACGCCCAGCACCTGAAGGACCACGGGATCCAGGTCGTCTCCGACCTCCCGGTCGGCGACAACCTGCACGACCACATGTTCCACGCGCTGACGTTCCACACCACGTCGACGAAGATGAAGGGAACCCCTTGGTTCTTCGCCAAGGGCATCGCCAAGGAGGTTCTGCGTCCGGGCACGACCTTCCTGGCGAACTCGGTCTTCGAGTCGGTCGGCTTCGTGAAGACCTCGCACTCGGTCAACGGGGTTCCCGACCTTCAGCTGCACATGCTGCCGTGGTCGTACGTCTCGCCCAACCAGGACGAGCCGGTCATGCACGACGTCGACCCCCGGACCGCGATGACAGTGCTGGTCTCGCTGATCTACCCGAAGAGCCGCGGCACGTTGCGCCTGTCGAACGCCGACCCGACCTCGACGCCGCTGATCGACTTCAACTACCTCGCCGAGGCTTCCGACCTGGACACGCTGGTCGAGGGCACCGAGATGACCCGCCGGATCATGGCCAACGGCGCCTTCGGCGGTCACGTCAAGGAGGAGATCCACCCGGGCATCGCCCTGCAGGGCAGCGAGCTGCGCAACGAGATCCTCAACCGGGCCACCTCGATCTACCACGGGGTCGGCACCTGCCGGATGGGCGTCGACGAGCTCTCCGTCGTCACCCCGGACCTCAAGGTCCGCGGCGTCGAGGGCCTCCGGGTCGCGGACGCCTCGATCATGCCCTCGATCACCGGCGGCAACACCAACGCGCCGGCAATCATGATCGGCGAGAAGGCCGCTCAGATCATCCTCGGGAACTGAGCGGGTCGCCGTACGCCTCGAACACCTGAAATCTGTGTGGAGCACGCGAAACACCGTGTGCTTCATACAGGTTTCACTGGTTAACCAGTGAAACCGTGGCACTCACCGCACCAGCAACGATCGCTTCGACAACCCCATCCAGTAGCCATCGATGACCTGGTCGCCTGGGGTCTCCGGGTCGGTGGCGGCGCCGAGGGTCACGAAGAGCGGGGTGTAGTGCTCGACGGTCGGGTGCGCGTACGGCATCCCGGGGGCGTTGGTCCGGTACGACGCGAGCTCGGCGACGTCGCCGAACTTCAGGGCGTCGGCGGCCCAGAGATCGAAGTCGATCGACCAGCCGGGCGCTGACGCCTCGATCCGGAACTCCGTGAGGAACGGCAGCCCGTGGGTCAGGAAGCCGGAGCCGATGACCAGACGCCCTCGTCGCGCAGCTCGCGCAGCCGGCTACCCAGAGTCAACAGTCGGTACGGGTCGTGGGTCGGCAGGGACATCTGCAGCACCGGGATGTCGGCCTCGGGGTACATGATCCGCAACGGCACCCAGGCGCCGTGGTCGAGGCCGCGGCTCGCGTGCTGGTGGACCGGTTCGGTGTCCGGCATCATCGCCGCGATCCGGGTCGCCAGCGCGCTCGCGTCCGGGGCGTCGTACCGCATCCGGTAGTACTTCGGGTCGAAGCCGCCGAAGTCGTAGACGAGCTCGGTCCCGGGTCCGCTGGCGCTCAGCGTGAGCGGGGCGGACTCCCAGTGGGCGCTCACGATCAGGATCGCCGTCGGGCGCGCGAAGGTGGCGGCGAGGTCGCGGAGCTCGCCGGACCACACCGGGTCGTCCAGCAGCGGGGGAGCGCCGTGCCCGAGGTACAACGCGGGCATCCGGCCGGAGACGGGCAGCGAGGTCATGGCAGTCATACTAGTTCAACATTCAACAACTAATGACTGTTCCCTCATTGAAGCCGCCAGTCGACAGGCTCTCCGCCCTGCCTGACCAGCAGCGCGTTGACCCTGCTGAACGGCCGCGAACCGAAGAAGCCCCGGTGGGCAGAGAGTGCACTCGGGTGCACCGACTCGACCCAGGGGACCGGGTCCAGGGCCGGCTTCAGGGACTGGGCGTCGCGGCCCCAGAGGATCGCCGCCAGCGGGCCGCCGCGGTGCGCCAGGGCCCAGATCGCCCGCTCGGTGACCGGCTCCCAGCCCTTGCCGCGGTGCGCGTTCGAGACCCCGGGGGTGACCGTCAGAGTCCGGTTCAGCAGCATCACCCCGGCATCGGCCCACGCGGACAGGTCGCCGGTGCTCGGCTGCGGCACGCCGAGGTCGCTGACCAGTTCGGTGAAGATGTTGCGCAGGCTCCCAGGCAACGGATGTACGTCGGGCGCCACCGAGAAGCTGAGGCCGACCGGGTGCCCGGGGGTGGGGTACGGGTCCTGGCCGACGATCAGGACCTTCACCTCGGCCAACGGTCGCTCGAACGCCCGCAGGACCTGCTCGCAGGACGGCAGGTAGCCAGGCCCTGCTGCCCGTTCGCCGCGGAGGAACTCAGCCATTCTGCTGATGTCCTGCTCGACGGGCGCCAGCTCCTCGGCCCAGTCGGGAGCCACGAGACCGCGCGCGGTCAGGTCGGTCAGGACGCCCATCGTCCGCCTACGTCTGGTCGAGCAGGGTCTCGAGCTTCGCCGCGACCGCAGCGTGGTACGACGCGAAGGGGTGGTAGGCGAGCGCCTTGCCGAGCTCGATGTTCTGGCCGTTGACCCAACGGTCGGTCGAGCAGGCGTCGTGCCCCTCCGATGCGGTGAACATGTCGACGTAGTCGACCCGGGCGCTCCTGGCTGCCTTCTCCATCACTTCGTTGACCTTCCGCAACGAGTACCGGACCCGCACGGCGGCGGCTGCCGGGAGCGGGACCTCGCTGGGACAGGCGCCCTTGTCGGGGAGTATCCGTGGGTAGCCGATCAGCACGATCCGGGCGTCCGGCGCCCGGTCACGGATTGCCTCGAGGTCTGCCTGCACTGATCCGGCCAGTGCGCTGATCGCCGTGTCGAAGACCGATTCCGGCTGCTGGAGGTAGGTGTCGCACTCGGCCCCGACCTGCCCGTTGACCTCGAGGCAGGGGTAGAGCAGGTAGTAGGACAGGCCGTGGTCGTTGAGGCCGAGGCCGATGGTCACCAGGTCGGCGTCGACCGGGACCTGCTCCAGTTGCGGCGCGTTGGTGCCCTTCTCCGTCGTCTGCACCGAGAGCAGGTTCGCCGAGGACGCCCCGGGACAGGACGCATCGACGAAGTCGTCGACCCCGAGTCGGTCGGCGATCAGGCTCGGGTAGTTAAGCGAGGACCGGTTGCAGGTCTCGTCGGTGACCGGGACCAGGCCGACGCCGGAGGTGTACGAGTCTCCCAGGGCGACGTAGGTGCGGATCTCGCCGGCGTCCTTGTCCGGATTGCTCGCGCTGCAGGCAGTCAGCGTCACCAGGGCCCCCGCGAGGAGGGCGGCCGTCGACGCCCGGGCTCTCCGCCCTCGGGTGCCGCGTGTGCGCGGTTCGGTCACGGTCTCCACGGCGCCATTATGGCGGGTCGCTGGTAGCCCGGTGCCGTCCGTCAACGGGCCTTGACCCGAGCCGCGATCTCGGCGGCGACGACCTCCTGCTCGGCGGCCAGCGGGTGGAAGGGCTTCTGCCTGCCGGCGATCGACTGCTTGCCGTGCACCCAAGGCTCGTCGGCGCAGGCGTGGTGGTCCGCGGTGACCGCGGCGACGTTCAGGTACGTGCTGCCGGTCTGGTTGGCGGCAGACTGGATCGCTCCGTTGACCTTGCCCAGCACGATGTAGGCGGCATCGAGCTGGGCTGGCTCGAGGTCGGGCAACGCCGGGCAAGGGTTCTGCGGCGGCATCAGCTGGGGGTAGCCGACCAGGAGGATGTACGCCCGCGGAGCCTTCTCCTGGATGGCGCGGACGGCCGCGATCAGGTCCGACTCGAAGCTGTCGAGCTGGGTCTGGATCTCGTTGACCGGGATCCTGTCGCCGCACGGCGGGAAGGTCAGACAGACCTTGAACAGGCCGGGCAGTAGGTCATGGTCGGCCAACCCGGTGCTGATCGTGATCAGGTCGGTGTCGCGGTCGACTGCGTCGATCTGGGCGGCCAGCTTCTTCTTGCTGACCGGCGACCGGACCGACTGGGTCAGGGCCTTGGTGCCGGTGTCGAAGCAGGAGACGTCGACGAGCTCGTCGACACCGAGCAGGGTGGCCAGCCGTGCTGGGTAGTTGCCCTCGGAGCGGAGGCAGCCGTCCTTCGACGTTGTCCGGCCGACGTACGGCGCTGCCGCGAAGCCGTCACCGAGGGCGACGTAGGAGTTGATCGAGAGGTCGCGCGTGGTCGACTCGTCGGAGCCGAATCCGCCGGCGCCGCAGCCGCTCGCGAGCACGGTCAGGGCGACAGCCGCGATCGTGATCGCAGCCTTCGGGTGGGCGCGCTTCATCGTTTCTGGGCCAGGTCCCGAGAGGCGCCCGAGGAGAACCGCCGCTCACGGTTGGAGCCGATCGCGGACCGGTCCGGCGCCACCTCCGCGGCAGGGCGCGGATCCGTCTTCGATGCCGTGTTCACTGCTGCCTTCCCCGAGGTGCTTGCCTTCTTGGTCGAGACCTTCCTGGCAGCGACCTTCTTGGCAGCGGCCTTCTTGGCAGCAGTCTTCCGGGTCGGCGACTTCTTCGGGGCGGTTTCACGGTCGTCCGGAGTGGAGTGCTGGCCGATCCACTCGTCCATCACCACCCAGGTGGTGCTGCGGGCGGCGCGGCCGGTGAGCATCCCGAGGTGACCGCCTGGGACGATCTCGAACCGGACCTCGTGGGCGTTCTTCAGCAGCGGTACTACCGCCCTGACGGCCGGGATCGGCGCGATCCCGTCGGTGTTCCCGGCGAAGACCAGGACGGGCGCGGTGATGTCGGCCAGGTTGATCTCGTGGCCGCTGAGATTCACCTTGCCGGTGTTGAGCTGGTTGTGCTTGAGCACGCGGTGGTACATCTGCCCGAAGGTGCGGCCGGGGTAGGCGATCATGTTCGCGGTGAACCGGTCGACCGCCTCGATCTGCGCCAGCCACTCGGCGTCGTCGAGGTGCTGCAGGGTTGCGATCGGCTTGGTGAGCAGCTTGGTGCCGCTGCTGAGCTGGAACGCGCGCCGAACCAGGGGCTTGGGAGCCCCGCCCATGGCGCGGTAGATCCGGGTGACGATGCCGCCGTCGGTGAGCTTGAGGATCGGGCGCAGCGGTGCGACCAGCGGGACCTCCCGGACGTCGAACGGCGAGCCGACGATGGTCAGCGACGCGATCGGGAGCTTGGCGTCGGACGCTGCGACCAGGGCGGCGAAGATGCCGCCGAGGGACCAGCCGACGACGTGGACCGGGCGGCCGCCAGCATGTTGGCTGACCTCACGGATTGCTTCGGGGATGACCTCGTCGACCCAGTGCTCGAGCCCGAAGTTGCGGTCCTTGAACGAGACCTCGCCGTACTCGACCAGGTACGTCGGTCGGCCGGCCTTGACGAAGTGTTCGACCAGCGAGCAGTCCCGGCGCAGGTCGAAGCAGATAGCCGGCGCAGCCAGTGGGGTGACCAGCAGGACCGGGTCACCGGTAGCGCGGACCTGCTTCTGGGGGCGGTAGTGGTAGACCTCGCGCAGCGGCCCGTCGTCGATCAACGTACGGGGCATCGGGCGCAGATCGGCCAGCCCGCCGTACAACACCTTATGGGCGACGTTGCTGGCGGCGGAGGCGATCTGGTCCGGCTTGGGGATCAGATCCATGCTCGGAAAGTACCAACAATGGCCTGATTGCGACCAACGTCCGCTGGCTGGACGCGCTCCGCCACCCGGAACAGGTGATGGACACCACTGCGACCGGGGCGGTAGGACAAGCCCATGAAGATGAGTCGGCTCGTCGGTGGGGCAGCGATTGCCGTCACTGCTGTTGCAGTGCGTGACCTGACCCAGAAGAAGCACGCGTTGAAGCGCAACTTCCCGGTCATCGCTCATGCGCGCTACTGGCTGGAGACGGTGGGTCCGGAGCTGCGGCAGTACATCGTCACCTCCAACGAGGAGGAGCGACCGTTCAACCGGGACCAACGCACCTGGATCTACGCCTCCTCCAAGGAGGAGAACAACTACTTCGGCTTCGGTACCGATGTCGACGTCGAGCACACCCAGGGGCACGCCTACATCAAGCACCGGACCTTCGCGAGCCAGCTGCCCGACGACCACGACAAGACCGGGACGATCCCGAGCGCCAAGGTGCTCGGCGGGCCCCGGGGCCGCGCCAAGGCGTTCCGCCCCGCCTCGGTGGTCAACATCTCCGCGATGAGCTTTGGGTCGATGTCCAGCAACGCGATCGTCGCCCTGAACAAGGGCGCGGCCTCGGCCGGCTGTATGCACAACACCGGCGAGGGCGGGCTGTCGCCGTACCACCGCAACGGCGCGGACATCGTGCTCCAGATTGGTACGGCGTACTTCGGCTGCCGCGACGAGGCCGGCAACTTCAGCATCGATCGGCTCAAGGAGGTCATCGACTCGGCGCCCGTGAAGGCGGTCGAGATCAAGCTCAGTCAGGGCGCCAAGCCCGGGTTGGGCGGTCTCCTTCCAGCGGCGAAGGTCACTCGCGAGATCGCCGAGATCCGCGGCATCCCGGAAGGCCAGGACTGTGCTAGCCCGTCGCGGCACTCGGCGTTCTCCGATGTCGACAGCATGCTGGACTTCGTCGAGTTCGTCGCCGCGGAGACCGGGCTCCCGATCGGGATCAAGTCCGCGGTCGGCGAGATGCAATTCTGGTACGACCTGACCCGGTTGATGTCGCGCGGCGACCGCGGGGTCGACTTCGTAACGATCGACGGCGGCGAGGGTGGCACCGGAGCCTCGCCGCTGATCTTTGCCGACTCGATCGCGGTGCCTTACCGGATGGGCTTCTCCCGGGTCTACGGGACCTTCGCCGAGCTCGGGCTGACCGACGACGTCACCTTCATCGGCTCGGCCAAGCTCGGCCTGCCGGACAACGCGATCGTCGCCTTCGCGCTCGGTGCCGACATGGTCAACGTGGCCCGCGAGGCGATGATGGCGATCGGCTGCATCCAGTCGCAGAGGTGCCACACCGACCACTGTCCGACCGGGGTCGCTACCCAGAACCCGTGGCTCGTGCACGGCCTCGACCCGACGCTGAAGTCGGTGCGGTGCGCCCACTACATCACCACGCTCCGCAAGGAGCTGATGAAGGTGACCGCAGCCGTCGGGGTGGCGCACCCCGGTCTGATCACCGCCGACGACGTCGACATCTTCTGCGGTGACTACGAGGCCAGGTCGCTCGGTTCGGTCTACGGCTACAAGGACGGCTGGGGCGAGTTGGGACCGACCCTCGCCAAGGAGATCACCCGGTTGATGCACCCGCAGGCAACCTTCAACGAGAAGACCCCGTCCTGACTCCTCGGTCAGCGGTCGCCGGGCCGGACGAGCCCTGACTCGTAGCCGAAGATCACAGCCTGGATGCGATCGCGCACGTCAAGCTTGCGCAGGATCGCCATCACATGGGTCTTGACCGTCGCCTCACCGAGGAACAACCGCGCGCCGATCTCCTTGTTCGAGCACCCCTCGATCAGCAGGAGAAGAACCTCGTGCTCACGTTGGGAAAGCTCGTGCAGACGGGCTGGTGCATCGGGGTCGGGCTCCGGCGAGGCTGCGAACTTCTCGACGACCCGGCGGGTCACGGCTGGATCAAGCAGCGCGTCGCCCTGTGCGATCGCGTGCACGGCTGCGATCAGGACCTCCGGCGCGGCGTCCTTCAGCAGGAATCCGCTCGCGCCGGCACGTAGGGCACCGAAGACGTACTCGTCGAGATCGAAGGTGGTCAGCACCAGGACTCGCGGCGGATCGTCGAGCCGGGTGACGGCCCGCGTCGCCTCTATGCCGTCGAGGACGGGCATCCGAATGTCCATCACGACGACGTCGGGGCGTAGTTGCCGGGCGTGCTCGAGGGCCGCCTGCCCGTCGGACACCGCGGCGACGACGTCGATCCCAGCGCCGATCTCGAAGATCTTCCGCAAAGCCCTCACGGACCAGCGGCTGGTCGTCGGCGACGATCACCCGGATGCTCACGACACCTCCTTGGGCAGCTTGGCGAGCACTCGCCATCCGCCACCCGGCGCAGGACCCGCCTCCAGGGAGCCGCCGTACAGAGCCACTCGCTCGCGGATGCCCGTCAGTCCGTGTCCGGCGCCGTTCTCGGCTGCGGTCGCGCCCGGACCGTCGTCGGTGACCTCGATTTCGACCGCTCCGTCCGCCACTGCTACCCGCACTGTGGCCGAGGTCGCCTCGGCATGCTTGAGGACGTTGGTCAGCGCTTCCTGCACGATCCGGTACGCCGAGATGTTCATGCCGGCGGGCACAGCACGCGCTACGCCGTCAATCCGCGCGACGACCTCCAGCCCGGACTGCGCCATCCGCTCGACGAGGGCGTCGAGCTGGGCCAGCCCGGGTTGTGGGGTCAGCACGGCGTCATCCTCGTCCACGCGGAGCACCCCGAGCAGTCGCCGCATCTCCTGCAGCGTTTCCCGGCCAGTCAACTCGATCTGTCGGAGCACCTTGGTGGTCTCGGGCCGAGCATCTCCGAGAGCCATCCGCTCAGCGCCGGCCTGTACCGTCATCGTCGCGATCGCGTGGCCGACCATGTCATGAAGCTCGCGAGCGATCCGCGCCCGCTCCTCGGCGACCGCGTAGCGCTCGGCCTGCGCACGCTCCAGCAGGAGCGCGGCGGCCAGGTCCTCCCGCGACTGCATCAACCGCCCGGCCGCGTAGACACCCGTCATCAGGGGGCCTAGGACAATGACGTCGTCGGGTTGGTGCACGACCAGGGCGATGAAGGCGAGCCCGAAGGCCCACCGCGACTGCCGCGGGCCGACGTACGCCCCGAGGCACCAGAAGGCCACGCACGCCGGTAGGAGTTCCGATTGTGGTTCCTGCTGCCAATTGCCGGAGAGCGCCTGCGCGAGCCAGACACCCAGCACGATGCCCACCACCGGCAGCGGCCGACGCTGCCCCCAGAGGAACGGCACAGTCATCGCCAGGCCGACGGGCACGGCCAGCCCGAGCGGAACGTCCTGGTCGGTCGCCAACACCTCGAGCAGCACCGTGACCACCAGAACGAGAACGAGTGTGTCCCAGGCACGCGCGCGGAGTCTCACGGCTCCCAACGTAGACCGGAATCGATCGGCGCGAATCCACCACGCGGTGGAGGCAGAACCCGCCGCCCGGTCGATGCGCAGGTGGCGGGACCGTCTCTAGCGTCGGTCCTATGAATACGTCATCGAAACTCTTCCGCCCCGCCGCCGCTGCACTGGCTGCCGGGGGCCTCTGCTGGGTGATCAAGTTCGTCGTGATTGCGGCGACCGATGGTGCCACCTCGGGTGTGGCCGCTACGTCCACAGCCGCCCTCTATATTTCGGCCGTGGCGCTGATGGCACTGGGTCTGGCCGCTCTCGGCGTCGCCGTGACCCTCGGCCGGAACGTCGCGCTGCGGGTCCTCGCGGCCATCGCCGGTCTGTTCGTCTGGGTCGTCAGCTACCTGGTGATCGAAGGCGTAGCCGTGGGCATCGTCGGGGAGACCGACCCTGTCTGGTTGGGCGAGGAGATCGGCATCGTGGCGACCGGTGCCGTGCTGATGACCTTCGGGCTGCTGCTGGTCAGGTCCCGGGCTGATGGGAACCACGGCACGGTGCTGCGAGGCGCTCGATCCGCGTGAGCCTCTTCTGATCGCGGTTCACCTGCCGGCTGGGAGCCCGAGGGCTTGTTCCAATTCATCGAGCTCCTCGCCGGCGTACACCGCGATCTTCTGCAGTGACGGGATCGAGTCGCGGCAGCCGGTGAAGCCGATGTTGAACTCGCCGTCGTAGGAGACCGCGGTGATGTTCAGTGCCTGGCCGTTGAAGAGCAGCGAGACCGGGTAGATCTCGAGCAGCCGCGACCCGTCTATGTACCGCGGCTCGTTCGGTCCGGGAACGTTCGAGATCACCACGTTTGAGGCCGGCCTGCCGCGGCCGCCGAAGCCGAGGATCGCCTGGCTCAGGAACGGGCCCATCAGCACGGCGGTGTAGGCGTCCATCGCGAGGCCGTCGACCGCAGGCAGCCGTTCCTTGCCGAGCCGCGTCGAGTCCTGGATCGCGCGGATCCGCGCCACCGGGTCGTCGAGGTCGGTGCCCAGGCTCGAGTAGAGGAAGGTGATCGCGTTGCCGACGCCTGCCTCCGCGTCGTCGCGCACGGAGACCGGGACGTTCGCAATCAGGGACTGGTCGGGCAGCGCCGAGGCTTCGACCAGGTACCGCCGCAGTGCTCCGCCGCAGATCGCCAGGAAGACGTCGTTGAGGCTGCCGCCGGTCGCTTTCGCGACCGTGCGCATCCGGTCGACCGAGTAGTGCTGGGTGGCAAACCGGCGCGGTGTGTGGATGCGACCGTTGAAGAGCGTCTTGGGCGCGCGGAACGGGACGGCGCGGCCCTCATCCTGGGCGCCGAGCATGCTTTCTCCGTACGTGCGGGAGAGCGAGCCAGCTACCGCCGACCCGTTCGAGGCGGCGGAGCGCAGCGAGAAGGAGCTGCGCGGCTCGGGGACCGGGAGCTTCTCCTTTGGCGGGATGCCGGACTGGTCAGGACCGCTGGTACCCACTGCCCACGGCGGCAGCATCTCGCGAGCGTCCGGGTCGATGCTCATGATCCGCTTGAGCAGCCGGACGCCGCCGACGCCATCGATCTGCGAGTGGTGAACTTTCATGTACATCGACCACTGGTTGTCCTCGATGCCCTCGATGATGTGGCACTCCCAGAGCGGGTAGCGGCGGTCCATCTTGGCCGAGTGCAGGCGCGAGACCAGGACACCGAGCTCGCGCTGCGACCCAGGGCTCGGCAACGCGGAGTGCCGGAAGTGGTAGTCGAGGTCGATGTCCTCGGAGCCGAGCTCCTTCCAGCTCGGCACCGGGGTCGCCTTGAGCAGGTAGTTGAACGGCGGCTGGTACTCGCGCACCTCGCGCCACTGGGCGACGAGGTCGCGGACGAAGTCGGGCCGGTCCTCCGGTACGGCGAAGGTGGCCAGCATCGCCACCTGCATCGGGGTTCGGTGCGACTCGGCGTACAGCCAGGCGGAGTCGTTGACCTTCAGTACTTTCCTGCTCATTCGCGCAGCGTAGGAGGTGCGAGGTGATGCCGACTAGGTCCGGCGCGCCGGTTTCAGGTTCTTCACGTGCCCGGGCCGGGCCGCTGCGAGGTCGTGGAGGAAGTTCGAGGCCCAGTTGTCCACGTCATTCTCGGCGACGGTACGACGCATCGCCCGCATCCGCCGGGCCAGCTCCTTCGGCTCGGCCTGGTAGGCGTCGAGCATCTGGGCCTTCATCCCGTTGATGTCGTAGGGGTTGACCAGGTACGCCTGCCGGAGCTCCTCGGCAGCGCCGGCGAACTCGGAGAGCACCAGGGCGCCGTCCTCGTCGTAGCGGCAGGCGACGTACTCCTTGGCGACCAGGTTCATGCCGTCGCGGAACGGCGTGACGACCATGATGTCGCTGGCGACGTACAGGGCGGCCATCTCGGCCTGCGGGAACGAGGCGTTGAGGTACGAGATGGCCGGGCGGCCGATCCGGCCCAGGTCGCCGTTGATGTGGCCGACCAGTCGGTCGATGTCGTCGCGCAGGATCCGGTACTGGTCGACGCGCTCGCGCGACGGGCTGGCGACCTGGACGAAGGTGGCGTCCTCCACGGTGAAGTGCCCGTCGTGGATCAGCTCGCTGAACGCGCGCAGCCGCGCGTAGATGCCCTTGGTGTAGTCGAGGCGGTCGATGCCGAGGAAGATCCGGCGCGGGTTGCCGAGGTCCTCGCGGATCTGGGCGGCACGCGCCTGGACCGGCGCGGACCGGGCGAGTTTCTCGAACTGGGCGGTGTCGATCGAGATCGGGAAGGCCTTGGCGGTCACCACTCGGCCGTCGGGGAGGTAGACCGAGTCGCGGTGGGTCTTGTGCCCGACCCGCTGCCGGACCAGCCGGATAAAGTTCTGGGCCGCGCCCGAGAGCTGGAAGCCGACCAGGTCGGCGCCGAGCAGGCCCTCGAGCAGCTCGCGTCGCCACGGCACCTGGGAGAAGAGCTCGGCGGGCGGGAACGGGATGTGCAGGAAGAACCCGATCCGCAGGTCCGGGCGCAGCTCGCGCAGGAACGCCGGCACCAGCTGGAGCTGGTAGTCCTGGATCCAGACCAGGGCGCCCTCGGCGGCGGATTCGGCGGCGGCTTCGGCGAAGCGTCGGTTCACGGTGACGTAGGCGTCCCACCACTCCCGGTGGAAGGCGGGCTTGGCGACGACGTCGTGGTACAGCGGCCAGAGGGTCGCGTTCGAGAAGCCCTCGTAGTACTCCTCGTACTCCTCGGTCGACATGCTCACCGGGACCAGGGTCATGCCCTCGTGCTCGAACGGCTCCAGGTCCTCGCCGACGTCGCCGGGCCAGCCGATCCAGGCGCCGTCCTGGCTGGTCATCACCGGGGCGAGCGCGCTGACCAGCCCGCCGGGGGAGCGGCGCCAGGAGGTCGCGCCGCCGGGATCGGTGACCCGGTCGACCGGAAGGCGGTTCGCAACGATGACCAGGTCCGCCCGCGAAGGTGCACCGTGGACCGCGATCCCGCGGCGGCGACTGGATCCGATCACGCCTCCACCCTATGCGTAGCCGCCCCCGGTCGGGTCCCGCGGGACGCGCCCGACCGGATCGAATGACATCCGTGTGGTTTGTCGCCTAGGATGGGCGTCGTCCACCAGCAGCACCCGAGGAGTCCCCCACGATGGTCGCGAGTGAAGCGCTCAGCCCTGGGCAGCCCAGCGAGGCTGGCAGCCTGTCCGAGCGCGATCGGGGCATCCTCGACTTCGAGCGCCAGTGGTGGAAGTTCGCCGGTGCCAAGGAGAGCGCGGTCCGCGAGAAGTTCGACATGAGCTCGACGCGGTACTACCAGGTGCTCAACGCCCTCATCGACCGTCCCGAGGCACTCGCCCACGACCCGCTGCTGGTGCGGCGCCTCCGCCGGCTGCGCGCAGCGCGGCAGCGCCAGCGATCCGCCCGCCGACTCGGCTTCGAGCTGTAAGGGTCATGTCCCTGCGCCGTCGGTCCCGCCGCAACGCGGACGGCTTCGTCCTGCCGACCAGGCTGATGGTCTTCAGCATCTCGGTCGTCGCTCTGGCCGGCCTGGTCTTCGTCGCGACCCAGGGCGACGAGTCGCCGGACCGGGTAACGCCGTCGTCCTCGGCCTCGACCCCGCCGACCGAGTACGCCGGGCCGCAGAACGAGAGCACCGAGCAGCCGGAGCCCACGCCCACCCCGACGCCGAAGCCGGCGCCGGTGGTCGAGCGCGAGGACTACAGCCTGGTGATCTTCAACAACACCAACACCCGCGGGCTCGCAGGCAAGACCGCGACCCGTGCCGAGAAGGCCGGCTGGACGGTCATCAACACCGACAACTGGGTCGGCTCGGTCGACACCAGCACGGTCTACTACGGGCCGTCGATGAAGGCCGCCGCCGCCCTGCTCGCCAAGGATCTCGGCATCAAGCGGATCAAACCGTTCATCTCGCCGATGCGCCCCGACCGGCTCACCGTCATTCTGACCACCGACTACCAGTAGGTCAGCCGACGCCCCACTCTGATTGAGTGGACCCATGGAGTTCCGCTCCGCCGCCGGCGTCCAGCAGTACGACGCGGTCGCCCGCCTCGGCAGCCGCCTCCTGGTCGCCCTCGACTTCGACGGCACTCTCGCGCCGATCGTGGAGAACCCCGACGTCGCCCTGATCCACGACCGCGCCGGCGACCTCCTGGTCGAGCTCTCGGCCCTGGTGGGCACCGTCGCGGTGATCACCGGTCGGCCCGCGCGCCAGGTCCTGGCGCTCGGCGGGCTGGACGAGGTCGGTGACCGGATCGGTGCAGAGGACCGGGAGCTGGTCGTGCTGGGTCAGTACGGGAACGAGCGCTGGACCTCGAGCGTTCGCCGGGTGGTCTCGCCCAAGCCTCCGACCGGTCTGGCGAGCCTGATCGGTGACCTGCCGCGACTCTTCCGCCGCGCGGGCGTGGCTGACGCCTGGGTCGAGCAGAAGGGTCTCGCGGTCGCGGTGCACACCCGTCGCTGCGCCGATCCGCGGGCCGCGTTCGAGGTGCTGCTCCCGGTGCTGACCGAAGCCGCCCGGGAGCGGCACCTCGGGGTAGAACCCGGCCGACTGGTCATCGAGATCCGTGCGAGCGGAATGGACAAGGGCATCGCGCTGCACTCACTGGTGGTCGAGCGCGGGCTCGGCGGGGTGGTCTTCGTCGGTGACGACCTCGGCGACGTACCGGCTTTCGACGCGGTCCGTGAGTTGCGCGACCAGGGGCTACCGACGCTGTTGGTCTGCTCGGGCTCCGACGAGGAGTCGGTGCTGCGTGACCTGGCCGACGCTGTCGTGGACGGTCCCGACGGCGTCATGGACCTGTTGGCGGACCTGTCCGCCCGGATCGTCGCGGCGCACGCCTGAGCGGCTCGCGGGCCGAGACGGGTCGTCTCGTATGTCGGAATCAATGTGCACATACTGAGACGGCTCTCTACGCTAGAGCACAGCTCATCGAGAGGGACTGAGGGAACGGCCCGTTGAAGTCCCGGCAACCGCCGCACGAGCCTCCGATCGCTGGACCGAACGACATCGTTCGCCGGCTTTGGATTCGTGGGTGTGGTGCCAAATCCGTCCTTGGTCGAAATCCGGCCTGGGGAAGATGAGAAGGAGGCCTCCTTTGAGCAACGTTACCCAGACTGCTGCAGGCACTGTCCTTCGCGACGGCGCGTTCGGCAATGCCACCGGACTGATCTGCCGCGAGTGCGGCACCACCCAGGAGCTCGGCCCGCACTACGCCTGCATGGAGTGCTTCGGGCCCCTCGAGATCTCCTACGATTTCCCGGCCGTCACCCGCGAGCAGATCGAGGCCGGCCCGGCCAACATCTGGCGCTACAAGGCGCTGCTGCCGGTCCCCGACGACATCGAGTCCTCGCCGAACACCGAGCCCGGCTTCACCCGGTTGCTCAAGGCGGACAACCTCGGGCGTGAGCTCGGGATCGCGAATCTCTGGGTGAAGGACGACTCGACCAACCCGACCAACTCCTTCAAGGACCGGGTCGTCGCGTGCGCGCTGAGCGCCGCGGTCGAGTTCGGGTCCAAGGTCTTTGCCTGTCCCTCGACGGGCAACCTGGCCAACGCGGTAGCCGCCGCGGGCGCTCGGGCCGGGATCAAGACCGTGGTGTTCATCCCCAGCAACCTCGAGCAGCCTAAGCAGGTGAACTCGGCGATCTTCACCGAGTCCCTGGTGGCCGTCGAGGGCAACTACGACGACGTCAACAAGCTCGCCTCGGAGATCGCGGGCGAGGAGGACGGCTGGGCCTTCGTGAACGTCAACGTCCGCCCGTTCTACGCCGAGGGCTCCAAGACCCTGGGCTACGAGATCGCCGAGCAGCTCGGCTGGCGGCTGCCCGACCAGATCGTCATCCCGGTGGCGTCCGGCTCGCAGCTCACGAAGGTCGACAAGGCCTTCCAGGAGTTCATCAAGCTCGGCCTCGTCGAGGACAAGCCCTACAAGATCTACGGCGCCCAGGCCGAGGGCTGCGGCCCGGTGGCCACCGCGTTCAAGGCCGGCGTCGACGCGATCCGCCCGGTCAAGCCGGACACCATCGCGAAGTCGCTGGCGATCGGCAACCCCGCTGACGGCATCTACGTCCTCGACATCGCCCGTCGTACCGGGGGAGCGATCGAGGAGGTCAGCGACGACGCGATCCGGGACGGGATCGTGCTGCTCGCCCGGACCGAGGGGATCTTCACCGAGACCGCCGGCGGTACCACCGTCGCGGTCCTGAAGAAGCTCGTCGAGACCGGCCAGCTGGACCCCTCCCTGGAGACCGTCGTGATCAACACCGGGCACGGCCTCAAGACCCTGGACGCGATCTCCGACCGGGTCGGCCCGGTCGCCACCATCGCCCCGACCTACGACGCGTTCGCCGCCGCCGGCATCGTCTGAACCGAGGAGAGACATGAGCGTTTCCGTCCGCATCCCCACCATCCTGCGCACCTACACCGGGGGTGAGTCCCAGGTCACCGCCGACGGCGCCGACCTGGCTGCGGTCCTGGAGAACCTGGAGTCGAGCTACCCGGGCATCAAGGCGCGGATCCTGGACGACGGTGGCGACATCCGACGCTTCGTGAACGTCTACGTCGGCAACGAGGATGTCCGCTTCCTCGACGGCCTCGGTACGGCGACCCCGGCCGGCACCCAGCTCTCGATCATCCCGGCGGTCGCCGGAGGCTGACCGACCGGGGTGGCCAGGTCCTTGAAGCCCCGGATCTCGATCGAGGTCACCGAAGCCTGGCTCGACGAACGTTCCGCTCCGTAGGGCTAGGGTCGGGTCCCATGAACCGCGCCCGGGTCTTCCACCTGGCGACCTTTCTGGTTGCTGCCTTCGCCGTCGTCCTGCAGTTCGTCCTCGTCTACCAGGGTCATAGCGTCCTGGACGAGACGAGCCGGCCCGGCCGGTCCACCCGGGTGGTGCGGTTCGCGTCGTACCTGACCATCTGGAGCAACGTCCTGGTCGCCTGGTCCGCGCTGACCTTGGTGCTCGGCCGGGACCGGGATACCCGGCTCTGGCGTGCCCTCCGCCTCGACGCGGTGGTGATCTGCTTCGGCGGCGGCATCGTGCACTTCTTCTTCCTGCGGCCGCTGCTCGACCTCGACGGGTGGGACTTCGCCGCCGACAAGCTGCTGCACGTGGTGGTTCCGCTGCTCGCGGTCGCCAGCTGGGCGCTCGTCGGGCCCCGTGGCCGGGCGGCCACGGCCGACCTGGTGCCGTTCCTGGTCCTTCCGGTGGGGTGGCTCGCCTACACCCTGGTGCGCGGTGCGTTCGTCGACTGGTATCCGTACCCGTTCATCGACGTCGGCGAGCACGGGTACGGCGTGGTCGCGCTGAACTGCTTCGGGGTCTCGGGGCTGATGCTGCTGCTCGCCTGGGGCGCCGTCCGGCTGGACGCCCGGCTCACCAAGAGCTGAGCCGGCGACCGAGGAGTGCCGATGAACGACCTGCTGCTGGTTACCTGCCGGGCCTGGCCCGACGGCGAGCCCGGGCACGCCGCCCTCGATGCCGCCCTCGCCGCGCGCGGTCTCGCCGCCCGTTGGGTCTCCTGGGACGACCCTCAGGTCGATTGGGGCGGCGCCCTGGTCGCCGTCCGCTCGACCTGGGACTACGAGTTGCGCCGCGAGGAGTTCCTCGCCTGGGCACGGTCGGTCCCGCGGCTGCTCAACGGTGCGGAGGTCTTCGCCTGGAACACCGACAAGGCTTACCTGACGGCGATGGCCGGGACCGGGGTCCCGGTGGTGCCGACGATCGTGGTCGACGGTGAGGAGGACCTGCCAGCCGCGATCGCCGCGTTCTCCGACGACCAGGGTTTGCGCGCGGTAGTGAAGCCGCGGGTCGGCGCGGGCGGGCGCGGGGTGGTGGTCTTCGACGGCACCGACGGCGGCCCAGAGGGCCTGGACGAGTCCCGTCTCGGCCCGGGCCCGTGGGTGGTGCAGCCGCTGGTCTCCTCGGTCCGGACCGAGGGGGAGGCGTCGGTGTTCGTGCTCGGCGGCCGGGTCGTTTCCGGCGTCCGGAAGCTCCCGGCGGGCGGCGAGATCCGAGTACAGGAGGAGTACGGCGGCCGAACCGAGCCGGTCGCCGTCAGCCCGGAGGCCGCCGAGCTCGCCCTGGCGGTGGTCGGATCGGCCGAGCGGCTGCTGGGCGCCACCCTCGACTACGCCCGGGTCGACCAGATGCGGCTGGACGACGGCCGGCTCGCGCTCAGCGAGCTGGAGGTCACCGAGCCCGGGCTGTACCTCGAGGAGTTGCCGGGCAACGGTGCGGCATTCGCGGCGCTGGTCGCGGAGAACCTCGGGACGTGAGACCGCGGCCGTGCCGACGACGGCACGAGGTGCTCGCCGATCCTGAGCCGGGGACCGTTTGCACTCTCAGGGGTCGAGTGCTAACAATTGCGTTGGCACTCTCCATGCGAGAGTGCAAGAGCACCACCCCCAGGGCCGAGGAAGTCGAGGTCCGAAGGCGCCGCCGGGAAGGGTCCGTCGGGTCAGCCCGGATCGTCCGTCGCGGGCGACGAATCGGCCGTCCAACTCATCTGCGTGAGGAATCGCAAGAGTTATGCCGAAGCTGATTGCTTT